>JAGCWW010000040.1 GCA_017961685.1 Acholeplasmatales bacterium | reverse complement strand
TTCTTCAGTAGTATATACTCTATGCTTTATGGTTTTTCTCATATCTTATCCTCCTTCATTTTATAAATACAAAAAAACACATTAGTTTTCAATACCTAATGTGTCTTTTTTTTTAATTGTCCGAAATCATCAAACAGATTCGTGTTATTAAGCCTTTTTTATTATCTTTAATAAATGCATATTGAAATAATAATTGTTTAGTGTTATAATTTCGTTGAATAAATATTCAATGAAAGTAGTGATTATATGACACGTAAGGAACAAAAAGATAAAAGAAGAATTGATATTCTATATAAGGGCTTAGAATTATTCACAAAAAAAGGATATAAAGCTACTAAAATAACTGATATAGCAGATGAACTAAATATGAGTGTTGGTTTATTATTTCATTATTTTAAATCAAAAGAAGATTTATATTATGAATTAGTATCTTTAGGAGTTAATACTTTAAATAAACCAATAGATATAGATAATATTAGCCCAATAGATTATTTATCTAATTTTGTTAAAGAATTATTTAATGCTGTAAAAAGTGATATTAATATGGCTAGAATGTTTATCTTAATGCCTGAAGCCCAAAAAGAAGGAACACCTAAAAGAGTAAGAGATCTTGCTTTAAAAGTTAATATAATAGATTTATTCATACCTTTAATTATTAAAGGACAAGCTGATGGTTCTATAAAAGATGGTAATCCTAAAGTATTATCTAATGTCTTATTTAGAAGTATTTATGCTATATGTGAAGGCTATGCCTTAGATTCATCTATAGACTTACCATATTATAACTGTATCATAGATATAATTAGGAGGTATTAATTATGAAATTTAAAATATCGTTATTACTTCCTATTAGATGTATATTATTTATTCTTATATTTTTATGTATTCACCTTATCACTAATAAAGAATATAAAGATTTAACAAATTGTTGGAGCGTTATTTGTTCTATAATTAATATATTTATAATTCTTGTTTTTGTTTTAATCATGAAATATAAGAATATGAATTTATGTGAATTAATTAATAATGAAAAGAGAAAAACAAATGCAAAAAATATAATTATAATTTGTATTATAGTTTTATTATTAGGTATGGGTGGAATGTATTTATCAGGATTAATCTTTTATCAAAAGTTTCCTTATTTTTCGAAAGAAATGATTAGTCCACTACCTATTTGGCTAGCTATCATTGTATTTTTAATACTTCCAATATCTACTGGTATTGCTGAAGATGTATTATATTTAGGAATTGGTGTAAATAATATAAATAACAAATATCTAAAAATCGCTATACCTAGCTTTTTCTTTGCGCTACAACATTCATTTATACCTTTTATTTTAGATATTAGATTTATGGGTTATAGGTTTTTATCGTTTTTACCTCTAACTATTATTTTATGCATAATATATGAGAAAAAGAAGAACTTAATGCCTATAATAATAGCTCATACATTAATAGACTTATTTACAGTAACATGGATATTAATAACATCTATTAGTCCAGATTTTTATAATAAATTATTATCAATGTAGGAGGATAAGTCCTCCTTTTTTTATGAGACGTTTTATAGTATAATTGTATTAAAGATGGTGATGTTTATGAGTATAACAATACATATTTTTTATACTGGAAAAAACGGAAATGCGATGAAGTTCATGAATGAAATGATATCTAGTGGTATAGTTGATGAAATAAGAGGAGAAGAAGGGAATTTAAGATATGAATACTTTATGCCTTTAAATGATAAAGAAACTATTTTATTAATTGATTCATGGGTAAATCAAGAAGCACTTGATATTCATCATAAGCTACCTTTAATGAAGGAAATAATGGATTTACGAGAAAAATATGATCTACATATGAAAGTAGAAAAATATGAATCAATTAATGATGATTTAGATAAAGATTATATTAGAAAGTAGATATAATATGTTAAAAGAAGAAAAATTAAATTTAGTAAAAGAATGGGATAAAGTATTTCCTAAAAATGAAAAAACAAATCATAAAAAAGTAACATTTAAAAATCATTTTGGAATTGAACTTGCTGCTGATATGTATTGGCCTAAAGATGGTAACATATTTCCAGCAATAGCTATATCAGGTCCATTTGGTGCTGTAAAAGAACAAAGTAGTGGTTTATATGCTCAAGAAATGGCATCATACGGTTTTTTAACAATTGCTTTTGACCCATCATTTACAGGGGAAAGTGGTGGAGAGGCTAGATATATGAATTCACCAGATATAAATGTAGAAGATTTCCAAGCAGCAGTCGATTTTTTATCCAATCTTGATTGCGTTGATAATGAAAAGATATCAATTATCGGAATTTGTGGCTGGGGTGGTATGGCTATTCAAACAGCATGTATTGATACACGCATTAAAGCAACTGTTGCTATAACTATGTATGACATGACTAGAGTTGCAGGGAATGGATATTTTGATGAATCTGATAATGAAGAAGCAAGATATCAAGCAAGAGTAGCTATTAATAATCAAAGAACTATTGATTTTAAAAATAATAATTATAAATTAGCAGGTGGTGTAGTTGATGATCCAACTGATGCACCTTGGTTTGTAAAACAATATTATGATTATTATAAGACAAATAGAGGATATCATAAGAGAAGCTTAAATAGTAATGATGGATGGTGTGTTACAGCATCTTCATCACTTCTTAATACGAGATTATTTACATATGCATCAGAAATAAGAAGTGCAGTAATGATTGTCCATGGTGAAAAAGCACACTCATTATATTTTGGTCAAGATGCATTTAAATTATTAAAAGGAGATAATAAAGAATTATTGATTGTACCTAATGCAACACATACTGATTTATACGATGGTGGAGAGAATCATGATAAGGTTCCGTTTGATAAGATAGAAGAATTTATTAAGAAAAATATATAAAAAGGTAAGCAGATAGATATATTTATTAAGAAACATCAATACTTAAATGAATCCGTTGAAGAATGGGATGAATCAATATGGAATGTTAGCTTATTTTGATAGTAGAGCAGGGCTTCCACCAAAGGTTGTATATACACCATAATTAATTATATAAAGGGGTGGACACTCTGTATCAATTAGCTAGTACTTAGACACAATATAAATTAGTCGATAGGAATATCGACTTTTTTTATTCTTGGACGCATTTCAATTATTTGTCTTATTATTTTTTAAATATATAGACTTAATATAATATTAATGCTAGAATAAGAATTACCTACAATACTATCAAGGAGGTGATAGTATGTTCGATTTTAAGTCATTAATTGATGCACTTAAATCTGGTAGTGACCCTTTTCGTTGTGCCTTAGATTTAGTGAAGGATGAACTTCATATTGGAAAAATAGTGATAAAATCAGATGCTTTTCCTGATACTTTAGAATATATTTCTACAGAAGAATATGATAAAGATAATCCAATTAAGTATGAAAATGGCTCATATGATTTTACCTTTTTTAAAAACGACAAAAATTATGAATTAACTGATGAAGAGAAAAACGATATTGATGTTCTACTTAGAATTTTAGAACTATATTATAACAATTTCATATTAAGACGTCAGGCAGAAGAAAGAGAAACTTTAAGTTCTGATACTAATATGCCTAATGCGAAAGGATTTTTTAAGCAAATACATATTTTGCTTAATAGTCATAAACCATCTGAATATAATTCTTATTATATTAACCTAAAAGGCTTTGGGTTTGTTAATAGGTTATATAATTATCAAATAGGCGACCAGCTTATTAAAGAATATGCGAAAAAAGTTAAAGAATTTACATCTAGTGATAGTGCCATAGGACATTTAGGTGGAGATAACTTTGTTGCCTTCTTAAAGAAAGAAAAGCATAAAGAATTTGTTAATGCTGTATCTAAAGTAAATGTTGAATTAGAGGTTGATGGAAATAAAACAAAAATAGAAATTAAGGGTGTTATAGGTTATCAAGAAAATAGTGATAAAGACTTTGATTATAGATCAGTTATCGCGAATACAGCTATCGCTTGCCAATATGCTAAAATAGCAAAAAAACCAATTGAAAAACTAACACCAGCACTACTAGAAATGTTTATTTCTATAAACAACATTGAACATACATTTAAAGATGAACTAGAAATGGGTAATTTCTCTGTTTATTATCAACCTAAATTTGATATAAATACAGGAAAAATTATAGGTGTAGAAGCACTATCTAGATGGAAGAATAAGGGTAAGGTTTTACCACCAAGCGTATTTGTACCTATTCTTGAAAAGAATGGAGATATTATACAACTAGACTTATTCGTTCTAGAAAGCTTATGTAAAGATATCCATAATTATAGAAATTTGGGTAATAATATTGTTCCTGCATCTTGTAATTTATCTAGAAAAGATTTTGAAGATGAAGAATTAGAAGATAAGATAATTAATATTATTAGAAAGTATAATGTTAAGACAGAAGACATTGTAATAGAAGTTACAGAAACAACGAATTTAGAAGAAAATGAAAGACTTGCTAGATTCATTAATAAAATGTGGCAAAACGGTATTATGACATCAATTGATGATTTTGGTACAGGTTATTCATCACTTTCTGTTTTAAGAGATTTCAAGGTTAATGAAATAAAAATTGATAGAACATTTATTAATAGAAATATGATGTCTGAATCAGATGAAATAATAATTAGTTCTATTATAGCAATGGCTAAGAAATTAAATATTAGCGTAATATGCGAAGGTGTAGAAACAAAAGAACAAGCTGATTTTTTAGCTAAATATGGATGTTTTAGAGCACAAGGCTATTACTATAGTAAACCAGTTCCAAAATTAGAATTTGAAGATATGCTTAAGAAAATAGGAACATATCATGATTAAAAAAAGAGAAGGATTTTCCTTCTCTATTTTTTATCTCTTTCATCATAATTTGATGCGATTAATCTACCATTTTTATAAATACTGTTTTCATCTGAATCAATTTCATCTTTGATAAATGATAATATTAAAGCAAGTAATAAATAAATTATTGCAAATACTAAGCTAATGATACCTAAAACGATAAATAATAGTTTTGCGGTATCTGTTGCTCCAAGGATAATGAATATTAATCCTAAAGAGATTTTAGTTGCTTCAAGTTTTAATTGTTCTTTCTTATCCTTTGCTGATAAGACATCTATCATTGAAAAACCAATTAATAGTGAACCAGTTATAATTAATAATGTGTTATTTTCTGTTATTGCAATAAAACATCCAAGAATTATTTGTATGATACATACTGCCATAACAACAATATAAGATTTATCCTTTTTAATTCGTGGTATACAATCTAGTAAAATTAGTCCGTTAAAGATAATTAATAATATACCTAAAACAATAAAGATGAATTTTAAAATTGTATCCGCAGGAACAGTTAGAAAGATAATCCCGATTATTCCATAAAACAAACCAATTATGAATAGGGATACATCATTTTTCTTCATAAAATCACCCCACGATATTATTATACATTAAAAAATAGACATGAAAATATGAAAACGTTTATTATTTGACATATATCATAAAATGATATATATTTGAATAGGTAGGGGGTATTGTTATGAACCAAATAAAAGGCCTAGCGATTAACGATATATCATGTGTTGGTAGATGTTCACTTACTGTTGCACTACCTATAATTTCAGCAATGGGAATTGAATGTTCTATTCTTCCAACTGCTGTATTATCTACTCATACAGGGGGATTTACTGGTTATACTTGCTTAATGCTTGATGATCAAATTACACCTATAGTTAATCACTGGAAGAGTATTAATAGAGAATATGATTTTATATATAGTGGATTCTTATGCTCAAAAGCACAAATTGATTTAGTTATCGATTTAATTAATCAATTTAAAACTAACGATAACTTAGTTTTAGTAGATCCAGCAATGGCTGATAATGGAAAGCTTTATTCCTTATTTGATATGGACTTTGTAGAAAAAATGAAGGAACTTTGTAAAAAAGCAGATGTTTTAGTTCCAAATATTACTGAAGCGTGTCTACTTACAGGAATGGAATATATTCCTGGAATTCAAAGTAAAGAATATATCACTGAATTAATTTATCATTTATCTAAATTTGGTGTTAATAATATTGTTTTAACTGGTGTTTCTTTTAAAGAAGGAAATATTGGAGTAGCAACTTATGATGTTAGTAGAGATGAATTTAGATATTATGCAAGAGAACAAATCGAAGGATATTATCATGGCACAGGTGATATTTTCGCAAGTGTCTTAATTGGTGCATTAGCTAAAGGACTTGATTTATTAGATGCTGCTAAAATAGCTGTAGATTTTACAGTTGATTCAATAATTGAGACAAAAAAGAAAGATAATTATGATGAAAAATATGGGGTTGATTTTGAAAAAGTATTACCAAAATTAATGACTAATGATGTGCTATCAAAGTAGCACATTTTTTTCTAATATGCTATAATGTGTTTGGAGTGATTTAAATGGATTTTGAAGATAAAGAAAAAGATGAAGTTGAAGAAATATTTTCTAAAGCTTTGGAAAGACAAGATCAACAAAATATCCTAGATGAAGAGGAACAAGAGGAAGTAGAAGCTGATACTCATAATACAGAAATAATAGCGCCAATAATTGCTTATATTTTTGCAATAGCTTCTATAATTGACAAATTCTGGTATGCCTCTTATTTTGGTTTTATCTTTGTAGGCGTAGGATTATTCTCATGTAAACTTAAAAAATCCTTCCTTAAAAAATGGGTTTTACTTATGAATGTTTTTGCTTTAGCAGCTTGCTTTTTCATGAGTGGTTTTTGGATTATCCTATATGTTTTCACAAAATTATAATTTGAAAACATTTTCTTCTTTTTATTTATTAATACTGTGGTATTATTATTCGTGTGGAGGTGAATAATAATGAACATTTGGCATAACATTAATCCAAAAAGAATCAATAAAGATGAATTTATTGCTTGTATTGAAATTTCAAAGGGTAGTAAAAACAAATATGAATTAGATAAAGAAACAGGTAGACTTTACCTAGATCGTATTTTATATACTTCAACACATTATCCTGCAAACTATGGTTTCATTCCAAGAACTTATGCAGATGATAACGACCCACTTGATGTTTTAGTTATATGTTCTGAAGCTATCTTACCATTAGCCTTAGTTAAGTGTGTACCTATTGGAGTACTTAAGATGGTAGATGATGATAAAGTAGATGAAAAGATCATCGCAATATGTGTAAATGACCCTGCAAATAACTGCTACACAGATGTGTCTGAATTACCACAACACTTATTTGATGAAATAATGCACTTCTTTACAGTATATAAACAACTTGAAGGAAAACAACCAATTGTAAAAGAAGTATTAGGTGCATCAGAAGCTAAAAAAGTAATTCAAAAAGCATTAGATGCATATGTAGAAAAGTTTTGTGTATAAATAAACGATTTATGAAAAATAAGTCGTTTTTTATTTTTATTTAGTGTTATAATATTATTAAAGGATAGTGATATGTATGGAAATAAGAAAAGATAAAAGATATTTTGGTATCTATCTAACTTGTGTTATTTTAGCGACAATTCTTTCAATTTTAACTATTATTTTTCTAATCTATATCGCAAAACAAGATGATGTTATTTGGCCTGCATTTATTGTCCCAGTGTTTGCTATTATAGGTGATTTATTCGCTTATAATTCCTTTATTGGATATGTAAAAACACCTGATTTAATTTTAAAAATTGAGGAAGATGAAATTACTTTTACACCTGATAGAGAGAAGAAATTAGTGACACTAAAGATTAGTGAAATTAAGGGTGTTCAAGTTGTTAGACCACTAATTTGTAGAAGCGGAAAGACAATAATTCTTAACACAGAAACTAATAAGTATAAGTTAGAAGACATATCAAACATTGATGAAGCTTATAATATGTTAGTAGATAAGATAAAAGGCTAAAAGAAGCGATTTATTGTTGTTTTAGCAATTTTATTAAATTTTTAATGCGGAAAAAATAGTGACAAAAAATAGAAAAATGCTTATTTTAAACATAAAATAAAGGTTGAATTATGAGTGATTATTTATTATAATATAATTACGTAAGTATAAAACATATTATTACATTTTTGATTTGGAGGGATGAATTATGTTTAATGCAGATGCTGGGCGTTCTCGCCGTATGCTTTATAGAAGAATGGGGACAACAGGTATTAAAGTATCAGTTATCTCACTTGGTTTAAAGCATAATTTTAATTCAGAAAAAGATTTCAAGTCTTGCCGTGAAATAGTTCTAACAGCTTTTAATAACGGTATTAACTATTTCGATTTAGGTGGAAACTTTGGAGATAAGGCAAATGACTATGAAACTTCAGGTATGACTGAAAAAATCTTTGGTAAGATTATGCAAGAAGATTTAATGCCATATAGAGATGAAATCGTTATTTCAACTAAGGTTGGCGGAAAATCAATGTCTGATGCACCTATGTCTGAAGGTGGATCTAGAAAGTTAATCTTATCACAAGTTGACAAATCTCTAGAAAGATTAAGAATACCTTATGTTGATATTCTATTCCATGAAAATTATGATCATGACATTAATCCTGAAGAAACTGCTTTAGCATTAGCTGAAGTTGTTAAACAAGGAAAGGCATTATATATCGGTTTAACTAACTACACTTCATTAGAAGTTAGAAGAATGGCAGATTTATTAAGAAAACTAGATGTTCCATTTGTTGGTGGACAAATTAGATATTCTTACTTAATCCGTGATGCTGAAGATGATGGTGTTGTTGATACATACTTTGATTTTGGTGGAGGAACTATGGCTTACCAATGTCTAGCTCAAGGCTTATTAACTAACAAGTACATTAGCCAAGATATTCCAGAAGTATGTAGAGCTACTAAAGATTTTATTCCAACATTAAATAGAGAAGATGTTACTGAAGAATTAAGAGGAACTCTAACTAAGCTTAACATTGTTGCAGCTCAAAGAGCTCAATCAATTGGACAAATCAGTTTAGCATGGGTTTTAAAGAACCAAAAGATTGCTACAGCAGTTGTTGGTGTATGTAAGATACCTCAATTAGCTGAAGATATCGGAGTATTAAAGAAATTAGGATTCACTCCAGATGAATTAAAGCGTCTTGGTGATGAACAAATTACAAAAGGAAGAAAAAGATAAAAGATGATTTTCAAATCATCTTTTTGAATAATTGGAGGATATTATGAAGGCAATTTGTGGAATTGATGTTGGTGGAACAACAATTAAAATTGGTTTATTTGATGAAGAAATGAACCTTTTAGAAAAATATGCAATTAAGACAACAGAAAACATCTTCAAAGATGTTGCTGATTCACTTAAGGATAAAAACTATGAAATCTTAAGCTATGGTGTAGGTGTACCAGGACCAGTAGTAGATAATGTAGTTGATTGTCCAAACGCTAATTTAAAGAATGTTAACGTTAAAGAAGAATTAAAGAAATATGTTCATAACGATAACATTTTCGTTGGCAATGATGCTAACATGGCAGCATTAGCTGAAGCTAAATGTGGCGCAGGTAAGGGATATAAGAGCTGTGCAACTATTACAATTGGTACAGGAATTGGCTGTGGAATTGTTGTAGATGGAAAAATCTTAAATGGTGATTTTGGTGCAGGTGGAGAAATAGGACACATTAAAGTTACTGATGAAGGACAATGTGGATGTGGAAATATTGGTTGCCTTGAAACTACTTGTGCATCTAAAGGTATTGCTAGAATTGCTAGTAAATCAGATAGACTAAGAGGCTTATCTACAAAAGATATCGTAGATATGGCTAGAGAAGGCGATGAAGAAGCATTTAAACTAATTGATAGTGTTTGTTATTATTTAGCTTATGCAGCAAGCATTATGGCTTGTGTAGTTAACCCATCAGCTATTATCTTTGGTGGTGGAATCTCAAATGGTGGAGCTATCATTATTGATAATATTCAAAAACACTTTGATAAGATTGCTTTCAAGAATGTTAAAAACACTAAGATTCTAAAAGCATCTGCAGGAAACGATGCAGGTATCATTGGTGCAGCTTATCTAACAAAATGCTAAGAAATAAAAGATGTTGAATTACTCAACATCTTTTTTTTCGTCTATATTTTCTAAATTTTCTGTTTCTATTTCTTTATTATCGTTAATTTCATTATCTTGTACTTCATTATCTAAATCATCTTCATCATTATCATCAGTTTGATTTCTATTATAATCATATCTTGCGAGTATAAATGTTATAAATGCTCCAATTGATAATAATACAAATCCTAATATAAATTCACCTACATTGAAGTCAGAAGCATCCATTTTAAGAATAATGCATACAATACTAGCTATAACAAAGGCTAATATACCAAAATAAGATTGAACTGGGAATTTATGAATTAACCATTTAATTAATCTTGCAATAATAATTAAACCGAAAATTACACCAATTCCAAATGGTAATAATATACAAATATTATGTCCAAGTTTATTTAGATCAGTTAACCCCTTTATAGCTTCAATTATTCCTTCATAATAACCTAAGTTCATTAATACTAATGAACCGCTTATTCCTGGAATAATCATTGTAGCAGCAGCAACCATTCCAACAAAGAATAGTTTAATAACAAGTAAGAAATCTATATTACTTAAATCAGCTTCTTTATTTAATGATAATAAGCTTATAAATATTACTAGCGCAACAACGATAATGAATATAAGGACATTAACGATACTATATTTTTTGTGAACCTTTAAATAGATATATGGAATACCTCCTATTACTAGACCAATGAAAAACATTGTTGTGGCTATAGGGAAATTATCTAATCCCCAGTCTATAGCATAGGAACCAAGAATAATGGCGACTCCCATACCAAGGAATAGAGGGATTAAGAATTTTAAGTTTTCTTTTATATGTTTCCAAATAGCACTTAAGATATCAATTAATTTTTCATATATGCCAAGTATTACAGCAAGTGTTCCACCACTTACACCTGGAATAATATTTGCAATTCCCATAATAAATCCTTTTAGGAAAAGAAGAATTGCTTTTAACAAATTAATCACCCCAAATTACATTTTAGAAATAGTTTCCATTATATAATTAGCAAATTGTTCAGAAGTAGCACCAGTATCTCTACCAGTCATAACTAATTTCTTTTCTGTAATAGTACAAATATCTAGAGCATTATATAACTTATTAGCTTCATTTACATAACCAATGTGGCTTAGAAGCATTGCACCTGCTCTAATAACGCTACATGGATCAGCGTAGATATCTCTACCTTCTTGAACCATTCTTGGTGCTGAACCATGAATAGCTTCAAACATAGCATATCTCTTACCAATATTAGCAGAACCAGCTGTACCAACTCCACCTTGGAATTCAGCAGCTTCATCAGTGATGATATCACCATATAGGTTAGGAAGAACTACAACTTGGAAATCTTTTCTTCTCTTTTCATCAACTAGCTTAGCAGTCATGATATCAATATACCAGTCATCACAAGTAATACCTGGATATTCTTGAGCTATTCTATAGAATGTATCAAGGAATTTTCCATCAGTTGTTTTGATGATGTTAGCCTTAGTAACGGCTGTAACTCTTGTTTTTCCGTTTGCTTTAGCAAATTCAAAAGCAGCTCTAATGATTCTATCGCAGCCTTGAGAAGTAACTACTGTAAAATCGATTCCTAGATCTTCAGTAACGTTAACTCCTTCCTTACCAGCAGCATATCCACCTTCAGTATTTTCTCTATAGAAAGTCCAATCGATTCCTTGTTCTGGAATTCTAACTGGTCTAACATTTGCGAATAAATCTAATTCCTTACGCATAGCAACGTTTGCTGATTCTACGTTTGGCCAGGGATCACCTTTTCTTGGAGTAGTAGTAGGTCCTTTTAAGATTACATGACATGTTTTAAGTTCAGCTAAAACATCATCAGGTATAGCCTTTAATAACTCAGCTCTACGTTCAATAGTTAATCCATCAATATATTTGATTTCAACTTTACCCTTCTTGATTTCATCTTTTAGTAAGAATTCAAGAATTCTAGCGGCTTCATGAGTGATTCTTGGTCCAATACCATCTCCACCACAAACACCGATAACGATTTTATCTAATTTTTTATAATCAATGAAATCTCCTTGAGCCTTCATTGCTTCAACTCTTTTTAGTTGTTTTTCTAATAATTTGCCAAATTGTTCTTTAGCAGATTCTATTTCTTTCTCATACATAATAAAGTTCCTCCTTAATTACTAACATTGTTATTATAACATATATTTATGGAAAAACAAAATAAATTATTGTATAATTATTTTGAGTGGAGGAATAACTATGTCAAGAATTATTCAATTAGATGAACATTTATCCAACTTAATAGCGGCTGGTGAAGTAGTAGAAAGAGTATCATCAGTAGTAAAAGAATTAGTTGAAAACTCATTAGATGCAAAATCTACAAACATATCTATTGAATTAGTTGATTCTGGTATTAGAGAAATCAAAGTAATTGATGATGGTATGGGTATGGATAAAGAAGACATTCATTTGAGCTTTTTAAGACATGCCACAAGTAAGATTAAAAACCAATATGATTTATTTAGAATTAATACTTTAGGCTTTAGAGGAGAAGCAATTCCAAGTATTGCATCTGTTAGTGATTTAGTTATTAAATCTAATCCTGGAGATATTGGCTATTATGTTCATTTACGTGCAAATAAGATTCTTGATGAAGGTATTATTTCTTTAAATAAGGGTACGGAAATAACTGTATCAAATTTATTCTTTAACACTCCTGCAAGATTAAAATATTTAAAAAATGAAAATGTTGAATTAGCTAATGTTTGTGAAGTTGTAGATAAGCTTGCAATATCAAATCCAAACGTTAGATTTAAACTAACTAATAATAAAAAAGTGTTATTACAAACTAATGGTAATAACGATATGAAAAGTATCATTGGAAACATTTATGGTGTTGAATCTATCAAAAATATGATAGAAGTAACAGGTGAAAAAAATGGTATAAAAGTTAAGTGCTTCTTAGCTCAACCAACAGTCAATAAATCGCGTAAAAGCGCCATTACATTGATTGTGAACGGTAGAGATGTTAAAAACTATGGAATAATGAATTCTATCATTGAAGGCTATGATACTTATATACCTGTAGGTAGATATCCCCTAGCTGTAGTATTTGTAAATTTAGATCCACTTTTAATAGATGTAAATGTACATCCAACTAAAAAAGAAATTAGAGTTTCTAGTGAAGATTTAGTAAAAGGTTTAATTACTAAAACTATTAAAGATGCACTATATAAATCAAGATTAATTCCTGAAATAAAAATTAAAAAGGAAGAAGAAATGTTTATTAATAGTGAAAAAGAAATTAAATATGAAGATAAGATAACTGAAAACCTATCTTATGAAAAACAAAGCTTCTTAGAAGAAGAAATAGACACACTAGAAAAAAGAATTCCTTATATGGAATATATTGGACAATATGCAGGAACATATTTACTATTCCAAAATGAAAATGGATTATATCTAATGGATCAACATGCCGCAGCTGAAAGAATTAGATATGAAAAATATATTGAAGCACTATCTAATCCAACAAAGGTATCACAAGATCTATTAGTTCCAGCAATTATTGAAGTAACTAAAAATGAAAAAATATTTATTCAAAAAAATAATGAAGAATTAAAAAATATTGGTTTAGTTTTAGAAGATGCTGGAGATAATAATTTATATCTAAGAAGTGTACCAGTATGGTTTATTGGTAATTCTATTGAGATAACAGAAGAAATGATAAAATGTATTGTTGAATCTAATACAATTGATATTAAATCTATACGTGATGAACTAGCTAAAAGGATATCTTGTAAAGGTGCAATTAAAGCAAATAGAAATGTAGAAGCAACTGAAGCAAATGACTTACTTAAGCAATTATCTGAATGTAAGAATCCATTCACTTGTCCTCATGGTAGACCTGTAATAATTAATATAAGCCAAAATGAAATTGAAAAATTATTCTTAAGGATTATGTAGATGAAAAAGGTCGTATGTATAGTAGGTCCTACAGGTGTAGGTAAAAGTGATGTATCACTAGAAGTAGCAAAACATTTTGGCTTTGAAGTAATTAATGGTGATTCTGTACAAGTATATAAAAGACTAAATATTGGTAGTGCTAAACTTACAGATTTTAAAGGTATAAAACATCATTTAATTGACTTTCTTGATTTAGGTATAGATTATTCTGTATGTGATTTCCAACGTGATGTTAGAAGCTTAATCGATAAAATAGATAAACCACTAATAGTTGGTGGTACTGGTTTATATGTAAAGGCAGCTTTATATAATTATGAATTTGATGATGTAAAAAGAGATTTAGATGAAGATAAATCTTATGATGATATAGATACCGAAAAGCTATATCAAATGTTACTAGAACTTGATAGTAATGCAACAGTAGATAGATTCAATCGTAGAAGAGTTATTAGAGCGTATATTGAGGCTAAAAACAATAACATATTATCTAGTAGAAAAGGCAAAAATGAGCCATTATATGACATCTTAATCATTTGCCTAAACGCAGATAGAGAAATAATATATGATAGAATAAATAAGCGTGTAGATAAGATGATTGAAATGGGTTTGGTTGAAGAAGTAAAGTCTTTAAGAGATGATGGGTTCATTCAAAAAGAAATAGGATATAGAGAAATAAATAATTACTTTGATGGGTTATATGATTTAAATACAGCCATAGAAGAAATAAAGAAAAATACTAGACATTATGCAAAAAGACAACTTACTTGGTTTAAAAACCAAATGAATGCCATAATGGTTGATGCATTAGATCATCCTGTTGATAAATGCATCAAGTTAATTGAAGATTTCTATAAAAAATAAGCCAATAAATGGCTTTTTTTATACTTACTATTTGATTTTTAAATATATTGTGCTATAATATCATAGATATTAAATTAAAAGGTGGTAAATAAAAATGACAAGTAATGAATTTAAAAATGGTATGACTATTGAATTCGATGGAAAATTATTGAAAATCTTAGAGTTTATGCATGTAAAACCAGGTAAAGGTAATACATTCATTAGAACTAAAGTAAGAGATATGCGTACAGGAGGCGTTCTTGAAATGCGTATTAACGCTGGTATCAAGATTGAACAAGCTATCCTTGACAAGCAAGAAATGCAATACTTATATGCAGATGGAGATAATCATGTATTCATGAATACTGAAACTTATGAACAAGTTGAAATTCCTGCATCTCATATTACAGATGAATTACATTTCTTAGTTCCTAACATGTTAGTTAACGTAACATTCTACAAAGGAGAATTACTAGGTGTAGATCTACCAGATAAGGTAGTACTTGAAATAACTGAATGCGTTCCAGGTGTTGCTGGTGATACAAAGACTAATGCAACTAAGGATGCAACACTAGAAACTGGATGGGTAATTAAAGTTCCTCTATTCATCAACCAAGGTGAAAGAGTAATCGTTAGTACAGAATCTGGAGAATACGTTTCTAGAGAAAAATAATTAAAGTAGGTGATGATTGATGGATAGTGCGCTCATATATAGCGAATCGAGTGTTCCACCCGTCTTATGGATTGTGTTTGTAATTTTATTGCTACTATCTGCTTTCTTTAGTGCATCAGAAACTGCTTATTCCTCAATTAATATTGTAAGAATAACTAATTTCGCTGAAAACGGAAAGAAAAGTGCAGCTAAAGCATTAAAAGTACATCAAAAATTTGATAACACTTTATCAAGCATTTTAATAGGAAATAATATTGTAAATATCGCCATGGCAACAATTGGTGCTTATATTGCTGCAAAAATGATTACTGATGATACAGTTTCAGGTATCGTTTCAACTGCTGTAGTTACATTAATTGTTTTAATCTTTGGTGAAATTATGCCTAAAAGCTTTGCTAAAAAGCATGCAGAAGGTTTTGCACTTAAAACAGCTTATATTTTAAGCGTATTAAACATATTATTCTTCCCACTTAATTTCTTATTCATTTCCTTAAGCAAATTAATAACTAGAGGAGTTAAAGAAGAAACTGCTCCAACAGTTACAGAAGATGAATTAGAAACAATAGTTGATAACATGGCTGATGAAGGCGTTATTGAAGAAGATGATTCAAACCTAATTATAAACGCTCTTAAGTTAAGTGATAAAATCATTGATGATATCATGATACCAAGAGTTGATATGGTTGCTATAGATGTTGATGATACAATTGAAAATATCAAACAAATCTTCTTTGAAAATCAATATTCAAGAATTCCTGTCTATAAGGATGATAAAGATAAAATCTTAGGTATCCTATATGAAAGAGATTTCTTCACATGTTTAATTGAAAAGAAGGAATTTAAGATTGTAGACATCTTAAAACCAGTTAAATATGTTAATAAGAAAATGCCTGTTGATGATTTCATTAGAGAACTTCAAAAAGAAAAGGTTCATATGGCCATAGTAAGTGGTAAGTTTGGAGAAACTGCTGGTTTAGTTACTATGGAGGATGCATTAGAAGAGCTTGTTGGTGAAATCTATGATGAACATGACGATGAAGAAAAAGAAATGTGCATCAAGATTGATGAAAATGAGTATCTTGTAGATGCTAAAATGGATTTAAACGAATTATTTGAGACTTTAGAGTTAGGTAAAGCACCATCTGATCATAATAAATTAGTTGGTTGGCTTTATGAACAAGTAGATGATATGCCAAAAGCTGGTGAACAAATTATCTACAATACAACATATATTCAAAAAGATGATGATGAATATATCGAAAAAAGCAAAAAATTGATATTCACAATTAAAGAAGTTCTTGGTCGAAGAATCACAAAAGTATTTTTAAAAATAGAAGATATTAACGAAAACGAAAACTAGGGACTCCCCTAGTTTTTTTGCATATAAGGAGGGTTTATATGGCTATACAGTATATTATTTATATTGCTTCGGCATATCTATTAAGTTTTATTTTATGTTATATGATTTATAGATTGCCTAGAGAAAAGAATGTAATAAAGTATGAAGCAGTATGCGATGAATGTAATGAAAAGGTCTCATTTTGGAGATTTATTCCTCTTTTTGGTTATATATTTGCTAGAGGAAAATATGGTGTATGTGGACATAAGATGAGTATATCTAGACTATTAGTTCCAATACTTGCAATGGGACTTGCCGCATGGACAGTATTTACTGTTAAAGACTGTGAAAATGCGAAAGAAATGTATAGAATATTAGTTCTATTATTCTCATTAACAATGCTAGTAGTAATATTTACAGACTTTGAAACATTTATTATTCCTGATACTTGTCATGTTATAGTAATAATACTTGCAATACTTGCGATGATCTTTAAATTTACTGATGTTTTATGGGGAATATTAGGTGGTGTAATATTCTTTGTATCTTTCTATGTTATAGCCTTTATAGCCATTAAAAAAACAGGTAATAAAGATGCCCTAGGCGGTGGAGATATTAAGCTTATGGGTGTATGCGGATTATTCCTTGGTGCTAGTAGATGTTTACTAGGATTACTTATTGGAAGCTTCTCAGCTTTCTTAATTGAAGGATTCTTACTTTTAACTAAAATTAAGAAAGAACGTGGTGTTGCTTTTGGACCTTATTTAGCTATTGGAATGATGATTGCAGCGTTCTATGGAGAAGCAATTTTAAACGCTTATAATAAACTACTTGGTATTAATTAAAAAAATAAATAAAATACTATGTATTTTGTAGTAAAAAAGTTAATTTTATGTTATTATAAAAGTGTAGGAAAAAATGGAGGTGATTTAAGTGGCGATTAAATATAAACTCAATGTGAAAAAATCAGTTGTTTTGCCTGAAGAAAAATTTAAAATGGCTACTCAAGTCAACAAAATCCCAGCAACTCCTATAACAGTATCATATGTTCCAACAGAAGGGGATATTGTTAGAACATATAAGAGCAACATGGCTTTCTATTTAGGAGAACCAGTTGGTAAAGGTGGGGAAGGAACTGTATATGTTATTGGTAAGAATTTAGCTTGTAAGATATATAGTTTAGGAAAATTAACAAAATCAAAAATTGAAAAAATTAAATTAATGATTTCTAAACCAATTTATGACCAAGATATTTGTTGGCCAATTGATTTAGTAATGAATACATATAATGAAATTGTAGGTTATACAATGCCTATTGCTAAAGGTTACTTATTATCTAAGATTCAAAATAGAGCCTTTATGCAAGAAAACTTCCCTAAATGGAAGAAAAAGGATATTGTAACATTAGCATTTACAATTGTTGAAAAATTCTACTACCTACATGAAAGAAATATTATAGTTGGTGATATTAACACTAGAAACATCATGTTTACATCTCCAACACAAGTATATTTTGTTGATACAGATAGTTATCAAATTGAAGGGTTCCCTTGTCCTGTAGGAACAAATGAATTTACATGTAGAGAATTACTAGAAACTGGTTCTAAATTCTCTGAATGTTTAAGAAAATGGGGACATGAAAACTTCTCACTAGCAATATTAATTTATGTATTATTTATGAATGGTAAGCATCCATATGCTATTAGAGGTGGATCTGATCCAGCTACTAATATTAAGCAAGATAAATTCCCATTCCCATATGAGGCTAATAACAGTAGAGGAGAAATTATATCTGATCAAAGATATATTGATTTAATACCAGTTGGTCCATGGAAGTTATATTGGGAGTTATTACCTCAATATATTAAAGGAGCTTTCTATTCAACATTTAATGATAAAGGAAATTATCATAATCCAAACCAAAGTATCAGTAGTGAATCATGGATGATTTTAATTTATCAATATTTAGATGAATTAAAGCTAGAAAAGAAGAATTCGCTTAGAAATGCGATTTTTCCAGGTTTACCTGATGTTGAAAGAAGCGTTATAAAGAAGGCTAAGACTCCTATTATAATGCATAGAAACGTTGAAAGTACAAATTTAAATAAATATAACATAAAAAGAAAAAAATAAGAAAAAAGGAGCGATGAAAGATGAGTAAAATTGAAAGAGAAACAGATTTTTTTGAAGAAGATGATTTAGCCACTAACCCTGCGCCCAGAGTGCCAATTTGTTTATGCTTAGATACATCTGGTTCTATGGAAGGTAGAAGATGTGAAGAATTAAGAAAGGGTGTAGAAAGATTCTATAACTCTATTAAGAGCGATGATGTTGCTGTTAACTCAGCAGAAGTATGTATTGTTACTTTCGGTGGAAAAGCAAAATGTATTTCTGAATTTAAAACATTATCACAAATTACTGAATTACCAGCATTCGATGTAGCTGGTGAAACACCACTTGGTGAAGCAGTAAACCTAGCTTTAGATAAACTAGATGCTAGAAAAGAAGAATACAAGGATAATGGTGTAGATTATTTCCAACCTTGGTTAGTAATTATGACTGATGGTTACGCTACTGGCTTACAATCAGAATTTGATAGAGCTGTAAAGAGAGTAGAAGCATTAGTTAAAGAAAGAAGATTAACAGTATTCCCTATCGGTGTAGGCGCAAGTGCTGATATGGAAGGCTTAAATAAATTATCACCAAAACGTCAAGCTCTAAAGCTTAGAGGATTAAACTTCAAAGAATTCTTTGAATGGTTAAGCCAATCTGTATGTCGTGTTAGCCAATCAGTTGTTGGTGAAAAGATTACATTAGACGTAGAAGCTATTAAGTCTTGGAGTGAAATCGATTTTTAAAAAAAGTATGTAAGTTTTGAGGTGAAGAATATGTGGAAAACACTTAATTATGAAGTGATTGGAAAAAGCCACATAAAAGCTAAAAAAGTATGCCAAGATAAGACATTTTCTTATAATCAAAACGGAGTTATAGTTTCAGCTTTAGCTGATGGAGCTGGAAGTTATGAATTTTCCGATGTTGGAGCGATTATTGCGTGCAAATCTATATGCAAATATATCGCTGAAAACTTTGATGAATTGATCAATATTTCAAACGCAAATGAGGTTATCACAAAGATTGTAAATCATGTTGTTGATGATATCGAAAATAAAGCTAGTGAAATGAATTGTGATAAAGAAAAATTATCAAGTACACTTTTATGTGTTGCAATAAAAAATGATGATGTAATGGTATTCCATGTTGGAGATGGATTGATTGCCGGACTTAAAAATGGTGAATTAAAAACTCTAACAATGCCAGATAATGGTGAGTTCGCAAATGCTACTTACTTTATTACATCACCACGTGCCTTTGAAAAGGCAAGATTACTAAAGGGTAAGACTACTGGCTTCCAAGGATTTGCCTTAATGTCAGATGGATCAAGTGCCTCACTTTATAATAAAAAATTACAAAAACCAGCATTTGCTATTGCAAAGCTTATTATTGGTTTACAATATACTTTTTCTACTGCATATTTAGACACCGTAAAATATTTAATGGATTATGAAATCCATGAAAGAACAACAGATGATTGTAGTATTGCTTTAATCGCATCTAACTATATTGATGAAGCAACATTCAATCAATTATCAAAGAAAGAAAAATGCAAATTATTTGATATAAAACTTAACTCAAAAGACTCATCTTTGCAAGAAAGATTCAATATTTTAAAATATACTTCAACAACAAAAGAATTGCTAGATATAGCCAAATTCATTAACTTAAGTAAAAGAAAAACCTTATATCGTTTAAAGTCTTTAGCAAAGCTTGGAATGATTGAAAGAAATAAGGATGAATTTACTAGTAGTATAATTTAAGACACAATTGCTGTGTCTTTTTTTATTTACTAATTTATTGTATAATAAAAAAAAGGGAGTGGTTTTATGAAGAAACTACGTATCGTTATTCTATCATTATCCGTATTCTCTTTGTTTTGTTCAGCCTTTTTTAATTTGGGATATATCATCCATGACAAAACAGAAAATATGAATAATACTTTAATTAATTCCATAAAGATACCATTTGGATCTAATTTCTTTTTATTTTTAGTTATGTTTATAATTGTTTTAGTTTGGTATTTATATCACTTAAAAAATAGAGCGGAATCTATTACAAATGGTATAATGCTTCTATTGTTTTTAGCTTATATCGTAATAGGTTTAATAGGCTTAAAGGAACTAATTGATTTAACGAAAACTGAAGGTGTAAGAGATAGTGTTTGGTTTAATTATTCACTAGCTATTTTAATAGCTCCTGGTATGTGGAATATCATAAATTTTATACCTGTTTTATTACATTTTATCGCATCAGTTCAAACAGGGGGATATGATAATGTAGGTGAACCTGATAACCCATTTGGCTTCATGTTTACAATCATTGGATTATGTTATTTAATTACTTTAATAACTATAGGTTTAGCTATGCATAATGACCTATTTATTGGTGTATTTGCACTTTATGAAAATGGCTTAATTACCTCACTTATCATGCTTGTATTTATACTTTGTGCAGGATTAAGATTTAACTCTGCAATACTAGATGCATTTAACATTTTAATGCAGTTTATATTTGTTATTTCATGGATAGTTATACCACTATATAATAGGGATTATTTAACAGTACAAAAGTATTTCTGTATATACCATATCGTATTTGTTATACCTATGTTTATTCTATCAATTTTTATCTTTAAACACTACATTGAAATTGATAGATTTTATAAGAGTAGAACAGGCGTTTTCTTAAAATAATATAAAGCACTTTATGTGCTTTTTTCTTTTTATATCTATCAAAATAATATTATATATGATATAATATTTAGAGATTATAGGGTGATTTTATGGAAAGACTACAAAAATATCTTGCTGAATGTGGCGTTTCATCAAGAAGAAAAGCAGAGGAACTAATTACTAGTGGTGCTGTTATGGTTAATGATGTAATTGTAACAGAGCTTGGAACTAAGGTTAGTGCAAACGATGTAGTAAAAGTTAATAATGTCATTGTAGATAAAGAAGAACATGTTTATTATGTTTTGAATAAACCAGTTGGCTATATCACATCAGTTAAAGATGAGAAGAATAGACCAACAATTCTTGATCTATTTGAAGAAAATGATAAGAAGTATCGTATATATCCTGTTGGAAGACTTGACTATGATACAGCAGGAGTATTATTAGTTACTAATGATGGTGCTTTTTCAAATAAGCTTACAAAAGCTAATTATGAAGTTGAAAAAGAATATGTTGCTAGAGTTGAAGGTTTGGTTACAAAACTTGAAGTCTTAGATTTAAAAAGAGGAGTAACTCTTAAAACTGGTTATAAGACAAAACCTTGTAATGCTAAAGTGGTTAGTAGTGATAAAAGAAATAATACAACTTTACTAAATATCATTATTCATGAAGGTAAAAATCACCAAGTTAGATTAATGTGTGATGCAATAGGTCATCCAGTTAAAAAACTAACAAGAGTTAGAGTAGGCAATATTACTCTTGAGGGTATTCCAAAGGGATGCTACAGGAGACTTAAAATACATGAAGTAAAAGAAATAATGGGAAGGTGAGATAATGGATTTTACTGTTGCAATTGATGGACCAGCTGGTTCAGGAAAATCAACAATTTCAAAAATAGTATGTAGTAAATTAGGTTTTACACATATTGATACAGGAGCAATGTATCGTGCTGTAGGACTATTTGCTTTAAACAAAAAAATAGATATTAACGATGAAGAAAAGATTAATTCAATCTTAGATGACATCGAAATAAAATATGTTGAAGGAAAAATATATCTTAACGGAAATGATGTTTCTGGTTTAATTAGAACTCCAGAAGTATCAGCTGCAGCTAGTAAAGTATCAAGCTATAAGTTAGTTAGAGAAAAACTAGTTTATCTACAACAACAAGCAAGCAAGGATGGTAAATATATTCTTGATGGTAGAGATATCGGATATAAAGTATTACCAAATGCAAATCTAAAAGTTTTTTTAACAGCTTCAATTGATTGTAGAGCAGAAAGAAGATTTAAAGAATTACCAAACGCTAATTTAGATGAGATAAGAGAACAAATAAAGGTTAGAGATCATAACGATTCTACACGTAAAGAATCACCACTAAAAATGGCAGATGATGCTATCTTAGTTGATACTACAGAAATGACTATAGATGAAGTAGCAAACAAAATTATTGAACTTATAAATGAGAGGATGTGTTAAATATGAGTGAAAATATGACAATGGAAGAATTACTTGCAACTGAGGAAAACCATAGACCTAAAAGAGGAGATATCGTAAAAGCAACTGTTGAATATATTAGAGAAAATCAATTAGTACTTGAAATTCCAGGATTCGCTGGATATGATGCTTATATGTTCAAAGATCAATATTCTGATGATGATCAAGAAGTAAGCAAAGTAAAGGTTGGAGATGTAATAGATGTAGCTATCGCTAAGATTATTGAAACTGAGGATTCAATGAGTGTATTTGTTTCTAGACTACCTTTACTAAAGAAGAAAAACCAAGAAGTTTTATTAGAGGCTTATAATAATAAGTCTACTATTAGCGTTAAAGTAGTTAAAGCCGTTAACAAAGGCGTTTTAGCTGATTATGCTGGATGCGAAATATTTATTCCTGAAACACTTTTATATGTTGGAGATAAAGTAGAATTATCTAGCTTTGTAGGTAAAATGCTTGATGTTAAAATCATCGAAAAGAAAAATGATAGAGGCAAAGAAAAATATGTTGCTTCTCATAAAGCAATTCTTTTAGATGAAATGTTTGAAAAGAGAAAAGAAGAAATCAGCAACATTAATGTTGGTGATACAGTTAAAGCAAGAGTTGTTAGCTTTGAACCTTATGGAATTTTAATGCAAATTGGACTTGCTAGAGGGATTATGAAATATAATCAAGTATCTCATAATAGAGAAGAAAGAGCTGAAAAAACTTTAGCTATAGGCGATGAAGTAGCTGTTAAGGTTTTAGCTAAAGAAGGAAATAAAATTGATTTATCTAGAAAAGCATTAATTCCATCCCCTTACCAAGTATATACTGCTAAAAACGGTGTATCAGAAACTGTTAAGGGTAAAGTTACTCAAAAGCTTCCAGTAGGATTAATCTTAGAATTAGATAAGGGTGTAACTGGATTACTTCATAAGAGTGAATATTCTTGGAATCCAAATGATAACTTAGATATGTGCGTTAAAATTGGTGATGAATTAGAAGTTAAAATCATCAAATTAGATAATGAAAAACAAAGAATTTCTTTAAGTAGAAGACTTTTATTAGATAACCCTTGGAAAAATGTAGATTGTAAGAAGGGTGATATCGTAGAAGCTAGCGTTGAAGAAATTACTAATAAAGGCTTAAAGGTTATTGCTTTTGGTGTTGAAGCGTTCATTTCTAGTGCTGATGCATCAGTTGAAAAGATTAAGTTAGATGATTATTTCAATAAAGGTGATATTGTAAAAGCTAAAGTTATTGATGTAAATAAAGATAAATGGATCTTAACTTTAAGTATTAAAGCATTACAAATTGCTGAGCAAAAAGAACAATTTGAAAAATACAAAGAAGAAAATAATGATGAAAATGATGCAACAATAGGAGATATTGTAGGCGATTTAAAGAAGTAGGTGTTTAGTATGCCTGTAAAGGTAGCAATTGTTGGAAGAGCAAACGTAGGCAAATCCACATTATTTAATAGAATAATCGGAGAACGTCTTTCCATAACTGATGACCAACCAGGCGTAACAAGAGACCGTATTTATGCTAGAGCAAATTGGTTAGGAAAAGATTTCTCTATTATCGATACTGGTGGTATCGAAATAAAAGATGCTCCTTTCTTAACAGAGATAAGAGCTCAAGCAGAAATAGCTATTAATGAAGCTGATGTAGTCATCTTCTTAACTGATTGTCGTAATGGAATCACAAGAGATGATGAAGAAGTTGCTAAAATATTATATAAGGCTAATAAGCCTGTTGTTTTAGCTGTAAATAAAGTTGATGATGCTAAATTTATGGATATGCTTTATGAATTCTATGCCCTAGGCTTTGGAGAACCAATTGGTGTTTCAAGTGCTCATGGTATAGGTGTAGGTGATTTGCTTGATAAAGTTATATCATATTTCCCAAAAGAAACTGATTCAGATTATCCAGAAGGAACGATTAAATTCTGTTTAATTGGTTGCCCTAATGTTGGTAAATCAAGTCTAGCAAATACTTTAATTGGAAATAATAGAAGCATCGTATCTAATATTGCAGGTACAACAAGAGATTCAATTGATACCGTCTTTAAAAAAGATGGTGTTAATTATGTTGTAATTGATACTGCAGGTATTAGAAAAAGAGGCAAAGTATATGAAAATTGCGAAAAATATAGTGTCTTAAGAGCTGTTTCAGCTGTTGAAAGAAGTAATGTTGTATTATTTTTATTAGATGCTGAAAAAGGAATTATTGATCAAGATGCTCATGTTGCATCATACATTGAAGAATATGGTAGAGCAGGAGTAATTGTTGTTAATAAGTGGGATGCTGTAGAAAAAGATAATAACACAATGAATAAATGGATAGATAAGATAAGAGATACATTCAAATTCTTACGCTTTGCACCTATTTGTTTTATATCGGCAAAAGATAACAAGAGAGTGCAAACACTATTTCCAGAAATAAAAAGAGCCTATGAGAATCATAATAAGAGATTAACAACTAGTCTACTTAATGATTGCTTAGCTGAGGCTGTAGCTATGAATCCTCCACAAATATATAATAAAGGAAAAGCAAGATTCTATTATGCTACACAAATGGGAGTCGAACCACCAACATTTATTATATTTGTGAATGATACCGAATATGTACATTTCTCATATGTAAGATATTTGGAAAATTGTTTTAGAGAGGCCTTTGATTTTACTGGGACTCCAATAAAACTATTATTAAGAAAGAGGGATTAAATTTATGAACGTTTCCGTTTTAGGTGCAGGAGCTTGGGGTATTACAATTGCCCAAACACTAGCAGATAATAAGCACAATGTAACAATATATGATGTAAACAAGGATTTTATTGATAGTATTAATAATGGAACTCATCCATTCTTTACAGAAAATAAAATCGAAAATATTAAAGGTGTTTATACACTTAAAGAAGCATTAGATATTTCTAATTATATTGTTATATGTGTACCAACAAAATTCACTAGAAGCTTACTAAAGGAAGTTAATGGCTTATTAACATGCGAAAAAGTATTTATTAATGTTTCTAAAGGAATTGAACCAACTACATCAAAATGCGTTAGAGAAATCGTAATTGATGAAATTGATAAGAAATATATTAGAGGTTATGCATCACTATCTGGTCCATCACATGCAGAAGAATTAATTCAAAGAAAATTAACTCTACTTGTTAGTGCATCAGAAAATAAAGAGATTGCTAAAGAAGTTCAATTATTATTTGCTAATGGTAAATATTTACGTGTTTATACATCAAGTGATGTAATTGGTTGTGAAATCGGTGGAGCAATTAAAAATGCTATAGCAATTGTTAGTGGCGTTTTAACAGGAGTCGGTCTTGGAGAAAATGCTAGAGCTGCTTTAATTTCAAGAGGAATTCTAGAAATTGAAAGAGTAGTAGTTGCTATGGGTGGTAAAAAAGAAACTGCATATGGCCTAACAGGAATGGGCGATTTAATCGTTACAGCATCAAGCTATAATTCAAGAAATTTCAAAGCTGGTATTGCTATTGGTAAGGGTGAATCAGCAGCAGATGCAGAGAAAAATTCAGTGCAAACTGTTGAAGGAATTAGAGCAATTGAAGCCGCATATGAGATTGGTAAAAAGTACAATATTGAACTTCCAATCATAAACGCAGCTTATTCAGTTGTTTATGAAAATGTTGATCCACTAATTGCGATCAAAGGTGTTTTGAATAGAGAATTAAAAGCTGAGTAATATCAAATATCAAAAAAACGGGGCAATAACTATATTTTTTGTAATAAAGTTCTTGAAAAACCAAAATATTAATGATAAAATGATTATAGAATGATATAAAATAGGAGGAATTTAAAGTATGAATAAAGCAGAATTAGTATCAATCGTTGCAGAAAAGTCACCAGAAACTAAAAAAGTTACTGAAGAAATCATCAACTTATTCTTAGATGAAATCCAAGAAACTTTAAAGAGTGGTGAAAAAGTAGTTCTATCTGGATTCGGAACATTCGAAGTTAGAAATAGAGCTGCACGCTCAGGATTAAATCCACGTAATGGAGAACAAATCTCTATTCCAGGACAAAAGTCACCTGCATTCAAAGCTGGAAAACTTTTAAAAGAAGCTGTAAAGTAATAATTTTTCAATAGTAATATTAAAAAAATGCCTTCTATAGGCATTTTTTAAGTGAGGGAGAACAAATATGCTTGGGAATGACATTTTCTTATGTGCTAAAATAGATGACACCCAATCATTAATTGAAGTAATTGATAAGATCGATAAAAATTCAAAAGATGAGGCGGGAGATTCTTTATTGCACTATGCTGTAAAATTTAATTCTTTAGAATTTGCTAGATTACTTTTAATGCATGATGCAAACCCAAATATTAAAAATAGTAATGGGGATACTCCTTTAATGATTGCTTGTAAGATGGGTATTGAAAGCTTCATTAAGTTATTCTTAAAATTTAATGCCAATTTAGATGAGAAGAATAACTACGGTGAAACAGCCTTACACATGGCATTATTAAATGGTAATATTGATATTATTAAATTGTTAATCACAGAAAAGACAAATTTAGCTGGATTAACTGATAGTAATAGATCAATTGCACATTATGCAGTTAAAAGTGGTAAGATAAGTGTTTTAAAATTCATCATTGAAAAATGCAATTCAAATGTAAATGAAATAGATGGACTTGGAAATACTTTATTACACTATGCATGTCAAGTAAGTAACTTCGATATAGTAGAATATTTAATCAAACTTGGAGCTTGCTTACATATTAGAAACAGACAAGGTGAAACACCTTTGTTTATTGCTGTAAGATATGCAACACTTAATATTGTAGATTATTTAATCCAAGAAGGAGCACTTGCAAATATCGAAAACTTATTCAATGAAACTGTTTATGATGTTGCTAATGAAGATGCTAAAGATTACATAGATTCCTTAAAATATAATTTAGATTACCAAAGATATATTGATTCATACCCACTACATGTTGCTGTTATTCAAGGTGATTACGTTTATGTAAATAAGCTTTTAAAGATTAACCCAAAGGGTATGAAAAAAGATTCCTTTGGACATACACCACTTGATTATGCTTCATCAATGCAAGATGAAAAGATGGTCAAATTATTAACAAATAAAAAATAAGAAGTTAGGTTTTCTAACTTCTTTTTTATACTAAAATTACGATAATGCTTATTGTATTAACAAGCATATGAGCTATTATAGTAACATATATATTTCGTTTAGATAAACTGTATGCTACTGAAAGAAGTGCACCAGTTATTAAGTAAGGTAAAATGTGTATAAAATCTAGGGATGCAAATACATGGACTAAAGCAAAACAAAGGGTAGAAACAAGTATACCATATACATCTTTTTGGAAGTATGAGAATATACATTTTCTATATATAATTTCTTCAGTAATAGGAGCAAACAAACAAGTCGAAAAGGCCATAATAACCGCATTTTCTTTAATTGTGTCAATTACTGCTTGTTGGTTAGATCCATTAATTGATTCATTGAATAATTTATAGAATAAACTACATAATGCATCACTTAATTTTATCAATCCAATTAAGGCAATTGTAATACCTAAACATATTAAAATTTTCTTCTTGAAACTAACTAAATCTTCAAGCATATATTTTCTTAAAATGATGATGAAACTAATAGCCATTCCACCATAACTTATTAAATTTAATATGGCCTGAACTAAGTAGTTTTTCTCCCCATCAAAGAAACATTTAATGATTGTCATATAGATGATAGGAAGTAACACAAAGCTTACCAAAATGTAGATTAAAATACATAGAGTAGCTTTCTGCTTTAAATTATAAGCTTTTTCATCCATAGCATTTCACCCAAAAGAATTATAACACATTTTTCTTAAAAAACAAAAAAGATTGCTTATATTATACTAATTTTTAAAAGTATAATATAAATGCATATAAAAAGTGTGATATAATAATTATAGGTGATAACATGGATATTATATTTGCATCTTCAAACGAAGGAAAGATTAGAGAATTTAGAGAAATATTAAAACCATATGGTATTAATGTCTTATCTTTACATGATTTAGGTTTTACAGGAGACATTATAGAAGATGGTGAAACTTTCTTAGATAATGCGATTATTAAAGCTAAAACAATCTCAAAGCTTTATAATAAACCCGCAATGTCTGATGATTCAGGAATTTGTGTATGTGCCCTAAATAATGCTCCAGGTGTACATTCGGCTAGATATTCTCCAAATAGAGATGATAAAGAAAACAATAAATTATTACTTAAAAACTTAGGTGATAATAAAAATAGAAAAGCATTTTATGAATGCGATATTGTTATATATTTTCCAGATGATAGATATTATTCATATGTTGGAAAATGTTTTGGAAAAATTGCCTATGAGGAAACTGGTAATTTAGGCTTTGGTTATGATCCCCTTTTTATACCTGATGGATATGAAATATCATTTGGCCTAATACCAAGCGAAGAGAAGAATAAAATATCTCATAGAGGTAACGCCATAAGAGAAATGCTTAAAGATATAAATAAAATATTTTAAGGAGGCAAAGTATGGATTTTAGTAATTTAGCTAATACTATAGAATCAGTTGATAAATTAAATGATTTTATTAATGTTTCGGACAGTAAAGATGAAGTACTAGAAGCCTCTTTTTATCTTGCCAAAATTTATTTTGAAATTAAAAAATATGATGAAGCATTATCAACAATTACTAAAAATATAACAGATGATATTAAGAAGAACTTTAATGAATATTATCATAAGTTCATAGACTTACTAATTAAGATATATACAGATACTTACAACCTAAACGATGCGATTAAGTGGATTAACAAAAAAAGGGAGAATCTAGGCGTTTTAGACATCTATAAGGCTGATATATTATTACTTGTAGTATATATTAAAGGTAATGAAGAAATGAAGGCTATTACATTGTGTAATAAGCTTTTAAAAGAACAAATCGATCTTGAAGAAAAGACCTTCATTTTAAAATATTTAATTGAATATTATCTTCATAATAACGACTTTGATAATGCCTTAACTTATATTAGAAAGCTAAAAGAAAATACTTATGAATTAGATAACTATAACTATTATTATGCCTTATATTATGAAGCTTACTGTCTATTTAATTTCAATGAGCTACAAGAATCTATGAAATTAAATGATGAATGCTTAGAAAATAGAATGTTTACAACAGAAGAATTATCTATTAAATCATATATCCTAGATTTAAAGATTCATATTGCTTTAGGTGAATATAAGAAAGCATCCTTAATTGAAACTGAATATGAAAGCACAATAATGGATTCTAATTATTATGATAAATTAGATTTCTTTAATGCTTGTATTGATTTATACACTAAAGATTATAATAAGCCTTCTTTAGAAATATATAAAGAAAGATTGTCACGTTTAGAAAAACCTACTAATGAATCAATAGATCATTATCGTATTAATCTAAAACCTATTAAAATTAAAGAAGAAAAAGAAGTTGTAAAGGTTGATAACTATAAAGATGATAAGAAAACAGTATATTCAATTATTACTAACTTTTTAAGTTTATCTAATAATGTAGTAGAAAAGGGGATAAAGCCTAAACTAAGGGATAATTTATTAGTCGTGCTTGATGAATTATCAAAATATGTAGGTTTTGAAGTATGTGTTATTGTTAATAATAATAGAGCATTTGATGGCTTCTATTATAAGAAAAATAGATTATATGAAAAAGACTTTAAGGATATTAGAAATACTGTTATTTATGATTCTATTAAACATAAGAGTGAACAAATTTATCCTACACGTGAAGATTTAAAAAATAAAAGAGATATCTATTTAGATACCTTATATGAACAAACAAACATTGATTCACTTATATCATTTCCAATACTTAAAAATTATGAAGTAGTAGTTGTAATATACTTCTATGCCTTTGATCAATCACTTAGCTTAGGATTTAATTATGAATTACTTAAATATGCATCTATTATAATTGGAGATAGAATTATTAATAAAAACACTTTAATTGATATTAAGGGTGAAAATAATTCATATCAAAATGCCTTTAATAACGCAGATGTCGCATTAAAATATATAAGTGGTGAAGAAGTATATTTAAATAATAAAGCTACAGAACTTTTAAAAGTTAAGAATAAACTTAAATTAAATGAATTCATGATAAATATTTCAAGTGATGATTATAAAGCTTATAGAGAATATTTATCTAGTGATGTAGAAGATTTTAAATATCGTTTTAACGAACTTGATTTACTTGAAAAGAAAAAGATGGTAGGTAAAGATATCATATCAATTCTAGAAGATAATTCATTATTTGCGAATTTAGAAAGAAAAGAAAATGAACTAATTTATTTAGATAGTGAAACAAGAGTTAAAAATATGTATTCACTTAAAAAAGATCTAAATACATTCATGCAAAAAGAGAAGTTCTCAATTATTAATTTAAATATTAAAACATATTCTAGAATAGTAGATTGTTATGGTATAGAATATGCGAAAAGATTAATTAGAAATACAGCCATGTATTTAAAAGAATACTTTAATACAGATTATGTATATCATTTTAATAGAGATGAATTCTATTGTATAATTGATGGAATTAACGATTCTAGAACAGTTGAAAAGAAATGTATTGAATTAATTGAATACTTAAGATTAAACGTAAATAAGAATTCATCACGTATTGAAGCTAAATATAATGTAGGTGCTTTAAGATATAAATCACAAACATTAATTAAAGATATTGACCTTTTACTTGATTATGTAGGTTTTGCAATGAAAACGGCTAGTCAAAGCCCTAATTCATTTGCATACTTCGACTTAGAAGAATATAAAAAGGCCTTTAACGATACATCAATGATCGCAAACATTAATGAAGCTATAGATAATAATAAGATAGGTGTAAGCTATAATCAAGTTATTGATTTAAAGAATATGACTACATCATTTTATAGAATAAACCCTGTAATCGTACAGCTTAATGCTACCCGTAAAGAAATATTAGATGTAGTAGCGTTAAGAGGTTTATCATTTAAACTAGAAATATTAATGATAAGAAAATCTATAAGTGAAATACTAAAAGTTTATAATAAAGAAAAACGTTATATAAGAATAAGTATTAATGTTACTTATGATACTTTATTACATCCAGAATTCATACCATTTATGAAAAGATTAGTAATTGATAATAAACTTCCAAAAGGTTTAGTCATCTTTGATTTAATTGGTAAGATGAAAGATGTTAGTAAAGAAATAGAAGCACTAAGTAATATGGGTGTTAGATTTATGAGTGGTAATATTGAAGATTGTATGTTATCAACAATAAATTATTTTAGAGTATCATATATTCTTCCTCATTTAAAAACACCAAAAGGTATGGCTGTTTTAGAAAGTCTAAAACAAATGAGTGAACCACTAAATATGAAGTTAATAATAGCTGGAATAGAAAAAGATGAAATAGGAATGTTAAAAGAATATGAAATAGATTTAGTTTCATATGGTAAAGACTTACTACTTGATGATATTTTAAAGAAAATGGAGGATTAAGCTATGAATGATAATAATTTAAAAATAGAACGATTTTTTAAAGCATTTGAAGATGCTTATCTAACAAATAAAATATCTTTTCATCTAACTAAATCAAGTTTGGAAACATTAAAGAATGTTAATATGATTATTGATAGTTATTTTGAAAACGAAACTAATGATAGAGGTAAGATGTTACTTAATATCTTTGGTATGCTTCAAGCCCTATTTGTTGGAGTAGATGCCTTATATGGTTTATCATATGGTGTAACAAATAAGAAGTGGAGTGTTAATGTCAATAATAATCCTGAGCTACGTGAAATAAAATACGTTAGAAATGATGTTGTAGGGCATCCTACAAAGCGTTTATATAGTGATAATAAAATAGGCTATTGTGATCTAGATTTAGATAAGACAACTTATTTTGAGTTAGTCTATAAAATAGCTATACCAAGCGATAATTCAGAAGATATAACTAACCATACAGTTGATTTAAAGAAGACTATTAATTCTTATATGTTAGAATCATCTAAGGTATTAGATGAAATATATAAGAGAATGTTACTTGAAAGCAATATTAATAATGAATACTTCTCAGAATATGCATATTCTCTATATAAAGATTATAGAGTTGGTGTAAAGAATTATGAATTGTTACAAAAGATAAAAGAAAAATATATGAAGACATTTGATCTAGATGGTTCATCTCATGATCGTTTCATTTGGAGAATTAATCAATTAGAAGAACTATTTAGATGGGATGAAAATGAACATAATGAAATCTTAATATATTTAATTTATTACATCATTGAAAAGCTATATAGAATGTGTAATCAAATTGATGATTTAGATTTCTCTAATATTGTTTTATCTTATAGTGTTCCTAAAAAGGTAAAGGATTATGTAGATTTTGTTCATAAATATAATATTGATGAAACTATTTTAAATGATAACCATCATCCGAATTTCTTAAATTTACTTGATAAGATGAATGAATTAGCTAATAAGAATAGAGCAATCCTAAAAATAAATAATATGTTTATTGAAAATAAAGACAACCAAATGCGTATTTACTTATTAGGATGTATGTTTAATTATGAAGGTTAAATTAAATAATGAAAGTATTAATTCTTTTCTAGATAGAATGCATCTATCAAAGAAGAAGATTTATGAACTAAAAACAAATAAAAAAATCACAGGTGAATTTAAAGATTATGATGAAGTATTAAATAGTATAGTAGACTTTAATTTAGATGAAGAATTAAATTATAATCCTGAAGAAGGTAATTTAGATATCATTTATGAAGATGATAATTATTTAGCAGTAAATAAAAAAAGAGGTATTATTATACATGATGAATCTAACTCTTTAGCTAATATAGTTGCGCATTATTATAAAGAAAAAAATATAAAATCATGGGTAAGATATCCATCACGCCTAGATAAAGATACTACAGGTGTAGTAATATTTCCCAAAAATATGATAATCGCTTCATATATGGATTATTTGTTTTCTAATGACTTAGTAGATAAAATATATGTAGCACTAGCACATAATAGATTTAAAGACAATTCTGGTAAGATTACATATAGTATATCTACTGATAGACATAACAATAATAAAATGGTAACAACCATTAATGGTAAGAAGTGTAAAACTAATTATAAAGTTATTAAAAATGGGGAAGTTAGTTACTTAGAACTAAGAATTAAAAATGGTAGAACTCATCAAATAAGAGTACATTTAGAAAAAATAGGACATTCTATATTAGGAGATTCTATTTATGGTGATGGAATAGGTAATTTAATGTTACATTGTAAGAAAATAGAATTTAATAATATTGATGGTAAGAAACTAACATTTGAAGCAAAACTAGATAAAGATTTTGAGACAAAACTAAAAGAAATAGGTGCAATTTAGCACTTATTTTTTTGTAAATTAAAAGTTAATATTGAAAAATTAATAATTATATATTATTATATTTATGTGTTTTGAAGATTTTTCTAAGGAGGTGAGACCTTGAAAGACTATGAATCTTATAGAAATAATGGTAATAAAGATATACCTGATAACACGAAGTTAAAGAAAATAGAATTTTGTAATATGCAGTTTCAGGATAACAAATTACCAGGTGAATACTTTGACATTAGAGAGAATGCCTTAGAATGTGATTTAAATGATGATGATAAATTTGCATCTAATCCTAATTCAGAAAAGAGTAGTGCAAATACAAAGACTGATTTAGATGACGTTCAAGAGTTAAGCAATGCGGTTAATTCTGGTATTCCTCAAGCATCTGGCTCTATAGTTGAAAGTGCAGGAGCAATTGCTACAGGTACAGCAACAGTAGTAGTTGGTGCATCAGCAGCTATCGTAGCATTTAATGCGGTTAATAAAGTGCAACCTAAGATGGTAATCAATAGTCTTGATTCGGGCTCATCTTATGTTCACTATAATTTGGAACTATCAAACTTAGATTTAGATAAAGATTATGACATTGTTGTTAAAAACAGTCAACAAGAATTTAGATTAGATTGTACTAATGGTATAAATGATGATTATGTATATAACTTAAAGCCTGGTTTACAGTATTCACTAAGCTTAGTAAGTTATCATGAATTATTAGGTGAAATTGAATATGCATCTAAAACATTCTATACCTTAAAATCGGATGAAATATTAGGTTACTCTGATATTGAAGTAATTTATAATAGTGATTTAACATGTGGTATTGAATATAGTTCTACATTTGTAGATGATAAAAACCAAATGGGTGACACTTACATTGTTGTTAAGTGTGAAGCAAATGGTTTTGGCGAAGGAGAGGAAATGATAATATTCCATTCCCTATATCAAGGCGATTTTGATGATCCAGAAAATTACACATACAGTTATAGTAAAACAAATAAAACTCATAAAGGTAGTATAAAAGAAGTTCCTGCTGGAATAGTTTCAATTGAATTATACCAAGTAAATGAAGAAGATCCTGAAGCTGAGGGTAAATTAATTGCGGTTAAATCAAAAGAAGTAGTTTATCCACTTGAAGTATTCAGTGGTTCAAACTATGTTGAGTTTACAGGTAGTTACAATTTAATTAAAGATGTAAAAGATATAAATGTTAAAAAAGATAATTTAGTAGTAAAACTTAACTTATATAATGATGAAAATGAAGTAACTAAGTTTGAAGAGAATTTAGATATTTCCGAAAATAAATTCTATTATAGACAATTAGTTAAGAAAGATACAACTGCTTATACTTATCAAGTTGGTTACTATAAAGCAGATAATAGCTTTGTAGTTGTTAAAGAATCAGAAAGATTAGATTTATATGGTGGATACTTTGATGCTTATTATTACAAAGTTTCGCCAAGCGATGAAGACTATATTGATGTTAAGTGGACTTATGATAGTGATGGTTATGAATATGCAAATATCACATTAAAGACAGGCTTTGATAATTATGGTAATACGGATGCTTTCTATAGAGCTGAATTATTAAAGATGGATTATTCAATAACTGATGGTGAAAATCACTATATAGTTTTAGGTACTTATGAAGGTACAGGAGATGCTGTATTTGATCCAATTTCTATTGGTGAGTTCAATAGGGAAGAAGGATATTACGAGGAAACTGATAGATACACATTCAGATATACTTCATTATTAAGATATTATGTTGATGATGATACAACTGAAATAGTTGAAGTAGAGAATACTGAGCCAATTCCTGAATATGATGGATTAATTGCTTTAGACCCATCAGTTTACTTCTCAAGTGATGATTTCCAATTATTAAGTAATGGAAAAGTAGCATTTAATATTTACATGGAAGAAAGTTCTATGGAAGAAGGCGTAAGCAAAATTACATTTGATAATGATAGTATAAAGCTTAAAATATATTATTTTGAAAATGATTATAATGTAATTACTGATACAGTTGAAGTTAAGGATGCTGAAATTGTAAGTAATGGTCAAGAAGCTGCATATCTAGCATTTGACTTAACTTGTCCATCTAGTAAAGTTCATGGCTATTATGCTGAATATGAATTTGTATATCATGATAGATATGGTGGAAATGATAGAATATTACAATCATATGGTAAGAAATTATTTGGCGATATGCATTATAAAGTCGTACCAAGAACAATTGATAGATTGCAAAAAGTTACAGGTGTAGGATTAAACCTAAGAATAGAATTTGCGACATTTATGCCATCTGATTATTCACTACTTTGTAAAGATAGTGTCAATTATATTTATGGACTTCATAAGGAAAATGGTAATTATGTATTTGATAATGCTGTTGAAGATGAAACAACATTTATATTCACAATGCATAATGATACAGATAATTATGATTACACAGAAGGCGGATATACATACACTACAACTAATGATTTATCATCTGAAGGTATGGGATTAAATGATTTACTATATGAACGTTTTGGTATAAATGATATTGTTTATACATATAATAATGATGGAACAATCAATATTAACTTATTAACTGGCTTTGAAGAATATTATGAAGATTATGAATATGAGTATTATGTTGATTATACATTATATAGAACTAATGATTTAGGCTATCAAAATGAAGCAGATCACGTTTTAAAATCAAAAGCAAGCGTAATTAACTTTAATTCAGCTGATTCATTAGATGAGCCATATGGATATTATGATACATTCTTTATTGAATATGTAGTTCATAAAGTAGCAAAGAATGTCGCATATGGAAATGTTGTTGAAAATGTTGAATTTGGTCCAATGAGGACGGTAGAATTTACAGCAAGCAATGGATATTCATTAAGTGATGAATATGATGTAAAACCAACTCGTTATAGTGATCCTGATTATAGTTTGATGTTTGTGGTAATGAATACTTTAATGTATCCACAAGATCAATATGTAACATTTAGTGCTGATGGAGTAACTTCAATGAGCTTCAAATTAGAAGATGCTAAATCAGGTGCTTATTCAGCAGATGGAACAACATATTACTTCACATTAAGTCAAGAATTATATGAACAAGCTATAATTAACTTTAAGGTTAAAGCTAACTACACTTTAACAGAAGAGAAGTTAATAGCATTAGGCGATAATTATACAGGAAGCCTATACAAAGAATTTGAGTATCAAATATTAGGTGCTTAGGAGGAAAAAAAATGAAAAAAGAAAGAACAAAAGGTCAAAAGATTTGGACTATAGTGCAAATAGTAATTATTTCAATATTATTAATTGCATTTATCACATGCATTATATTAGAAGGAGTACTTCCTGATAGTGACTTCACTATTTGGATGAGAGACAATGTTTGGAACATTGAAGAAACAAAGGCAACACTTAAAACACATGTTCCTACATTAATTAATTGTATTATTTGGTTTATTATTATCTTTGCGATTTGTAAGATAGTTAGAATTATCTTTAGAGGATATATGCAAAGAAGTAAGAGAGCTAAAACAGTTATTACATTATTAGATGGATTTGTAAAATATGGATGTGGACTTGCTTTAATCATCATCTTCCTAAAGGGATGTGGAGTAAACACAACTGCCTTAATCGCATCAGTAGGTATTTTAACACTAGTTGTTGGTTTAGGTGCACAAAGCCTAATTGCCGATATCATTGCTGGTATGTTCATCGTATTTGAAAATGAATATAACGTAGGTGAAATTGTTGCTATTGATGACTTCAGAGGTGAAGTAGTTGAAATTGGTATTAGATCAACTAAATTATTAGATACAGCTGGAAACATCAAAATTATTAACAATAGTGATATTAAATCAGTAGTTAATATGTCAAGAGAATTATCACTTGCTATTATTGATTGTGAATATCCATATGATGTACCACAAGAATTAGTTGAAAAGATTTTAATGGAAAACTTAGATAATATCAAAAATAAGATTCCTGCAATCATTGATGGGCCATACTACAAGGGTGTATCTTTATATGAAGATAGTAACGTTGCTTGCAGATTAGTTGCTCAATGTAAGGAAGTTGATAGATTCCAAGTACAAAGAGATTTACTAAGAGAATACAGAATGTTATTCGTTAAAAATGGATTCGATTTATCATTCCAACAAGTTGTTGTTAACCAACCTAGCAAATTCACTCAAACAGTATCTGATACTGATAAGAAAAAAGTTGAAGAATTTGTGAATGATCAAAAAGAAGCATCTAGCGAATTAGATGCTCAAGAAGGAGAATAGTCTATGGAATATGAGAAGATTATAATTATTGCTTACTGTGCAGTATTAGTTCTTATGAGCCTAGCAGCTTTCTTCCTATTTGGTAAAGATAAAAAGATGGCTCAAAAGGGTGGAGGACCAAAGAGAATTAAAGAAAAAATCTTACTTGGCTCTTGTGCTTTAGGTGGAGCAATCGGTGGTTTCTTTGGTAGAATTGTATTTCATCATAAAACAGATAAGAAATACTTCTCAATCACTATTTATTTAGGTGTAGTTGTACAAGTAGCCCTATTAGTATTTTTATGCTATGTTGGCTTTACTGACTTTGGAAAGTAGGTGTGTAATATGGCTAAGAGTAGTTTAGAAAAATCACATTCAAAGGCTAGTAATTTTAAATTAACATTATTATGTCTTTTAACAATTGTTTTCTTTGCTGTATTATGGTGTGGCTTAATACAACTAAAAAGACAAGAAACAATCGCTTTAGTTATTACAATTGTTGGTGCTGTTGGTACAGTTTTATGTTTAGCTTTACTAAACGCATTTAGTAGGGGATAAAATGTTACCACAAGATAATTATATGCTACTAAGTTTCATCAATATGAAGCTTAGAGATTTCTATGATTCACTAGATAGTTTATGTGATGATTTAGATGAAAGTAAAAGTGATATAATGGATAGATTGAAATCTATCAATTATATATATGATGAAAAACAAAATAAATTCATTGAAATTTAGGGGGAGAATATGAAAAAAGTTTTTTTAGCAGTAGCTTCTCTATCATTAGGATTATTAATGGTAGGATGTGGAAAAAAGGATAAAAAAACTGTTGATAAGAAAGGATATGCTCTAAGAAAAGCAAATGATTTCTATGCATCAGCAAAAACAATTTTACTTGAAAATAATGCTGGTGATATTTACACAGGAACTAACAAAGACACAAGCGTTATTGTTACTGGTTCAATGCAAACAGTAACTCATAAAGCTTTAGTTGCTCTTGGAGAGTTTGAAAAGAATTATTTAGATGATGTTAGTGGTGAATTAACAGTTATCCTTGATACACAAACTAATAAGTTTGATTGTATGACTACAGATTTTACTATTAATGGGGTAGTAGTAGAATGGAGTAGTGTAGCAGGAGCATTTGTAGCATTATAGAAAAAAAGCCTTGAATTTAATCAAGGCTTATTTTTTTTTTCAGTTACAAATTCAAAATCTAATCGACTCCAATCAATAGATCTTTCGCCAATATTATAAATAAATCTGGCTTCATATGATCTACCATCAGTGGTATCAATTATAAGGTCATCTACTAGAGAATATTCATCATCAGTTGGACCTTTAGCATATAATGAGATTTCTAACTCACTATATTGAATTAAATAGAATGGTGCATCTGGATGGAATCCAGCAAAGACTACTCTATTACAATAATCACTTAATATATCAGCAGTTAATTTAAATGATGTTCCAATTGTAGTAATATTAAGTTTAGCATTATCATCTAATTTATATTCTAATGTATTAGTTCCATCAGCATTATGTATAATTTCATATGAACCTTGGTAATATGAGCTATCATAAAAATCATTATCAAATACTGGATAAACTAATTGATATTCTCTATCAGGTGTATCATAAACATAGTGATAATCAAGTTTAGTATCAGGAGTTAATTGATACCACCAATCTTCATAATCATAATTTCTTAAGAACCACCCAACAAAATGTGCACCTTCATACATATTATCTAGATTAATATCAGTTATTTCAATAGTCATTCTACCAACATACTCTAGTAGGCCTGTAGAAGTAATATCTTTATATTCTGTACCATCAACCATAACTTTGATTTTAAAATAAGCAGCATCTTCAGTTTCAACTTGAACTTCTCTAGTTATTGTATTTACATTAATTGTATTACTTGAAATTGATTCATCACATTTTAAAGAGAAGTTGATTGTTTTATTTACTGTATTATATGAATAATTAATTAATGAACTTGGAATAATATTATCTTCAACCTTAAACTCTAAGTCATTAAACTTAAGCTTTGTACTATCTAAGGTACTATTAATAAATAATTCATTTTTACTATTAAATTCACCTTGAGAATTTGTTGCACTTAAAGTTTTAGTTTCAGCATCTATAGTAGCAAAATATAGAGTTAATGTTACACTTTGAGTAAAAGTGTATTTAAATTCATTACCAAATCCTATAACATTTCCTTTATCATCGATTACACCAAATAGAATGCCTGGACTATCAAATAAGAATGTTGCTTCAGCATCTTTAAATAATAATACCGAATTTGGATCAATTGATGTATTATCAATCTTTAAATACTTACTATAATCTTCAGCAAAGTTTATTTGAACTGTATCTTCGCCTTCTTGATAAATTGGATAAATCACAGTAGAAGTACTAATTGTAAGTTCTATAGTGCTTCCACCTTCAACAGTTGTACCATTTACGCTCCATCCACTTACATAGTGACCTAATTTATTAACAGCAGTAGCAGTAATCTTATAAGTACCTTTTTGTTCATAGATGATTTCTTTTCTAGTTTCATCGCCTTCAGTTTGGAATGTTGAATTAATAGCAACGATTCTATTTATGTCTTTATCATGGTTATCTGGAATACTATTTAATTCATCAACGATATCTTCATAATCAAGATTCTTTGGAACTAATTCAACCTTATCAGTACTTGAAATATAATCATTAACATCAGTATAATCAACTTTAGTTACATTGTTATTATCGATATCATTTAAAGCGTTAATTAATGTTTCATCACTAATTATACCTTCATTCTTAGCAGTGATATCGATTTGTTCCATTGGTTTCATATTAAATGATCCAATATTAAATCCATTAGGATCTGTATCAATAACGTTTAAGTTAATACCGCCTCTAATTAATTTATAAGTGATATTTACTTCATCAATAATTTTTTTAACAAATACAGAGAATAATGTTCCTCTAACAGCCATGATTGAGTTAGATGTAGCAATTTCAAATGATTCTTTTTCTCTAAGTTTTTCTTTAACTTCAACAACTACTCCACCCTCATCAACTATTATTCTTGTTTTGGTATTATTCTTTTTACCTGTAGCTTTAAGTCTAATAGTTGTGTTTTCTTTAACGTTAACGTATTTATCAGAATCAAGTTTTAAAATAGTAGAAGAAGATTTTTCTGTAGTTAAAACATCTTCGTTTTTTAACTTCATATCTTTCTTTGCATCTATTTTTTCACTGTTTCTAGTTACAATAACGTTTCCTTCTAGACTAAAGACTTTAATAGTTCTATAGGCATTAGCTCTTTGCGTCACTAGAATAATTGTGACTATCAATCCAATCGCTATAACGGAAGCGATAGATGATATAAGTATTATCATTTTCTTCATATATATTTCCCCTTTTTATATCTTGAAAATCTACTTTTATTATATATTTTATTTATAAAACTTACAAGAAGTTTTATATTTAATGGACAAATAATTGAAATTTGTATAAATACTGACAAATAAAAAACGGCTTGTTTTAGCCGTTTTATTTATCTTCTTTAAGTTTCTTCATGAACTCTGATATGGCACGTTCATAACTACCTGTATCTTTAGGTTTGTAATAAGTTTTTCCTACTAATTCATCAGGTAAATATTGTTGTTTTACATAACCATTTTTATAATCATGAGGGTATTTATATTCATATTTACCACTCTTTAATTCCTTATTTAGAATGTGTGGTGGTATCTTCATACTACCTAAATTATCTAAATCAGCAAGTGCTTCATTAATACCTAAATATGTTGAATTAGATTTTGGCGAAGTTGCTAAATCAACTATAGCATAAGCAAGTGGAAGACGTGCTTCAGGTAGACCTAAGTGTAGTGCAGCCTCACATGCAGCATAGACTCTAGGACCTACATTAGGATTACCTAACCCTATATCTTCATATGCACTACAAAGAAGCCTACGGCATATAAATTCTAAATCACCAGTTTTAAGTAATCTAGCAAGATAATGTAGTGCCGCATCAGGATCTGATCCTCTAATTGATTTAATCATTGCACTAGCACAATCATAATAATTTTCTCCTTCTTCATCAATTAAGAAAGATTTAGTTCCAATTAACTTTTTAGCATTTTCTAATGTTAATTCAGCTTCATCTAGCATAGATATTACTTCAAGCATATTTAAAGCTGTTCTAATATCATTACTTGATGCATATGCAATATATTTTAATATATCATCACTTATCTTAGGTAAGTTTTCTTTTTCTATTGTTCTTTTTAGTAATGTGATTATATCATTTAAAGTTATTTCATTCATTCTATAAATATGGCATCTAGAACGTATAGCTGGATTAATAGAACGATATGGATTTTCTGTAGTTAGACCAATGATGATTAATTTACCACTTTCCATATAAGGTAGAAGAAAGTCTTGAGTATTTTTATTCATTCTATGAATTTCATCAATTATGCATACTGTATCATCATAATACTTAGTACTATTAGCAATATCTTTTAACTTTTCTTTATTATCAGTAGAAGCATTAAAAGAGAAACTACTCATAGGATAGAATGAGGAAATAATCTCAGCAATACTCGTTTTTCCGCATCCTGGAGTACCATATAAAATCATTGAAAAAAGCTTTTCTTGATTAAGCATTTTAGTAATTACTCCATGCTCACCTACTAAGTGATCTTGGCCTATTATATCTTTAAATTCTTTTGGTCTAATGCGATAAGCTAAAGGCATCATATTAATCAACTCCATATATAATTATAACATAAAAGCGTAGGCTTAACCTACGCTAATATTTATTTCTTTAAGCAAAGTGTGTAAATATTTTTACAATCTTCAGCATTTAATTTCTTAAAGCCGTCTCTTTCTTTTCCTCTTACACCAAGTGTTGTAACCATATAGTCGATATCTTTTTTCTTGGCACCTATTTCTTTAAATGTTAGAGGCATTCCAATAGAAGCTAAGAATTCTTTGAATTTCTTTATACCCTTTAAACCATCAGCTTTAGGATCATTAGTTTTCTTAACTCCAAAGATTCTTACAGCCATTTGTTGGAAACGTACTGGATCATGATCAATTACATATTGCATCCAGTGAGGCATAACTACAGCTAAACCAGCACCATGAGCTACATCATATAATGCAGATAATTCATGTTCTAACCCATGACTGTTCCAGTCTTGACTACGTCCTTGACCGATTAAATCGTTATGAGCAATAGTACCAGCCCACATTAAATTTGCTCTATATTCATAATTAGTTGGATCAGCTAAAACCTTTGGAACTGTATTAATCATTGCAAGTACTACAGCTTCACATAATCTATCAGATGTTTCAACTTCTTTAGTATTAGTAAAGTATCTTTCAAATACGTGAGCAATAATATCTGTTGCTCCACAAGCTGTTTGATATAGTGGTAAAGTAGTTGTAAGTTGTGGGTTTAGAATAGAGAAAACTGGTCTAATCAAATCACTAGTAAAGCCACGTTTTAAGCCAAATTCTTCATTTGTGATAACTGATGAACCACTTGACTCACTACCTGCTGCAGCAATAGTTAAAACTGTAGCTACCTTTAATGTTTTAACTGGGTTATGTTTACCCATATAAATGTCCCAGAAATCACCATCATAGCATACGCCCATACCAATAGCTTTAGCACTATCAATAGTAGAACCCCCACCAACAGCTAAAATAAAATCGATATTGTTTTCCTTGCATAATTTAATTCCTTCATAAACTAGGCTTGCTCTAGGGTTAGGTTTAACACCACCTAGTTCAATATGTTTAATGAAACTTAAATCTAGAGATTCTTTAACTCTATCAATTAATCCTGATTTAACAGCGGAACCACCACCATAATGAATTAAAACATTAGTTCCACCATATTCTTTAATAAGCTTTCCTACTTCAAGTTCTGTTTCTTTTCCAAAAATGATTTTTGTAGGGTTACAAAAAGTAAAATTATCCATAATAACACCGTCCTTTGTACATATTGTATCATTTTTATTTTAAAAAATGTAATAAATTTATTAGATGTTTAAAACAAATAATATATTAAGTAAAATGTTTTCATTTTTTATTCTTATCATTTTTCTTTAAATTGATATAACAATTTAGTATAATAATATGCGGAGGATTTAAGATATTATGAAAAAACCTGTAACTTTAATTATTATGGATGGATATGGTATTGCACCTGCTGGTAAGGGTAATGCTATAAGCCAAGCTAAAAAACCTAACTTAGATAATTTATTTAAAAACTATCCAAATGCAACTTTAGGTGCTAGTGGAGAAGATGTAGGACTTCCTGATGGCCAAATGGGTAACTCAGAAGTAGGACACTTAAATATTGGTGCTGGAAGAATCGTATATCAATCTTTAACTAGAATCAATAAGTCAATTAAGGATGGATCATTTAATACAAACAAGGCATTCTTAGATGCAATCGAATATGTAAAGAAGAATAATTCAAAACTACACATCTTTGGATTAACTTCAATTGGTGGAGTTCACTCACACACTAATCATATGATTGCTTTAATCGAACTTGCTAAAAGTCATGGAGTAGAAACTTATGTACACTGCTTCCTTGATGGTAGAGACGTACCACCAAAAAGTGCTAAAGAATACTTGGAAAGTATTATGGCTCATGGTGAAATTGCAACAGTATCTGGTAGATACTATTCAATGGATAGAGATAAGAACTGGAATAGAACGCAACTTGCATTTGATGCAATGACTATCGGTAAGACTGAAAAGAATGGTGTTATTGAAGGATTAGAAAAATCTTACGAAAATGGCGTAACAGACGAATTTGTTGTTCCATATATCACTAACGAAAAAGGTATGATTACTGATAATGATGCAATCATCTTTGCTAACTTCCGTCCTGATAGAGCAATCCAAATTGCAACAGCATTCTCTAACCCAGAAGCAATCAAGGTTGGTACTCCTTTAGTAAAAGAAGGAACTCAACCACTAGATATTACTAATGCTCCAAAGAATATTTTCTTTGTTTCAATGATGTTATATGCTGAAAGTGTTAAAGGTGAAATTGCCTTTGGACTTCAAAACTTAGATAATACATTTGGTGATTTACTTCCAAAATATGGAAAAAAGCAATTAAGAATAGCTGAAACTGAAAAGTATGCTCACGTTACTTTCTTCTTCGATGGTGGAGTAGATAAACAAATTGAAGGATCAAAGAGAGTTCTAGTTAACTCTCCAAAAGTTGCAACATATGATTTAAAACCAGAAATGAGCGCATATGAAGTAACTGAAAAAGTATTAAATGAAATTAATAATGATACACCAGATGCTATCATTCTAAACTTTGCTAACTGTGACATGGTAGGACATACTGGAGTAATCCCTGCTGCAATCAAGGCTGTTGAAGCTGTTGATGATTGCGTAGGACAAGTTGTTAATGCAGTTATGAACAAGGGTGGCGTATGTGTTATTATCGCTGACCATGGTAATGCAGACAAGATGTTAGATGAAGAGGGAAAACCATTTACAGCACATACTACTAACCCAGTACCTGTAATCGTAACTGATAAGAATGTAGAAGTAAGTAGTGGTATCCTTTCAGATGTAGCCCCAACACTATTACACTATATGGAAATACCACAACCAAAGGAAATGACAGGTAAGTGTTTAGTAAAGGAGATATAGTTTAGTTATGCCAAATATTACAGATATTTATGCTAGAGAAGTATTAGATTCTAGAGGTAATCCTACTGTTGAAGTAGAGGTATATCTAGAATGTGGAATTAAAGCTAGCGCTATTGTTCCATCTGGCGCTTCAACAGGTATGTATGAAGCTGTTGAACTTAGAGATGGTGATAAGCGTTATATGGGTAAAGGAGTATTAAAGGCTGTTAATAATGTTAACGAAATAATTGCTCCAAAGATTATTGGCTATGATTGTAGATGCCAAGCCCAAATTGACAATGAAATGATTAAGTTAGATGGAACACCTAATAAATCAAATTTAGGTGCAAATGCTATTTTAGGTGTATCACTTGCTGTATTAAAAGCAGCTGCTGATTATTCAGATCTACCACTTTATGCTTATATTGGTGGATGTAACGGTAAAACATTACCTACACCTTTAATGAATATTTTAAATGGTGGAGCTCATGCTAACTTTTCAACAGATTTTCAAGAATATATGATTTGTCCAGTTGGATTTAAGAAATTCTCTGATGCACTATGTGCTTCAACAGAAGTATTCCATACATTAAAGACTATTTTAAAAGAAAAGAACTTAACTACTACAGTTGGTGATGAAGGAGGATTTGCTCCTATTCTAAAGAGTAATCAAGAAGCTTTAGGATTAATCACAGAAGCAATTGAAAAAGCAGGTTATGTTAGTGGTGTAGATTTTGTTTTAGCACTTGATGTTGCTAGTAGTGAATTCTATAATGCTGAAACTAAGAAATATGATTTAAAGTGTGAAAAGAAGAGTCTAACAAGTGATGAAATGATTAAGTACTATGAATCTTTAATCAAGAAATATCCTATCATCTCTATTGAAGATGGACTTGATGAAAATGATTTTGAAGGTTGGGAAAAGCTAACTCTTAAATTAGGTAAGAAGATTCAATTAGTTGGTGATGATTTATTTGTTACAAATACTAAGAAATTAAAGTATGGTATTGATAATAATTTAGCTAATTCAATATTAGTTAAGATTAATCAAATTGGAACAATAACTGAAACATTAGATGCCGTAGAAATGGCTAAACGAGCAGGTTATACAGCTGTTATATCTCATAGATCAGGTGAAACAGAAGATACTACAATAGCTGATATTGCAGTAGGCTTAAATGCTGGTTTAATTAAAACTGGTTCACTATCTAGAACTGATAGAATTGCTAAGTATAATCAATTACTTAGAATTGAAGATGAACTAGGTAATATTGCTAAATATGATGGCTTAAAGTCATTCTATAATGTAGTTAAATAATAAAATAATCGGTGCAGTATGCATCGATTTTTACTTATATTACTATTGAAACTAATGTTTCAAATTGCTATAATAGTTTTGTTAGTAATATTAAAACACCTTTGGAGGTGAAATAATGCTAGATTTCTTATTTAAATATTTTAGGCAAGTTCCAGGCTTTTGGTTTATACTACTTTGTATAGTATGCTTAGTAGTTGGTCTAGTATTACTAATTAAGGGTGCTGATTTCTTCGTATCAAGTGCTTCAACACTTGCTAAGAAGTTAGGTGTATCTAGTTTAGTAATTGGTTTAACGGTTGTATCAATTGGTACATCATTACCAGAAGCAAGTGTTAGTATATCTTCTGCAATAAAAGGAAGTAGTGGTCTATCACTTGGTAATGTTGTTGGATCAAATATCTTTAACATATTAGTAGTACTTGGCTGTTCTTGTATCTTCGCTCCTATCATTGTTGATAAGGGATTAAAGAAAAGAGACTTACCAATTTTAATTGGAACTGGTGTTCTATTGCTTATATTCACACTATGCTTTAACAAAACAAATAGTTATGATATATTGCGATTTGAAGCGATTATTCTACTTGTTTTATTTATTGGTTATATCATTTTATGTATCCTTACAACAAAGAAAGATGAAGAAGAAGAAACAGAAGAAAAGCCAAAGATGAAAGCTTGGTTATGTATCATAATTATTATTGTTTCTGGCTTTGCGATTGCTTGTGGTGGAGAGTTCGTTACATTTGGTGCACAAGAATTAGCACTAAAGATGGGTGCTGATGATGTATTAGTAGGTTTAACTATTGTAGCTGTTGGTACAAGCTTACCAGAATTAGTTACATCAATTATGGCCGCTAAGAAGAAAGAAAATGCTATTGCCGTAGGTAATGCAGTTGGTTCATCAATCTTTAATATCTTATTCATTCTTGGTGCAGCAGCAACAATCTCACCATATGTTGGTGTAAACCCTGATGTTATAACTGATATTATAATCATGATTGTTATATTCGTTTTAACTACAGTATTAGTTATCTTCTGTAAAAATGGTATCGGTAAAGCAGTTGGTATATCATTCTTGCTTTTATACGCTGCATACCTAACATTCATAATTTTAAGACAATATTGCTTTTAGATGGTAAAAAGTATCACCTTTATCCGTATTATATGATAGAGGTGATTTTTTTATGGTGATAAAATGCGATGTTTAGCATGCAAGAAGTTGTTTAGAATGAAAACAACGTGGGAGAATCTATTTGTTAGTAAAAACTATTATTTATGTGATGAGTGTATTAAAAATTATCCTGCCAAATACACTTATCTAGCATTACCATTTGATGAATTAATTCATGTTTATTCTGTATTTGATACAACCTATAAAGTTAATCCTGATTCATTTATTTTAGAGAGGAAAGTTTTATTCGAATTTATCGCAAGAAAATACAATCTAAATAAAGTTATATTACTTTACTTTGATACCTTTGATGAGTTTATAAAAAATGAAGAAATAATTGATTATTTAACTCTATTTAAAAGAAAGATTATTGTTCTTTTAACTTATTATGCAAAGTTTTAAGAAAGGGCTTACATTTTTTCACCTTCTGTGATATCATAGAAGTATGAAGTACTATAATTAAATAAAAGGAGTGATTAGAATGCGTGTTGAAATTGTAGGAAAAAACGGATTTGAATTCCATGAAAGGACAGAAGAACTTGTCAACAAGAAACTTCAAAAGATTGACCAATTCTTCGGCGAAGGTGTAATTGATACAGCAAGAGTAGTTCTTAAAAAATACAACACTTACTATGCTTGTGAAATCACTATTCCCGTTAAGGGCTTAATCTTTAGATCAGAGGTTAAAGATAAGGACTTCAAAGCAGCAATAGATATTGCTTGTGACAAACTATTATCTCAAATTAGAAGAAGAAAAGATAGAGTTAAGAATAAACTTGAAAAAGAGGGTATTAAAGAGGTTTATCGTTCTAATCAATTAGATTTAGATGATATCTCTAGCGATGTATTTGCTGGTAGCTTGGTTAAGAATAAGAAAGTTAATTTAAAACCAATGACTATTGAAGAAGCATTAGATCAAATGGAATTACTTGGACATGATTTCTTTGTATTCCAAGATGCAGCTAGCCATAAGGTATGTGTAGTTTACATTAGAGATGATGGAAACTATGCAATCATCGAGACTACTGAAGATTAATAAAAAAAATGGTAGGTTTATACCTACCTTTTTTCTTTTTCTTTTGCTAAAAAGTGAAAAAAAGTAAAAAAATATTTTACATAGTAAAAGATTTTAGGTATAATAGAGTAGATGATTGATTTAGGAGGCTTATTATGAATAAATCTTTAATGCAAAAAAAATTTAGATTTGTTATGGTAATTGCAGCTATCGCATTATTTGTAACAATCTTTACACCTACATATATTAATGCGAAGGGTAACGGTGGTTTCCCTAAAGTAATTTGGATGTGGACAGTTCTATTTGGAGCTGGTGGTGGAAATAAGTTAAGTCCACTATTTAACTTTAACTGGTTTGCTTTCATAGGTTATGCAATGGCTATTATTGTTTTAATCATTTCTCTAGCAAGAAAGTTTATTGCTTTAGATGCAGATGATAAAAAAGGTAAAGGTGCTTATGCCGTTGATGCTATTTGTATGATTTGTTGCTTAATTAGTTTAATTATGTTTGTTATTGTACCATTCTCTGTTAGCGAAGGAATGTCAGTTGAAGCTGCTGGTGCAGTTGCTGTTAAAACTTATTACGGATGGTGCGTAAGTTATATTTTAGCTTTTGTTATCTTAGTTGTAATGTTTGGTTCAAGTGTTACTGTATTATTAGCTGAAACAATTATTAAAATTAAGAAAATTAGAGCAAAGAAAAACGCTAAAGAAACTAAAGCAGTAAAAGAAAATAAGGAAACTAAAGTAGAAAAAGAAGAAACTAAAGAAGTTATAGAAGATAACAAGGAATAAACGACTCGGTCGTTTTTTCGCTTTTTAATAAATGATTTTTGGAGGTATGCAAGATGTTTAAAAGCTTATTTGATGATGGCTACAAAGAGTATAAAAGATGCTGGAAAGTTCAAAAGAAGGTAGTCGCTCTTGAAGAAGAAATGGCTGCTAAAACTGATGAAGAATTAAGAGCTAAAACAGAAGAATTTAAAGAAAGATATAAAAATGGTGAAACACTAGATCATATGCTACCAGAAGCTTTTGCTGTAGTTAGAGAAGCAGCAAAGAGAGTTACTGGAATGTTCGCATTCCCAGTTCAAATCGCCGGTGGTATTGCTATTCATGGTGGTAACATTGCCGAAATGAAAACAGGTGAAGGTAAAACATTAACAGCTGTTATGCCAGCTTATTTAAATGCTTTATCAGGTGAAGGTGTTCACATTGTTACAGTTAACGAATACCTAGCTGCCAGAGAAACAGATGGTGAAATTGGTCAAATTTATCGTTTCTTAGGTCTAACAGTAGGTTTAAATATTCATGATATGAGCCAACAAGAAAAGCGTGAAGCATATAACTGTGATATTTTATATTCAACACATGCTGAACTTGGTTTTGACTATTTAAGAGATAACATGGCTTTATATGAAAAAGATACTGTTCAACGTCCACTTAACTGTGCAATCATCGATGAAATTGACTCTGTATTAATCGATGAAGCTAGAACACCACTTATTATTTCTGGTGGTGAAAAACAAGGTGGAAACTTATATGTAATGGCAGATAGATTTGCTAAAGCCTTAAAAGATGAAGATTATGAAATTGATATTGAAGATAAAACAGTTAATCTAACACAAGTTGGTATTGCTAAAGCAGAAAGAACATTTAGTGTTGATAACTTATATGATTTAAAGCATGTAAGCTTAGTTCACCATATCAATAATGCCTTAAAAGCAAACTACACAATGGAAAGAAATAAAGATTATGTAGTTGATGATGAAGGTGAAGTATTAATTGTAGACCCATTCACAGGACGTGTAATGAAAGGTCGTCAATGGTCAGAAGGCTTACATCAAGCTGTTGAAGCTAAAGAAGGTGTAAAGGTTAACCAAGAAACAATTACACTTGCAACTATTACATACCAAAACTTCTTTAGAATGTATAAGAAGCTTTGCGGTATGACAGGTACAGCAAAGACTGAAGAGGAAGAATTCTTATCAATCTATAACATGTATGTTGTTGAAGTTCCAACAAATAGACCTGTTATTAGAACTGATATGCCAGATATCTTATACTTAACTATGGAACAAAAATATAATGCCTTAGTTAAAGAAGTTAAAGAACGTCATGAAAAAGGTCAACCTATCCTAATTGGTACAGTTGCCGTTGAAACATCAGAAATTATTAGTGATTTATTAACAAAAGCTAATATTCCACATAATGTATTAAACGCTAAACAACATGCTAAAGAAGCAGACATCGTTGCCCTTGCAGGTCAAAAGGGTGCTGTAACTATTGCCACAAACATGGCTGGTCGTGGTACCGATATTAAACTTGGTGAAGGTGTAAAAGAACTTGGTGGTTTAGCTGTAATTGGTACAGAACGTCATGAATCCAGACGTATCGATAACCAACTTAGAGGAAGATCTGGTCGTCAAGGAGACCCAGGATATTCAAGATTCTACTTATCATGTGATGATGAATTATTAATGCGTTTCGGTGGAGATGTATTTAAAAAGAGAGTACAAACAATGATTAACCTTCAAGGTAATGAAGATGGTTCATTACAATCTAGAATGTTCTCTAGATTAGTAGAAGGTGCTCAAAAGCGTATTGAAGGTTATAACTTCGATGCCAGAAAGTCTACTTTAAAGTATGATGATATCATGCGTAAGCAAAGAGAAATCATCTATGAAGAAAGACATTCAATCCTAGTTAAAGATTCTATTGAAGAAGAAGCTAAGCAAATGATGGAAAAAGCATGTGATATCATTATCAATAGACACATTACTAATGATGGTAAAAATACTATCATCGATGATGAAGCTATCGCAAATGATTTAAATAACAGTATCTTTGGGCCAAATGTATTTAGTCAAGCAGATATTGAAAAATTAGATCAAGCTGATATCTATAAGGTTGCTTATGAAAAAGCTATTGCTGAACTTGAAGATAAGAAACAATATCTTGATGAAAAGAATTATCAAGAAATGATTAAAGCCTTTGTTTTAAAAGTAGTAGATACTTATTGGACAAAGCATATTGATGATATGCAAGCATTAAGACAATCAGTTACACTTCAATCATATGCTCAACAAAACCCATTCCAAGTATATCAAGAAGATGGTATGGCAATGTTTGAAACATTAAACGAAAATATTAATATTGATGTTTGTAAATATCTTGTAAGATCAAAGGTTAGAGAAGAAGTTGTAAGAGAGGCTGCTATTAAGGCTACTGGTTCTAACCAAGTATTAGATGAATCAAGAGAAAAGAAACCAACAGAAAAATTAGTTAGAGTTGGAAGAAACGATCCATGTCCATGTGGAAGTGGAAAGAAATACAAATTCTGTTGTATGGGAAAAGATAATAAGTAATGGAAAGATATGAAATAAATAAATATCTTACAGGATTTAAAGAAAAACTATTATCAATAAAAGAATCGATTAATTTAGAAGAAAAAAATAATAAAATTGCTTTATTAAGCGAAAAAACGAATGCCGAAGGCTTTTGGGATGACGCTAAAGAAAGTAAGAAAACTTTTGATGAATTAAACTCTTTAAAAGAAAGTGTAAAAACTTATAATGATTTAAGTAGTAGATTAGAAGATATATTAGTATTAGATGAATTAGCGCAAGCTGATGAAGAATTAAATAAAGAATTAGAAGATACTATTATCAATTTTAATGATGATTTATGTGAATATGAAATATCTGTATTACTTAATGATGAATATGATGATTCTAATTGCTTCCTAGAGCTTCATCCTGGTGCAGGTGGTACTGAATCAATGGACTGGGCTGAAATGCTTTATAGAATGTATTTAAGATTTGCTCAAAGAATGAATTTTAAAGTAGAAGTAATAGATTATCAAGCAGGTGATGAAGCTGGAATCAAAAGTATTACTTTACTAATTAAGGGTAAAAATGCTTATGGTTATTTAAAGAGTGAAAGAGGAGTTCATAGATTAGTTAGAATTTCTCCATTTGATTCAAACAAAAGAAGACATACATCATTTTGTTCATGTGATGTAACGCCTGAAATAAATGAAAATAATAAAATTGATATCAATTTAGATGATGTTAAAATTGATGTATACCATTCAAGTGGCGCAGGTGGACAATCAGTAAATACTACTGATAGTGCTGTTAGACTTACACATAAGCCTACAGGTATTGTAGTTACATGCCAAAATGAACGTAGTCAACTTAAAAATAAAGAAGTTGCTTTTAACATTTTAAGAAGTAAGTTATTACAACTTAAAATAAAAGAACAAGAAGAAGAATTAGCTAAACTTAAAGGTGAACATATGAATATCGATTTTGGTTCACAGATTAGATCATATGTTTTCCATCCATATAGTTTAGTTAAGGATCATAGAACTAACTATGAAGTAGGTAATACTACTCAAGTAATGGATGGTAATATTAAACCATTCATTGATGAATATCTTAAATATAGCAAAAAAATGTCTTAATCAAGACATTTTTTGCAATAAAGAGGTGATTATATGGAACTAAGTAGAGGTAAAAGATTAGCTTTAGGATTAGCAATGTTATTTATCGTAGTTGGATGCTTTATGGCAGGATATTTATTTGCAAATGTTAAGCCATCTAAAAGAATGTATGCTAATGAATTAACTGAAATTACTACATATTTAGATGAATATTATTACAAAGATTATGATAAAGATGAATTCTTAAAACAATACCTTAAGGGTGGTGTAAACTCACTTAATGATCCATATACATACCTTTATTTTAAAGAAAGTGAGAATAATGGTTCTTATGTAGGTTATGGCTTTGGTGTTTCAGAAGCAACACTAGGTCTAAAGGTTGGTAGAGTTTATAAACAGTCTCCTGCAAATGAAGCTGGACTTAAAAGAGGAGATTACATCATAGGCGTAGATGATGTATCAATTGATAATAAATCTTTAGATGATATATCTGATGCTTTAAGTAATGCCAAGGATGAAGTAACACTACATATTTTAAGAAACTTTAATAAGTTTGATGTAAAAATTAAAAAGGGTAGTGTTACTCCTGATAAATTAGTTGAAAGTAAAATAATTGGGACAGTTGGATATATTAAAATATCAGAATTTGATTCTGGTGCAGCATCTAGCTTTAAAGAAGAATTAAAAGCACTAGAAGAAAAAAATATAACTGGTTTAATTATAGATGTTAGAGATAATCCAGGAGGATTAGTAAATGAAGTAGTATCTATCTTAAGATTATTCTTAGATGGTAATGATGCCTTCGTATATTTAGATAGTAAAAAAGAAGATGATACTGATATCTATAGACCTACTGCTCAATCTATTGAAAAAGCATATGATATTAAAGTATTAATGAATGAGAATTCCGCTTCAGCAAGCGAAGTTTTCGCTCTTGCGATGAATAGAGTTAAGGGCTATGATTTAATAGGTGAAAAGTCATTTGGAAAGGGTGTATTCCAAAATGATATTAAGCTTGAAAGTATTGAAAATGGATATCTACATGTAACATGTGGATATTGGTATGGACCAAATAGAGAAAGCATTGATAAAAAGGGAATTGATCCAACTGTTGAAGTAATTGAAAATATTTATTCACCACTTATTTTAACTGAAGATGTTCAAAGCTTAGATATGGCAAATGATGATATTAAAAATTATGAAATCATGCTTGAATGTTTAGGTAGTACTACTAGAACTGATGGATATTTTGATTCTAATTTAGAGACTATACTACAAAACAATTATTCATCAACTACATTAGATTTAGAAACAAAAACAAAAATATTAGAAGATTATAATAATTATATTAATGACTATAATAATGATATAGTATTAAATAAGGCACTAGATTTATTAAAATAAGGTGATATATTGATAGAATTAAAAGATATTAAAAAGAAAAAGGATAAATATATTTTAAATATTAATGATAATGAAATAGAAGTCTTTGAAGAAGTAATAATTAAGTTTATGTTACTTAAGAAAAGAGAAATAGATGATAATGAATATAAAGAAATTTTAGATTATATTAAATATACTGATTCACTTCATCTAGCTATTACTTACCTTAAAAAGCCTCGAACTACTTATGAGGTAAAAAAGTATTTAAAAGATTTAAAATTATATGATGAAAAAATAATAAAAAAGCTTTTAGATATGGGATTACTTAATGATAGGATATATACAGACATGTATGTCGATTATCAATCTAGGATTAATTTAAAAGGCCCCAAATTAATAAAAAAAGAATTAGAAATCAAAGGTGTTCATTTAGACTTTGAATATCCTAATTATGAAGAAAATGTTAAAAAAATAATTGATAGATACTTAAAGAATAATAAGGATAAGCCAACTAAAATGCTTAATTATGGATTAAATAATTATTTAATAGCTAAAGGTTTTGACAAATGTGATGAATATTTTTATAATGAGGATAGAGAACTAATAAAAAAAGATATAGATAAATTATTAATTAAAAATAAAAAGCTTGAAGGATATAAACTAAAACAAAAATTATATACTTCATTAATTAATAAAGGTTATGAATCAAGTCTAATAAATGAATTTATTGATAAATTATAGGAAGGGGAAATAATTATGAAATTTCATAAGATATTAATACCTACTTTAACATTTGCATTAGCATTATCTTTATTAGGCTGTAAGAAGAGTAAAACAACTAATAGAAATAGTTCAACAAAGACTACTGCAAATGCAAACGTAACGACAAATGCACAAAGAACAAAAACTGCAAAGAAAGTTACTAAAAAACCAATAGAATATAGAGAAGGTGTTATTCCTACTCCTTTTGATACAAGTGTTTACTATAATTCCGTTAATGCAGTTATTGAATATTTAGCAAAAACTGATATTACAGAATATGATTTAGCTAGTGCAACAGCTATTGAAGCTGGTGGATCTATAGATAGTTCAGGAGTTTATTTATTAACTGGAAAAATTGATTTAACAGAAGCAATTAACTTTACTAAGAAAGCTACAAGTGTTCATTTAATTATTAAGGATGCAGATATTAATATAGCTGATGATAAAGCCATTTCTTCTAAACTAGATTTAGAAATAACTTTCTTAGGTGAAAATACTATTACTAATAGTTTAGGAGAAAATAATAGCGATGAAAATCTAATTAAATGTGGTGGTAACCTAACTATTAATGGTGGCGGTAGTGTTACACTAAAATCAACAAAATCAAGTTTAAAGGTTGATGGAACTTGTAATTTGTTTGGCGCAACAATTAATATAGATTCTGTTTCTAATGGAATAGGAGCTACTAATATTTATATTGATGGAGCAATATTAAATATTAAGTCAAAAAAAGACGGACTTCATTCAGAAATTGATTATGATAAGGTAGAAGATGAATCAACTGTTGTATTTGATGTAAATAATGGTTTTGTTTATATTAAAAGTGGGGATATAACAATTAATTCAATAGGAGATGGAATTCAAGCTGATACATTTGTTAGAATTGATGGTGGGAAACTTGATATTACAACTAATGGTGGTGCACCAAAGAAGATCACAAAAGTTGTAAGTAATTCTGTATCAGGTAAAGGTATAAAAGCTGGCGCTATTGATTACACTTTAGAAAATGATCCGGATACCGAATTAGACTTTGAAAGTGATGAATATGGAATCATTATTAATGGTGGAGAAATGATAATTAACGCAAATGATGATGCAATTCATTCGAATGGATACTTCATCATCAATGGAGGTAGTGCAACTATAGACACTGGTGATGATGGTATTCACGCTGATACAGTTGGTGAAATGAATGATGGAGATTATACAATTGAAAAATGCTTTGAAGGATATGAAGCAGCAAAAGTACAAATAAGTGGTGGAATTTTAAATATTAATGCTTCTGATGATGGAATAAATGCTGGTAATGGATCTAGAACTAGTCATGGTGAAACTGATGAAATGTGCCACGTTATTATTAGCGGTGGAACTATAACTGTTGATGCGCATGAAGATGGAATAGATTCTAATAATTCATTTACCATTAGTGGTGGAACTATATGTGTTAATGGAGCTTTCCGTGGGCCTAATACAGCACTTGATAGTGAAACTCCTATAGTTATTACTGGTGGTGAAATGATTGCTTTTGGTGCAACATGGATTTCAGAAGAAATTGGTAAAAACTCTACTCAATATGTCATTCGTTATATAAATCAAGGAGATGTAGCTAGAGGTTCATATATAAAACTAGTTGATAGTAATAATAATACAGTAATAGATTATACTAATACTAGAAAGGGTGCTAAAATAATTATTACATCAAATAAATTAGAAAAAGATGGTACATATTATTTATATATTAATGATGAATTAGTTAAGACTATAAAAATAACTAATATTATAACTGAAGCGAAATAAAAGGGCTAGTAATAGCCTTTTTTTATTAATAATATGCATATATTATTTTGATTAATAAACAAATATTTTATATAATTTTCACAAAATTATCACATTTTTATATTATAATATTTTTAAAGGTGGTGAAACTATGAGGATATTAATTGTTGATGATGAAACTAAAATCCAATTAGTTTTAAAGGAGTATGCTTCATTTGAAGGGTATGAGGCTGATTTAGCTAGTAATGGTATGGATGCTATTGAGATGGCTAAGAAAAATGATTATGATCTAATTATTATGGATGTTATGATGCCAGGGTTAGACGGTTTTTCGGCTGTAAAAGAAATCAAGAAAGAAAAAGACGTTCCTGTTTTAATGCTATCAGCTAGAAGTGAAGAATATGATAAACTACATGGTTTTGAAATTGGAATAGATGATTATGTAACAAAACCTTTCTCTCCAAAAGAAGTAATGCTTAGAGTTAATGCTATCACTAGAAGAAACAAAAAGAAAAATGATTTAAGAAAATATAATGGTTTAGTTATTGATATGCCAGGTAGAAATGTATATGTTGATGATAAAAAAATAGAACTTACACCAAGAGAATACGAATTGCTATTCTATTTAGTTACTAATGAAGGAATAGTAGTTACAAGAGAACAATTATTATCTCGAGTATGGGGATATGATTATTTCGGTGATGATAGAACAGTTGATACACATATTAAGATGTTAAGAAATAATCTAGGACCTTATAGAGATTACATTGTTACCGCAAGAGGATTAGGTTATAAGTTTGAGCCAGAAAAGAAATAGATCTTTAAGATTTAACGTAGCGTTCTATTTTTTCTTGCTTATAGGCATATTATTAATTGTAATGTGGTTATTCCAAGCATTTTTAATTACACCATATTACGAACAAAGAAGTAAAAACAATTTAAAAAGTAAAGGTAATAAATATTATAATGCTTTCGTTTTGGATGTTACTAAAATAGAAGAAATTTCTAGAGAAAGCATGCTTGATAACATTCATATAACTATAGCCATTTTAGAGAAGGATATCACAACAGGCAAAACAAAATTGGTTCCTATTCTTGGTGAGCAAACTGGGAGATTCCCAATAGAATTTGATGAAAAAAAATTATTAGATCAATTTAGAAAAGATAAGGTAATATATTCTGATACTAGATCCGATATGTATATTTATGCTAAGATGGTTGATGATAATTCAATATTTATTGCATCAACAAGAATAACACCAATATCGGCAACAAGAATGATTATTACTGAGCAATTAATAGTAATATCTATAATTGCCATAGTAATTGGCTTTATTTTCACATTTGTTGCATCTAGAAGTTTATCAAATCCACTGGAAATATTGACATCACAAGCAGCTCAATTATCTAAAGGAAATCTAGATATAAAATTTATTGGTAAGGGCTATTCTGAGGTTGAAAAGCTTGCTATTACATTAAGTGAAGCCGAAAAAGATATAAAATCAAGTGATGAATATAGAAGAAGCATAACTGCTAATGTTACCCATGATTTAAAGACTCCACTTACTATCATAAAATCATATGCTGAAATGATTATGGATTTATATGGAGATAATGTGGAAAAAAGAAATGAAGCTTTACAAATTATTATGGATGAATCAGATAGGTTAGCTGATTTAGTTAATGATGTCTTAATGCTTTCTAAGCTTGAATCGGGCACATTAAAACTAGAAACAAAAGAATTGGATTTATCTATATTACTAAAACAGTGTTTATCTAGGTTTGAAGTTAAGAAAAATGAGGGTTACATTATTAACACTGATATTGATGATAATATGATAGTAGAAGCTGATGAAAAGAAAATGAATGCCGTATTCTATAATTTAATAGGTAATGCTATAAAATATTCTGGTGAAAATAAAACTATAGATGTATCTTTAAAGAAAAATAATTATATAACTACATTTAGAGTTACAAATTATGGAAATCCTATAGAAACAGATAAGCAAGAAAAAATCTGGGATGAATATTATAGAGATGAAAATACACATACACGTAGTGTTGTAGGTACAGGGTTAGGTTTATCTATATGTAAAAATGTATTTGAATTACATAAATTAGAATATGGTGTAGAATCAGATAGTGAAAAGACAACATTCTTTTTCAAAATACAATTAAAGTGATTGCGCGTTCAATCACTTTTCTTTTATCTTACATTTTATAATCACAAAGTTATCACAATCATAATGTATGATGAAAGTATCAAAATAAGAAAGGATCTGATTGTATGAAATTTAAAAAAGCCATAATCCCTTTATTAACATTATCTTTAACTTTCACATTATTTGGTTGTGGTAAATCTAGTACAACAACAAAAAATACTACTACAACTAAAGACTATACAATAACAGCAAATCAAGTAACAGATGAATATGATAATCTTGGTGGAGGAAAAGAAGGAAAAGCAGCTGGTGTAACTGATATATCAGATAAAGAAAATGAAGTGAATGAAGTAGTTAAACTTTTAAGTAAAGATTATACTACTGAATATAATATTGAGGAAACTTCATTAATTACTAGTGGTGGTAGTATTACTAGTGATGGAATATATCTACTTACAGGTACTATTGATTTAACTGAGGCTATAAGTTTTACTAAAAAGGTTTCAAAAGCTACTTTAATTATTAAAGATGCAACTATCAATATAACCGATGATAAAGCCATTTCTTCAAAGAATGATTTAGAAATAATAGTTCTTGGAACTAATACTATTACTAATAGTTTAGGTGAGGCTAGTAGCGCTGAAAACTTAATTAAGTGCGGTGGCAATTTAACTATTAGTGGAACTGGAACTATAACTTTAAATTCAACTAAATCAGGCATTAAAGTTGATGGAATTTGTAACTTGTTTGGTGGAACACTAAACATTAATGCAAATAATCATGGCGTTAATGCTGAAAAGATTTATGTTGATGGATCTACATTTAATATTACATCAACAAAAGACGGTTTACATGCTGAAATTGATTATGATGAATTAGATGATGCAAGCGTTGTTGAATATGATATTAATAATGGATATATTTATATAAAGAGTGGAAATATCACAATTAATTCTATTGAAGATGGTATCCAAGCTGATACATTTGTAAGAATTGATGGTGGAACTATTAATATTACTACAAACGGTGGAACACCAAGTAAAATCACAGAAACTAGTAGTGATAATGCAAGTGGCAAAGGAATCAAAGCTGGTTATATTGACTATACACTAGCAACTGATCCAGATACTGATATTGATTATGAATCAGAAGAACACGCAATTATTATAAATGATGGAACTATAACTATTAATTCTAATGATGATGCAATTCATTCTAATGGATATTTCATTATTAACGGTGGAACAGGAACAATTTCATCAGGAGATGACGGAATGCATGCTGAAACAGTAGCTGAATTTAATGGTGGAACATACACTATTACAAAGAGCTATGAGGGCTATGAAGGTGCTAAGATTAATATTACAGGTGGAACGCTTAATATTACTTCAGCAGATGATGGTATAAATGCTGCTGATGGTACTGAAACTAGAATGGGTGTAGGAAATGCTAATTGCTATATGTATATAAGTGGTGGAATAATTTATGTTAACGCATTAGGTGATGGAATTGATTCAAATAATTCAATATTAATCACAGGTGGAACAATTTATGTAGATGGTCCAACTAACGGTGGTAATGGTTCACTTGATAGTGAAACAGGAATCATTGTTAATGGTGGAGAACTAATTGCTACAGGTGCTCTAGGAATGGTTGAAACACCAGCATCTAATTCAACAGTTTATACAATAAGCTATGCAAGTAATACAACTTTAAGCGCAAATACTAATATTAAGTTAGTAGATGAAAATGATGAAGTAGTAATGGAATATACTACACTTAAAACTAGTCAATCAATTATTATTTCTTCAAGCAAAATAGAAAAAGGTAAAACATATAAATTGTACTTAAATAGTAATCTAACTGAAAGTATTACAATAAGTAATATAATCACTAAAATTGGTAATTCTAGCCAAGGCCAAATGCCTGGTGGCCCTGGTGGAATAAGATAAAAAAAGCGCTAATTAAAGCGCTTTGAGACTGTCGTATAATCCTCTCGAAATGGATGAGATTTCTATAATCTCGTCCTTTTTTAATTTCTTTATCTTACACACCTTTGGTTTTCCGTATATTCCCCATATATGTGGACCTACCCATTCAAGATAATTAGTATTAGTCGTAATAGCTTTTACGATACTACGGCTAGCTTTTTTCTTTCCTTGAAAGAAGATAGATAAGAAAATTATTGTGAAAAACTTAATAAACTTATTATAGTTTTTAGTCATATTTGATAGAGTTATTCCAGGATGACAAATAGTTAGTTTATCCATATCATCTTTATATAATTCCATTAAAGAAGATATTAAGAATCTTTTAGAATTTCCATATCTTTTATTTTTAGATTTATAGTTACTATAATCAATATTATCTTTATCTAATTTACCCCATTTTTGAGCAACACTTCCTAAAGCTATTACCTTTACTTTTGGAAGATTATTTTCTTTTAATCTATTAACTATATAATATGGTGCTAGAAAGTTAGTTGTAAATACATTATCATATCCAAAGTTTGTAGTGTGTTTTTCCTTAACTAAAATACCTGCGTTAATGATAAAATAATCAATTTTTAGATCAATTAATTTATCTGTTAATTCTTTAACATTGTTAAAATCTTCCATATTACAAGTTAGAATATCTATTTTAGCATTAGGATTTATTTTAAGTAATTCATCCTTTTGCTTATTAGATTTATCTATATTTCTATTTATTAATATTAAATGATAATCATTAACTATTTTTTTAACAACTTCATTACCTAAAGTTCCAGTAGAACCAGTAATTGCTAACTTTTCCATAACATCACCTATATTTATTATATAAATAAATAAAAAAGACTTCAATTAAGAAGTCATTTTATTTCTAGATGGTACACCCTTAGGGACTCGAACCCTAGACCCACTGATTAAGAGTCAGTTGCTCTACCAACTGAGCTAAGGATGCATATTTTTGCACTGCATTATTTATTATAACAAAATAAAATAAAAAGTCAATTATTTTTTAAAATAATTATGCAATATTTATGAATTAATTATTTTCATAATAGCGCCTTATATAAATTATAATTTATACTTATCAAAAATAAAAATGTCATAAAAAAAGATTATATTTGATATATTTTTTTATTGAAAAACATTTTTTTTCTTTATATAATAAGAAAAGTAGGAGGAATTTTATAATATGGAATTTACAAACGCTTATTTAAAAGACTTATTCGAAAGAGTAAGCAAAAGAAATGCAGGAGAAAAAGAATTTTTACAAGCTGTTGAAGAAGTTTTACTTTCTTTACAACCAGTTGCAGATAAAAGAAAAGATTTAGTAGATGCAGGTGTATTTGAAAGATTCGTTGAACCTGAAAGATTCGTTATGTTCCGTGTACCATGGATGAACGATAAGGGAGAATTAGTAGTTAATAGAGGTTTCAGAGTACAATTCAATAGTGCTATTGGACCATACAAAGGTGGACTAAGATTCCATCCAACTGTTAACCAATCAGTTATTAAGTTCTTAGGATTTGAACAATGCTTAAAGAACAGTTTAACTACACTACCTATGGGTGGTGGAAAAGGTGGATCTGATTTCGATCCAAAAGGAAAATCTGATAGAGAAATTATGGCTTTCTGCCAAAGCTTCATGACAGAATTATTCCGTCACATTGGTGCTGATACTGATGTTCCAGCTGGAGATATCGGTGTAGGTGGAAGAGAAATTGGTTTCTTATTCGGACAATACAAGAGATTAGCTAATGAATACACAGGTGTTCTTACTGGTAAAGGTTTATCATATGGTGGATCTTTAGCTAGAACACAAGCTACAGGTTATGGTCTATGCTATTTCACTCAAGAAATGTTAAAGACTATGGCTAACACTTCATTTGCTGGTAAGACAGTAGTTATTTCTGGTTCAGGAAACGTTGCAATCTATGCTTGCGAAAAAGCTCAAAGCTTTGGTGCAAAAGTTGTTGCTATGAGTGATTCAAACGGATATATCTATGATGAAAACGGAATTGATTTAGCAATCGTTAAGCAAATCAAGGAAGTTGAACGTGGAAGAATTAAAGAATATGCTGATAGAAAAGCTGGAGCTAAATACTTCGAAGATAAAGATGGATCAAAGGGCATTTGGACAATTAAGTGCGACATCGCTCTTCCATGTGCTACTCAAAACGAAATTAACTTAGAAAGTGCTAAGATTTTAGTTAAGAATGGTGTAATGGCTGTTGCTGAAGGATCTAACATGTCTTCAACTAACGAAGCTGGACAATTCTTCGTAGAATCTAAGATTATGTATGGACCTGCTAAGGCTGCTAACGCTGGTGGTGTTGCAACTTCTGGTCTTGAAATGAGCCAAAACTCAATTAGATTATCTTGGACATTCGAAGAAGTAGATGCTAAGCTTAAGGGCATCATGGAAGGAATCTTCCACAATATTCATGATACAGCAGTTGAATATGGTCAACCTACTAACCTAGTTATGGGTGCTAACATCGCTGGATTCAAGAAGATTGCTGATGCAATGAAAGCTCAAGGCTGCTGCTAATATTTAATTAATAAATAAAGGTTTAGATTTAATTCTAAGCCTTTTTAATTTTATGTTATAATTAAATTATAAGGAGGAATTGATATGAAGAAATTATTTGTTTTAATATCTTTATCATTTATTCTTTTTGGATGCTCTAAGAAAAAAGTATATGAAAAAGAAAATGATACTATTTATTTTGGGTCATACCCTCAAACTTTAGTAACTGATAATAATATTAAAGAAGAACTAAATAAAAAAATAACTAATCTTCCAAATAAAGATAACTTATGTGGTTGGACAGATTGTAATTACTACATTTCTTTTAAAGTAGAAAGTTATATGTATTATATAGATATAGATTTAGATAATAATGGTACTAATGATTATAGAGGAATATATTTTAATCAGTATAGACCAAATGGTACTATATTTGAATCAACTGAATCTACATCATTTCAAAGTAAGAATGGTTATTTTATAAATAATGTATATTGGTTTAAATATGAAAAAATAAAATGGGATATTTTAGAAAATGATAAGAAAGAAGCAACTCTTATTTCTAATTTAGTCATAGATAGTCAAGAATATTATCATATTATATATAAGGAAAAGGTTGAACATAATGGCGGATATGGATATACTAATAGTTATGAATTATCTAATATTAGAAAATGGTTAAACGATAATTTCTATAATTTAGCCTTTAATTCAAAAGAAAAAGAAATTATCATTAATAAATTAATAGATAATAGTGCTAAATCAACTGATACTATAGATAATATTTATTATTCTGATGACACTAATGATTATGTAACTTTATTATCTTATCAAGAAGTTTTAAAATATTATGAATCTAAAAGTAGAAATACTCTTGGAACTGATTATGCAAAATGCCAAGGTTTAACTACATATGAGGATACTGTTTCATGGCATTTACGTTCGGCTAGTAGTGATTGTACAGGAAGTTCTTGGTATGTAGAAAATGGTGAATCAATTGTATATTATAATATATATGATTCAAGTAGTGGAGTTAGACCAGTTATTACAATTAAACTATAAAAAAACACTAGAAAATTTCTAGTGCTTTTTTTCTAATATAGCATAGCTTATAAAATGTTTGATTTTAAAATTGCCATTAGTATTTTCTTTTAACATTTTAATATGCTCATTATTAAATTCTTCTAAAGTTTCAGGATCTAGGGCGGCACCAGTTCCACGACAAGCTCTAATACGTCCTGCCCAAGAGTCTATAGTAAATGGAATATCATAATCAAAGATATCAGTTTTAACGATATTAAACTTACTTAGTAATTCATTAGGTACATCAGGTGTTTTTCTTAGTGCGTTACATCCAGTCCAGCTTGGATTATATTTTAAAATAATTTCTTCACTTTTTCTTGCAATTTCATCTTCAAATGGTAGCCAAGCCATATATGTAATAATTACTTTTCCATCATCCTTTAGTAAGTCATCTAGTGTTTTAACTAAAATAGAAGGATCTAAGTACCAAATACACTGACAAATAGATATTGAATCGAATGCTTTTGGCTTAAAATAAAGACTTTCAGCACTTTTAGCATAATAATCTATCTTCATACCAGAAGATAGTTTTTTTGCCTCTTCAATTTGACTTTCAGAAATGTCTGTACCAACTATTTTTGCGCCATATGGATATAAGTTTCTAGGTATTACTCCTGTACCTGTACCTATATCTAAAAGTGTAGTACCTTTAACTCCTATACCATTATTAATAAAGATGTCATAGAATTCTTGTGGATAGACATCTCTATATAATGCGTAATCACCACTTGTTTTAGAAAAGTCAAAAGATTTGTTGTTATCAATGTTGTCAAATTTCATAAAGATTTTCCCCTTTTGATATTTAAATACAATTATACTCGCGAATAAGAAAAAGTCAAATAGTTATTTTATAAAAACATATTATGTTTTATAATAGATGTAGGTGATTTATATGAAGATAGGTATCGTTGGAAGTGGTCCAGCAGGACTAACAGCCGCAATTCAAATAAAAAGAAAGTATATGGATAGTGAAGTATCCATTTTTGAATATATGCCAAAAGTTGGTAAGAAATTATTAGCTTCAGGTAATGGAAAAGGTAATGTTAGTAATGCAAATATGAGCGTTGATTATTACAACACTAATTTAGTTAAAGATATCATTAAAATGGATGTAGTTGGTTTTTTAAATTCATGTGGCATTTTAACTAAACAAGATAAAGAAGGTAGAATCTATCCATATAATGAACAAGCCCAAATGGTTGTTGAATGTTTAAAGCTAGAAATTTATGAATTAGGTATAAAAATAATCCCAGAAAAAGTAGTAGGTATTGGTGTAAATTATTTATCTACATTCTTTAATAATTATTATTTCGATAAAATAATTATCGCTTCAGGCGGAAAATCACAAGAATTCTTAGGTTCAGATGGATCTATGTTTAGAGCAATCCAAGGCTTAGGTCATACAGTAACTGAACTTAAACCTGCTTTATGTCCTATAAAGACAAAAGAAGATTTCTCTGATATCCAAGGCTTACGTTGTAAGGTTAGTGCTAGAGCGTATAATGGTGAAGATTTCTATGAAGATAAAGGTGAATTATTATTTAAGGAAGATGGAATATCTGGAATTATAGTATTTCAAATCTCATCTATATTTGCTAGAAGTAGCTTTGGTTATGTTACATTTGATTTCTTTCCTGATATGAGTGAAGATGAATTAGTTGATGTAATTAAGAGTTTAAAACAAGATAGATATATTGATTTAGCTTTAATGGGTATTATTAATAGAAAATTATTAAATCATATATTAGGAGATACAAGAGGTAAGTTCTTAAAGGATTTCGATCCATCAATCTTAGCTTATAAGCTTAAAAACTATAAGATTGAATGCATTAAAAACTATGACTTTGTGCAATCACAAGTTACAGTTGGTGGAGTACCACTAGAAGAATTAAAGGATAATTTAGAATCTAAATTAGTTCCAAATATTTACTTTATAGGAGAAGTATTAAATGTTGATGGCTTAAGTGGAGGTTATAATATTCACTTTGCGATTTCATCAGCTTTATGGCTAAGCTCTAAATTATGATAAAAGTAGATAATATTAAAGTACCTCTTGATTATAATGATGAAATAATAAAGAATTTAATAGAGAAAAAAATCAAAGATAAAGTAATAGATTTTAAGATTTTTAAAAAGTCAGTTGATGCTAGATTTGATGTTGTTTTTAATATGTCATTTTTAGTAAATGTAAAAAATGAATTAAGACATAAAGACTTAATATATGCACCTAAAAATCCTTTAACTGTGCCAAAATCAACGAATAAGGAAGTAATAATTGTTGGTAGTGGTCCAGCAGGATTATTTAGTGCTTTAATCTTAATTGAAGCTGGTTTAAAACCAATAATTGTTGAGCGCGGTAAAGATATTAAGGGTAGAGAAGAGGATGTAGCTAACTTACTTGAAAATAAAGTATTAAATCCCAATTCTAACTTCGTATATGGTTTAGGTGGAGCTGGAACTTATAGTGATGGTAAGCTTACAACTAACATTAATTCTGAATATAATTCATATATTCTAGAAACTTTTGTTAAGTTTGGAGCAGATCCTGATATTTTATATGAAGGCTTACCACATATAGGAACAGATGTATTAAAAAAGGTAGTTACTAATATGGCTAACTATATTAACGAACATGGCCACATATATTTTGAACATGAATTAGTTGATATAATTGATAAAAAAATTGTTTGTAAGAATAATGATAAATTAATTGATTTTAATTTTGATTATTTAATTCTAGCAATAGGTCATTCACCTAAAGATACATTTAAAATGTTATATGAAAAAGGACTGTTTATGGAACAAAAACCATTTAGTATGGGTGTAAGAATAGAACATAAGCAAGAATTAATCGATAAAATACAATATAAAAAATATGCAGGTCATCCTAATTTACCTAAAGCAACTTACAAAATGGCAGTGCATTTAGATAGTAGAGATGTATATACTTTCTGCATGTGCCCAGGTGGTATTGTTGTACCTTCTATGGATAGTAATAATACTATTGTTACTAATGGAATGAGTTATAAAAATAGAGGCTTAGAAAACAGTAATGCAGCACTACTTGTAAATGTAAATACAACAGATTATGAATCAAATAATCCTCTTGCAGGATTTGATTTTAGAGATAAATATGAATCCTTAGCATATAATGATATGTATAAGGCAAATATCGCTAGACTAGAGGATTTTTTAAATAATAGAGCATCTTCAAAAATAGGTCATGTTAAACCAAGTTACCCACTAGGTTATACATTTAAAAACCTAGATAGTTGCTTACCTACTTTTGTAAGCTCAGCTTTAAAAGAAGCCATACCTCTATTTGATAAAAAAATGCTTGGTTTTAATGACCCTGATGCCATACTTACCGCTATAGAATCAAGAAGTTCATGTCCTGTTAGAATCACTAGAAATGAAGAATTAGTAACTAATATAGATTACATTTATGCAGCTGGTGAAGGATCAGGTTATGCTGGTGGTATAACTACAAGTGCCATAGATGGAATTAAAATTGCTTTAAAAGTTATCAATAGGTAACACTTTATAGAAATAATATAAATTATTTCAAATAATGCTTTTATTTTTCCAAAAATTATGATATTATATCAATAGGTATTTTTTATACGCATTTTTTAGCGCTATTAATTGCCAGATTAAAGTCGCTATGTCACAAGGAGTGAGCACGATGACAAAGAAATATTTCACATGGTTTTTAAAGAATTATGACAACTATGAATATTTTGGTGATGAAGCAATGAGTATTAGAAGAAGACTTAAGAGAATGTCTGAAAGAACAATTGCGCCATCTCCACAAGAAGCTATCGAAATTTACGTAAGTTTCTTTAAACTTTACAACGATGATCCATATTCTGAAAAGAGTAAGTACATCGATGGTATTAGAGCAAAAAAGACTGATTTTTGTTTGATGTTTAGAGAACCAGATAACACACCAGTATCTTTCGCTTATAAGAAAGAATTATGTGGCGGTGTTACTGAAGGTGAACTAAAAGACGTATTAGATGCTGAAAAAGAAAGAAAAATTAAATATTATTCTGATATGCTTGATTATCATGCAAATGTTATGGAAAATACAAAGAATGTTATTGAAGATGTTACAGATTCAGTTAGCCCACATGCAACTGACTTAACAACTGTAGCATTTATCTTCCTAGCAATAATCTTTGGTGGACTTGCTATCGCATTATTCTTCGTTCCAGCAGTTGGTGATTTCTTTGGATTAGTTAAGAAGAACGCTGAAGGAAAGAATGAATTTGGTGTTGATTGCTATGTAGGTCTTGGTTTATGTGGAGTGTTATTCATTCTATATGTTGCCTTAAGTTGTATTGCAGGTAAGAAATATGCTTACTACTCAAATTCAAATCTAATTATGTATCGTATGGAAGATTTTGAAAAGAGAATTCAAAAGAACATTACAAAACTTAGAAAGAATGATTCTCAACAAATTAGATTATGCCTAAGAAATGGTAAAAAGATTAAACCTCTAATTGTTGATACAGACTATAATAGAGAATTAAGATATTTTGGTACTTCACTAGAATTAATCAAAATGCAACTAGAACAAGAACCAAAAGCAGTTAAGGTATTATATTATTTCGTAATGGTTATATCAGTTTATGCAGTTGGTTTCTTATCATTTAATCCATTATCAGATTACTTAAAGAGAGCAGCAAGTGAAGATGTAGCTGAATTCTTACCATTCATCTTTGCAGCTATTCCAACAATTATTATGATTCTAGTAGCCTTAAAACTTAAGAATAAGGTAAGAGCTTGGAAAGTATTTGTAAGTATTATTCTAACAATATTAATTATTGGACTTCTAGTTCTTATCGCAACTCAAAAAGCATAATAAATCTCTTTTTTAAGAGATTTTTTATATTATGAGAATAATATCAAGTAAGAAACAAACAGTTAAGGAATGCCTAGAAGAAAATAATTTCTCAAGAAAAGTAATTAGAGGATTAGATTACGTTTATGTAGATAATAAAGAAATTAGACTTTGGATGGAAATAGAAGAAAATACTATAATAGATGTACCTATTAAAAAAGAAGAATCTGATATAATTCCAACTAAAGGTGAAATAGCTATTATCTATGAAGATAATGATTTATTAATTGTTAATAAGAAAAATAAAGTTTCAACTCAACCTAACATAGGACATTATACAGATAGTCTAGCAAACTTTATTAAATATTATTTTGAAGAACATAATATTGATTCAACAGTTCATCTAGTTAATAGATTAGATTTTGAAACTAGTGGATTAGTATTAGTTGCTAAAAGTAGTTATGTTCATAACTTGTTTAAAAAAGTTAAAATACTAAAGAAATATTATGCTGTATGTGAAGGTATAATTGATGATGATGGAATAATTGAAAAACCAATTATTAGAGAAGGCAAAATAAGAATAATTGGTGGAGATAAGATAGCTATTACTGAATATAAGGTTTTAAAGAAAAATAAGAACACTTTAATTGAATGTATTTTGCATACAGGACGTACTCATCAAATAAGAGTACATATGAAGTCAATTAATCATCCTGTAGTAGGAGATAACTTATATGGTAGTGGTGATGATTTGGCTTTACAAAGCTATTTCTTAGAATTTATTCACCCTATTACAAAAAAAGAAATAAAAGTAGAATTAGAGTTAGAAAATAGACTCTTAGAAAGGATATGATATAAGTGGAAGCTGGTATTATTAAAAAACTTAAAGTACTTAGAAAAACACCTATTGGTTATATGTTAACTGATGGAGTTGAAGAAGTATTTATGCATAATAATGAAGCACTTTATGAGCTTACTAATAATGATGTAGTAGAAGTATTCTTATATTATGATAGTGAAAGACGCTTAGCTTCTACTATGATGATTCCAAACGTTACTAAGAATAATCCAGGTTGGGCTACATCAAGTGATGTAATTGATCTAGGAGTATTTGTTAATATTGGAATTAATAAGGGTATGTTAATACCTAAAGATTACTTACCGTATGATAAAAATCTTTGGCCAAAAGAAAATGATAAATTATTCTGTATTCTAAAAGAAAAAGGCACAAGATTAATTGCTAAAGTTGTTAATAATAACGATGCTAAAAAGTTCTCTTTAGAAGAGACAATAAAAGTAGATGATATAGTTAAAGCATATGTTAATAGAATTAATGATGAAGGTTATATTCTATATACTGAAAACTTAAGTATCATCTACCTACATAAAACACAAGTTAGAAGTAAGCTTCATTTAGGCATGGAAGTAGAAGTAAAGATTACTAGAATAGATGATAGAGGAATACATTCAACTATGCTAGAAAATAAAGAAAATATGATTGATAAAGATAAAGAAGTAATACTTAACTACTTAAAAGAACATAAGTTCATTTATGAAGATGTTACTCCTGAATTTGTTTTAGAAAACTTTAATATGAGTAAGAAAGCTTATAAAAGAGCACTTGGTTCATTATATAAAGAAAGAATAATTCAAATAGAAAACAATAAATATATTTTAAATATACTTGACAATAAAAAATAAAGGAATAAAATATATTTGGAATAAATATTTTAGGGCATGGTGAAATTCCAGACCGGAGGTAAAGTCCTTGAGCGAAAGCTGATTTGGTGAAATTCCAAAACCGATAGTATAGTCTAGATGAAGAAAAATATTTTTTGTATTTTTAAAGTTGTAAAAAAGCCCTAAATGAAGGGCTTTTATTTTTGTTAAGGAGCTGATAATTATGGATAATAAAATTAAAAAAATGATACTTACATCAATATTTGCCGCAATGTCAGTCCTATTATACTTATTCCCTAAATTCTCTCTACCATTCTTCCCAAGTTTCCTAGAGATGAACTTCTCAATGCTACCAATAATTATATGTGGTTTTGCATGTGGAAGTATTTATGGTGGGTTATGTGTTTTACTAAGATATTTATCAAATTTAATTATTGAAGGATCTATTACCGCAGGTGTAGGAGAAGTAATGGATTTAATGCTTGGAGGTTTAACAGTTATTGCTGGTGCGTTCTTATACAATAACTTAAAATTAAAAGAACCTAAGAAATCAATAATTTCACTAGTAGTATGTTTATTTGTATGGGTATTATCAGGAGTATTATTAAATATCTTCTATGCTATTCCATTATATTTAAAATTATATTTTGGTGATAATGTAAATGCCTTAGTAGGTGCTCTACATATCATACCAGGTGTTAATTCATCTAACTATTTATTTAAGTATACGTTGTATGCAGTAATACCATTTAACTTATTACTTGGTTCAGTAGTTCTAATAGTTACATTCTTTGTAAACAAACTAATTTATATGCTTTATGATAACGAAAAAGTTAGTGATAAAGATTTAGAAGATGATGAAATAGAGACTGTTGCTGAAGATAATACTACAACTAATTTAGAAGAAGAAAATAGCACAATTTAGCGGTTATTTAAAATATAGAGTGTACTTGATACACTCTTATTTTTTTTATAAAAAGCACTTTTGTTAATAAATAAACTTTTATTTATTAATTAAATGTGGTAAAATATAGTCTCGGAGTGTGATAAATATGAAATATTTAACAGCAAAAGAAATTAGAGATACTTGGCTAAACTTTTTTAAGGAGAAAGGACATCACATTGAAGAGTCTGCACCACTAGTTCCAATGAACGATGCGACATTACTTTGGATTAATGCAGGTGTTGCTCCATTAAAGAAGTATTTTGATGGTTCAGAAAAACCAAATAACCCAAGAATTACAAATATACAAAAGTGCGTAAGAACAAATGACATTGAAAACGTAGGTTTAACAGCAAGACACCATACATTCTTTGAAATGTTAGGTAACTTCTCAATTGGTGATTATTTTAAACAAGAAGCTATCGAATTTGGTTTTGAACTATTAACTAAACGTTTTGAAATGCCACTTGATAAGTTATATATAACTCACTATACTGATGATTTAGAAGCTAGAAATAAGTGGATTAGTTTAGGTGTATCACCAGATCATTTAATTCCACTAGAAGGAAACTTCTGGGAGATTGGTGAAGGACCATGTGGACCAGATACAGAAATCTTCTTCGATAGAGGAGAAGCTTATGATAAGCGTGGTAAAGAATTAATCGAACAAGATATTGAAAATGATAGATTCATTGAAATTTGGAATATTGTATTCTCTCAATATAACTCAAAAGAGGGATTAGATAGAAAAGACTATCCAGAACTTCCAAGTAAGAATATTGATACAGGTAGTGGATTAGAAAGAATGTGCTGTGTAATGCAAGGCACAAAGACTAACTATGAAACTGACCTATTCATGCCATACATGAAGAAGATTGAAGAAATTAGTGGTATTAAATATGATGGACAAATGTCATTTAAGGTAATTGCTGATCATATTAGAACATTAACTTTCGCTATTTCTGATGGCGCAATCCTTTCAAATGAAGGTAGAGGATACGTTTTAAGAAGAATCCTAAGAAGAGCTTGTAAGCATGCTAAGAAGTTAGGTATTAATAGACCATTCTTATATGAAATCGTTGATGTTGTAGTAGATGTAATGAAATCATTCTACCCATACATTGAAGGAAAGAAAGAAATCGTTAAGAAAATTATTAAGCAAGAAGAAGAAAAATTCTTAGAAACTCTTAATGGTGGTGAAAAGAGAATTAGTGATATCATTTCTACAGGTGTAAAAGAAATTAGTGGATCTGATGCCTTCATGCTTTATGATACTTATGGATTCCCTATTGAACTTACTATCGAATATGCACAAGATAATGGTATTACAGTAGATACTGAAGGATTCAAGAAGTGCATGATGATTCAAAAAGAAAATAGTAGAAATGCTAGAGAAAATGTTGAATCAATGAAATCACAAAATGAAGAATACTTAAATTTCACAACTCCATCAACATTTGTTGGTTATACAGATTTAGATATTAACGCTAAAGTTATTAAAGTATTTAAAGAAGGTATCGTCTTAGATAAGACTCCATTCTATGCTACAATGGGTGGACAAGTTGCTGACTTAGGAACTATTAATGGTATTGAAGTTAAAGATGTTGCTAAATTACCTAATGGACAACATATTCACATTTTAGATACTACAAACTTCAGAGAAGGAGATACAGTAAACGCTAAAGTAGATGTATTAAATAGAGATGCTATTAGACGTAACCACTCATCAGCTCACTTAACTCAAAGAGCATTAAAGGATGTATTAGGTGAACACGTACATCAACAAGGTAGCCAAGTAACAAGTGACTATATGCGTTTTGACTTTAATAACTATTCTAACCTTACAGATGAAGAAATCTTAAAGGTTGAAAAGATTGTTAAAGAAAAAATAAATGAAGGTTTAGAAATTAAGACTTTAGAATTACCAATTGCTGAAGCTAAGAAGTTAGGTGCTGAAGCACTATTTGGTGAAAAATATGGTGAAGTAGTAAGAGTAGTAGATATGGATTATTCAAAAGAATTCTGTGGTGGTACTCATGCTAAAAACACTAAGGATATTATTGATTATGCTATTACATCAGTTGAATCAATTGGCTCAGGTATATTTAGAGTTTCTGCTGTTACAGGAAATAATGTATATAACTTAGTATTAAATCATTTAAAGAACTTAGAAAATGAATTTAACACATTAAAGGATAAAGCATTAAAGATTGTTGAAGCTGCTAAGAATGAAGGAATTGATTTAACATTTGATTATAAATTAAATCTAACAAAAGATGCTAGCTATAAATTAGTTTTAGATTATAGAAAAGCACTTGAAGAATTAAAGAATTTAACAAAAGAATTAGAAAAAGAATATAACAGAAAGAAAGCTCAACAAGCTTTAAGTAACTTAAGTAGTTATGATAAATATATTGAAGGTAATACTTTAGTTACTAAAGTAGAAAATGTTAATATGGATTCTTTAAAACAATTAGCTGATGCCCTACTAAATAAGATGGGTAATGGTATTGTATTTATGGCATCTATTATTGATAATAAGTTATTATTTGTATGTAAGAATAATATCGGTAAGAATGCAGGAGAATTAGTTAAGAAGGCAGCCATGGCTACTGGTGGTAACGGTGGCGGACGTCCTGATATGGCTACTGCAGGTGGTAAAGATATTAATAAAGTTGATGAAGCTTTAAGCTTAGTAAAAGACGCTATAAAGGGATAATATGAAATATTTAGGATTAGATTTAGGAAGTAAAACATGTGGCATTGCCATATCTAGTGGTATTATCGCAAGTATCTATGAAACTTATCGTTTTAATGAAGATGATTATGAAGCTTGCTTAAACCATATCGTTGAAATAATAAAAAAAGAAAAAATTGATGAAGTAGTTTTAGGTTATCCTAAACATATGAATAACGATATAGGTATTCGCGCTAAAATAAGTGAAGATTTTAAAGCAAAGCTAGAAGAAAAAATAGATGTTAAAGTAATACTATGGGATGAAAGAACAACATCTATGGAAGTAAATAGAGTAATGCTTATGAATAACACTAGTAGAAAGAAAAGAAAAGAACATAAGGATGAATTAGCCGCTGTAATTATTTTACAGGGATATTTAGATTATAAAAATTAGGAGGTTATTATGGAAAATAAATTAGCTGAAAATGTATTAGTTTTTGAAAAAGATGGAAAGGAAATTGAATGTCAAATTCTTTTCACTTGTAATTTAGAAGGCTATGAAGGAAATAACTATGTAGTATTCCAAATTGGAGATACAGAAGATATTTCTGCTGCTAGATACATTGAAGAAAAAGATGGAATCGGTCAACTTTTAGATGTTGAAACTGATGAAGAATGGAATTTATTAGATGATGCTATTGAATCATTCTTTAATGATCTAGAAGAAGTTGAAGATGATAAATAATGGAATATTTAGATAACTTAAACAAACTAGAATTTAGCAATTTAGATATTGAACTTAGGAACTATGCTAAAGAAAATGATGTACCTATCATCCAAGATGAAGGTCTTCATTTTTTAAGACAAGTTATTATGCTTAAAAATGCTAGAAATATTCTAGAAGTAGGTACAGCTATAGGTTATTCTGCCATACAAATGGCAAAACTTGGAGCTAATGTTGATACAATAGAGATTAATGAAGAATCTTATAAAATAGCATTAGAAAACGTAAAAAAGGCTAACTTAAGCGATAAAATAACAATCTATAATGAAGATGCATTATTAATAGATATATCTAAATTAAAAAAATATGATTTAATTTTTATTGATGCTGCTAAAGCACAATATATTAACTTTTTTAATAAATTTAAAGTACTTTTAAATGATAAGGGAGTTATCGTAACTGATAACTTACTTTTCCATGGTCTTGTTTTAGAAACTGAATTTAAATCTAGAAACTTAAGACAATTAGTTAATAAGATTAGAAATTATAATGAGTGGCTTTTAGAACAAGATGATTTTGATACAACTATTTATAATATTGGAGATGGCTTAGCCTTAAGTATTAAAAAATAGTTTTAGGAGTTGTAATTATGAAGATTGCGATTGTTGCTGATGTATTAGGTGAAGAAAACAATGGTACTGTAGTAGCATGTATGAACTTAATAAGATATTTAGAGAGTAGAGGCCATGAATTACATATCGTTTGTCCTGATGAATCTAAAAGAGGTTTAAAGGGTTATTATATTATTCCAAAATATAGTTTTGGTATATTTAACAAATATATGAATAAAAATGGTGTTGCTCCAGCTAAGGCTGATTATGATATTATAAGAGAAGCATTAACTGGTTGTGAAGTATGTCATATATTACTACCTTTTTCAGCAGGTAAAGTCGCAAGAATCGTTTGTGAACAATTAGGCATTCCTTTTACCGCAGGTTTCCATGCGCAAGCTGAAAACATAAGTGCTCATATGAGAATGTCTCATTTTGGACTTTTGAATAGAAAAATCTATAAAGTTTTTTATAAAAGACTATATAAATATTGTGATGGAATACACTATCCAACAGAATTTATAAAAGATACTTTTGAACATGTTGTAGGTAAAACTAATAGCTATGTTATTAGTAATGGTGTTAATGCTAGATTCATTAAAAAGAGTGTTTCTAAACCAAAAGAATTAGAAGATAAATATGTTATTTTATTTACAGGAAGATACGCAAAAGAAAAAACTCATAAAGTATTAATAAATGCCGTAAGTAAGTCAAAATACAGTGATAGAATACAACTTATTTTTGCTGGTTGTGGGCCATTAGAGAAAAAGCTTAAAAAGATGTCTAATAAGAAGCTTAAGAATAAAGCAATTATGAATTTCTTCTCTAGAGATGAAATAGTTGATGTTATAAATTATAGTGATTTATATGTACATCCAGCCGAGGTTGAAATTGAAGCTATTTCATGCCTAGAAGCTATTAAGTGTGGTTTAGTTCCTGTAATAGCTAATTCCAAAAAATGTGCAACAAAAGCTTTTGCTTTAGATAATAGATGTTTATTTAAAAATAAGAATGCGAAAGATTTAAAAAACAAAATCGAATACTGGATTGAACATGAAGAAGAAAAGAAATTAATGGAAGAAAAGTATTTAGATTTTACTCTACAATTTGATCAAGAAAAATGTATGGAGAAAATGGAAGAAATGCTTATTGAGGTTTCTAAACTTAACAAAAGACCTATAATGTATAAGAAAAATAAAAAGAGATTAAAGGAAGTAAAATAATGAAGTATATAACTACGTTAGTTAATCTAGAACAATTAAATAATAGTAGTAGTTATTATATTGCTGGTAATGAATCATTTAGTTGTAAGTCACCAGCTTATTTTGACGTGGAAATCGTTGAGAAATACGATAATTTATATATTTCAATAAATAAGATATTTCATAATGATGAAATAGAAAAATTAGAAAACTATCTAAAATATTTAAAGAATAAAAAAATTAGAGGAATCTTTTTCTCTGATTTTGCTCTATATTCAATCGCAAACAAATTAGGTATGTTAGATTTATTAATATATGATCCAAATACATTAGTTGTTAACTATAAAGAATTAGAATTCTTTGAAGGTAAAATTAAAGGAGTAGTAATATCTCCATTTATTTCACTAGAAGAATTAAAACAATTTAAAAGTGATAAATTAGAATTATTTTTCTTAGGTAATGGTAGAATTAATTTATTTTATTCAAAAAGAAAATTAGTATCTAATTACTGTAAGTATCATGATATAGAAAATGATTTTTTAGCTCATGATTTAGTTTTAAGAGAAGAATTAAGAAATAACTTATATTACCCAATAGTTGAAGATAAAAATGGTACATTTTTGTATTCACCATTTATTTATTCATGTTTAGATATTGAAAATGAATTAACTAATATTAATTATCTTATTATCGATTTAGTTTATGATAAAAAGTTTATTAAAGGTGATAATTTAGGATTCCTAGATAAATCGATAGTTTATAGAAAGGGGGATTTAAAATGATTGAATTATTAGCCCCTGCAGGTAACTTAGAAAAGTTAAAAATAGCTGTACTTTATGGAGCCGATGCGGTATTCATTGGAGGTAAAGAATTCTCCTTAAGAAGTAGAGCAAGTAACTTCACTTTAGAAGATATTAAAGAAGGTTGTGAGTTTGCGCATAAGCATAATGCGAAGGTACATGTCACAACAAATATCCTACCACATAATAATAATCTTGAAGGCTTAAAGGAATATTTAATCAATTTAGAGAAATGTGGTGTTGATGCGATTATTTGTGCATCGCTTTATATCATAAATACAGCACTAAAATATACTAATTTAGAAGTACACGTATCTACTCAAGATAGTGTATGTAACGTTGAAGCTATTAACTTCTATAAATCTTTAGGATGTAAAAGAGTAGTCCTTGGTAGAGAAGTAAGTTTAGCTGAATTAAAGGATATTAGAAGTAAAACAGATATGGATATTGAAGTATTTATACATGGTGGAATGTGTTCAAGCTATTCAGGACGTTGTATGCTAAGTAATGAAATGGCTAGTCGTGATGCAAACCGTGGTGGATGTGCTCATTCATGTAGATGGAATTATGATTTAATTGATAATGATAAATTAATTAATAATGGTAATTATTTTTCCCTTGCTAGTAAAGATTTATGTGCTTTAAAGTATATTCCTGATTTTATTGATAATAATATTACATCACTTAAAATAGAAGGAAGAATGAAGAGTATTCACTATATTGCAACTGTAGTTAATGCATATAGAAGAGCAATTGATGAATATTATAAATTTAAAACAGTAGATTTTGATAAATATGACTTTATGATAAAAAAGGCTGAAAATAGATTAACATCAATTGGTTTTTATAATGGCGATCCTGGAGTTAATGAACATTTATACATTAACTTTGGTGAAGAACCAAGCCAAGAATATGTTGGTAATGTATTAGGCTATGAAGATGGTTATATGATTATGGAGGTTAGAAACTACTTTACTAAAGATGATACCCTAGAAGTATTTTCACCAAAAGAAGAATTAAAAACATTTAAAATAACAGAGATTTTAGATGAAAATAATGAAGTAGTAGAAGTATGTAATCATCCTAATCAAATAGTTAAAATTAAAGTACCTTTTAAAGTGTTAGAATTTGATTTTATAAGGAAGGTATAATATGAATTATAAAGGGCATGAATTAATAATTACATATAAGAGAATTAAGCGAATTAACGCAAGAGTTAGAGAAGGTAGAATTCTCGTATCTGCGCCATATTTCACTAGTGAAAAGATAATACTAGATTTTCTAGATTCTAATTATTCTAGAATAGAAAAAATACTAAAAAATCAAGTTAATTTAGATCCGAATGTCATGTATGTTTGGGGTAATAAATATGATAAAGTTTTAGTGCAATCAGCTGATGATAATGTATTATTAATGGGGGATATCGCTTATGTTTTTTATAAAGATAATCCTGATGCTGTATTAGATGATTTCTATGCAAAAGAAACAATTAGTAAACTAAATGAAGTAGCTAGAAAATATGTTGATTTAATGGTTAAAGAAAACATCATGTTTAACAAAATAAAGGTTAAAAAGATGACTTCTAGATGGGGTAGTTGTATATGTAGTAAGAAAAACATATCGATTAATTCTAACTTAGCAAAATATGATCCTATATGTTTAGAATATGTATTTTGTCATGAAATAGCTCATATTAAATATCCTAATCACTCAAAAAGTTTTCATAATTTCATTTATACATATTTTAAAGATGAAAAAATAGCTAAGGAAATCTTAAAAAAACACTATTAATTTTAAATTAATTAGTGTATAATAAATTAGTAATGCGGAGGTAATAACTATGGCAAAGAAAATAACTTACTTAACACAAGAAGGATATGATCAATTAGTTGCTGAATTAAATCATTTAATTGACGTTGATCGTCCTCAAAATATAGAGGCTTTAAAAGAAGCTAGAGCTCAAGGTGACTTATCAGAAAACGCTGATTATGATGCAGCTAGAGATGAACAAGCTAGAATTGAAGGAAGAATTAATGAAATTCAAGAAACATTAAAGAACTATGAAATCATTAAAGAATCTGATGACTTATCAAAAGTTACTTTAACTAAGTTCGTTACACTTGAATTCGTTGATTTAGGTGAAACTAAGAGATACCAAATCGTAGGTACAACAGAAGCTAAACCATTTGAAGGAAAAATTTCTAATGAATCTCCAATTGGTGCTGCTATTATGAATAAGAAATTAAACGCAGTTGTTAAATTTATCAATGGTGTTGGCAAAGAAACAACAGTAAAAATCGTAAAAATCGAAAACAAGAAATAAGAAGAACAGGTTTAAACCTGTTTTTTTGTTAATTAGAAATAAAATGTAAGTAATTTTCATATATTAAAAAATAATATATGATATAGATATTTTAAAAAATATCTTGTATAATAGTAATGATGTTGAAAAACATAAGAAAAAATTATTGAAGGAGATTATTTATGGAGTACACAAACGAAGTAAAAAAAATGACTAAGGTAACATGCGGCGCTAGTCATGGATGTGCACCAATTCCACAAGAAGGTAAATGGACTTATTCTCGTGAAATTAAAGACATCAATGGTTTCACTCATGGTATCGGATGGTGTGCACCTCAACAAGGAGCATGCAAAATATCTTTAAACGTTAAAGATGGTATTATTCAAGAAGCTTTAATTGAAACAATTGGTTGTTCAGGTATGACTCACAGTGCAGCTATGGCTGGTGAAGCTATCGTTGGTAAGACAGTTTTAGAAGCTGTTAACACTGACTTAGTATGCGATGCTATCAACACTGCTATGAGAGAATTATTCTTACAAATCGTATATGGACGTACACAATCTGCTTTCTCAGAAGGTGGTCTTCCAATTGGAGCAGGTCTAGAAGATTTAGGAAAAGGTTTAAGAAGCCAAGTAGGTACAATCTACTCAACTAAAGAAAAAGGACCAAGATATCTTGAATTAACTGAAGGATATATTGAAAAAATTGCCTTAGATGAAAATAATGAAATCATTGGATATCAATATTTATCACTTGGTAAATTCACTGACTTTATGAAGAAAGGATTAAAGGCTGAGGAAGCTCTAGAAAAAGCTAGAGGTACTTATGGTAGATTTAAAGATGCACCTAAGTACATTGATCCTCGTCAAGAATAGGAGGTTAGTATTATGGCATTATTTGAAAGTTACGAAAGAAGAATTAACCAAATCAACGCTTGCCTAAATGCTAACGGAATTGCTAGTATTGAAGAAGCTGAAAAGATTTGTAAATCTAAGGGATTAGATGTTTACCAAATGGTAAAAGACATTCAAACAATTTGTTTTGAAAATGCTTGCTGGGCATACACTGTAGGTGCTGCTTTAGCTATTAAGAATAACGCAAAAGATGCTGCAGAAGCTGCTGAATGGATTGGTAAAGGATTACAATCATTCTGTATTCCTGGTTCAGTTGCTGATGACAGAAAAGTAGGTATCGGACATGGTAACTTAGGTGCTATGTTACTTAGAGAAGAAACTAAGTGCTTCGCATTCTTAGCTGGACATGAATCGTTTGCTGCTGCTGAAGGAGCAATCGGTATCGCTAAGACTGCTAACAAAGTTAGAAAAGAACCACTAAGAGTAATTCTTAACGGTCTTGGAAAAGATGCTGCTAAGATTATTTCTAGAATTAACGGATTCACTCATGTTGAAACTGAATTCGATTATATGACTGGTAAAGTTAAAATCACAAAAGAAACTAAGTATGGTAATAACCCTGATAGACTAGCTGTTAGATGCTATGGTGCAGATGACGTTAGAGAAGGTGTTGCTATCATGTGGCTTGAAGGTGTTGACGTATCTATTACAGGTAACTCAACTAACCCAACTCGTTTCCAACATCCAGTTGCTGGTACATACAAGAAGGAATGCGTTGAAAAAGGCAAGAAGTACTTCTCAGTAGCTTCAGGTGGAGGAACAGGACGTACTCTTCACCCAGATAACATGGCTGCAGGTCCTGCAAGTTATGGTATGACTGATACAATGGGTAGAATGCATTCAGATGCACAATTCGCTGGTTCATCTTCAGTTCCTGCTCACGTAGAAATGATGGGATTAATCGGTATGGGTAACAACCCAATGGTTGGTGCAACTGTTGCTGTAGCTGTTGCTGTTAGCCAAGCTTTAAAATAAGAATAAATTATTGTATAAGACAGGAATCATCATTGGTTCCTGTCTTTTTATTTTAAAATAATTGATTTATGAAAACACTTTACTTTCTGTTAACTATTGATAAATGTTGCCTAATGTGGTATTTATTTAAATGAAAGTGGTTATTATATTAATTAATAATCATTAATAATTTTAGGAGGGAAAAATATGAATTTAAAAAAATCATTATTTGGTTTAGCATGTTTATCAGCAACATTTATGATGCTTACTGCTTGCAAAAACAAAAAGAATAATAGTACAACAGGAAAAGGTACAACACAAAACGTTACTACAAAAAGTGGATCTTCAACTACAAGCAAAAAAGAAACAACAAAGAAAGTAACTACAAAAAAACAAACTACAGAAGCTAAAACAACTACTCCAGTAGATAAGAAAAAAGAGTCATTTGATAAATTGTTTGGTATTGCTAGCTTTGAAGATTTAAGTAAGGCTAATTACACATTAACAAATGAAAAAATAGTTAAAAAAGTTATGGGAAATAACGTTTTAGTATCTGGTTCAGGATCAAATCCTTTATCTGGAGAGTTTACATATGATAGCTATTATAATTTTATTGATGATTCTGATGAAGAAACAGGAGCATATTATAATATATATAATTTGTATAGAACCGGCAATGATGACTTTTCACAAGCACCAGGTGGATTTGCAAATGATTTCAATGGAATTGTTTGCGAGTACTTTTTACCAAGCCTAAGTTATTCAGATTTTACATTTGATGAAGAAACAAATACATACAAAACAACTAAGACTATATCATATACTTATTCTGAGTTGCCATATGATTATGATTTAACAATGAGTGGTATTGAAATAAGATTTGAAAATGATAATGTTGTTTCAATTAAATATGAAATAAATGGAACAAGAATTGACTGGTTTGATGAGGAGACTGAACAATATACAGATAGTTTTAGCTATACTATATCAAATATAGGAACAACTACATTTGATATTCCTGAATATGATGATCCTTATGTTAAATAATATTCATTAATAAAATAATATTTGAAAAAATGTATTAGAAAAAAGGAATGGGATAGAGTGAAAATTCTATCCCTTTTTGCTTTTCTTAAATACTTATTTTAAAAAATAGAATTTTTTAGTATAATAATAATGTGGTGATAAATATGAAAAAATGTATTGGTTGTGGCGCAACTTTACAATGTATTGATGAAAATAAAGAAGGCTACATAAATGAAAAATTAATAGATAGAGATAATACTTATTGCCTAAGATGTCATAGACTTAGAAACTATAATGAGAATAAGGAAGTCTTAAAAGAAGATTATTTAAAGATCTTATCACGTATTTGTAATACTGATGCTTTAATAGTTCATATCATTGATTTATTTGATTTTGATTCAACTTTCTTACCTCAAATTAAACGTTTAACTGGTCAAAATGATTGTATTATTTGTGCTAATAAGGTGGATTTATTACCAAGAAGTGTTAAACCTAATAAAATTATTAATTTCGTTAGACATAGAGCTAATTTAGATAACTTTAAAGCACTTGATGTAGTACTTACAAGCGCTAAAACAATGGACAATATAACTGATTTAGTTGAATCTATAATGAAATATCGTAATGGTAGAAAGGTTTTTTTTGTTGGATGCTGTAACGTTGGTAAATCTAGTATTATTAATGCGATATTAAAGAAATATAGCGATGAATCTAAAGATATTATTACTACATCAAATATCCCAGGAACAACTTTAGATTTTATTGAAATACATTTAGATGAATTCACATTTATTGATACACCAGGCGTATTTAATGAAAGACAAATTATAAATAACTTATCAATGGAATCAATTAATAAAATAGTACCTAAAAAAGAAATTAGACCTATTAATTTACAACTTGATTCTAAACAATCAGTCTTTATTTCAGGACTTGCTAGATTTGATTTTGTTGATGGAGATAAAACTAATTTTACATTCTATTTTTCTAATGACTTATTAGTTCATAGAACAAAATTAGAAAATGCGGATAATTTATTTAATAGACAAATAGGTGAATTATTAAATCCACCTAAAAAAGAAGAATATGAAATGCTTAAATATTATAGTGAAACACTTAATTTTGATGGATTAAAAAGATATGATTTAGTTTTATCAGGACTAGGTTTTATAACTATAGTAAGTAAGTGTAAGATAAAAATTACGACAATTGAAGGTGTTTTAATATATACTAGGGAGGCATTAATTTAATGGACTTTCTAGAATTATTAAAAGAAAAATATGGATCTGAGTTAAACAGAATAACTCATTCTATAGGTGTTAAAGATTTAGCGGTAGAGTTATGTAAGAAGTTTAATATAGATCCAATTAAAGGAGAAATAGCGGCACTATTTCATGACTATTATAGATATGAAGATAATGATACTTTAATTAGTTTAATGGATAAAAAAGATTATGAGACTTATAAAGATATGCCATGGGGATATCATGGGCTTGCCGCAGGGAATAAAATAAAAGATTTTGGAATAAAAGACATAGATATTATTAATGCGATTAAATATCATACTCTAGGTAGAAAAAATATGAGTATGTTAGAAAAAATAATTTATGTATCTGATTTCTGTGAAATAAATAGAACTCATGAAGGCTCAAAAGAAGTAAGAGATTTAGTTTTAACTGATTTTAATAAAGCATTCTTACTTACTTTAGAATATACTTATAAACATACAAAAGATTTAAATGTGAAAGAATTATTAGATTATTATGGAGGATTAAACATGAAGGAAGTTGAATTAGTTGTAAGTGAAATTGATAAATTAAATATGCAAAACATCAAAGTATATGATTTATCAAATAGATCACCATTATTTGATTATGTTGTAATCGCAAGTGCAACAAATGATAGACAAGCTAATGCTATAATTAAGAATTTACGTGAATTAGAATTAAAAGGAGATATTCAAATTAAAGGTATCGAAGATCAAGATGATGCTTGGATTCTACTTGATTTAAAAGATATAATTGTTCATATCTTTAATGAAGAAACACGTGCTTATTATGGCTTAGATGAGATATATTCTCCATTTTTAAAGGATTAAAAATGTATAATAATTTTAGCTATTATTATGATTTGATGATGCAAGATGTCTGTTATGATATATTTGTTGATATCGTTAAAGAAAATGTAAGTTTAGATAAAACGATACTAGATTGTGGTTGTGGTACAGGTAATGTATCAATACCACTTGCTAAAGATGGATATAATATAACAGGTATAGATTTATCAAGTGATATGCTTACAATTTGTAAGAGTAAACAAGAAAAAGAAAATGTTAATTTTCCTTTATATGAAAATAATCTAGAAGAAGAAATAGGTTTTGAACTATATGATTGTTGTATATCTTTTTTAGATGTCATTAATTATGTAGATTATAAATTAGCTTTTAAAAATATATATGACTGTCTTAAATGTGGTGGTATTTTTATTTTTGATGTTAATGATTTTAATTATCAAGAAAGTATGAAAAATTATGTTGAAGAAGATACTAACGACTTATTTAGTTATACATGGAAGATACTAGATAATGGAGTTGGCAAAATCAAACATGATTTAACTATTAAAACAAAAGATGATGAATTTAGGGAGATTCATTATCAAGAAACTTATCCTAAAGAAGTTTATATTAAAGAACTTGAAAGCTTAGGATTTAAGGTAGAAATATTAATTGATGATAATATAAAAGTATTTTTTAAATGCATAAAATAGGGGGTTCTTATGGAGGAGAATTTAGATTTAATTAAAGAAGAATTAAATGATGAACCTAAAGAAGGAAAAAACTATAGAGTTAAAAGAGTAGTCACTCTTGATTCTATTGAAGTTGAAAAAGAGGTAGAAGTTGGTGTAGATCAAAAGTTTAGAAGAATTGATTTAATTTATAATTCAAATAAAATATTATTTATTGCAAGTATCATATTTGCGATATATGGTTTTATTGCCATATTTGGTTTAGCAGATAAAGTTAAAGACGATGAAGAATCAACAAGTCTTTTTCTTTTAATTTGTGCAGCAAGTATATCTTTAACATTTGTTTTTTCAGCATTTAGTTTCTTTTTAGGATCATTAGTACGTTTTAAGATTATAAGAGAATTGCATTATATAAATAGAAGTAAGTATACAACAAGTTATACCATTTTTATGATTGTGGAATTTATTTTGACTCTCTCTATTATGATTACAGGTTTAATTAAAATAGAAGGTGCCCTTTTCCTTTACATAGTGGCTGTTCCTTTTGTATTATGCTTTATTTGTGCGTTTCTTATAGCACTAAAAATAGAGCCTCAAGCTAATTAGGATTGGGGTGATTAAAGTGGTTTATAATGATATTGAAAACATTAGACTTAAATATGTAGATAAATATAATAAAAGAATAAAGCTAGGTAAGATTTATACTATAATTGGTATAATTGGCTTAATTTTAGTTACTATCATTTCACTTGTTACTTTATTTTTTGATATAACTTATAGATTTGGTATATTTATGATTGTATTTTCTATTCCGCTATTTGCTGGAATGGTTATGCCTTTTACTTCAAGTAAAATAAAAAAGGAATATTCAAAAGAAGTAAAGGTGAAAATAATAGAGAAAATGATGAATAAATATTATGATAACGTAACTTATGTTCGTGAAGAAGATCAAACAAAAACAATTGAAAATTCAAGATTATTTAGTGGCGTAATACCAAAAGCTTGCGCTGAAGATGTTATTTCTGGAAGTTATAATGGAATTTATTTTAAAATGTTTGATGTTGAAGTTAAAAGAAACTTTACTTCAAATACTAATAGTAGTTCTGTTACAAGAAGACTAATTAATAATAAAACAAATGTAGAAGACATGTATGAATTATTATTTAAAGGACAATGGTTTAGCTTTAAACTTAATAGAAAACTAGATACTTCAATATGTATAAAGGAAATGATATTTATTGATGAGGCAATTAAAAATACTTTGAATGAAGTAAAGGTTGAATCAATAGAATTCTCAAAAAAATATAGGGCATATGCATCTAATAGCCAACATTTCTTTTATATCTTTACACCAAGTATGATTGAAAAGTTCATACAGCTAGATAGAATATGTGATGGGCAAATTATGTTTTCCTTAAATAATAATATAGTTAATATAGGAATAAATAATGGTGTTGATTCATTTGAACTAGATTTGTTTAAAACAGTTAATGATGAAAACCTAAAAAAGTTAGAACAACAAATAAGTCTAGCTGCGGCTATTATTCATGATTTTAGATTTGATTCTTATAAGTTTGATAAGGATCAAAATCCTTTAACTGTTAATAGATTTTAATTAAAAATAAAAAGACGAGTTAATCGTCTTTTTTCTCTTTATTAAGCTTTTTTTACTTTATAATAAAAGGTTTTTCTTTCTTTTCTGGCATAGTGAATTTAAATGAATCAATGATTCCATTTATAATCATTATTTCATTTTCAACATCGCCTTGAATATCAAAATATTCTCTATCTTCAATAATAAATGAGTTTTTAATTCTATCAATTATTAAGTATAAGCTTCTATTATAAACTTCAAAGAATAGTGGTCCAAATTCTTCAAGCTTAGTTATATTTTCCATAAATTTATCTACTAAAATATATTTACTTGCTAGATCAATATTATTTGTATAAACATTATAATTACCTAAATTAATATCCATTTTCTTTAAGTTAGTTGAATAATCTTCTTTAGTAATAATAAGTTTAAAAGCTTCATCACTTTTTAAGTTTAAAGCATAAATTCTACCACACTTATTTGTATTACCTTTATCAGTTAAATACTTATAATCTTCACTTCTAAATTGAACATCTCTAATAGAACCTACTACTAATTCATTACAATAGAATTTATAGTCTGGTCTAGTTTTATAATAATTTAAATCTTCAAATTCATATTTATCAATTTTATATTTATTACTCATTATACCTAATTGTCTTGAATAATAATCAAATTGATAAGTTAAGAAAGCATCACTAATAACAAATTCTTTATATCTATTCTTTAAACTAAATATTTTAACTTGAGCAAAGAAATAATAGATAATTGCTAAAACAAATATAACAATAGATGTAATCACAACAGGCTTTCCACCACCCTTAAAAGTTGCTAATCCTAGGATTAATAACAATAAGGCAAATATAGGAATTAAGATACCAGTAATGATATATGCTAATCTACGATATCTATATTTTTCATCATTCATAATATCACCAAAATAATTGTATCATAGAAAAAAATAAAAATAAATTAAAAAAAGTGGTAAAAAGTTTTTATTTTTCCGTATTATATTATGGAGGTGTATAAAAATGAAGAAAATTATTGCTGTTTTAGGAGTCGTATTTTTAGTTTTAGCTACAGGACTAACTGTTGCATATGCTAAAAGCACTACAAGCGTAACTAATAATGAAATTGTAAGTTACGTATATGTAGATATAAAAGGAGAAGTTAATAATCCAGGAGTATATAGGGTAAGTGATAAATGTAGAGTATTTCAAGTACTAGAAATCGCTGGTGGTTTAAAGAGTACTGCGGATACTTCAAATATTAATCTAGCTAGTAAAATAAGTGATGAACAAATGATTAAAGTTCCTTCAACTTTAAATACTGCAACAATCACTGTAACTGAATTAATTAACATCAACCAAGCAACAGCAACAGAACTAGATAGCTTACCTGGAATTGGTTATTCTACAGCTACAAATATCATCGACTATAGAATCAATAACGGCTCATTCAAAGCAAAAGAAGACATCAAAAACGTAAGTGGCATAGGAGATGCTATTTATGAACAGATTAAAGATCTTATCACTATATGATAATATCTACTATATTGCAATAGGGGTACTTTTAGTATCCCTATTTAAATATACCTTCTTTTTAATTCCTATCTATTTATTTTATATAAGGAAAAGACAAATATTTACCCTAACCTTTATAATTACATCTATATTTTCCTTTAGAATGATTTTAAAAGTATTTAAACCATTTAGAATAAATAAAACTATTACAGGAATAGTAATGGATGTTAAAGATAATAGTTATATTTTAAAACTATATAATCAAAAAGTAATACTTTATACTAATAATACATTATCCTTAGGAGATAAAGTAAAAGTAGAAGGATATTATAGAGAAATAAACTATCCAACTATTCCATTTGATTATAATGATTATTATTTAAAACATGATATAAAATATCAATTTTTCGCAAACAAAATAGAAAAGAAAAATAGTATAAATATATATCTAATTAGAAATAACTTAATAAAATATTTTGATAATAATTATAGTAAAACATCAAGCTCATTTTATAAAAGCTTATTACTTGGATATAAAAATGATTTAGAAATTAAAAGTGATTTAAATACACTTGGAATAAGTCATTTATTCTCTATTAGTGGACTTCATATATTAATTCTAGTTAAGTTTTTATCGCTTTTTTTAAAGAAAAAATATATAAACATAATACTTGTAATATATATCTTTATTACGGGATTTTCTCCATCTGTAATAAGGGCTAGTTTTATGGTTATTTTAGCTAACTTTCTTACTTATAAAAAGTATGAATTTTCTAAATTAGATATATTATCTTTTATCTTTATAAGTCTCCTTTTTATTAACCCTTATTATATTTATGATATGGGTTTTGAATTATCATTTCTAATTACTACATCAATTATTATTAGTGATTTTGATAATAAATTTAAAACATTAAAATATAGTTTCTTATGTTTTCTTATGAGCTTGCCTTTAACAGTTAATATGAATAATCAGATAAATATTTTATCACCCTTTTATAATATATTATTAATTGTTTTTTTCTCAATTATTTTTATGCCTATAACTTTTATTACAGCATTTATTAGAAACTTTAAACCTTATGAATTATTATGTGATTTATTTATTAAAGTAATTAACTTTTTATCAAACTTCAAATTATCAGTAATAGAAGTACCAAGTATGAGTAGTATAGAAATATTATTTTATTATACTTTTATCTTTATTTTCTTTAAGATGAAAAAAGGAATCTATTTAATAATATTAATGTTTTTTATTTTTATTAAAGGTAATATAACTATTGGAGGTTATGTGAAAATATTTGACTGTGGACAGGGAGATAGTAGTTTAATAAAAACAAGTAATTATACAATATTAATTGATTGTTATAATGATACATATAAATATTTAACTAAACAAGGTATAAGACATATCGATTATTTAATCATAACACATGGGCATGATGACCATGCAGGAGATTTAATGGATATATATTATTCTAATATAACTGTTAGTACTTTAGTTGTTAGTTATTATGATAATACTGAACTAACCTTAAATGCCTTAAACTATTATAAAAATGTCTTATATTTTAAAAGCGGAAGTACTCTTAATTTAAAAAATATTAAAATTGAATGTCTTGCCCCAAGAGTTAATAGTAATAATGTTAATAATATATCTTTAGTTTTAAAAATATATGTTTTAAAGAAAGTATTTTTATTTATGGGAGACTTTGAAAATGAAGAATCATTAGTTAATTTAAATATTAAATGTGATATTCTAAAAGTAGGACATCATGGAGCAAGTAATGCCTTTACTAAGAGCTTTATTGATAAAGCTGATCCTAAAATTGCGGTTATAAGCTGTGGTGCATATAATAAGTTTAAGCACCCACATAAAGAAGTAATAGAATATTTAGAATATAAGAAAATAAAGTATCATATAACATACATTAATAAGACATATACATACCATAAAATTTTTACTTAAAGTAAAAATAGATATTTATGTGTAGATATGTTATAATAAAATTTGGAGTGATTAATATGAATAATCTATATTTGCTTTTATCAAATGATGAATATTTGATTAAGAAAAAAGTATTAGAAATATTAAAAATTGAAGGTTTAGAAGAAGATGCTTTAGAAAATTATGATCTAGATGAACTAGATATGGTTGACTTAGTATCATGCTTAGAAACAGTATCTGTATTAGATCCAAAAAGAATATTTTGGGTTAAAAATCCTAGTATCTTAGAATCTAATAAAGACTTAACTAATGAAGAGCTAACAGCATTCAATAGATTCGTTCAAGATGATGAAAATGAAAACATATTAATTTTCTCTACAACTAATTATAATAAAGATAATAAGCTTAATTCTATACTTAATAAGTCATTTAAAAAGATAAACTTAGATAAAGATTCATATTCACTAGATGATTTCTTTAATAAGTATGTTATGGATAATAATTTAATTATTACAGATAGAGAAAAACATGAAATAATGGCTAGAAGTAAAGATTTTCAAACTTTAGAGAATAATCTAATAAAGCTAGATTGTTATGCTGAAGGTAAGCCTATAACAATGGAAATGATTAACCTACTTACTAATAGAGAAGTAGAAAGTAAGATATATGATATAACACAGGCAATGTTTGAAGGAAATAATAGCTTAGCCTATACTTCCTTAATGAATTTGATTAATGATAGCGTACCTACAAGTATAATACTAGCTAACATTAAAAATAATTTATTATTACTTTTATATGTTTCTAAATTATACCAAAGAGGTAAAAGCCAATATGATATTGCGATGGATTTAAATATGAGTAGTGGTAGAGCGTATCATATGATAAGGCATGCTAAAACATTAGGTGAATTAAAAATAGAATCTTTAATCAAACAACTAGGGAAAATTAATATTGATGTAAGAAGTGGTAATGGAGATGAACAGACTTTATTAGAATTATTTGTCTTACAAAAATAAGAAAGGAGATTATCATGAGGGATTTAATTAAGTTAAAACTAAATCTTGATTATAGTAAAAGAATACTATGTGTTAGTGATATACATGGTGGCTATGATTTGCTTGATAAATTACTTAAAAAAGTTAATTACAATCCCAAAGATGATTACTTATTTATTTTAGGAGATGTAATTAATAGAGGTGAAAATAGCTTATCATCAATTAACTACATTATTGAATTATGCAAAAAAGAAAATGTTTATATGATTAAAGGAAATCATGAAGAAGATTTCTTTAATAGAAATGATCTACAACGTGATTTAATTAAGATGTATGTGACTAAGAAAACGTCTTTATTACACGATTTATTAGAAAATGTAGATTCAACTAATTTTAGTGAAGATGATATATATGATTATGCTTATGATAATTACAGATATATCTTTGAATTTATCAATAATCTTCCTGATATGATTGAAACTGAAAAATACATTTTCGTTCACTCAGCTTATTTTGATACTAATACAGTACATTCAGTAGTTAGAACTGCAGATTACTTAAAATATAATTATAAGTCAACAGATAAATGGATAATTGTAGGACATTATCCATCTGCAAATTATCCTGAACTAACTAATAATAAGTTTAACTGTAATCCATTAATTTTAAGAAACAATAAGGTATGCTTAATTGATGGAGGTAAAGGAACTAAAGATTTTGGTCAAGTAAATATCTTAATGATTAATAATGGTGAATTTACATCAACCTATGAAGATTGGTTTAAAAAAGTAGAAGTAATTAATGACCAAGAAGAAAGTGGTAGTGTATCTATTACATATAAAGATCCTTATGTAGAAATAGTAGAAGATAAGGGTGAACAATTATTATGTAAGTACCATGGTAAAGATGCACTCTTAGAGAAGAGATTAGTTTATCTAGATAAAAATAATTTATATAATGCTAGAAACTCTTCAGATGTATTCTTAAAATTAAATAAAGGTGATATAGTTTCCGTTATATTTATTGGTAATACTATAAGCCAAATAAAAAAAGATGGCATTGTAGGCTATGCCTATAATACCAACTTAAAATTATCTTAAATTTAAACTATTTACATAATCAATATCTGGATCTATGTAGATAGTTTTTTCATTTGCATAACTAAGAAAGCAATTCCTTTTATTTGGAATTCTTTTTAGGTTTTTAACTTGTGTATATATTACTGGTACACTTGAAGAATACTTAGCCTTTGAGTAGAAGCTACATATTTGGCTAGCACATCTAATAGATTCTTCATTAACTAAACCTGATAATATTACATGGCTTGATGGCATATCCTTAACATGAAACCATAAATCGCTAGATTTAGCCAAATTCTTTGTTAGATATGCGTTTTGCTCATTATTCTTTCCAACATAAATTGTATAATCATTTGTTTTATAAGTAGTGATTTTAATCTTATTTTTTGTATTCTTTTTCTTTTGATTTAATTCATTTGCTATACCTAATATATCATCAATATTAGAGAACTCTATTTGACTTTCAAGTAGCTTATAAAATTCTATTTCACTCTTACATTCATCTATTTGATTTGGTATAATCTTACAAGCATTTTTCTTTTTATTATATATTTGAAAATACTTACTTGCGTTTTTATTTGGCCCAATAGATGGATCTAGTTCAATTATTAAATCTTTATTATCATAATAGTTAAATAAAGTAATAGAAGTATCACCTTTATTAATCTTGTTTAAGTTATTATAAAGTAGTTCGCCTTTAATTCTATATATTTCACAATTTAAGGCATCGTTTAAATCATTATTTAAATTAACTAATTTTCTTTCATATTTATCTATTTTATTTCTTACGACATGAATTAAGTTATTACTTCTAACTCTAATTTCATTTGTTTTATTTTTTTCATAATAATAATCATCTAATAATTCAGATAAAGATTCATAATGTGTTTTTTCTTCATTAATGAAATTAATATCCATATAATATAAATTCTTTTCATATTTAGTTGGGCTAAATGTATTTATAAAACTATGGAATAATTTATAATCATTATATGTATAATTTGCGATAAAAGAAGATACACCATTAAATCTATTAGTTAAATCTTTAGGTGTTAGAATAGTTTCAAATTCTTTTTTTAGCTCATCTAAGTTCAAAACAAATGGATTAAGCTTAGTTATTTTTATTTCATAATTAATGTTTGGAAGTACTGTTCTATTTTCTGATTCAAAAGGATTAATGTATTTATATGCGGTAATAATTTTATCATTAACACATAAGACTAAATTAGAATGTCTACCCATTAATTCTAAATATAATTTAACATCAATTCTATCTCCAATTTCATCAAATTTTGATAGATTTATACAAATAATTCTATCGTTATCAACTTGAGAAATACTCTTTATTACGCCATTTTCAACGTATTTTCTAAGTAAGACTGTTAGGTTAGTTATATTTGAATCATTTTCATAAAAACGTTTAGTAAGATTCATATGAGCTAGCTCAGTATGAATAGTAATAAAAAGACTATGATTAATACCATTTGATCTAACACTAAAAAGGAAGTCAGTTGGACTTACCTGGTTAACTCTATTAATTTTTCCATTATCTAGTATTTTTAATTCATTTACTAGATGGTGTATAAATAGTCCATCAACAGGCATAAAAAATCACTCCTTTATTATTATATCATAATTGTGATATAATTAATAACAAATAGGGGTGATTTATATGGATAGATATCAAATTATTTTTCAGGCAACACTAAACGATTTAGACACAGTTTATAATATTTGTAAGAATACAATCAAGGCAGTTTATCCTTCCTTTTATCCAAAAGGAGCTGTAGATTATTTTTTAGAGTACCATTCAAAAGAAAAAATAAAAGAAGATATTTTAAATGGTTATGTTTATATTCATAAATTCCAAGGTGAAGTATTTGGAACTATAAGCTTTAAGGATAATCAAATTTATCGTTTCTTTGTTGAACCAAAATATCAAAACCAAGGTTATGGTAAACAATTAATCGTTTATGCTGAATGGATGATTTTTAAAACTTATGATAAGGTAATACTAGATGCAAGTTTCCCATCAAAAAACTTATATTTAAAGAATGGATATAAAGAAATTGAATATAACAAAATTGAAACAAAAAACGGCGATAAGTTATGTTTTGATGTTATGGAGAAGAAGAAAGATTAAAAAAATCTTTCTTTTTTTTGAATTTTTTAACATTCTATTTATATTTATATAATATAATGTATTTTGTTAAGGGGTTGATTACATGAAACTATGGAAGGTTATACTTATTTCTCTACCAATTGCACTTGTTATATTAGTTATTACAGGTGTGACAGGTATGCAAATTAATAAGAAGGGAAAAGATAAAACAACAATAGTTACTACTAGAAAGGATACAACAATACATTCTACTACAGAAGAAGAATTAATTGATTACTCTATAACATACATTCTTGATGGTGGTACTAATTCTATAAACAATCCAACTATATATAATAAAAAAACAAATGAAATAATTTTAGATTCTGCAACTAAAAAAGGCTTTGAGTTTTTAGGTTGGTATAAAGAAGATAGCTTTATCACTGAAGTTAAAAAAATACCTACTGGCTCAATAGGCAATTTGGTATTATATGCCAAATTTGAATTAGCTAATTACGATATCACTTATGAACTATATGGTGGAACAAATAATGAATTAAATCCAAATTCATATAATATTGAATCTGATGAAATTGTTTTTAAAAACCCAACAAAGGTAGGATATAATTTCCTAGGTTGGTATAGTGAAGATACATTTGATAATAAAATAGAATCAATTCCAACTGGCTCAATAGGGAATAAAACAATCTATGCTAATTTTCAAGTAATAGATTATGATATTATTTATGAATTAGATGGAGGAACTAATAGTGATGATAACCCATCAACTTATAACGTTGAATCAAATATTGATTTAGTTGATCCGACAAAATGTGGTTATACATTCTTAGGTTGGTATAGTGAAGATACATTTGATAATAAAATATCAAATATTAAACCTGGTTCAACTGGAAATATTAATTTATATGCACACTTTACTCTTACTGATTATACTATTACATATGAATTAGATGGAGGAGAAAATGCTTCTTCTAATCCTAGTGGATATATTGTTACTGGAGATGATATTGTTTTAGCTAATGCTACTAAGGCTGGATATAATTTTTTAGGATGGTATACAACTGAAACATTTACTGAAGAATCCAAGGTAACTCAAATAGAATCAGGTTCAACAGGTAACATTGTTTTATATGCTAAATTCATAGTAATTAATTACGTAATCACTTATAATCTTGGCGGTGGAGTTAATGGCGAAAATCCAAGTACATACACTATTCTTGATGAAATAACTTTTGCTGATGCTAGTAAAGATAATTATAGATTTGTTGGTTGGTATACAACTGAAACATTTGTTGAAGAATCGAGAATAACTAATATTGAAATTGGCACAATAGGCGAAATTAACATATATGCTAAATTTATAGGATATTCATTAACAACTTCAATTGATAATGTTGAATCAGGATCAGTAACTCCTTATGATAATGAATACTTTGCTGCTGGAGAAACAGTTAATTTAACAATCACATTAAACGATTATTATTCATTTATAGGCTGGTTTGTTGGAGATGAGTGCATATCAACTAACGAATCATTTGCTTATACAATTACTAAAAACGATGTTAGTATTATTGCTAAAACAGCAAAATTTAGTTTATATATTCATCAAGCATTAAATAATGACTTTGAAGGTAGTTATTTAGTAACATATGAATCTAATGGTGGAACTTATTATTATCCTGAATTTTCTAATAATTTAGTATATAAAGTTCCAACAAAAGAAGGATATGAATTTGTTGGTTGGTATGATAATAGTGAATTTAATGGTGATGCCTTTGATTTTACAAGTCAAATTACAAAAGATATAACATTATATGCTAAATGGGCTTTAAAAGATAGTGAAATTAAGTATTTAGTTTATAATAAAACAGCTGAAAAATATTATACAAAAGGTGCAGATTTCAGCGATTATATTAAATTCACAGCCTTTATGGATGGAAAAATAAAGCTTTATGGTAGATTTCCATTCCAAAGTACTACTGCTACAGTTGAACTTTATGATGCTAATATGACTTTAATTGAATCTTTTACTATTTATGATGCTTGGGAGTATACTTGTAAAGAATATGATGCTAAAGCTGGAGATGTATTCTATGTAAGAGTAAAACCTGAAAAATTATGGTATGGTTATTCAAGTATGTATGCGACTTTGTACTTTAACCAAGATTTGCCTAATACAGGTTATGTATTTGCTGAAACTACTAGATATGATAATGAATTTTTTAAGGCAGGAAATACATTAAACTTAACTGCAACTACAAAGAATGATACAACATTTATAGGTTGGTATGTAAATGATGAATTAGCTTCAACTGATGAAAAATATATTTTTACAATGCCATATGAAAATGTTGTTATATGGGCAAGATATGAATACTTTACTGTAACTTTAAATAAAAATATAGATGAAGCCGGTACTGTATCAGATTATAACAATAAAAAAATTAAAGCAGGATCTTCAGTAACTATTGAAGCAACTACGAGTGAAGGTTATGCATTTATTGGTTGGTATTTAAATAATAAACTTGTTACTGATGAACTAAAATATACATTTACTATGGAAAATAGCAACTATGTATATGAAGCTAGATATGTAGAAGTTGTTGTTGAATTGACTAAAAATATTGATGAAGCTGGAAACGTATCTATTTCTAGTAACTTAAGACTTAATAAAACAGCTACAATTACCGCAACAATAAATTATGGTTACATATTTATAGGATGGTATAAAAATGATACATTGGTATCAAGCGAATCAAGTTTTGAAATAACTATAGAAGAAGAAAATATTTATGAGGCTAGATATTATGTAAGTAGAATTAGCATTTCTAAATCTATAGATGAATCAGGAACTATTTCAAAATATGAGATTGGCTATTTATTAAATCAAGAATTAGAATTAACGTTTACTATTAAAGATGGTTATACTTGGTATGGTTGGTATTTAGATGGTGTATTCCAAACAACAAATAAAACTATAAAAATAACTATTACGAATGAAGAACATAGTTATGTTGCTACGGCAGAAAAATATGTTTTGACAATTGCACCTAATTTAGATAATTGTTGCGTTGATTATGCAACAATCACTTATGATTCTAAAGGTGGTAATGCAGTTGCATCTCAAAAATCATATGATGTTAAATACATAATTCCAACAAAAGATAATTCATTATTTGCTGGTTGGTATTTGGATGAAGAATATACAACTGAATTTAAGTTTGATCAAGTAATAGAAGATGATATAACATTATATGCTAAGTGGATTGATGTTGATTGTGATGTATTACCACTTAACAAAGAGACTTATAAGTGTTTACCAACAATAGAATCTTGGTATGCATTCTATCCAATTGTATCCGGTGAAGTTACATTTAATATTTCACGATCATATTATGGATTTAAAATTAAGGTTTATACTAGTGATAAAGAAACTATTATTAAATCATATGAGCGTGAGTCTTCAAAAGAAGAATCATTAAGTTTAAAATTTGAGGTAGAAGCTTATAACATATATTACATTACCGCAAGACAATATTATATGAATGGTAGTGGCACTTACGGATATTGGTCTTTAAATGGTTCTATATATGATGTTACATGCAATACAAAAAGAAATGGTGATGTTGTTGTCGCTAATGATAATGTAAAGCTATTTGTTAAGCCAAATATTGGATATACATTTAATGGTTGGTATTTAAATGATGAACTTGTAAGTAGTAATTATTATCATTCATTCACAATGCCAGAAGCAAGTATTGCATTTGAACCTAGATTTACTAAGGATAAGGTAACATATACTGTTAATCACTTAAAAGAAGATTTAGATGGCAATTATGAAAATGATGTATCTAGTGTTGAATTAGAAGGCTATACTTCAGATTTAACCGAAGCTGTAGCTAATACATATACTGGATTTACAGTACAAGAATTTAGTCAACTATCAATTAATGGTGATGGTTCAACAGTTATAAATATATATTATAAGAGAAATGTAAATAGTTTAACTGTAAGCATAACTAACACAATAAATGATAGCATTCCAGCTACTGTAAATATTAGTAGTGGTTCATATAAATTCGGAAAAGAAATCACTTTAACTTTAACAATAAAAGAAGGTTATAATTTCATTGGTTGGTATAATGGAGAAACTCAAGTTTCAACAGATTTAACTTATATATTTAATATGCCTAACAATAATGTTGATTTAGTAGCTAAATTTGAATCAAAGATTGTAGAATATAGTGTTGAGTATTGGTTAGAAAATTCTAATGATGATGAATATACAATAGATAGTGAAGCTACTGAAACATTAAGTGGATATGTTGGAAATCAAACTGAAGCTGTTGCTAAAACATATGATTGGTTTAATACTCCAACAGTTAATCAAACAACTATTTCTGCTACAGGAACTATAATAAGAATTAATTATACTAGAAAAACTGTTAATGAAGTTAGAATTGGTATAAACATTGATAGAAACGAAAGTAATGGAAAATATGGTAGAATCAATTGCCCAGAAAGCTTTTGGAATTTAGAAATGGGCGATATGAACACAGGCATTACTAAATATCTTGTTCATAATGATGATGGCATTAAATATGGTTATTCTATGCTTATAACTGCCAATTTAGAAGATGGTTATTCTCTAGAAGGATTATATATTAATGGCGTTAAATTAGATTCATTCACTTATGTGGTTGATCCAAATGATGCGAATGAATATGGACTAATTGTTATTGTTGTTAGAGTAAATGTAAGATATAGTATTCATTATTATTACCAAAATAATATTAATGAATGGATTGCTGATAATTCAATAGATATCACTTATGATGAAGATTCTAGTGTTGATTATGTATGGATTAAAGAAGGCACATTAAGCAGTATTACTTCTGAATCAGGATTAAACATTAAAAATGGTTATGAATTTGAACGTGCTGATAATATTACAATCAATAGTCAAAATGATATTGTTAAAGTATATTGTACAAATAAAAAATATAGCTTTGAACATATAAGAAATAATGGTCATTATGCCTTCTATGCAACTTTATATGATGAAAGCAATATAGATGGTGTTGAAGAACTATATTATGGACAAACTATATATTTATCAGTACATAATGCTAATCAAGAAGGTGTAAAATTTGTTGGCTTATTTGTAGTAGCAAATGGCATTGAAGAAAAAATAGCATATACTATTGATAATGATTATTTCAATATAACATTTACTATGATTGCTTCAGACTGCAAAGTATATGCAAGATTTGTATTAGTAGCTCAAATTGAATTCTATAAAGATAATGGGCTAGTTGAAACTGGCACAATCGATTTATTATGTAAAGATTATTATGACTTTAATAATTATAGAAATAAATATGAAGGATATAATTGTATTAGATCAACAGTACAAGAAAATTTAGGTGAACCATTTATAGTTAATGATTATTCTGAACAAATATACTATTATAAATACATTCCTGAAGATGGCACAATAGTTGTAAGAATTTATTATGAAGTAAATGAGTAAATAAAAAACAATAAGGAGTAGCAAAATTGCTACTCTTTATGCTGTAAAATATAGAAAATAATTAATATTACATATTAACTTATTATTCTATTTATGTTATAATATAATGTAATCTCGATTATAGGCGGTGATTATATGAAACTTAATGAAAGAGGAATGCTTATAGTACTTTCAGGTCCATCTGGAGTAGGTAAAGGAACTGTTAGACGTGCCCTTTTTGAAAAAAGAGGAAACAAATTAGATTATTCTGTATCTATGACTACACGTCCAATGCGTCCAGGTGAAAAAGATGGTGTAGATTACTACTTTGTTTCAAAGGAAGAATTTGAACAAAGAATTAAAGATGGTAAATTCTTAGAGTATGCATCATTTATTGGTAATTATTATGGAACACCACTTGATAAGGTTGAAGAAAAAATAGCACAAGGTAAAGAAGTAGTTCTTGAAATTGAAGTAAATGGAGCATTACAAGTAAAAGAAAAGATGAAAGATGCGGTTATGATCTTCTTAGTACCACCATCAAAGGAAGACTTATTCAAGAGACTTAGAAGTAGAGGTACTGAATCAGAAGATGTAATTGAAAAGAGAGTTAAAAAAGCATCTGATGAATTTAAGATGGCTTATCATTATGATTATATCGTTGTTAACGATGATGTTGATAATGCCGCAGATAGAATAATGGCAATAATTAGAGCTGAGCATGCCAAAACTATGCGTTCTATTTATAAATATAAGAAACTAATGGAGGAAGAATAATCATGAAACAAACAGAATACGATGGAATGCGTTATCCATCAATTGATGACTTACTAGAAAAGGTTGATTCTAAATATAAACTTGCTTATATTGCAGCACTTAGAGCTAAGCAAATCGAGCAAGATCCTAACTTCGATGATCCTGACTGCAAGTGTGTAAAACCTGTTGGTCAAGCTCTTGAAGAAATACTAAACGATAAGGTTTCATTAGAATTCGAAAAAATAGGCTAGGCCTATTTTTTTTAAAATTATGAGAAAACCAGAATATATAAAAAAAGGGTCAACCATCGGATTTATTGCTCCTTCATTTGGCTTATTTGATGAAAAACATCTAAATAAATACAAGAAGGCAAAAGAGTTTTTTATTAATAATGGATATAACGTAGTAGAATCTAAATATTTATACACTGAAAACTTTTTAAATGATACTAAAGCAGAAGTTCGCGCTAAGGATTTTTTAGATATGTATTTAGATCCAAATATTGATATATTACTTTCCGTTTGTGGTGGAGAATTATTAATGGAATTATTAGAATATATTGATTTTGATGTAATTAACAAGGCTAAACCTAAATACATTTTAGGTTATTCTGATAATACTAATCTTACATTTTTACTAACAACTTTATGTAATATAGAATCAATTTATGGAATTAATGCCACAGCATTCTCTAATAACAATTTAGATTATGTAAAAGATACATTTGATTTAATTAATGGAAAGAAGTTTGAATTTAAATCATATAAGTTCTTTGAAAATGAAGATGAAGAATTTGTTAATGAAGTTAATTATATCGGAAGTGTTGATATGAAAGGTCTAATGCTTGGTGGATGCTTAGAAGTATTTAAAAATCTTTGTGGTACAAAGTATGATAAAGTTAGTGAATACACTAAAAATAATAAAGATATCATATTCTATTTTGATGTATGCGAATCAAATCCACTTCAAGTATATCAAACCTTATGGCAATTAAAAAACGCTAATTGGTTTAATAATATTAAAGGCTTTATTTTTGGTAGAACTATTAATAATAACATTTATGATTTTACTTATATAGATGCTATTTATAGAGCGCTTGGCGATATTACATCTAATATCGTAATAAACGCTGATTTAGGCCATATTCATCCAATCATTCCATTTATAAATGGTAGAGTTTGTCATGTTATAGTAAAGGATGGTAAGGGTAAGTTTATTTATGAATGATATTATAAAAAACAAGCTTAAACTTTTACCTGAAAAACCAGGCTGTTACTTAATGAAAAATAGTCAAGGAACTATTATATATGTAGGTAAGGCTAAGGTTTTAAAAAATAGAGTTAAAAGTTATTTTACAGGTAGTCATAATGCTAAAACAACACTACTTGTAAGTGAAATAGAAGACTTCGAATTCATAATGACAAATTCTAATTTAGAAGCTTATTTATTAGAAATAAATCTAATAATAAAGCATAGGCCTAAATATAATATTGATTTAATGGATGATAAAACATATCCATATATCCTACTTACGAAAGAAGATAATCCAAGATTATTAGTAGTAAGAAATACAAAAATTAAAGGTGAATTATTTGGACCATATCCAAATGTAACTGCCGCAAGAAAAACTGTTGATTTACTTAATTCCTTATATCCATTTAGAAAATGTAATAAGATACCTAAAAAAGAGTGCTTATATTATCATATTAATAATTGTTTAGCTCCATGCATAAATAATGTTAATAAAGAAGAATATGATGAAGCAATTAAAAAAACAAGAAGCTTCTTAAAAGGTGATACATCATTTGCTTTAAATGAATTAAAAGCAAAAATGGATGAATATTCCAAAAAACTTGAATTCGAAAAAGCAATGGAATGTAGGGATTTAATTAATAGTATTAATGAAACAACAGAACGTCAAAAAATAAGTATAAATGATGATATTGATAGAGATGTCTTTAACTATTATAATGATGATAAAAATATATGTATTTATACTTTATTTATGCGTAATGGAAGAATAGTTCAAAATGATTGTATAGTCTTAGAATTAATAGATGAGCCAGTAGAAATGTTGGCTAATTATCTAATTGAATTCTATGATAAATCAGTTAAACCTAAAGAAATAATGTTACCAACAGAAATTGAAGATTTAGCTAGTCTACTTGAGGTTAAGATATTTGTTCCTAAAATTGGCGAAAAGAAACAAATAATGGATATGGCATATGATAATGCTAAAAACACTCTTTTAACAAAAGATGAATTATATAAATCTAAGTTAGAAAGAAGTGTTAATGCTTTAAATGAACTAGCAATCCTACTAAATATTAATTATCCTAGACGTATTGAAATGTTTGATAATTCTAATACCTTCGGTAGCTATGCCGTTAGTGGTATGGTAGTTTATATTGATGGTAAAAAAGCTCCAAGCGAATACAGAAAATATAAAGTAAATCTAGAAGGTATAGATGATTATGGTACAACAAAAGAAATAATTTATAGAAGATATTATAGAGTATTAATGGATAACTTAGAAAAGCCTGATTTAATCATAATGGATGGAGGAAAAGGCCATCTTGAAGCGGTTATTGAGGTTTTGAATAGTTTAAACTTAAATATTCCAGCAATTGGTTTAAAGAAAAATAGACATCATAAAACCGATAGAATAATCTATAATGATAAGGAATATCCTATAAGTGGTATAATGTATCAATTATTAAGCAATATGCAAGAAGAAGTTCACCGTTTCGCAATAACTTTCCATAGGTCTTTAAGAGATAAAGGAATGTTTAATTCTAAGCTTGATAATATTAAAGGCTTAGGTGAAAAATCTGTTCAAAGAATAATTGATGAATTTAAAACAATTGAAAATATTAAAAATGCTAAAGAAGAAGATTTTGAAAGAATCGGTTTAAAAAGATTTTATAATGATGTAATGGATGCTTTAAAAAATAAATAATTATGTTAAAATATTAAATGGTGGTTTTATGATAAAAATAGGATTAATAAATAGTATTGATTTAGATAATAGATTAATAACTATTAAAATGAGAAACAAAACTGAATATTTTTATCTTCAAAATGGTTTATTAAAGAAATTCCAAAGATATTTATCTGATGGAATCTTTATTGAATTTGATTATACTGATCAAGCTGGTATATATAATAATGTATGTGCCTATAAAATAAACTATTTTATTAGAATTTTTTCTAATAAGAGATTTAGAAGAGAAGTATATTATGATTTACAAGTCATTAGAAGTGGTGTAAAAGATTTATTATTCAATCAAAAAAACATTATGTTTTTAGATTTAGAAATGACTATGCAATCATTTGATTCTCCAAAAGATTTTAAATCAGAAATCATTCAAGCTGGTTACTTAATTACTGATAATTTGGGTAATGATTTAGAAAGAAAAAGCTATTACATAAAGCCAACATTATTCCCTAAAATAAATAAAAGAACATTAAAGTTTTTAAGTCTAAATGAAGAAGATATAGATAATGGAATATCATTTGTCGATTTCTATAATGAATTTAGTGAAACACTTAAAAAATATAATAATCCATCAATTGTTGTTTGGGGTAAAAATGATATTTTAGCTTTAAAATTATGTTATGAAATTAATAATGTAGAGCCTCTAAATCCTAACTTTATTAATCTACTTCAAATACATAAAAACTATTATAATTTAAAAAATGATTTAGGTTTATTTGATGCATACAAAAAATATACAGGTAGTGATTTATTTCAAGAACATGATGCACTTGAAGATGCGTTCATGACAAAAAATGTATTCTTTGAATTTAAAAAAGAAGCTACTAGATAATATATTGAAAAAGAAAAGATAATATTATATAATAAAAATGCGGAAGCAATGTAATTGAGTAAAAAAAATGAAAGGGATATGATTGCCGTCATATCCCTTTCGCATTTGGTGTGGCAATGTAATTGAATAAAATACTAATTATTGACGCTTATTGTTGTTAAGCATCATAGTTATAACGCACAGGGCTATAACTAGGATTACTAGGTAATCCATAACTACCTCCTACTTAATTATCATTGCCACCATTAACAAATATTTCATTGTCAAACCTCCTGCAACGCCAATGGCGCTAAATGTATTATAGCATAGTAAGTATTAATAAATATATAGATTTTTTTGAAAAATTCACTTATTTTTGAACTTGCAAAAGAACAAATTAAAAACGGCTAAATAAAGCCGTTTTATTATTTCTATACAATCATTACATTTACAATTATTAATGGCTTTCTACTTGTCTTTTCTTCAATAAGTTTAGATACACTATTAATAATAGAATTCTTTATTGCCACTTGGTTTATACCAGGTGTTTTTTCTAATTCTGCTTTAGTAGTATAATAGGCATTATTTGATATTTGTCTAGTTAAATCTTCACTAGATTTCATATAGACAAATCCTCTAGAAATAATAGTTGGTTCCATCATTATTTCTTTTGTTCTTTCATTAATTGTTATAACAATTGATACCATACCTTCATCCGATAAGATTCTACGTTCTTTAATTATTGCACTATTTAAATCACCAATAGTAGAACCATCAATATAAGTTAATCCTGTATGAACATTACCACTAATTTTAGCTCCATCATTTGAGAATGATACAACAGTACCATTATCAATAACGAAAATGTTATCTGGTCTAACACCGCATTCCATTGCAATACCCATATGAGCTACAAGCATTCTGTATTCACCGTGGATTGGCATAAAATATTTAGGTTTAACTAATGATTGCATCAACTTTAATTCACCATTAGCAGCATGTCCTGATGTATGAACGTCTGTTAAAGGGGAATTAGTAATTACATTAACACCATTTCTAAATAATTGATTTATTGTTTTATTTACACCAGCATTATTTCCTGGAATTGGACTTGATGAGAATATTACAGTATCACCTGGAATTGTTTTAATAAATTTATGTGTACCATTAGCAATTCTAGATAATGCGGCAAGTGGTTCACCTTGAGAACCAGTACATAAAATAGTTATTTGATTTGGTGGAAATAGTGGAATTTGATCAGCTGTAATAAAAGTATCTTTCTTGGCTTTTATTAAACCAGCATTTTGACCAATTTCAATTGTCTTTTCCATTGATCTACCAAATACAGCAACATGTCTTTTAAATTTAATAGATATATCTATGATTTGTTGAACACGATATAGATTTGATGCGAATGTCGCAATTAAAGCACGTCCTTCAATGTGATCAAAGATATCTCTTAGGGAAGAATAAACTTTTCTTTCACTTATTGTAAAGCCCTCAACTAAGGCATTTGTTGAATCTGCAAGCATACATAATACGCCTTCATCAGCAATCTTAGTTAGCTTATCATATTCAGTTGCTGGTCCTAGTGGAGTAAAGTCAAATTTAAAGTCTCCAGAGTGCAAGATATTACCATATGGAGTATTAAAACATATCGCAAAAGCATCTGGAATGGAGTGAGTCATACGAATAAAAGAAACTGTTACTCCGTTAAATTTAAATTTATGATTACTCTTATACTCAATGATGTTAGGTTTATCTAAAGCAATTTCGCTTAATTTATCTTGAATAAGTTCAACCGCAACACCTGAAGCATAAATCTTTTTAATATTAACTTGTTGTAATAAATAAGGTATTCCACCTATATGGTCTTCATGTCCATGTGTTATAAATAATCCAACGATTTTATCTTCATTTTCTTTTAGGTGTGTAAAATCAGGAACTATTGCATCTATACCTAGTAATCTTTCATCAGGAAAAAGTAGTCCGCAATCAACAATAAAGATTTGATTTAGGTATTCAATACAATACATATTTTTTCCAATTTCACCCAAACCACCAAGGGCATAAATTCCAACTTCATTATCGTTTAGATAGTTAGACATAGAAAAAAACTCCTTTCAAAAAAGTATAAAATAACTCATATTTAAGACATATCGGTTATTCTTAGTCTTATTATATACCAACATTTGACAAAAGAAAAGCACTTAAAAATGATAACGTTTTACAACCATAAATTCCTTATAATAAATATATAATAATTATAATTATTAAAAAAAGTGTTTACTTATCTTGACTTTTTTGTTATAATGATGTTGCATAATAGTGTTAGCATGAGTGAGTTTAAGTTCTCACTCATTTTAATTGTAAGGAGAATATTATGGAAAAAATTAAAAAAATACTATTACCATACTTAGAAGAAAAAGGTTATAAACTTTATGAAATGAAGTTTGTAAGTGAGTTTGGTGAAAAGATCTTAAGAATAATCGTTGATAAAGTTGGAGGCATCACAGTTGATGAATTAGCAGAGGTTAATGAATATATATCAGAAAGAATAGATGATGATATATCTGAAGTTCCATATATGCTAGAAGTATCAAGTAGAGGTGCTGAAAGAGAATTTGATTTTGATGAACTAGATAGTATGATTGATAAATATGTCATGATTAAAACTGATAAAGAAAACTTTGGTTTTATTAGAGAAGTTAAGGATGATGAAATTATACTTGAGGTTAACATAAAAGGTGCAATTAGAAAAAGAGCAATCAAGAAAAACGAAATTAATAAAATGCGCTTAAGCGTTAAATTTTAGGAGGATAATATGATTAGTAAAGAGTTTTTCGAAAATGTCGAATTAATGGCTAAAGAAAGAGGTATTTCTGTAGACCAAGCTTTAGAAGCTGTTAGAGAAGGAATGATTAAAGCTTATAGAAAAGCAACAGGTAATGTTTCAGCAAGAGTTGAATTCAAACCTGAAAAGAATGAAATCATCATGTATTCACAAATGCTAGTTGTTGATGAAATCAGTGATGATCCTGAAATCGAAATGTCTCAAATTACATTAGCTGATGCAAAGAAGATTTCATCAAGATGTAAAATTGGTGATGTAATCGAACAAAAGATTGATCCAAAGAAAGATTTTGGTAGACAAGCAGCATCAGTAGGTAAGCAAACATTCAATCAAAATGTTAGAAATGCTGAAAAGGATAATATCACTGAATATTTCAAGAAATGTGAAAATGAAATGATTGATGCTACAGTTATTAGATGTGATGAAAAAGGTGCAACACTTCAACTTGCTAATAACTATACAACATTCTTACCTGCAAGAGAAATTTTACCTAACGATAATTTCACAATTGGTGAAAAGATTAAGATTTATTTAGTTTCTGTTGAAAATACTTCAAAAGGACCTAAAATCACTGTTTCAAGAAGCGATAAGAACTTAGTAATCAGATTAATGGAACAATCTATTCCAGAAATCCAAGATGGTACTATTGAAATTATGGGGATCGCAAGAGATGCTGGAGATAGAAGTAAAGTTGCTATTTGCTCAACTGATCCAAATGTAGATGCTATTGGTTCATGCGTTGGTGAAAAGGGTATGAGAATTAATAGTATTGTTAATGCTTTAAATGGTGAAAAGATTGACTTATACAAATACAGTGCAGTTCCTGAAGAATTAATTGCTAATTCACTTCAACCTGCTACAGTATTAGCTGTAATCGATGTTGATCCAAAAGCTAAAACAAGTTTAGCTATCGTTCCAGATGATCAATTATCACTAGCAATTGGTAAGGCTGGACAAAACGTTAGACTTGCTGTTCAATCATGTGGTTGGAAAATTGATATTAAATCAGAAAGTGATGCTAAGGCTGAAGGTAGATCATTTTAATTTTAAAGGAGGTATTTAAATGAAAACAAGAAAAATACCTATAAGAATGTGTGTTGTAACTCATGAACAATGCGCCAAAAAGGATTTAATTAGAGTCGTTAAAAATAACGAAGGTGTTGTAAGTGTTGATACTACAGGTAAAGCACCTGGTAGAGGAGCTTATTTAAAACTTGATAAGGAAGTTATTTTAAAGGCTAAGAAAACAAAAGCATTAGATAATAAATTAGAAATTACAATTCCTGATGAAATTTATGAGGAGTTATTAAGTCTAATTAATGGATAAAACTTTGCAATTACTTGGTTTAGCTAAAAAAGCTAACAAAATAATTACAGGTGAAGAATTTGTTACTGATGCTATAAGAAAGAAAAAAATATTTTTAGTATTTCTTGCAAGTGATGCAGGAGTTAATACAACAAAAAAAATAACAGATAAAACAAAATATTATGAAGTACCTTTAATTAATTCTTATACATCTGATGAATTAAGCTATATCATTGGTAAAAAAAGAATGGTTATTGGTATAAGTGATGCTGGTTTTGCCACAAGTATAGAAAAAGGGTGTGATAGCTATGGCAAAAAAGTTGAAAAATAAAGATGAAAGAACAAGTAATATCCCTGTTAAGAAAAAAGAAGAAAATACAGGTGCTAAAGTAGTTACTTATAAAGAAAATATGACTGTCGGTGATTTTGCAAATGAATTAAATGTAGGATTATCAGAAGTTGTTAAAAAGTTAATGATGGCAGGTATTATGGCTTCTGTAAATCAAGTTGTTGATAGAGAAACTTATGAATTAGTTGCTATGGACTTTGGATATGAATTAGTTGATGAAATAGTAACTGATGCAACACGTTTTGATGAAATCAAAGTTGAAGATAAAGAAGAAGAATTAGTAAAAAGACCTCCAGTAGTAACAATCATGGGCCACGTTGACCATGGTAAAACTACTTTACTTGACACTATCAGACACACAAGAGTAACTGATGGTGAAGCAGGGGGTATTACACAAAGAATTGGTGCTTACCAAGTTAAAAGAAATGATGAATATATTACATTTATTGATACTCCAGGACATGAAGCATTCACAGAAATGCGTGCTAGAGGAGCTAAGGTAACTGATATTACAGTATTAGTAGTTGCTGCTGATGATGGCGTAATGCCTCAAACTGAAGAAGCAATCGTCCATGCACAAGCTGCTAAAGTACCTATTATTGTTGCTGTAAACAAGATGGATAAACCAGGAGCAAATCCTGATAAGGTTATGCAAGGTTTAACAAAATATAACCTAATCCCAGAAGAATGGGGTGGAGATACAATATTTGTTAAAGTTTCTGCCTTAAAGGGTATGGGATTAAATGAATTACTAGATATGATTCAATTAACTGCAGATATGCAAAACTTAAGAGCAAATCCAAAGAGACTTGCTACAGGTACAGTAATTGAAGCTAGACTAGATAAGTCAACTGGTCCAACAGCATCAGTAATTGTTGAAAATGGTACTTTAAAGAATGGAGACAATATTGCTATTGGTAATACTTGGGGTAAGATTAGAACAATGACTGATGACTTAGGTAGAAAACGTGAAGTTGCCCTACCTTCAACTCCAGTAGAAATTACAGGTTTAAACGATGTACCTCAAGCAGGTGATAAGTTCATGGTTGTATTTTCTATTGATGAAGCAAGAAAGATCAGTGAAGCAAGAACAACTAGAACTATTGAAGCAAAAGATAAGAAGACAAGAATCACATCACTTGATGATATTAATAAGGCTTATATGGATGGTGAAGCAAAAGAACTTAACTTAATCGTTAAGGCTGATATGCAAGGATCTGTTGAAGCTATTAGACAATCATTAGAAAAGTTAGATGTAAATGGAATTAAGGTTAATGTTATTAGAGCATCAGTAGGTGCAATTACTGATACAGATGTAACATTAGCTGATGCATCAAATGCTATTATCATTGGTTTTAACGTTAGACCTAGTGGTATCGTTAGAGAAGCTGCTAAGAGCGTTGGTGTAGAAATTAGATTATATAATATAATTTATAAATTACTAGAAGAAATAGAAGATGCCTTAAAGGGTATGTTAGATCCAGAATATGAAGAAGTAGTAACTGGTAGTGCTGAAGTTAGAAACTTATTTAAGGTTTCTAAGATTGGAACTATTGCCGGATGCTATGTAACAGATGGAGTTATTCAAAAGGATTCTTTAGTTAGAATAATTAGAGATGGTATAGTTGTATATGAAGGTAAAATGGCTTCATTAAAGCGTTTCAAGGATGATGCTAAAGAAGTTAAGCAAGGCTTTGAATGCGGTATAACTATTGAAAATTATAACGACATTAAAGAAGGAGATATCTTTGAAGCATCCGTTAGTAAGCTAAAGGAGAGATAATATGTCAATTACAATTGAAAGATTACAATCTCAAATACTAAGAGAATTATCTTTACTTCTTCAAAGAGAAATCAAAAATACTAAAGTAGGATATGTTACAGTAACTGAAGTTAGACTTACTAATGATTTATCTTATGCATATGTTTATTACACAGTTTTAGGTAATAAAGATAGAATTGAAGTAACTCAAGAAGCACTAGAAAAATCAGAAGGTTTTATTAAAAAAGAAATTGCTAAAAAGGTAAAAATGAGAAAGATTCCTGAATATATCTTTAAGTATGATGATTCACTTGATAGAGGTAAGAGAATTGATGAACTTTTAGAGGAAATAAAAGTTGATAAATAAAACTATGGCATAACATTTCGTTATGCCTATTTTTTATAAAAAATAGAAAAATATAAACTTAAGTATTTAAAATTATAAAAAAAGGTTTATAATAATATACGAAAAGGAGATGTAAAAAATGTTAAAAAAATTTATAGCTGAATGTATTGGTACATTTGTATTAGTATTCTGCGCATGTGGTGCAGCAATTCTAACAGATACTACAGTTGGAGCTGCTTTAGCATTTGGTTTAGTAATCGTTGCTATGGCTTATTCAATTGGTAGAATTTCAGGATGCCATATCAATCCAGCAGTATCACTTGCATTCTTAATTAAGAAGAAATTAACAGTTAAAGAATTCTTCATTTATGTAGGTGCTCAAGTTCTTGGAGGATTTGTTGGAGCCGTTCTATTATTTGGAATCTTCAAGATGGCTGATATGAGCTTTGTTAACCCAGGATGCAATGGCTATGTAAATGGTCAAGAAGATGCAGGTGGAATTATTGCAGCAATCTTAGTTGAAATCGTCTTAACTTGTATCTTTGTATTTGTTATTCTTCATGTTACTGATGAAAAGAGTGAAAAGGTTAGCGGTAAGTTAGCTGGTCTAATTATTGGTTTAACTTTAACTTTAGTTCACTTAGTAGGTATTGGTCTAACTGGTACATCAGTTAACCCTGCTAGAAGCTTAGCAACTGCACTTGGTTCATTAATCTATGATTTTGGAACTGATCCAATTAAACAAGTTTGGGTATTTATCTTAGCTCCACTTGCTGGTGGTGCATTAGCTGCAGTTCTTCATACTTTCTTAACAAAAGATAGTGGAGAAGAAGCTAAAGAAGAAGATATCGAACAATAATAAAAACAATTAACGGCTAAAATTAGCCGTTTTTTGTTTGCTTTAAAATTATGTAATTTTATAGTATAATATTATTGGAGGTGCATATTATGAAGAAAATTGAGTTACATATTCATCTTGATGGATCTGTTAGAATTGATACAGTTAGTGAATTACTAAATATCGATTATGAGACTTGTAAAAAAAATATGGTTGGAAAAAATTTAAGTAGTCTAGATGAATACTTAACTAGATTTGATTATCCAATTAAAGTTATGCAAAGCTATGATAACTTAAAAAGAGTTGCTCATGAATTAGCCCTAGATTTAATAAAAGATGATATCATTTATGCTGAAGTAAGATTTGCACCTATATTTCATACTTCTAATTTAAGTCTAGAAGAAGTATGTCAAGCAGTACTAGATGGCTTTGATCTAGAAAAGAATAAAATAAAAATTAATTTAATTTTATGTATGATGAGACACTTACCATATGAAGATAATAAAAAAATAATTGATTTATATTTAAAACATATCGATAAAAGAATTGTTGGACTTGACTTAGCTGGATCAGAAAAATTATTTCCTAATGATAAGTTAATTGATTTAATAAAAGAAGTTAAGAAATTAAATATCCCTTTTACAATTCATTCAGGTGAAGAAAATATTGTAAGTAATATTAAAATTGCTTTAGATAATGATATTAAAAGAATTGGTCATGGTATAAATATCATACATGATAAATCATTAGTAGATAAAGCAATAAAAAATAATACTTTATTTGAAGTATGTCCTACATCTAATATTGATACATTTAACTGCATTAGTTATGATAAACACCATATTAAAGAAATGATTGATTTAGGTTTAAATGTGTGTATAAATACCGATGATAGAACTGTTTCAAACATTACTTTAAACGAAGAATATCACTTACTTAAGCAATATTTTAACTTAAGCGATGAAGCTTTAAAACAAATGAATATTAACGCAATGAAACATTCATTCGCAGACAAAGAGATGATAGATGAAGTAATTAGCCAATTAAAATAGGCTAATTACTTTTTTTTAATTTAAATTAAAAAATAATTTATATATATGTTATAATATAATTGGTGGTATAATGAACGCTTTAGTAATTGTAGATGTAAAAGCCAAACAAGTTAATAAGCCATATACATATATAGTTCCTAAAGAGTTTGAAGGAATTATTGAAAGAGGAAGTAGAGTATTAGTTCCTTTTGGCCCAAGAAATGTATTAGGCTTTGTTATGGACTTGATTGATGAAGTAAATAATGAGGGGTTAAAAGAAATAAAAGAGGTATTAGATTTAGTGCCTGTTTTAAGCATGGAAATGTTAGATTTAGCTAGAAAGATAGCTCATAGAACTTCATCTTTTTTAATCACGGTTTTAAAAACAATGATTCCTAATGCCTTATCAATTTCTTATAAGAAAACTATAAGAAAACTAAATGATAACTTATCAAGTGAAATAAGTAAGTATTTTACTAATAGTGATGAAATTGATATGGATAGTATCGCCCAAGAAGATTTAAATAGCTTAAAATATGAAATTAGACTTAAAAATGTCGAAGTAATTTATGATTACGAAAGAAAAGATAAAATAAAAGAAGATTCTTTTGTAAAGCTTGTTAAATATGCTTTTTTAAAAGAATCTAAGCAACAAGAAATATTAGATTATTTACTTGAGAAAAAAGAAGTAAATAAGAAAGAATTAAATGAATTCTCACAATCTAGTTTAAAAACATTAGAGAAAAATGGATTTGTTGAAATATATAAGAAGGAAGTTTATAGGGAAGTTAAAAACCAAATTGATAGAGCTAATGTTGTTGAAAACTTAAATGATGAACAAACTAAAGCCTATAATTCTATCGATTTATACGATAAAAAAACATACCTTTTATATGGTGTAACTGGTTCAGGTAAAACTGAAGTCTATATTAGATTAATCTTAGACTGCTTAGAGATGGGTAAAAGTGCTATCTTCTTAGTACCTGAAATATCTTTAACGCCTCAAATGGCCGCAAGGGTTAAAATGAGAATTAAAGATTGTGCTATATTCCATAGTGCCATGAATGATAATGAAAGATATGATGAATGGAGAAAGATTTACCGTGGTGAGGTAAAGGTTGTTGTAGGTGCTAGAAGTGCTATATTTTCTCCACTAAAAGATATTGGAATAATTATAATTGATGAAGAACATGAACACACTTATAAACAAGATTCTAATCCTAGATATAACGCCAAAGATGTAGCTAGGATGCGTGCAGATTATCATAACTGCCCTCTAGTTTTAGGTAGTGCAACTCCATCAATTGATTCCTTCTATAAAGCTAAGAATGGTGAATATGAATTATTAACTTTAAAATATAGAGCAAATAATTCTGTTTTGCCTAATATGCATATTATAAATATGAGTAATGAAATTGCTTTAGGTAATAGATCAATGTTTTCTAATACCTTAAGTAATTTAATATCAGATAGATTAGAAAAAAACGAACAAGTAATGCTTTTAATTAATAAGAGAGGTTATTCTAGCTTTATTATGTGTAGAAGCTGTGGTGAGGCTGTAAAATGCCCTAACTGCGATATTACCCTAACTTATCACAAGACTACAGATAAGCTTGTTTGCCACTACTGTGGATACAAAATGGATAAGGTTACTGAATGCCCTAGCTGCCACTCTAATATGGTTAAGGAAATAGGTATAGGTAGTGAACAAGTTGAAGAACAAGTAAAAAAGAAGTTTAATACAACTGTTATTAGAATGGATTCTGATACTACTACTAAAAAAGGAAGCCATGCTCAAATGATAAAAGATTTTATGGATGAAAAGGCTAGTGTTTTAGTAGGTACACAAATGATTTCTAAAGGCTTAGATTTTGATAAAGTTACACTTGTAGGTATATTACTTGCTGATATTACATTAAAGATGCCTGATTATAGAAACTCAGAAAGAACATATGATTTAATAATGCAAGTTGCGGGACGTGCCGGTAGAAGAGATATAAAGGGTGATGTAGTAGTACAAAGCTATAATACAAATCATTATTCTATTGATACAACAAAATACAATAATTACGAAGTATTTTATGATAAAGAAATAAAATATAGAGAATTATCAAGCTTACCACCATTTATAAACTTATCGCAAATAGTTATTGAGCATGATGACTATAAAAAAGCATATGAATATGGTCAAATTATTAAAAATAAGATTAAACAAATCTATCCACTTGCTTTAGTTGTAGGTCCAGCAAGTGCTAATATCGCAAGAGTTAATAATAAATTTAGAGTACAATTAACTATTAAAAACAAATCTGATAACTATGATTTATTTAAAATCTTAGAAGAATATCAAGATATAAATATTTATGTTGATCATGATCCAACATTAATTTAAGGAGTGATTTTATGCGTATTGTTTTTATGGGAACACCAAGCTTTGCTGTTCCAAGTTTAGAAGATTTAATTAAAAATTATGAGGTTGTTTTAGTTGTTACACAACCTGATAAAGAAGTAGGTAGAAAAAGAATACTTACACCTTCAAAGGTGAAAGAAGTAGCTTTAGCAAATAATATTGAAGTTTTTCAACCAACTAAAATTAGAGAAGATTATCAAAGAATTCTTGATGTGAATCCTGATATTATTGTTACAGCTGCATATGGTCAAATCATTCCAAAAATTCTACTTGATTATCCTAAATATAAATGCATTAATGTTCATGCATCATTACTACCTAAATATAGAGGTGGAGCTCCGATACATCATGCGATAATTAATGGTGATGAATATGCAGGAGTAACTATTATGTATATGGCTGAAAAGATGGATGATGGTGATATCATTACTCAAGATAAGTTATTAATTAATGATGATAATACAACTAAATTAACGGAAAGATTAAGTATTCTAGGTAGTAATTTATTAATAGATACCCTACCTAAAATAATAAATAATGAGATAAAACCAATCAAACAAGATCCATCATTAGTAAGCTTTGCTTACAATATTACAAAAGAAGATGAAAAAATAAACTTCAACAATGACGCTTTAATGGTGTATAATCAAATTAGAGGTTTATCTGATGTTCCAGGGGGTTATGCTATATATAACGATAAGAAAATAAAGATTTATTCTTCTACTTATGAATATAAGGAAATAGATGGTGAAATAGGAGAAATCGTTGATACAAATAAACGACTTGGAATAAAGGTAAAAAATGGCGTTATTTACCCATTAACTATTCAATTAGAAGGTAAAAACAAAATGAGTATAAAGGACTTTTATAATGGTATGCCTAATTACTTTAAATTAGGTGAAGTAATTAAATAAAGGGGGTTATTTAATGGACGTTGAAAAAATTATTAATGATTTTGAAGAGACAAAAGAAACTAAGTTAGTAGATAATGTTGAATACTTTATTACTGAATTAGATAGGATGAAAGATGTAATTATTAAAAACAATGATGAATTAAATCTAGGATTAAATTCTAAAACTCTAGCTAGTGATATTGATATTTTAAAATATCATTCAGCATTATACATCAAAAGCTTTAATGATTATGATGTAAATGAACAAATTGAACTTTATAACAATTTAAAACAAACATTTAACTATTATGAAGATTGTTATAAGAAGGTTTTAGATTTATCTAACAAAGCTAAAGTTAAAAATGAAAAGAAGACTAATAAGAATATTAAAACATTCTGGATTTTAGTAGGTATAAGCTTAGGCTTAATGTTACTAAGTGTTATATTCTTTATTGCTGGTTCTGGTAAGGAAAAACCTTATGCCCTATATTCAGTAGGTATTGCCTTCTTATCAATAGGCGCAGTTATGATGATTTTAGATTTATTACTATTTAGTAATTTCACTAATGATTTAAGTGATAATTCAACTAGTATTAAACAATCACTTAAAGAGAAGAGCGATTTAGCTAATAAAGCATTACTTAATTTAGTAGCCTTAGATTCTTTTAAGAAATAATTATTTTGGAGGAGTAAAATGAAAAAGCTGTTTGTTAAACTTTTTGGCAAACTTAATAATATGCTTTCATTTGAAAAAGGAATAGATATTACAGATGATTATGCTGTTTTGAAAAGAAAAAATATCGTTATTAAAAACATTATATTCTTTTCAAACATCACATATACATTAATCTTATTCTTGATTTCATTAATTGCTAGTGGAACCTCTAACTGGGTATTAACTATTATCTTTGTCCCAGTTACATTTGGATTAAATAGAACACTATCAAAATTAATTAATGATTCAACAAATGATAAAATAAAGCAACAAATAGCTATGTACATTGCGGCATTCTATATGATACTATCGAGTGTTTTAATCTACTTTAAACTTAAAACACAGATGAATGTAGATGGTATGGAATACTTAGGTATAGGTGAAGCTGGTTATATTTTAATTTATTACTCATTACTTGTAGTATCTCTATATCAAGATAAGAAGATGTTAATTAGTATTTCTAAATGGATGCTAGTAATTATAACAATCATTCATTTTACAATAACTTATAGTATTGTTAATGCAGAATATGCAACAAATTTATTAGAGTTTTTAAGAACATTCTTTACAACTAAAGAATTTATAGATATTCTCCTTAGAACGCTATTTTTGATACTTTACATGATTGTACTAACAACCAATGTAGGTATTGCTCAATATGCTTATTTAGAAAGAAAAAATGAAGCTGTTAAGCGTCAAGGAGTACAAACAGATTATAGTGATGTAGTTAATGATTTATTTAGTGTTATTCTAGGTATGAGAACTGTTAGTGGTAATGATAGAGATCACATTAATTTAATTAAATCTTTATCAAGCGACTTAGGTAAAACTTTAAGATTATCACAAAATGAATTAGCAGAATTAGATAAATATGCATCTATTCATGTTGAAGAAAGAAAGAATTTAGTAGTTATTAAAAAGGAAAACATGAGTGAAGAAGATTATGAAGAGGTTAGACGTAGAAGTGAAATAGGTGCTAAAGTAGCAAGACGTCTACAACTTGAACAAAAATGTGAAGATATAATTAGAATGCATATTGAAGGCGCACCAACTAAATCATTTAAAAATGAAATGAATAATATGCTTATGGATATGGAATCACAAATTATTTTAATATGTGATTGTTATATCACAATGAGAGAAGCAAAAAGTTATAAAAGACCTTATTCTCATAAACTAACAATTGATTTTATGAATCATGAATTAATGGATTATTTTGATGAAGAAGTATTCGATAAATTCATTAAAAATAGTAATAAGTATGAAGACTTATACAATAGTGCAATATAATTAAAAGGAGCGATTAAAAAACCGCTCTTTTTTATTTCTTTAAAATACCATTTGACAATGCAACAATTATGGTATATGATAGTTAATGAACTTAATAATAATCTTATTAAGAACCGTGGAGAATAGCTAATCTGTGAAGCGGTAGCAACCTTTTAAGTTAGGTGCTTTTAGCGAGGGATATTTTATCTAGCAATGAGACTAATTATAAGACCTTGCTAGAAGGTCTTTTATTTTTGAAAGGAGTGAGTTTAATGGAATATATTACACATGGTGTATGTGCTAGAAAAATAAATTTCGAAATTAAGAATGGTAAGTTATACAATGTATCATTCTTAGGAGGTTGTAATGGTAATTTAAAAGCCATTTCAAAATTAGTAGAAGGCATGGAAGTAGAAAAAGTAATATCTATTTTAAAGGGTAATACTTGTGGAATGAAAACTACTTCATGTGCTGATCAATTATGTAAAGCAATAGAGGAGGCAATGAAATAATGAGACACTTATTCACATCAGAAAGTGTCACAGAAGGACATCCTGATAAAATCTGTGACCAAATTAGTGATGCAATATTAGATGATATATTAGCACACGATAAAAACGCAAGAGTTGCTTGCGAATGTACAACAACAACAGGTATTGTATTTGTATGTGGTGAAATCACATCAAATTATATGCCAAATATTGATGAATTAGTTAGAAACACAGTTAAAGAAATTGGCTACGACAGAGGAAAATATGGTTTTGATGCAGATAATATTTCTGTAATTACAAGTATCCATTCTCAATCACCGAATATCGCTATGGGTGTAGATAGAGGAGGAGCTGGAGATCAAGGTATAATGTTTGGTTATGCAACTGATGAAACACCAGAATTAATGCCTCTACCTATTATGCTTGCGCATAAATTAGCTCAAAGATTATCATATGTTAGAAAGTCAAAAATCTTACCATATTTAAGACCAGATGGTAAGACACAAGTAACTATTGAATATGAAGATGATAAACCATTAAGAATAGACACTGTATTACTTTCAACACAACACGCTGAAGGTGTTAGTCAAGCAAGAATTGCACTTGATATTAAGAAGTTTGTATTTGATGAAGTATTACCTAAAGAATTACTTGATGAAAACACAAAATTTATCATTAACCCTACAGGTATGTTCATCGTTGGTGGACCTAAGGGTGATAGTGGTTTAACTGGTAGAAAAATAATAGTTGATACTTATGGTGGAGCTAGCCGCCATGGTGGTGGAGCATTCTCTGGAAAAGATCCATCTAAGGTAGATAGAAGTGCATGTTATGCGGCAAGATATATTGCGAAAAATATTGTTGCTGCAAAGCTTGCTAATAAATGTGAAATTCAAATATCTTATGCTATTGGTGTAGATAAACCAGTAAGTATTTATCTAAATACTTTTGGCACTAATAAAGTAAGTGAAGAATCAATTATTGAATGTATTAAAGAAAACTGTCCACTAACTCCAAAGTGGATTATAGACACTCTTGATTTAAAACGTCCAATCTACAAAAAGACAGCCGCTTATGGTCATTTTGGTAGAGAAGATGAGGATTTTACTTGGGAAAGATTAGATTTAGTTGATATTTTCTCTAAGTTATTATAAAATAATAATGATGGGGGTGTTTTAATGGATTTTGAAGCATTGGAAGCTGAACGTCAGAAACTTTTAGCTCAATATAAGAAAAAACACAAAGTAGGCCTAATTGTTATGGCCTGTGGTATAGTAACTGCAGTTGGAGGATTCTTTCTACTAAAGGTTAACGGTGATTTTGGAATGATAGTACTAATTTTAGGTATTATTGCCTTCGCTGTTGGTCTAGGTATTGCATCATCTAGAAGTGCAATAGCTAAGAAATATAGTAGAGATTATAAGAAGCCTTTAGTAGAAACATTACTTAAGAAATGGTATGATGATGCAACATATGAAGAATATGGTGGACTACCACTTGCTGAAATCATGAATTCTGGATTACTTACTAGAAGACCTGATAGATGGCATATGGAAGATTTGATTCAAGGTTCATATCATGGAGTAAGCTTTAGAACATGTGATGTGCATCTAGAAGAAATGCATCAATATACAGATAGTAAAGGTAACACTCATACAGAATGGATTACATTCTTTAGAGGTAGATGGTATCAATTTTTCTTAAATAGAAGTTTTAATACAGTTATTCGTATTAAAGAAAAGAAAAGAATTAAAGAAATGGTCACAAGAGGCCTTAATAAAGTTGAAGTTGAATCAATTGATTTTACAGATAAATTTATGGCTTATGCTCTTGATGAACATCAATTCTTCTACATCTTTACACCAGTTGTTGTTGAAAAGATGATGCAACTTGAAAAGATGCATAAAGGACAATTCATGTTCTCACTTGAAGGAAATACAGTTAACTTTGGTATAGATGATAATAGAGATTACTTAGAAATTAAGTTAAAAACTCCACTTACACCAGAAGCTATTGAAAACTATGAAAGCCAAGTTAATATTATGGCTGCTATCGTTTCTGAATTTAGATTTGATACAGAAAAATATAACCCAGTTAATTATGATAAAGAAGAATCAAATGTTAATGAAATTAATGTTTCAGAAGAAGATATGGCTGAATTTACAGCAAAGAAGTTTGAAGAGACTATGGAAAATCTTGATCAACTAATAATGGCTAAACTAGGCAGTTTAGAAGGAATGACTCCTGAACAAATTCAAGAAGAAGTTGAGAAGATTAGATCCGAAATGGAAGCTGCCGGTAAAGGCATCGACAATTTAAACTAGCAAGTACAGAGGAATCTGTTAATGCAAATATAATAATTTATATAGGAGGATATAATTATGTTTTATGATTTACCAATTGTTCCAATTGTAATTGGTGGGGTTGTTCTACTAATTCTTATCATCATCATCGCTTTCGTTGCTTGGTATATTAAGACTGGAAACAGATTACTAAGAATGAACGTTAAGTGTGATGAAGCAGTATCAGGTATCGATGTACAATTAACTAAGAGATTTGATACACTTTCTAAGATGTTAGACATCACTAAAGGTTATGCTAAGCATGAAAAAGAAACACTAATCGGTGTTATTGAAATGCGTAGACCAGTAACTGGATCTTCAATTGCTGAAAAGCAAGAATGCGAAGCTCAAATGAACCAAGCTATGAAGAATATCAACATCGTTATGGAAAGATATCCAGAATTAAAGGCTGACAAGAATTTCTCTCAATTAAATAGCGCTGTTATGGACATTGAAGAAAACTTACAAGCTGCAAGACGTGTTTACAACTCTAACGTTAGAGCATTAAACGAAGCTATCGTTGTTTTCCCTTCAAGCTTTGTTGCTAACAAAAAAGGAATTACAAAACGTGACTTCTTTGAAGCAGAAGAACAAAAACGTCAAGACGTTAAAATGGATTTCAGCTAAAATTTATAATAAATATTTGGGATATGTTAGAACATATCCCTTATTTTTTATACTTTTTGATTGACTAAATACAAATTTATGGTAAAATAACTATGTATGTAATTATAGAGGTAATTACACTTGTAATGGAGGAATAAATCTATGAAAGCAATCGATTATATCGTTTTGGTAGTAGCCTTATTATTAATAGTCTTAATTATGATGCAAGAATCAAAAGACAATATCCAAGATGCATTCAGTGGTGAAAAGACAGACCTATTCAAAAACCAAAAGCAAAGAGGTATTGAAAGGGTAATGAGTATAGTCACTGCGTTTGTTGCTGTATTGTTCTTAGTGTTAACATTCGTTGCAACAATAGTTCCTAGATAATAGCTATGAAGAAATGATTTTTAAAATCATTTTTTTATTGCCTAAAAATATAGTCATAACTATGTTATAATAAAAGTGAGGTGGTAATATGAAAGAGAAAATACTAACCTTCTTAAAAACGAAGAAAAGAGCGACTATGCATGATATTTGTGTAAGTCTTAAGGTTAAGAATAAGAGTGATGTTTTAGTTGTTAAAAAAGTTTTAAATGAATTAATTGATGATAATAAAATAATTCACGCTGGTGATTATTTTGGTTTGGTAGAAAACTTCACTATCTATACTGGAATTATCGAAGTAAAAGAAGCTGGTTATGGCTTTGTATCAGTAGATGGGTTAGATAAAGATATCTTTATTCCTAAAGACTTTATTAATGATGCCCATAATGATGATACAGTTAAAGTAGTAATATTACCTAGATTTTCTAAATATGGTCAAAAAGATGAAGGCTGTGTTATAGAAATATTAGATCGAAAGATTAAGAAAATAGTTGGTGTGTTTGATGGTAAAAAAGTTATACCTGATGATAAAAAAATCGACTATGAAATTAGAATTAATAAAGGTCAAGAAAATGGCGCAGTTAAGGGCCATAAAGTAGTATGTAGCGTCACAAGTTATCACTTTGATTACATCACTTGTAAGGTAGATAAAATACTTGGTCATGAAAATGATCCACATGTAGATATTTTATCTTTATGTGAAGCTTATGATATACCTTATACATTCCCTGAAGCTGTAATGGAAGAGATTAAAGAAATACCTGATCACGTATTAGATAATGAAATAGAAGGTAGAGTAGACTACCGTAATTTATTAACTATTACAATTGATGGTGATGATGCGAAAGACTTAGATGATGGTGTAAGCTTAGAGATAGTAAATGATAAATATGAATTATATGTCCATATAATGGATGTAAGCCATTATGTTTTAGAAGGTTCTGAAATAGATAAAGAAGCTTATTTTAGAGGTACTAGCGTTTATTTAGCTGATACAGTTATTCCAATGCTTCCTCACTATTTATCTAATGGTATATGTTCACTTAATGGAGATATTGATAGATTAACTATTACATGTAAAATGACTATTGATAAGAAAGGATTTGTCATTGATAGTAAAATAGAACCAACTATAATTCATTCAAATTATAGAATGACTTATAAGAATGTTAATAAAATAATTGATGGAGATTCAATATATCCAGATTTACATAAAATGGTATTTAACATGCGTGATTTAGCACACATCTTAAAGAATAGAAGAATGATTAATGGTTCAATAGAATTCCAAACTCTAGAACCAAAAATCATATGTGATCCTGATGGTAATTGTATCGATGTTAAACCACATGATAGAGGAATCGCAGAAAACATAATCGAAGAGTTTATGTTAATTGCAAACCAAACAGTCGCAAAGACTATTAAGAATATGAATTTACCATTCTTATATAGAGTTCATGAAAACCCAGATCCAACTAAAATGGAACAGATGGTTAAGATTTTAAAGGGACTTGGAATTAATCCTCATAAAAAGGCTGATCAAATAAGCCAATTTGAACTTCAAAAGCTACTTAAAACAGTTGATGATGATAAAAAATACGTTACTAATAGCGTACTATTAAGATGTATGATGAAAGCACGTTATGCGAAAGAACCACTTGGACATTACGGTCTTGCTTTCCAAGATTATACACACTTCACATCCCCTATTAGACGTTATCCAGATTTAACTGTTCATAGATTATTACGTAAATACTTATTTGATTATGAATATGATAAATCATATTACACATCAATTGATGAGATTGCTGAACATACATCTAAAACAGAACGTAGAGCAGTAGACTGTGAAAGAGATGTAGATAAGATGAAGAGCGCAGAATATATGGAAAATCATATAGGAGAAGAATATGTTGGTTTAATTAGTGGTATAACTAGTTATGGCTTATATGTTATGCTAGATAACACTATTGAAGGTTTAATTAGTCTTCAATCAATTAAAGGAAGATACATCTTTAATGATGAATTGATGCAACTAGTTAATCCATATAATGGTAAAACTTTTAGAATAGGAGATAAGTTAAATGTCGTTTGCGTTAAAGCAAATAAGGCGTTAATGCAAATAGATTTTGTGATTAAGGAGGAAGAGTAATGAAGATAATTGCTTCTAATAAGAAGGCATATCATGAGTATTTTATACTTGATACTTATGAAGCTGGAATAGTACTTACAGGTACAGAGATAAAGTCAATAAGAGATTCTAAGGCTAACATTAATGATGCTTATGTAAGTATTAAAAATAATGAAGCATTTATTATCGGAATGCATATCGCTAAGTATTCTTTTGGTAATATCTTTAACCATAAAGAAACAAGAGATAGAAAATTACTACTTCACAAAAAAGAAATCCTTAAATTAAGCCAAAAAATACAACTTAAGGGGTTAACAATTATACCTCTTAAGTTGTATATTGATAAAGGCCTTGCAAAACTTGAAATAGGTGTATGTCAAGGTAAGAAATTATATGATAAGAGAGAAGATCTAAAGAAAAAAGATCAAATGAGAAAAATAGAGTCTAGTATGAAAGATAGATAAACACGGGGGTGTTTATGGATTCGCCATGCTAAATTGAAGTATACTTGCATGTCGTGGTTAAGCACGTTAAAACTCGAGGTTTCAAATAACCGGAAAAACAAATTTATTCGCACGTTCAAACAATATGAACGCTGCATTCGCTTGCTAATTACCCGCGAGGTATAGAGCGATATCTATTTAGTGGCCTTTCCTGCACCGCTATCTAGATACTCAGTCAGCAGGGATATACCTTTAGGCGCGATCCTAACCGAAAAGATGAATTTAATTGGATGTAGGTAGTATTTGGTTCGCTAGGATACCTGGTATTACTGAAAGTTAAATTGTAGCTAAGCATGTAGGTAGTATATGGATTTGTAGTGTGTACAGGGGTTCGACTCCCCTCACCTCCACCAAAAAAGAAAAAGGATGTAATGATTTATGGCTAAAAGAGAATTAACAAGACAACAACAAATAGAACGTTCTATTATAACTACATATAGATCAAAATTATGGGCTCCTTTTATAAAGGCAATAAAGGACTATGAATTAATTAAACCAAATGATGTTGTGTGTGCTTGTATATCTGGTGGTAAAGATTCAATGTTACTTGCCAAATTATTTCAAGAATTAAAAAAACATTCAGATTTTGATTTTGAAGTTAAATATTTAGTTATGAATCCTGGTTATAATGAAGCCAATTTAGAATATACAAAAAAGAATTTAGAAATATTAGGAATTCCAGCTGTAATTGTAGAAACTAATATTTTTGAAGTTGCGAATGCTCAAGAAAAAAACATGTGTTACCTTTGTGCTAAAATGAGAAGAGGCGCACTATATAGAATAGCTCAAGATATGGGATGCAATAAAATTGCTTTAGGACATCATTATGATGATGTTATAGAAACAATTTTAATGAATATGCTAAATACTGGTTCATTTCAAACAATGCTTCCTAAGCTTCATAGTGATAATTATGAAGGTATGGAATTAATAAGACCTTTATATCTTATTAGAGAAAAGGATATAAAGACATGGGCTAAAGCTAATGGTTTAAGATTTCTTATGTGTGCATGTCGTTTTACGGAGGCTTGCTCAGTTGATAATGAAATTAATGCTAGTAAAAGACTTACTACTAAAAACCTAATTCAAGAATTAAAGAAACATTATAGTGATACTGTGGAAGAAAATATCTTTTCAGCAGCAACTAATGTAAATATGGATAAAATAATAGGTTATAAGAAAGATGGAATTAGACATACATTCTTAGAAGAATATGAAAAAAAGGATAATAAAAAGTAATTAAAGGTTTGATTAACTTCAAACCTTTTTTATGATATAATTATAATAGGTGAGTAATATGGTAAAGAAGATTGAGATTACATATTTTGATGGTAGGCTTGGACCTGAATATATCCACTGGGAAGAAAAGATGACTATCACAAGAGACAGAGTTACTTATAAAAGAAAAGATTATCATAAAATAGATAATGATAATTATGTACCTGTTGAATCATCATGGAAATATATCTTTAATAAAAAGATTGATATATATGTTGAAAGACAAGACTTTAATCATCTAGAAATACTAGCAAACTTAATAACTGATTTAAGTGATATATGTGGCTGTGGTGCTGATATAGGTAGTGTTGAAATGACAGTGTATTATGATGATGGAACAAAGGTTAAAAAGAGAATATTTGGAAGCCTATCTATGAATAATAACACTCAACTAAAATATTTTCTTGAATCATTAATTCCTAATGATATTTTAGAACCTTATTTTTTATAATATGAAAAATAGCCACTTTAATTAGTGGCTTATATTTTTTTTGTTGACAAACTGAACAATGTTCAGTATAATATGTTTTGGATGGTGATAGGATGAAAAAAGAGAATTCAAAAGAACTATTAATAGAAGCAACAATAAATCTTATTAATGAATATAATGGTGATGTTTCTAAAGCCACTATACGAGAAATTGCAACAAGAAGTGGTGTTGCAGTTGGGTTGATAAATTACTTATTTGGAAATAAAGATAATTTAATAACTATCTGTGTTCAAAAAATAATACTTAATGTAGTAACAACTTTTACACCAAACTTAAATATTGATTCATCGCTTGATAATAATATCAAAGCTAAATATAAACTTTCAGCCACTGCAAAAAAAGTATTTGAATTCTTGTTTAATAATAAATCTATTGCTAGAATATCAATTCTAAATGATTATAAAGACTATAGTGATAATTCCAATTCAAGTATGACAACCAAAGGCTTTATTAGAGTTTTAAATGATTTAGAAGTAGATGAACTTGAAAAAGAAAAAATTGCTTTTTACTTAACAAGCACTATGCAAGTTGCATTTATTAGATCACTATCAAATAGTAATTATTTAGGTTATGATTTTACAAAAAAAGAGTTTAGAGATAGATTTATAGATGATTTAATTGACAAATTATTATAGGAGGCTTTTATGGATAAAAAAATAACATTAGTAGGACTAATAATTACATTAGTCACAACTTTTCTATTCGCATTATTTTTGCTTATAGACTTTAAAATGGGATACTTTTTTGTATGTATAATTCTTGCGATAGGTTACTTAATGATGACTGCAGGTTTAACTAGTGATGTTAATGAAAATAAGTCATTAAAATCTCTTGCCTTAGGCTTTGGAGCAATATATGCAGTATTAATATTTATCGTTTATTTCACTCAAGTAACGGTAGTAAATAAAGGAAATGCGCCAGCTGAAGTACTTGAAGTTTTAGACTATGGTAATATGAATTTAATGTTTTACCTAGATCTTCTTGGATATGGAATAATGGCTTTATCTACCTTCTTTTTAGGCTTAACAATTAAAGCTAATGATAGAATAACTAAGGCATTTAAAATACTACTTATGGTTCACGGATTATTTTTCTTACCATGTTTAATAATGCCTATGACACCACTAATGGATAAGAAAGAAGGTTCTTCATCAAATGGTGGAGTAATTGCTCTAGAATTTTGGTGTTTATACTTCATGGTACTATGCGTAGTTGGAGTTATAAGTCAAATTAAAAATAAGAAAGAATTAAAAATGAATAAAACGGATTTAATTCAATAAACTGATGCTTTTCGTATCGGTTTTTTTATTTAGATAATTTAGTTTTTTTCGTTAAAAAAAGCAAATTAGAAGAATATTATGATGCCGCAAGCAAAAAAACAAAAAAAATGAGTAGCTGATTCTATGTTTGCGGCTGGTTGTATTGGATTAATGTATGGAATAGTAGAAAAAGTGGTCGTATTTAACCCATTTTCTCTGATTGTTAATTCATTACTACCAATGCATTTACTTTGGCAATGGAATCAAGGTAGACATTATCAAAAATATAAAGATAATAAAAACGAAGGTAAAAAAGGTAAAGCTATCTTCCATTTAATGCTAGCAACACTAGTAATATTCTTACTTCATGGTTCATGGGATGCTGCCTTAAGTGTTGCATCTTACTTAATGAATGAAGAAAATGCGATAGTAAATGGTGAAATGTATGGTGGAATAGTTTTAGGTGTAACAATAGGTTTAGACTTTATTTATACAATAGTAACATTTGTTATAACTATTAAAACCGCAAGAAAACAAAAAAGAGAAAGTGTAGAAGTTAGTGAAACTAATAATTAGGTCGATAGAAATATCGACTTTTTTTATTTGGTGTGCTAAAATAAAAAGGATTGGAAGTGATACTAATGCTTAATCAATTCTCAAGAACAGAATTACTACTAGGTAGTAGTGCAATGGAAAAATTAAAGGATGTTACTGTTGCTGTTTTTGGCATTGGTGGTGTTGGTGGATACGTCTGTGAAGCACTTGCTAGAAGCGGTATAGAACATTTTGTTTTAGTAGATAGTGATACAGTTGCTTTAACTAATATAAATCGTCAAATAATCGCAACCCTTGATACTATAGGTAAATATAAGTGTGATTGCATGAAAGATCGAATTTTAAGTATAAATAAAAATGCAAAAGTAGAAGTAATTAATAAATTCTTCCTACCAGATAATCAAGATGAATTTGATTTTAAAAGTTTTGATTATGTAATTGATGCGGTTGATACAGTAACTGCTAAAATAGCAATTATACTTAAAGCAAAAGAAAATAATATTCCAATTATTTCAGCTATGGGTGCGGGTAATAAACTTAATCCAGCAATGCTAGAGGTATCTGATATTTATAAAACATCAGTAGATCCACTTGCTAAAGTAATGCGTATTGAACTTAAGAAAAGACATGTAAATAAATTAAAGGTAGTATATTCAAAAGAACTTCCAATTAAACCAAATGAATCAAATGAAGATTCAAATAAAAGAGAAGTTCCAGGAAGTAATGCCTTTGTCCCAACAACAATGGGCTTAATTATCGCATCAGAAGTTATAAAAGATATAACAGGTATAAGAAACGATGTAAAAGGTGCTTAAAGGTTTGATAATCGATTTACCAAGCCTTTTTTTGTATTTTTTAATGATGTGTGTTATAATAAAAATATACTCTACTATTGGTTGATTTTCTTATTCATTTCTAACTCAACCAATGGTTTGTATACTTTCTAAAATAATTCATTTATTCTATAGGTGAAGGAGATGAAGGTATGGATACAATAAAGGTTGGAAAATACATTCAAGAAAAAAGGAAAAAACAAAATTTAACACAACAAGATTTAGCTGATAAATTATCTATAACAGATAGAGCGGTATCTAAATGGGAATGTGGTAAGTCACTACCTGATGCATCTATAATGTTAGATTTATGTGAGATCTTAGATATTAGTGTAAATGAATTATTAACAGGAGAGGATATAGAAATGAAAAATTATAATGAACAAGCAGAATTAAATTTAGTAGAACTTAAGACACAAAAAGAAGTATCAGATAGAGCAATATTAAGATTAGAAGTAATATTAATGACTTTAAGCATCTTATTCTTATTTGCTTTAGTATTACTTGGATCGTTACTTGATTTAAAGATGCAAGTTAGAATAGCTATTATTGTACCTGGATTTGTACAATTGCTAATATGTGCTTTTATATCATTTAGAATTGAACAAAAAGTAGGTTATTATGAATGTTCTGAATGTAATCATAAATTTATTCCAACTTACGCTCAATCACTATTTGCTCCTCATATGGGTAGAACTAAACATATTAAGTGCCCAAAATGTGGTAAAAAAAGTTGGTGTAAAAAAGTTCTAACAAAATAATTAATGGCCTAGAGCCGTTTTTTATTTAAACTAAAGGTTAATTAATTTGTATTTTATTATATAAAAATATACAAATTGTATGTTTAATATGCTACTATAAACTTATAGAAGTACGTTTTTTACGAATATTTTTTAAAGGAATGATGCTTATGAGTTATGCAATGGTAGGATTCGTAGCCTTATTTGTAGTTCTAATAATAAATAGTGACATTATTTTTATTAGAGATGAAACAAGTAATATAAAACACATAAAAGCATATCGTTGTTTTTTATATTCTGTCATGTTTTTCTGTTTCTTTGACGGTATGTGGGGTGTTTTAGAAGAAGTTAATAGTGTTATTGCTATATTTATTGACACATCACTATTCTTTGCTGCAATGGCTATATCAGTGTTATTTTGGGCTAATTATGTTAATAAATATGTTGCAGCAAAAACAAAAATGAATAGATTTTGGAATACTTTCTTAACTGTTACAAGTTTTGTTATATTTACATACACAATGGTAATTGTAATAATTAATATTTTCCCAAATACAAGAATTCTATTCGACTTTGGAAAAGAAGCTGCAGAGCATGATCAAAATGGTTATGATCCAAATATTTGTAGATATATTCTATTTGGACTACAAGCAGCAATGTTCTTATTAACATCAATTGTTGCTTTCTATAATGGATTTAAAGTTAAAGCAAATCTAAAGCACAGACACTTTGCTATATCAGGTTTTGGTATAGTTATGAGTTTAGCAATACTTGCTCAAATATTCTTCCCATTTATAGCTCTATATTCTATAGGTTTAGTTCTTGGAATTTGTGTAATTCATACATTCGTTGTTGCTAGTGAAAAGGATGAAAAACGTAGACTTTTAAATGAATCTCTAGCACGTGAAAAAAAGCACGAAGAAGAGATTTTCTCTACTAAGAGCTTAATTTATAATGATCCACTTACTGGTGCTAAAAGTAAGCATGCTTATGTTGAAATGGAAGATGATATGGATTTATTAATTTCATTTAAAACTATTAAACGTTTTGCCGTAGTTGTATTTGATGTTAATGGATTAAAACATATTAATGATACATTAGGTCATGAATATGGTGATATCTATATTAAGGATTGTTATAAGACAATTGTTGATTACTTTAATGGCGCAACAGTTTATCGTTTTGGTGGAGATGAATTTGTTGTTATATTAAAAGACTTACTATATGAAAGAAGAAACGAAATGCTTGAGAAATTTGATAAGAAAATCGAAGAAAACTTAGGTAAGAATCTTCCTGTAGTATCATCTGGTATGTCTGAATTTGATCCTGAAAAAGATAATACATATCGTGCTGTTTTTGAAAGAGCGGATGAATTAATGTATAACAGAAAGAAATACTTAAAGAGTATTACTACCTACTTAAGTAAATAATTAACGGCTTAAAGCTGTTTTTTATTGATTAAACACTATGTATAATTTAAATATCTAATGATATAATTATTTTATAAGGAGGCATATATATGAAATTTATGAAAAGAATTATTGCTTTATTTGTTGTATTCTTTACTGCTGTTTTATTAGTATCATGTGGCAAAAAGAAAACTACTACTAAAGCAACAACAAATACTACTAGAAATTCATCTAGTACAACTAGTAGAAATACTTCTAGTAAAAAAACATCTAGCAAACAAACTAGTAGTAAGCAAACTACAGATAAGAAAACAGAACATAAGTTTGATGATGAATTAGCTATGGCTAACTTTGTTGATAAGCTTGATCAAGGCAACTATACTGTAGTAGGAGATGATTTCAGTATAGATGTATGTTCAGACAATTTAGTTACTTTTAAATATAGTAGAACAGGTTATAATGATTATACTGTTATGAGTGTTTCAGGTGAAGTATTCCAAGCATTCATTAAACATAATCAACTAAAAAATCTAACTTTTATTGAATATGGTAATTCATTAGAAGCATGTACTAAACAAGCACTTATTCCAAATTATATGACTTATTTATATGGTGCTAATATGTTTGATTTATTCTATAACGTACCTGATGAAGATGGCGTATATGTATCTTATTCAGCAACATTAAGAGATATGTTACAAAGAATGGGTTCTTATTCAGATATGATTAATGCGGCTATGGAAGAAGTTTATTTAATCTTAGATGATGAAGATCCAACTTGTGCTACACTTAAAACACATGTATATAACGCTGTAGCATATTATGATTTTGATATTGTAATGGATATTACATTCGGAAATGCAACAGAAAATGAGCTTGCTAAAGAATGGCTAAATAATCCGATTTTACCAAATGATCCTGAATATTACAATATTAATCAATTAGGTGCTATTTCATTTGTCTTTAATTTATATCCAGATGAACCAGAAGCACAAGGTGTTCCATATATTCCTGGTGCAAGCTATGCTTTATACTTAGATAATAATTTAGCTCAATATTATGACACTATCTATTTAAAAGATGTTCATATTTCTTCTGTTGATGTAGAAAACTATAAGAATGTATTAGTTGATACTTATGGCTTTGGTTGTGTATTAGATGAAGATGGTGATGAATGCTTTATGAAACTACTTAGAGCTGAATCTAATATGTATTCTAGAATATATGTAGATTATACTGAAGGAGTAGGAATGGAGATAGTTGCTACACCATATTATGATTGTACAAAATATGATAGAACTGGAATTAATAATATTATTATAGACTGTGATTACCCTGTGCTACCAAGTAATAGTAATATGATATCTATGGTAGGAACTGACAATTTAGCTGTTGAAAGTGAAGCTTATTTATATATTAATGAATATGAAATTGTGCTAGATGTTGAAGCTGAATTTGAAGATTATGAAAGTGCTTATGATTATTTAGAATCATACCTTGATATGTTAGAAGATAGTGGATTTGTATTTAACCCTAGCTCATCTGATCCTAGATATGATTATCATAATGGAGATAGAATGTTTAGATATAAAATAGATTCAACAACTAATACATTATTATTCCAATTCAAAGGAAACGTCATTTATGATACACTTGAAATTCTTGATAAGATTAATAATGATGATGATTACTTCCCAGGATTTGATTTAGATGTTCAATCTGTTGAATATTATAATGCTAAAGATTTGTCTAAACATGAATATATTGTTTTAAACAATAAATATGATTTATATTTCGTAGTTAACTTCTATACAGAAGATAGCAATACAGTTGATGATTTCATAGATTATTACACATCTACACTTGAAGGAAAGGGATTTATTTTTGAACACTGTGGTGTTGGAAAACAATATGAAATGTATGACGAAACAACAGATGCTAAATTTGGTTTTGAAGTAGGAATGGATCCTAATTCAGGACTATATAGAGTATCTATGGTATTCGCAAAATAAAACGTAATAAAAGACTTGGTTTATACCAAGTTTTTTTATTAGAAAAAAAGTTTAAAAAAGATATTGATTATAATTTTTAATTCAATTATTATGAAGTTGTAGGTGAAGAAAATGGTTAAAATATTAAACAATTATAAGAGTAAAAATAATATCAATATACGCCAAGTAGTAGCATATAAAGATGGTGTTAAAGTATTAGAGGCTTATAAAGAAGGATTTAAGAGAGATGATACTCTAACAGTTATGAGTGTAACTAAATCCATTACAGCTTTACTTATAGGTATAGCAATCGATAAAGGGCTTATTAAAGGCGTTAACGAGAAAGTCATGGATTATTTTCCTGAATATAATGTAAAACGCGGAGAAAAGACAATTTATGATGTTACAATAAGACATTTACTAACAATGACTGCCCCGTTTAAGGGTAAAAGTGAACCTTGGACAAAGGTATGTACATCAAGTAATTGGACACTAGCTATCCTAGATTATCTAGGTGGTAAAAGTGGAATCACTAATGAATTTAGATATTACACTTTAGGTGTACAGATTTTATATGGAATTATTCAAAAGGCAAGTGGAATGAATGTCTTAGATTTTGCAAATGAATACTTATTTAAACCCCTTGGAATTAAAAAAAGAGAAGATGCTTTATGTAAAAATAAAGAAGATCAATTCGAATATGTTAAAAGTAGATCTAATCATAGTAATGTATGGTTTTTAGATCCTACAGGTATGCCTACAGCGGGATGGGGACTATCTATTTCAGCTTATGATATGGCTCAAATTGGTTTAATGGTTTTAAATAATGGAGTATATAATAATAAAAGAATAGTAAGTGAAGCCTGGATAAAAGAAATGACTAAAGTTCAAGAAGCCCAAGATCCATCTAAAGGAGAATATGCTTATGGTTATTTATGGTGGATGCCTAAAAGAAATAATGATATAACTGCAGCTATTGGTGATGGTGGTAATGTTATATATATCGATAGAAAGAAGAACATTGTTGTAGCTGTTACAGGCTATTTAATGCCAAGAATATTTGATAGATTAGATTATATAGAGAAAAACATCGTAGAAGCTATCGAAAATGAATACAATAAGAGAGAAGAATAATCTTCTCTTTTTTACTCTTGACAAAATGTATCGCACACGATATAATATAAGTGAAATGAGGTGAAAAAATGATTCAAATTAGATATTTCACAAAGAGTAAAAAAGGAAATACAAAGAAATTAGCAGACTTTATCTCTAATAAATTACAAATAGAAGCACTAGATGTAACTAATAAATTAGATGAGAGTGCTGATATCTTAATTTTAGTTAATGCATTATACGCAAATAATATTGATAAAGAAGTTAAATTATTCTTAGAAGTAAATAAGGATAATATAAAAAAGTTAGTTAATGTATGTAGCTCAGCAAGCGGAAAATCTACGTATAAAAGGGTTAAAAAGGAATGCGATAGGTTGGGAATAAATATATTAGAAGATAATTATTCAACCAAAGCTTCATGGATATTTATTAATAAAGGTAGACCAAATGAAAAGGATTTTAACCGTCTAGATGAATTTATTGATATAATAATAAAGAAGGGTGATATTAATGAATGAATTTGATCCATTATTGCTTAAAAATCAATTATGTTTTCCAACATATGCCGTGAGCAACATAATTTTAAGAAAATATAAACCATTTTTAGATAAATTAGATCTAACTTATACTCAATATATCTGCATGATGGTCTTATGGGAGAAAAGGGAAGTTAATGAAAAAGAGTTATGCGATAGCTTATATTTGAAGACGAATACTCTAACTCCTCTACTTAAAAGATTAGAAGAAAAGAATTATATTGAAATAAAAAAAGATAAGAAAGATAAAAGAAATCTTGTTATATCTTTAACAGATAAAGGATTAGATTTAAGAAAAGATGCTATAGATATTCCAAATTGTATTAAAAATGAATTTAATATAACTAAAGAAGAGGCAGTTTTCTTATATAACATCTTATATAAAATATTAGGAAATGAAAAGGAGGATTAATATATGAATGTTTATGATTTTACAGTATTAAATCAAAAAGGTGAAGAAGTGAGTTTAAAAGAATATGAAGGAAAAGTATTATTAATTGTTAATACAGCAACTAAATGTGGATTTACTCCACAATATGAAGCACTAGAAGCAATGTATGAAGAACTAAAGGATCAAGGTTTTGAAATCCTAGATTTCCCTTGTAATCAATTCTTACATCAAGCTCCAGGCTCTGATGAAGAAATTAATCAGTTCTGTGCTTTAAAGTATGATACTAAATTTACTAGATTTAAAAAGATAGAAGTTAAAGGTGATAATGCCATTCCACTATATAAGTGGTTAATCACTCAAAATGAAAAAGGAAAAGCAAAAAACATCAAATGGAATTTCACTAAGTTCTTAATTAATAGACAAGGTGAAGTTGTTGAACGCTTTGGTTCAATGGATAAGCCAGAAAAATTTATAGATAAAGTAAGAGAAGAATTAAAAAAATAAGGTGATATTATGGATGATAAAGTAAGAAGTAAAATAATTTTACAGACTAGTATTATAGGTATTATTGTAAATGTCTTACTTGCAAGTATGAAAGCTATTGTAGGTTTTATTGTTAACTCTATTGCGGTAGTATTAGATGCTATCAATAACTTAACTGATGCCTTATCAAGCATCATAACAATAGTAGGTACAAAGCTTGCAGGTAAAAAGCCAAATAAAAAACATCCACTAGGTTATGGTAGAATAGAATATTTAAGTGCAATGATTGTTTCAGCTATTATTTTATATGCTGGTATAACAGCTTTAGTTGAATCAATTAAAAAGATAATTAATCCTGAAGCAGCGGATTATTCAACTGTTTCATTGATTTTAATTAGTGTAGCCGTTGTTGTTAAAATATTCTTAGGATTATTTGTTATTAAAAGAGGTAAAACAGCTAAATCAAGCTCTTTAATAGCATCTGGTAAAGATGCACTATTTGATGCCATATTATCCTTTTCCGTATTAGTTTGTGCAATTATAACTCTTACAACTGAAGTATCTTTAGAAGCTTATGTAAGTATCTTCTTATCACTATTCATCATAAAAGCAAGTATCTCTATGATGGTTGAAACTATTAATGATATTTTAGGTAAGAGAGTTGAAACTGAATTATCTAAAGAAATTAAAAGAATCATTTGTGAAGAAGAAAATGTACTTGGCGCATATGATCTAGTTGTTAATAATTATGGACCTAATAAAGATTATGCATCAGTTCATATTGAAGTACCTGATACACTAACTGCTGAAGTAATTGATAAGATGATTAGAAATATACAAGAAAGAGTATATATGGAAACTAGAATAGTTTTAACAGGTGTTAGTGTATATTCATTTAATACAAAAGATGAAGAAGCTATTAATATAAGAACTAGAGTTAAAGAAATTGTTTTAGGCCATGAAGGTGCTTTAGAATTCCATGGTTTCTATCTAGATAAAGCAAATAAAAACATGCGTTTTGATGTAGTTGTAAGCTTTGATGTAGATGAAAAAGAATTAGTAGATAAAATAAAAGAAGAAATATTAAGTGAATATAATGATTATTCATTATATATTTCGCCAGACGTAGATATTTCAGATTAAGCAGGAGTTAGTTCCTGCTTTTTTATTTGACAAATTTTAAAAATGTTGTATAATAGGAAATGTAAGAAAAGTAAGAAATGTAAGGAGGAAATATAATGAAAGAAGTAACATTAGAAGATAGATTCTTAGTAACTGTTAAAGTTGGACCTAAAGGTCAAATAACAATTCCAGCTGTAGCTAGAAAGATGTTTGACATCAAGGAAGGAGATACATTAATCGTTTTAGGTGATCTTCATAGAGGTATTGCTCTTATGAAAAGTGACCTATTTTATGAATTAATGCCAGGAGGTGTTAATGATGGAAGCAATCAAAACAAGTAATTTAAGAAAAGAATATAAGGATACTGTTGCTGTAAATAATTTAAATTTAGAAATTGAAGAAGGAGAATTATTTTCCCTACTTGGTGTAAATGGTGCCGGTAAAACAACAACAATTAAAATGCTAGCAACTCTAACTAAACCAACAAGCGGAGATGCCTTTATCTTTGGTAGTTCTGTTACTAAAGATAGTAATAAAGTTAAAGAATATATTGATATATCTATGCAAGAAACATCAATCGCTAGAAAACTAACAGTTTTAGAAAACATAAAGTTTTATGCAAGTATTCAAGGTTTATCTAAAGAAGAAACAGAAGAAGCTATTAAATATGTTTTTGAAACTTTTAGCTTAGATAAGGTTAAAAATAAAAAAGCTCAAAAGCTTTCAGGTGGTTGGCAAAGAAAACTATCTATAGCACTTGCTTTAATATCTAAACCTAAAGTTTTATTCTTAGATGAACCAACTTTAGGTCTTGATGTAATCGCAAGACGTGAACTATGGAATACAATTAAATCTTTAAAAGGTAAAATGACTATTATTTTAACTACTCATTATATGGAAGAAGCTGAAAGCTTATCAGATAGAATCGGTATAATGAAAGAAGGAGATTTATTATTTGTTGGTACTAAAGATGAATTATTTAGTAAAACAAATAAAACTAATGTTGAAGATGCCTTCATCGAAATTGTTGCTGGAGGTGAGATAAATGAGTAAGTCAATTAAAAGAACTTTAGCACTAGCTAAAAGAAATTTAAAAGAATTATTTAGAGATCCAATCTCATTAATATTTATCTTTGGACTTCCACTAGTAATGGAAATATTATTCTACTTCCTATTCCATGGTAAGACTAGTCAATTTGATATGAAATATCTTGCTCCAGGAATAGTAGTATTCTCTCAAAGCTTTATTGCTCTATTTGTTGGATTCTTACTTTCAATAGATAGAAATACTTCATTTTTAACTAGATTATATGTATCAAAAGCAAAATCTCATGAATTCATATTATCCTATGCTTTAGCGATTATTCCTTTATCGCTAATGCAATCAATCTTATTCTTTATAGTAGGTGGAATAATTGATTCATCAATATTCTGTGCTGGTATGATTTTAGGTATTTTATTAAGTTTAGTTACTGCTATTTTGTTTATTGGATTAGGTATTTTAATTGGTACATTATGTAATGAAAGAGCTGTTGGTGGAGTCGCATCAATTATTATTACAGGCCAATCATTACTTTCTGGTATGTGGTTTCCAGTTGAATCGGTAAGTGGTGGTATGAAAGTAGTAATGGAAGTATTACCATTTAGAAACGCAACACTATTAATTCAAAATATGATTTTAGGTGTTAATGATACATTTGATGATTTTATTAAACCATTACTAATCGTTATAGCTTATACTATTATAGTATTTGTAATTGCGATTTTATTATTCAAAAAGAAAATGAAAGAAAGATAAAACGATAAGTTGAAGTTAATTCTTCAACTTTTTCTTTAAAATCGTTTATATTAATCTATATATTTTTATTGTATAATAAATATATAAGTGGGTGATATTTATGTGGATAAAAAAGAAACCAAACTATGGTGATCAAATAAGAGTTAATAGAGGCTTATATTTTCACCATGGAATATATGTTAGTGATGATGAAGTAATACAATATGCATCACCTAGTGGATCAGAAATATCACCAGCTACAGCACTAATAATTTCTACAACTCTAGATTACTTTTTAAATGGTGGAGTAGTAGAAGTTAGAGAATATAATGATGAAGAATTAAAAATGGTAAGAAGTAAAGAAGAGATAGTTAAATTTGCTAGAAGCATGCTAGGAACTGGTTTAGGTGAGTATAGTATAGTAAATAATAACTGTGAACATTTCTCTAATTATTGTGCTTTTGGAAAGAAGGAATCTAATCAAGTAGAAGACTTCTTAAAAATGTTATTTGGATAGGAGGTAATTTATGAATAAAGACTTAATTACGGTATTTCTTGTAGATGGAATTGCTTTATTAATAACTTTATATACAGGCTTAACAAGTGCCTTCATGTTAAAAGAAAAAAATAAATCAAATACATTTTTAAAAATAATGCTTACTATTATTTTTTATTCAACAATTCTAGATGCCCTATCTTATGTATTTGATACAAAATATGAAGTATTTAGTGCAAGTAACGCTACCTTATTCAATGACATAATGATTTATTTAACTTGTAGCTTAATAAGAATTGGATTAGTTACGGGCTTGATTTGTTTTAATCTATATTTCTCTTATAGACTGAAAGGTTATGTAGATAGAATAAGATTATATATGGCTTATATAATCACAACAGTTTCAGTAATTTTATTAATAGTAAATATATTTACACCAATTGTTTTTGATGTAACTGATCATTCGTTCTCTAGAGGTGGATTTGGTTATTTCTTATTCTACATATTCGCCCTTATTTTATTAATTGATACATTTGGTTTTTATATTTATGTTAGACTTAAAGGTGGACTTTTAAAGTTCTTCCCAGTATGGTTTTTCCTACTACCAATGGTAGTCGCAGCCATAGTTCAATATTTCTTACCAGATATATCAACTATTTGGATTGGTGCTGCACTAACAGTTGATTTCTTATTTATGGCACTACAAAATGATACATTATATAGAGATAGACTTACAAAACTATATAATAGATTATTCCTAGATTTACTTAAGAATGTCATGGAAAAGGCAAGTCGAAGTAGAGACTTTACTGCGATGATGTTAGATTTAAATGGCTTTAAATTAATTAATGATAATTTTGGTCACTCCGTTGGTGATGAAGCACTAGTTGTCACAGGTGATCTACTTAGAGAAGCTGTAGGACCATATGGAGCTGTAATTCGTTTTGCGGGTGATGAATTTATAGTTATACTTAATACGCAAAATGATGCGATGATTAATAAAATAGTTAAAAATATTAATGATATTTTTGATAACTTTAATAAGCAAAAGAAAGCTCAATATGAATTATCTATATCACTAGGCTATTCTAAAGTAGATTTAAAGAATAGTAGTATTGATGAAGTTATGAAAGATATTGATGAAAAGATGTATTTAGATAAACAAGAAAAGCATAAAGCCCATCCTGAATGGGATAGAAAATAATTAAATTTGTGATATACTATTTAAGGAAGGAGTGGTAAAATGGGCATATTTGGAAAAATAGTAGGTAAAGCCGTTAATGACGCCATATATAAAGCTAGTGATGGTAGAAAAGCTGTAAGTACAGACTATTCTATGGCAGCTATAAATATCATTAAGCGTAAGATAGAAGATATTACTTTATTTATTAGCGTATTAGCTTCTGTAATATTCTTATGTTTCTATGGCTTTATGATTTATTCAAAACCTGATGTATTTAATATTGTTATTTATTCAGTTTTATCATTCTTATTAATCGTATCAACTATACTTGATGTTATACTATTTAAAGCAAGTAGAAAAGAAATGAATTTCTTAGAAAAAAGAAGTTTTAATTGGTATAAGAAAATAAAGAGGAATTCCTTATTATTCTTTAAACTATTTATTAAATTATTCTCTATTGGCTTTGCGATATTTGAAATCATAAAATATGGTTCAACAACATCAAGAATGATAGGTATTACATTATCAATAGTTGCCTTAGTTGTGCAATTATCTATTCATTTCTTATCAGGATTTATTACTGATTGTATTAACTATGTAGTTATAGGTATTTCAATGGATGTTGATAATAGTGGAATACTTTATTTAGTTGATAAAAATAAAGCTGAAAAACAAACTTCAAATGAATATTTAAGAACTAAATCAGATAAGAAAATTATTGAAGATCTTGAAGCACAAAAGAAGAAAGATCGTAATGAAAAACGTGATGATGATGAAATCAAAATTAAGTTTGGTAAGTACCAACTTGAATGTAAGAATAAAGCTAAAGAATATATTGCTAATGAAAAGCGTTTAGAAGAATTAATTAAAGCATGTGTTTCACAATTTGATAAAACAAATATTGCTAATCATACTCCAGGAGTATTCTATGAAATATTCTATATGGTTCAAATGAGACTAGATAAGAAGTTTGAATTAGATGATGAAGGATATATCAATGCTGTAGCTTTCTTAGTATATTATGATAAAATTTATGATTCTTTAGTTGAATATGAATCATCAAATGAAAAATACATAATCGATAAAATATTACCTGAAATAAAGGGAATTGAAGAATTTAGAAAATTCTGTGAAGCAAATAAGGAAAAATAGGCCATTTATATAGAAATGGTCTATTTTTTTTGATAAAATAATAATGTAGGTGAACTATATGAAAGATTTTAAAAAAAGAAGAAAATCATTTGCATTTAGATTTTCAAATTTAATAGTAAGAATTATTGTTAGAAGACCTAAATTATTATTTTTAGGAGATGAATTTCCAAAAGATAAACCTTATTATTTTTTAGTAAATCATTGTGGTAAAAAAAGTCCACTTAAAATTGATAGTTACTTTAAAAATGATTTAAGAATTTGGGGCACTTATGAAATGACTTTAGGTTTTAAATCAGTTCATAAATATTTAACAACAACTTATTATCATGAAAAGAAACATTTACCAAAATTTCTAGCCTGGATAGTTGGAACTATTGTCTGTCCGTTTGTTGCTGGATATTATAAGGGAATGAGAATCATTCCAACATATACAGACCTACGTTTTGTCACAACACTTAATGAAACTATTGATTCAGTTAAAAATAATAGATGTGTTGTAATATTCCCTGAAGATTCATCTAAAGGATATAAAAAAGAAATACCTTACTTTTATAGTGGTTTTGCCATATCACTAGAAAAGCTATATAAAAGAGGTTATGATCTAGACATATATGTAGGGTATTTAATAAAGAAGAAAAATACTTTTGTTATAATGCCATCTAAAAAATATAGTGAATTAAAAGAAAAGTATCAAACTAATGATGAATTGGCTGAAGCTATGAGAGGAGAAATGAATAGCTTAGTTGATTTTGATATTAAAAAATATAAAAAAGAATTAAAGAAGAAGGATAAAGATATGGAAAAAGTAGCAATCACTTATGATAAAGGAAATGTATTCCAACATTTTGGAAAAACTGAATTTTTTAAAATTTTTGAAATTGATAATAAAAAAATAGTCAATGAATATGTAATAGACAATAAAGGTATAACTCATTGTGCTTTAATAGATTATCTTAAAGGTTTAAATGTTAATACTTTAATTTGTGGTAACCTTGGATATGGTGCTGTAAGTAAGCTTAATGAAGTTGGAATTAAACTTTATGCAGGTGTAACTGGTAATGCCACAAGTGCTATTGAAGATTATATTAAAGGTTCACTTAATTATGATAATGAATCAGCATGTGAAGAAGAACATACACATAGTTGTAAGGATAATATTAAACCATTATTCTAGGTGAAATTATGAATAGATGTATTATAATTGGTGCGGGAGAATTTAGCGAAAAACAAATAATAAAAACAGATGAAGACTTTCTTATTGTTTGTGATGGGGGATATAATAATTATCTAAAATTAGATAATTGTGATAAGTTATCTATTGATTTATTAATTGGTGATTTTGATTCTTTTGATATCGAAAAGATAGATAATAAAAATATTAAAAAAATAGTTAAGCTTAATCCGATTAAAGATGATACAGACGTTGTCGATGCCGTTAAATATGGCTTAGAAATGGGATATAATGAATTTTGTTTATATGGATGCTTAGGCGGTAGGTTAGAACATTCTATAGCTAATATTCAAATATTAGCCTATATTAAAGATAATAATGCTAATGGCTATATAATTGATGAATCTAAACGTATAATCATCTTAAAAGATGAAGAAATATCTTTAACTGGTAATGGTTATATTTCTATTTTTGCTTTAAGTGGTAAGGTAAGTGGAGTTACTTTAAAGAATTTAAAATATGAATTAAATAATGCAACTTTATCTAATAGTTTTCCTCTTGGAATAGATAATGAATTTATAGATAAACCAGCTTTTATTAAGGTTAAGAAAGGAAAATTATTAGTAATATATACTGTTGAATAAAGGAGTGATTATATGAATCTATTTCTTTTAGCAATATTTGGTGTAATACTATTTATGTTACTTACGTTTTGCCGTAAGTGGTATGATTATGCGATGCTTTTTACATTCGCTATAGGCTTTGCGGTTAATGCGAATATTTATAATGCATCAAGTGTTCCTGTAGAACTAGGCAAAATCATTTTTGCGATAGATTCTATCCTTTATACAGGCTTTACTTTTACAGTAATAATATGCGCAAAAGAATATGGAGTTAGAAAAGCTAAAATTTTAACTTCATCAGCTATAGCAGCCGTACTTTTAAGTTCAGTAATAGAATTATTTGCTACTACATCATCATTTGGATATAGTAGTGAATTATTAAAGACTTTCTTTGGATATATCGCATCAGCCATAGGAACATTTATAGGTATTTGGGTAATGCTATATATCTTTGAAAAACTAATGAATAAAAATGTTAATGTTTATTTATCATTCTTTATTTGTGTTTTAATATCAAGTATTATTAATTCAACAATTTATTATGGTTATTCCTTAATTGTATATCAAAAATTAGATGCATTCATCTACATTTTACTTGGATCATATATAGGTAAATTCTATGCGATAATTCTTGGCTTATTAAGCTATGCTATAAATAAACATTTATGGATTCCAAATGATTTAAAGAAAGATGAAGAAGTAGAAGAAATATAATAAACTCTTAATAAAATTGATATAATTAAATTTTTAATTTATATATAATATCTTAGGTGATTAAAAATGATACTTATTATCGCAAATATTTTATCTTTAATGGGTAATACTTTATTTACATCTTCAGCCTTACTTAAAAATAAAAAGAAGATATTAGTATTCCAAAATTCAAACTATATATTATCGACTATTGCCGAAATACTACAGAAGGCATATAGTGCAACAATGCAAGAAATGACAGCCTTCTTTAGAAATATAGTATTGCTTTTCGTAAAAGAGGATAAAAAGAAAACAAAGTTAGTAGTATCACTTATTTTCTTATTTATTGCGGTAGTAGGTGGAGTCTTACTAAATATATTCTTAAGTGATAATGTTTGGTATGGATATCTACCAATATGCGCAACTATTATTTATTCAACTTTTGTTATTATAACTTTTGTTAAAACAATGGATGATAAGATAGCCGAAATCTTAATTAAAATAGGTTTAATATTTAATTCTATTTTCTGGTTAACTTATGGATTCTTTGTCATGCTTTATCCTGTAATTATATTTAACTGTATTACTTTAGTATTATCTATTGTAACTATTGTAATAAGAACAAAAGAGATTAAAAAAGAAAAAAGAGAAAAGCTAGAACAAACTCAAAAAGAGCTAGAAATAGGGATTTAACGGAGGAAAATGATTAATGAAAAGTGAGCTTAATGTAAGTAGACTAACTGCATATGTTTATACACTTGCTTACTTTTTTACAGTCATTTTTTCTTTAACTTTTATGTATCCTTATGCCTTTAATAAATATCATACTTGGTTAATAAATAATAGTAAAATAAATGGTAAAAAATTAACCTATGATGGTAGAACAAATAGAATGTATCTTATCTATTTAACAGGTCTATTAATTGGTGGAGCAATCTTTTCAGTTGCTGCTATTATTGGTGGGAGTACTTTGGGTATAATGAAGGCCAATGGTTATAGTGAAGATGGGTTAGCTCAGTTTCGAAAAATATTAACAAAAATATGGGGTATTTTATTTTCAACATTATTCGTACTTTTAATAAACTCAAGATTTTATTCATATAGAAGTAAGCATACTCACCTTTTAGATGAAGAGAAAAAAGAGTCAGGATTAAGACTAGAGATGTATAAAATATTTTTATCATCAATTATTTATAAAGTTATTTTCTTACTTACAGGTTTTATTGGCTATCCTTTTGCTTTAAACATAAGAGAAAGATTCTACCAGAGTAGAAGATACGTTGATGGTAATGATTTAAAGTTTAGAGGTAGTGTTCTAAGAATTTGTTATATCTTCTTTACAGGTATTGTTTTCTTGGCTTTAACATTATTACTATATGGACCATACTTATTCTTTAGAATAAATAGATATATAATTGAAAATACTGAATTTAAGAATGAAATAGATACTGAAAATATAGAACATGAAGGCTTGAAAGAAGTAAATTAGTGCTTAATAAAGCCTTTTTTTAATTGGGTATAACTATTTTTTGAAAAATTAAAGAATTAGTAAATATTTATTATATTTTATGATATAATAAAAAGTGAATAAATTAGTAAAGGAATGATTATTATGGATTTAACTAATAGAACAAAAAGTAGAAGTAAGGCTGTTGAAAAGCTTTATGCATATCATATGACAGGAGAAATCGACTATAACGAAACTGATGATTATGCAGTTGAATTAATTAAAGGTGTATTAGAGAAAAAGGAAGAAATTGATTCAATTATCTCTAAGAATTTATTTAATTACACAATTAATAGATTAAACCTAGTAGATTTAGCTATCGTTAGAGTTGCGACTTTTGAACTACTTGAAAAGAAATTAGATAAGAAAGTAATCATAAATGAAGCAATCAATCTAACAAAAGTCTATACAAATTTAGATGATGATAAAGCCAAAGCTTTCAATAATAAATTATTAGACAATATCGCTAAAGACATTGCCTCAAGATAAGTTTATAACTGTTTCGGCTTTAAATAGTTACATCAAAAATTTGATAGATAATGATACTAATTTATTTAGAGTATTTATTAAAGGTGAAGTATCTAATTGTAAGACATATTCAAGTGGACATACTTATTTCACTTTAAAAGATGAATCTAGCCAAGTTCAAGCTGTCATATTTGCTAGAAGTAATGTAAGCTTTAAAATATCTAGTGGTATGAAAGTACTTGCGATAGGTAGAGTTAGAGTATATGAACCAAATGGTAATTATCAAATAATTGTTGATAGTATTAAAGAAGATGGACTTGGTGAATTATACGAAAAATTAGAAAAATTAAAAGAAGAATTAAGATTAGCGGGATACTTTGATCCAGCACATAAAAGGGAATTAAAAAAGTTCCCAAAGAAAATTGGTGTAGTAACTTCTAAAAGTGGAGCGGTTATTGAAGATATTAAAAATATCATTAAAAATAGATATCCACTTGTAGAAATTATATTATATCCATCAAGTGTACAAGGTGAAAATGCCGTGCCAGAGTTAGTTAAGCAAATAGAGTATGCCAACTCTAAAATGGAAGTTGATACTTTAATTGTTGGACGTGGTGGAGGATCCTTAGAAGATTTATGGGCATTTAATGAAAAAGCGGTTGCTTTAGCCGTTTATAACTCTAAAATACCTGTAATATCTGCTGTAGGTCATGAAACAGATTATACTATCTGCGATTTAGTCGCTGACCTTCGCGCAGAAACACCAAGTGCCGCAGCTGTAGCCGCAACACCTAATATAGTTGACTTAGATAAACAAATAAAACAAGACCTAATTGTTTTAAAACATAACTATAAAAGAATATTAGAAGATAAGGCTTCTAAGCTTAATGAAATAGAAAAGAATATTATATTTAATTCTCCAAAGAATAAACTTGATAGATACTTAGATAAGTATAATACTTTAGTGAAAGACTTAAATAAAAACATGAATTTAATTGTTGAAAATAAGTCTTTACAATTAAATAATCTAATGGAGAAAAATGATATTAATATAAATCAAATCTTAGAATATAAAAAGAGTTTATTTGAAAAATATAGTTACAGTTTAAAAAACTTAAACCCACTAAATATTATGGATAAAGGTTTTTCAATTGTAAGTAAGAACGATAAGATTATAAAATCAGTTAATGATGTTAAAAAGGATGATTTAATCGATATTAGATTAAAAGATGGAAACGTAAAAGCAAAGGTGGAATAATTATGGATTTTGAAGAATCTTTAAAAAAGCTAGAAGAAATAGTTAAAGATTTAGAAAATAAAGATATAAAATTAGAAGAAGCTATAAAAAAATATAATGAAGCTTTAGAATTATCTAAATCTTGTTATGAAACATTAAAGAAGGCAGAATTAGTTATAAAGGTTGATGAATAATGGAAATTAATAAAATCAAAGATCCTACATTCTTAAAGGATTTAAAAACTAAAGACTTAGTTTTACTCGCTAAAGAAATACGCGAGTTTTTGATTTTAAACATTTCTAAAACAGGAGGACATTTAGCAAGTAATCTAGGAATAGTAGAGCTTACTATTATGTTACATAAAGAGTTTAACTCACCTAATGATAAATTTATATTTGATGTAGGGCATCAAGCATATGTTCATAAAATACTTACAGGTAGAGCGGATAAGTTTAATGAATTAAGAAAGTTTAATGGCTTATCAGGATTCCCTGATGTAAAAGAAAGTGTTTATGATTCATTTTCTACAGGACATGCCTCTACATCTATTTCAGCAGTATCTGGATACTTATTAGATGATGATACTAATTATGCCATATCTATTATTGGTGATGGAGCATTAGCTGGTGGAGAAGCATTTGAAGGCCTTAATTATTTAGGAAAGCTTAAAACTAATAAAGGTATAGTTATTCTAAATGATAATAATTCATCTATTGTTGAAAATGCTGGTGGATGTCATGAATTAGTCAAGAAAATAAGAGGTAGAAAAATAAGTCAAGGCTTAAAGAAGTTTGGTTATAAAGTTCTACCAGTATTTTTAATTAAGTTTAATAGATTAATTTCAAAGTTCTTTAAGATGTTATTTAACAGAAAAAACTACTTTGAATATATGGGCTTTAATTATATAGGAGTAGTTAATGGTAATGATTTTACAGAACTAAGAAAAGCAATAAAAATCGCTAAATCTAGCAAAAAACCAAGTATTATTCATATACTTACTAAAAACGGTAAAGGATATAAATATGCTGAAGAAAATAGGGATGGAATATATCATGGTGTATCAAGCTTTAAGATAGATGAAGCTATTCAAAATGATTGTAATAAAGTTTTATTTAGTAAGATTATTTGTGATTCAATACTTGAATTAAAAAAGAAATATGATATTAAAGTAATCGTTCCAGCAATGGTTAATGGATCTAAAATGGAAGATTTCCAAAAGAACTATCCAAATGATTTAATAGATGTAGGTATTACAGAAGAACATGCGATAACTATGGCAACAAGTGCATCACTAAATAATAAGAAAGTATTCTTACCAATTTATTCAACTTTCTTACAACGTGCATATGATCAGTTATTACATGATGCTTCACGTCATAATACAAACATAGTTATTGGTATAGATAGAGCGGGATTAAATCCAAATGATGGTGAAACTCATCAAGGTATTTATGATTTAGCTTATTTAAAAACAATACCTAATGTAACTATAGTTGCTCCATCAAATAAAGATGAAGCGTATAGCTTATTAGATTATGCATTTAATCAAAAAAATTTAGTATGCATAAGATATGCTAAAACATTCTTTGAAAATGTTGATTCTAACTTTAACTTAGTCCCAGTTAATTCTTGGATTAAGGTTAAAGAAGGAAAAGATATAGTTATTATTTCTTATGGAAGAATTCTAAATAACATTAAAGAATTTATAAGGGATTATAACATTACATTAGTTAATGCAATAACTATTAATCCAATTGATGAAGTAACTTTAACTAGTTTAATGGAAAATAATAAAAAAATTATCGTAATAGAAGATGTAATTGATGAAGGCTCATTAGGTAATTCCATTATTCTATTTAAAGATAAATTAGGTAAAGATATTAAGATTATTAAGAAAAACATTTCAAACACTTACGCCCCATGTGGAAGCTTTGATGATTTAGATAAATTATATAAACTAGATAAAGATAGTATTATTGAGGAGATAAAAAATGCGCATTGATTTATATTTAGTAGATAATGGTTATTATAAATCAAGAGAGCTTGCGAAACTTGCTATTGATAATGGATTAGTTAAGGTTGATGGAAAAGTCGTAACTAAGCCAAGTTTTGATTATACAAAAGGATTAATAGAAGTAAGCGAACCTCTTAAATTTGTATCAAGGGGTGGATACAAATTAGAATGTGCAATTAATAGTTTTTATCTTGATTTTAAAGATAAAGTAATAGTTGATATTGGTTCATCAACTGGTGGTTTTACAGATTGCTCTTTACAAAATGGAGCTAAGTTAGTTTATGCAATTGATATTGGTACTGACCAATTAGATCCAAGACTTTTAACTAACGATAAAGTCATCTCCATGGAACAAACTAACTTCTTAGATATAGAGGCCTTTGATTTAGATATAGATTACTATGTAAGTGATGTATCATTTATATCAATTAAAAAAATCTTAGAACATTTAAATGAATTAGATGCTAAAGATATAATTATTTTAATAAAACCACAATTTGAAGTTGAAATGAAATTCTTAAATAAAAATGGTGTTTTAAAAGATAGAAGTAAGCACTATGAAATATTAAAGGACATTAATAGTTATATTAATAGTCTTGGCTATAAGATTCATAAAATTACACCATCTCCTATAAAGGGTAAGAGTGGCAATATTGAATATTTAGCTTATGTTAAAAGAGAGTCAAATAGTAATATAGATTTGTATTTGACTGTTAAAAAAGCTTTTGGAGTTGATTAATGTGATAAAAAAATTACATGTTTCAAATTTCGCAATTATAGATGACATTACAGTTGAATTTGATGATTCAATGACAAGTCTTACAGGTCAAACTGGCGCGGGTAAATCATTAATCATTGATTGTATTAGTTTGTTACTTGGTGCACGTGCTGATTCTGATATGATTAGATACGGTGAAACTAAGGCTATAATTGAAGGATATTTTGATTATAAAAACAAAAAAATAGATGAATTACTAGATAAATATGGTATCGAAAAAAACGGAAGTTTAGTTATTAAGCGTGAAGTATCTAAGCGTAGTACTATAATGGTAAATAACGCGCAAGTAAGCCTTAATCAATTAAAAGAGATAGCTTCATTCTTAGCGGATATTCATGTGCAAAATGATACTTTAAAGTTAGTTAATCCAGATAATTATTTAAATATCATTGATATGTTTAGTGATACTAAAATACAAGATTATTTTAATGAATATACTTTAGATTTAGTTGATTATAGAGCGTCCCTAAAAGAATATAAAGATGCCCTAAATAAGAATGAAGAAGTATATGAAAAATTAGATTTACTTAAGTTTCAATATGATGAATTAAGTAAACTAGATTTAAAAGAAAATGAGTTAGAAAACATTAGTAAAGAAATAAATGTTTTATCTAATTATGATCGTATCTTTAATAACTTAAATGAAGCATTAGAAAAACTAGATTCAATTGATGATATTTATGATAGTTTTAACTCTCTAAATAAAATCAAAGATTATGATGAGACTTATAATAAATATTCAACTGACTTAGAAAGTGCTTATTATACAATTGATGATATTAAATCAGAATTAAAGAAAAGTTTAAATAAAATGGACTTTTCTAAAGAATATTTAGATTCACTAATTGAACGTGAACAAGAATTAAAAAGAGTATCTAAAAAATATAAGATGGAAATTAATGATTTAATTAATCATATTTCTAAAATGAAAAAAGAAATTGATAAATGTGAAAATTATGATGAATATGTTAAAGATTGTCTAAATGATTTAAAGAAGAACTATGATAAATTATTAATTAGTTCTAAAAAATTAGAAGATTTAAGAGAAAAAACAGGTAAAGAATTAAGTAGTGAATTAATTAAGGTATGTAAGGAACTTGATTTAGAGAATATAAATTTTGAAGTTAAATTTACTATACGTAATATCAAAGACATGACTAATGCGGAATTCCTAGATTCTGGTATAAGTGATGTAGATTTCTTAATTAGTCTAAATAAGGGTGAACCAGTTAAACCATTACATAAAGTTGCTAGTGGTGGAGAATTATCTAGAATAATGTTAGGATTAAAATCACTTTTAGCATCAAAACAACATTTAAGCTTAATGGTATTTGATGAAATTGATTCAGGTATTAGTGGAGTTACTGCAAGTCATATCGCAGAAAAGATTAAAGAAATATCTAAATCAACACAAGTATTATGTATTACACATTTACCACATGTAGCAAGTATAGCTGATAATCAATTATATATTTCTAAATACGAAAAAGATGGTAGAACATTTACAAAAGTAGATAAATTGGATTATAATGAAAGAGTAAAGCAAATAGCAATAATGATTAGTGGTACTAAGCTTACAGAAGCTTCAATAAATAGTGCTAAAGAATTATTAAAGGCTTAAAATAGAGATTTATAGGAGGTATGAATATGAAAGATTTAATTATTTGTATTGGTAGACAATATGGTAGTGGAGGAAGATTCATTGGAAAACTACTAGCTGAAAAATTAAATATTCCATGTTATGATAAAGAAATCTTAACTGAATCAATTAAGAAAAGTGATATCAATGTTGATGTAATTGAAAACAATGATGAAGTACCTAATAGTATGATGTATTCGGTATTCCAATCAAATGGCTTATCAATTAATGAACAAGTATTCTTAGCTCAATTTGATGCGATTAGAGATATTGCGAATAAAGGCGCATGTGTTATCGTTGGTAGATGTGCAGACTATATTCTAGAAGATAGAGATAATGTTGTAAGTATCTTTATCACTGCACCTATTGAAGAAAGAATTAAACGTGCAACTGAATTCTATAAGTTTGATAGTAATAAAGCATTAAAGGCTATCAAAAAGGTTGATAAGAAAAGAAGGGAATATTATAACTACTACACTAATAGAAAATGGGGCGAAGCTTCAAACTATGATTTAACATTAAATAGTAGAATTGGTGTTGAAAAGTGTGTAGAAGTAATAGTTAAGTATGTTGAATCACTATGAAAAAGATAAGAGATGTTGAAAAAGAATTTAGACTTCCTAGATTAATTATCACAATTTGCTTATTAGTCTTAATCATCGCATACATTGTATGCTTTACCGTACAAGGTGGAGATATAAGTTCTATTTTATGTGCTATTATTGCGATAGCCGCAGGATTATTCCTAATGACTTTGGGTATCGTAATTAAAAGAATGGATAGAAGAGTTGATCTAGATTATGATAGTACAGTAACTTGGAAGTTATGTGTTGTTGCAGGCATTTTAGTAACTACTTTTGGTGTTTTCTGCATAATAATGAGCTTAACATAAGATAAAATAACGGCTTTAAATAGCCGTTTATTTTTTTGAAAATGTTTTCATAAATAACATTTTTGTTGCGTTAAGTAATTATATATAATATAATTATAAATAATGGAAGTGAGGTGGGCATTATGTACTATTCATCTACAAGATGTAAGAAAAACATAACTGCATCAAAAGCTATCATTGAAGGTATTAGTGATGATGGCGGATTATACATTATAAATGAAATACCAAAAATCGATTATAAGAGCTTACATGGTAAGACTTATAAAGAAATTGCTAAAGTAATTTTAAAGAATTTATTACCTGATTATACAGATAGTGAATTAGATTACTGCTTAAGCATGTCTTATGACAAAAAGTTTGAGACTAAAGAAGTTGTTGATGTAAAAAAAATTAATAACTATCATTATCTTGAATTATATCATGGACCAACACTTGCGTTTAAGGATGTTGCCCTAACGATTCTTCCATATTTATTAGAAGTTGCTAAAAAGAAAAATAACGTTACTGAAAAAACGACTATCCTAACAGCAACTAGTGGAGACACTGGTAGTGCTGCTTTAAGTGGTTTTAGTAGTGTTAATGGAATTGATATTATCGTATTCTACCCTAATGGTGGAGTATCTAAAATACAAGAACAACAAATGTTATCTTTTGAATCAAATAGCGCAAAGACATTTGCAATTAAAGGAAACTTTGATGATTGTCAAACATTTGTTAAAAAAGTATTTAGTGAAGATTTTAAGGGACTTTCAAGTGCTAACTCAATTAACGTTGGTAGATTAGTTCCTCAAGTAGTATATTATTTCTATGCTTACTATAAATTAGTTAGTGATAAGACAATTAAATTAGGTGATAAAATTAACTTCACAGTTCCAACAGGAAACTTTGGAGATATCCTTGCTGGATATTACGCTAAAGAAATGGGACTACCAATTAATAAATTAATTTGTGCATCTAATATTAATAAGGTTTTAACTGATTTCTTCAATACTAAGGTATATGATAGAAAAAGAGAATTCTTAAAAACAATTTCTCCATCTATGGATATTTTAATTTCATCTAACCTAGAAAGATTATTATATTTCAAGGCTAAAGATGAAAATAAAGTTAAGAAGTATATGGATGATTTAAAGACTACTGGAGTATTTAAGGTTGATGAATCCTATGATGAATTCTATGCTGATTATGCAAGTGATAGTGAAGCACTTGATAAAATCAAAAGAGAATTCAAAGAGAATAAATATTTAATTGATCCACATACTGCTGTAGCTAGTAGTGTGTATGAAAAATATGTAAAAGCAACAAATGATTTAACTCCAACAGTTATTTTATCAACTGCAAGCCCATATAAATTTATCAAGAGTATTTCATCAGCACTAGATTTAGATAGTAGCTTAGATGAATTTGATTTAATTGATATGGTAAGCAAAAAGAGTAACACAAAAATTCCTGAAGTCATCACTTCAATTAGAAAGAATATAAGAACTAACCATCCTGAAACATTAGAGGGAGCTCATAAGTACTTAGAGGAAAATCTTTTACGAAAATAAAAGTACCCGCAACAAGTGCTAATGTAGGGCCTGGCTTTGATGTTTTAGGTTTAGCTTTAAATTTATATAACGAATTTGAAATTGATGAAAGTGATAAATGGGAATTTATAGGTTTTGATGAGAAATACGCTAATGAGAATAATCTTATTTGTATATCAATGAAAAAAACATATGAATATGCAAATAATAAAGAAATAAAAGCCAAAATAAAAGTTCTAAAGACAGATGTTCCAAACACTAGAGGACTTGGTAGTAGTGCAACATGTGTTGTATGTGGTGTAATGGCAGCAAATAAACTTATGAATGATAAATTAAGTAAAGAAGAAATGCTTCAAGTAGCATCATATCTTGAAGGATTCCCAGATAATGTTACACCGGCTTTATACGGTGGGCTAACGGCAAGCTATTTAACAGATACAAACATTGTTAAAACTATTAAGTATGAAATTAATAAGGATTTAAAATTCTTAGCTTGTATTCCACCACTAAAAATAAGCACAAAGGAATCAAGAAGAAGATTACCTCATGAATTATCTTATGAGGATATCATTTATAACACATCAAGATTAGTTAATCTTCCTTATGCTTTCTTAAGTGGAAATATTAAGCTAATTAAAGACATTTTATCTGATAAAATGCATGAACCTTATCGTATACCACAAATTCCAGGAGCAAGCATTGTGAAAGAATTTGCCAAGGACAATGAACTACCTGTATTCTTAAGTGGTAGTGGTTCAACAATGATTATTATTCATACAAATCCAGTTGATTATACAGTACTTAAATCTTTAGGTTGGAATTTAATAGAACTTAAAAATGATACAGTAGGTGCTATATATGAAGAATGATTATCTAATAGTGCATAAAAGTGTATTACCTGATAGCTATGAAGAAGTTGTCATGGCTAAAGAGCTTATTGAAATTGAAAAAATAAGCGTAAGTGATGCATGTAAAAAAATGAATATTAGTAGAAGTACCTTCTACAAATACAAAGACTATGTATATAGCCCAAGTAATTATTATGGAAAGAAGATAATTCTTTCAGTAAAGGTTGATAATAATCCTGGTAGCTTATCACAGGTTTTAGATTGTATTGCGAAAAACAGTGGTAATATTGTTACAATACATCAAGATACACCAATCCATAACTATGCCTACATAACAACAACAGTAGACATTTTACAAATGGAAATAAGTTTAAAGGAATTATTGGATAAAATTGATGAAATACCAATTGTAGCAAGCGTAAGACTTGTTGCTGTTGAATAAAGGAGAGGACAAAATATGAAAAAATTTAACATTGGTATTTTAGGTGCAACAGGAGCTGTTGGACGTGAAATGCTAAAAGTACTTGGTGAATACAATTTCCCATATGATGAATTAAGATTACTTGCTTCAGAAAGAAGCGTAGGAAAGAAAATTCCTTTTCAAGGAAAAGAATTTGAAGTAAAACTTGCTTGCCATGAAGCATTTGAAGGTCTAGATATTGTTTTAGGTGCTGCAAGTAATGCAATTGCTAAAGAATTTAAAGATGATATCGTAAAAGCTGGAGCTGTTTTTATTGATAACTCTAGTGCATTTAGAATGTGTGATGACATTCCACTAGTAGTACCTGAAATCAACCCAGAAGATATTTTTAAGAATAAAGGTGTTATTTCTAATCCTAACTGTTCAACTATCATTACTTTAGTTGCTATTAATGCAATTAATAAATTATCTAAGATTAAAGCAATGGTAGCTTCAACTTACCAAGCAACATCAGGTGCTGGTGCAGCTGGTCCAGTTGAATTAATAGATCAAATGAAGGATTTAGCTAATATTTATGATACAACAGGAGTTATCGCTAATAAGTATGATGCTACTCCAAAAACTTTCCAATATCAAATTGCTGGAAATGTTATTCCTCACATTGGTTCATTCTTAGAAAATGGATATACTACTGAAGAAATGAAAATGCAAAATGAAGGTAGAAAAATTATGCATTTACCTGACTTAAAAGTAACTTGTACTTGTGTAAGAGTACCAGTTGTTAGAAGCCATTCAATCAGTGTAACTTTAGTAACTGAAAATAAGTTAGATTTAGACGTAGTTAAAAATGCTATTGCTAATGAAAAAGGATGTAAATTATATGATGATTTAGATAATAAATTATATCCAATGCCAATTGTAACTTCTGATCAAGATTTAGTTTATGTTGGTAGAATTAGACGTGATTTAATTAATGAAAATGGTATTACTTTATGGTGTTGTGGAGACCAAGTAAGAAAAGGTGCTGCAACTAACGCTGTACAAATTGCTTTAAAATTAATCGAAAAATTATAAGAAAAAAGGGGGAGTCACTATGAAAACTTGCATCATGACAGACAGCAATAGTGGAATTACTCAGGACGAAGGAAAAAAATTAGGTATACCAGTTGTACCAATGCCATTTACAATTAATGGTAAAGATTATCTAGAAGATATAAATCTAGGACAAGAAGAATTCTATAATCTTCTTGATGAAAAGGCAGTTGTTTTAACAAGTCAACCATCTGCAGGAGCTTTAATGGATTTATGGAAAGCAACATTAAAGGAATATGATGAAATAGTTTACATTCCAATGTCAAGCGGATTATCTAAATCTTGTGAAACAGCAACTTTCTTATCAAATGAAAAAGAATTCAAAGATAAAGTATTTGTTGTAAATAACCAAAGAATTTCTGTTACACAAAAACAATCAGTACTAGATGCAATGGAATTAGCTAAGGCTGGAAAGACTGCAAAAGAAATTAAAGAAATACTTGAAGCAACAAAACTAGATTCAAGTATTTACATTACAGTTGATTCAATTGATTATTTACGTAGAGGTGGTAGAATCACTGCCGCTGCTGCAACATTTGCTAAACTTCTTAAGATTAAGCCTGTACTTCAAATTCAAGGGGAAAAGCTTGATGCCTTTGATAAAGTTAGAGGTATGAAGGGTGCAAAGAGAAGTATGCTTGATCAAATGAAAAAAGATGTTAATGAACGTTTTGGTGGAATTGACAATGTAAGAATCTTTGTCGCATATACTGCTGATAGACAAACTGCACTTGATTTCATTGAAATGGTTAAAGAAGAAATTGGTGAAGTCGTATATTGTGATCCACTATCACTATCTGTATCATGTCACATCGGACCAGGGGCACTTGCTATTGCATGTGTTAAAAAACTTAACTACTAAAAATAATGGTGTAGATTTCTACACCTTTATTTACCAAGGAGGTATTTATGGATTATAAGAAAATAGAGCTTAATAAAGCCACTTTACATATTTTTAAAACAAAGAAATTTAAGAAGATGACAATAGATGTTATAATGTCAGATATGGTTAATGAAACTAATCTATCATACCGTATGTTATTATCTAGAATGATGGAATCTAAAAGTAGTAAATATGATACTAAACAAAAAATAAATAGAAAATTAGATATGCTTTATGGAGCTAATTTTGGTTTTTCATCATTAAAATTAGGTAATGTATGTTATATAGATGCATCTATTGATGGAGTTAATCCTAAATATGTAGGCGATGATACTCTTCTTGATGAAATGTTTAAGTTTTTATCTGAAATGTTATTTAATCCAATCCTAGATAAAAAGAATTTAGATGAAGAAAAAAGATTATTACTTGATGATTATAAAGAAGAATATGAAAATAAAAGTTTATATGCTGTAATTAGAAGTAATGAAATAGCTTTTAAAGATGAACTTGCTAGACTTAAATTTAATGGTGATGAAAAAATAGTTAAAAGCTTAACTTGTAAAGACTTAGAAGAATATTATAAATACATGATTGAAAACAATAAAGTTGATATTATTGTTATGGGTGATGTAAGTGATGATGTTATAGATGAGGTTAAAAAGTATTTTGATTTCGGTAAGAAAAATAAACTTAATCCAATTGATTATGTTGATAAAGAAATTATTAATTCTGAATACGTTAAAGAAGAAGCTAAATCTATGCAATCACAATTAATACTAAAATACCGTACATTTACAAGAATGAATGATAAAGATGATTTAGCTTTAGTGCTTGCTAATACTATTTTTGGTGGATTCTCATCATCCTTACTATTTAGTGTTGTTAGAGAAAAAGAAAGCTTATGTTATTCTATATCAAGTAACTATGGTAGATATAAAGGTATTGTTAATGTGTGCCTAGGAATTAATAAAGAAAACTATGATAAAGCATTAAAAGTTACTATGGAACAATTTGATAGAATGGTTAGTGGTAATTTTTCAGATGAATTATTAGAAATGGCTAAATTAAGCCTTATTTCTAGTATCAAAAAAGGAACTGATAGCTTATCAAGTATTGCTAAAAAGATTTATTTATCAGAACTTTTAAACGAGAACTTAGATTTATATGATGGAATTGAAGAAATCAAAAATCTAACAAAAGAAGATGTAATTAATGTTATGAAGAAATTAAAACTTGATTTAGTTTATTTCCTTGAAGGAAGTGATAATGATGAATAAAGAATACTTTGAGCAAATAGATGAAACATTATATCATGAAAAATTAAGTAATGGACTAGATGTATATATCGTACCTAAAAATGATTATGATAAAACATTTGGTATAATATCTACTCGCTATGGAGGACTTGATAATAGATTTATTCCTTATGGTAAAACTGAATTTGTTGAATACCCTAAAGGTATAGCACACTTCTTAGAACATAAATTATTTGAAATGGAAGATGGAATTGATGCATCAACTAAGTTTTTAAAATGGGGAGCATCAAGTAATGCTTTTACATCATTCGATAGAACAAGTTATTTATTTTCAACAACTAATAATGTATTAGAATGTACTTTATTTTTATTAGATTTTGTTCAGTCCCCTTACTTTACAGATGAAAACATCAAAAAAGAATGTGGTATTATTGAACAAGAAATCTTGATGTATCAAGATGATCCTGATTCAAGATTATTCTGGGGAACATTAAAGAATTTATATAAGGATAATTATGTTTCAACTGATTTAGTTGGTAGTGTTAAATCAATTAACGAGATAACTAAAGAAATGCTTTATGACTGTTATGAAACATTCTATCATCCATCTAATATGCAATTATTTTTAATTGGAAATGTTGATTTATCCGTAATTGATGGAATTAGGGAAAATCAAGCAAAGAAGACATTTAAACCAATTAAAGAAATAAAAAGAGAATATGTTTATGATGAATTTAAGGATAACATTAAAGAAACAAAAATAAACATGGATATAATCATTCCAAAGGTATGTTTAGGTGTTAGATTTAAAAATATATATAACAACTTCCAAATGGTTGATATTAAAACAGGATTACTTTGTTCAATTTTATGTGGTGATTCATCAACTTTAAGAATGGAATTAATGAATAAGGGATTAATTAATGATTCATTTGGTTATTATACTGACTTCAATAAATCCGCAAGCTATTTCATGCTTAGTAGTGATTCAGAAAATCCAGATAAGTTATATGAAGAATTCTATAAGTTTGTTAAAGATATTCCTAATATGAAAATAAGTGAAGAAGATTTCGAATGTGCTAAAAGAGAATTAATTGGTCAATTTATTGGTATCTTAAATTCACTAGAAGCTACAGCTCAAAACTTCACATCATGCTTATATTCAGGTAATAATTTATACACTATTATTAATGAAATAAAGAAGCTTGATGTAAAGTCACTTGATGAAATAAAGGATATGTTTAAAGACATCATTATTACAAAATATGCAATTTATCCAAATGAGGATTAATTATATTATTTTTGAATAAAAACATAAATTTTAAATGAATTAAATAAAATAAAGCTATAAACTGACGTATATTTGATAAAATTTATTTATTTTATGCAAATAAAGGCTTAAATACGTCAGTTTTTTTATTTTCTTTAACTAGACTATAATTTGCTTAGGAGGTGAAGAAAAATGATTAATAGCGTTATTTTAGTAGGTAAGTTAGTTAATGATCCTGAAATTAGAGAAGCTGCAAATGGAAAGAATGTATGTGAGGTTGTTTTAGCAACTAAAAGACCTTTTAAAAGTTTAAATGGAACTTATGATACAGATTTCATTAAAGTTACTTTTTGGGAGTATTTAGCTATAAACATTAATGAATACTGTAGCAAAGGTGCAACTATTGGAGTTAGGGCAAGATTACAATCTAGAAAACTAAATATTCAAGATAAATTATATGAAGTTATTGAAGTTGTTGGAGAACAATTAATCTTTATTAGTAAAGCACCACTAAAAGTAGATCAAAGTAATGATGATAATGATGTTATCCTAGAAGAGATTAAAGAGCCATCGTTATAATAAAATTAAATATTTATTTATTTTATTAACGTCCTATGATATAATCTAATATGTTAGGAGTTGATAAAATGAAGATTGAATCTAAATGTATACACGAGGGTTACAAACCTCAAAATGGTGAGGCAAGAGCATTACCAATTTACCAAAGCACAACATGGAAATATGATACATCAGAAGAAATGGGTAAATTATTTGATCTTGAAAAGAGTGGATATTTTTATACAAGATTACAAAATCCTACAAATGACTGTGTAGCTAACAAGATTTGTGCACTTGAAGGTGGTGTAGCAGCTATGCTTACATCAAGTGGTCAAGCAGCTAACTTCTATGCTGTATTTAATATTTGTGAAGCTGGAGATAGTTTTATATCAACAAAAAATATTTATGGTGGAACATACAACTTATTTGATGTTACACTAAGAAAACTTGGAATTGAATGTATCTTTATTGATCAAGATGCTTCAGAAGAAGAAATCGATAAAGCATTTAAAGCAAATACAAAGTTAGTATTTGGTGAAACAATCGCAAACCCAATCGTATCAGTATTTGATATTGAAAAGTTCGCTAAGATTGCTCATAAGCATGGTGTACCACTAATTATGGATAACACATTTGCTACACCTATTAACTGTCGTCCATTTGAATTTGGATGTGATATCGTAACACATTCAACTACAAAATATATGGATGGACATGCTTTAACTGTTGGTGGAGTAATCGTTGATTCTGGAAACTTTGATTGGATGAAATATGGAGATAAATTCCATGGTTTAACTACACCAGATGAATCTTATCATGGTATTACTTACTGTGAAAGATTTGGTAAAGGTGCATATATTACAAAAGCAACTGCCCAATTAATGAGAGACTTTGGTTCTATCCAAGCTCCTCAAAATGCATTCTTATTAAATATTGGTCTTGAAACTCTACATTTAAGAGTACCTAGACATTGCGAAAATGCATTAAAGGTTGCTAAGTTCTTAAGTACACATCCAAAAGTTGCTTGGATTAATTATTCAGATCTAGAAAATGATAAGTATCATGCTTTACAACAAAAATATTTACCAAATGGTAGTTGTGGAGTAATGGCTTTTGGTATTAAAGGTGGTAGAAGTGCTTCCTTAAAATTCATGGACAGCTTAAAGTTTGTTCAAATTGCTACTCACGTTGCTGATAGTAAGACTTGTTTACTACACCCAGCAAGTCATACACATAGACAAATGAGTGATGAACAATTACTTGCTGCTGGAATTAAGCCAGATTTAATCAGACTTTCAGTAGGTATTGAAAGTGTTGATGATATTCTAGAAGATATCAAACAAGCATTAGATAAAGTAGAAATTTAAAATAATAAGGCATTTGAAATGCCTTTTATTTTTATCCTAATTTATGGTATAATTAAATTAGATTGAACTATATTAAAAAAAGATAATTTAGGAGGCGTTTTTTTATGAAACAATATTTAGATATGTGTAAATTTATTCTAGAAAACGGAACATATAAATCTGATAGAACTGGAACAGGAACTATCAGTTATTTTGGATATCAAACAAGATATAATTTAAATGATGGATTCCCTCTTTTAACAACAAAAAAAGTATTCTTAAAAGGAATCATTCATGAATTATTATGGTTTATTAGTGGAGATACTAATATCAAATATTTAGTTGATAATAACGTTAGAATCTGGAATGAATGGGCTTATGAAAAGTATAAAAAAGAACCTGTTTATAACGGAGAAACAATGGAAGAATTCATTGAAAAAATAAGAGAATCTAAAGAATTTGCGGATAAATATGGTGATTTAGGTCCAGTATATGGTAGACAATGGAGAAACTTTAATGGTGTTGATCAATTAGAAAAATTAATCTATAACTTAAAGCATAATCCTGATTCAAGACGTCATATCATCAGTGCATGGAACCCTGCTGAAGTTGATAATATGGCTCTTCCACCATGTCACTCATTTATGCAATTTTATGTTGTAAATAATAAATTAAGTTGCCAATTATACCAAAGAAGTGCTGATATCTTCTTAGGTGTACCATTTAATATTGCATCATATTCACTATTTACAATGATGATTGCTCAAGTTTGTGGATTTGAACTAGGAGATTTCGTTCATACATTTGGTGATGCTCATATTTATTCAAATCATATGGATCAAATTAAATTACAATTATCTAGAGAACCTAGAAAATTACCAACAATGAAGATTAATCCAAATGTTAAATCTATCTATGATTTTAAATATGAAGATTTTGAACTTGAAGGATATGATCCACATCCAGCAATTAAAGGAGTTGTAGCTGTATAATGATTTCATTAATTTGGGCCATGGCCAAGAATAACTTAATTGGTAAAGATAATGAACTACCATGGAGTTATAAAGAAGATATTAAATATTTTAGAAATACAATTAAAGATCATGCTGTCTTAGTTGGAGATAGAACACATGAATCTATTTTAAGTTACCGTAATGGAAAGAAATTTCCAGATGTTAAATATTATGTTTCTACCATCTTCCCAGAAGTGAATTACCCTGATGTTGTAATGGTTAGAGATTTAGTTAAATTTTTAGAAGAAGAACACGATGAAGAAATATTTGTTATAGGTGGTAGAACTATATATAACATTAGTCTACCTTATGCAGATAGATTATATATCACATTTATCGATAAAGAATTTGATGGAAATGTATATTTCCCTGAAATTGATTTTTCTAAATATAACTTAATTAAGGAAGTTAAGGGAGTAGAGAATCCAGAATTAAGATTCTGCGTATTTGAAAGGAAGTAGTTTTTATGATCCTTCTAGGATTAACTTTTATAGAAGCTGGTTTACTTGCTTGGCTATTTATTGCTTTAGTAGATTTAGGTAGTCTATTATGGTTAGAAATAGTTTTAGGCATCTTAATTGGTTTAATAGTATCAGTAGCTCATAGAATATTTATTCTATTCCTTATGGCTATTGTTAATAACCATTCAAAACCACAAAGAAAACTTAATATGTTCTATTTTAGATGTGTATGTAGTGCCTTTATGATTTTAACTAGAGTTCACTATAAAGTAGAAGGATTAGAAAACTTTGATTATTCTAGAAGCTATTTATTTATTGGTAATCATAAATCTAACGAAGATTTTATGTATACATCAGTACCTTTAAGAAAACTAAAATTAGGATTCTTAGCTAAAATGGAAGTAGAAGATTCCTTCTTTGGTAAAAGATACATCAAACAAATTGATGGTGTATTACTTAATAGAAGTAATGATAAAGAAGGCGCTAAGTCTATAATTAATGTAATTAACAACATTAAAAAAGGAACATCTATGATGATATTCCCTGAAGGTATTAGAACTGATAGATCAACAAATAAAATGCTTGAAGGCCATGCAGGAAGCTATAAAGTAGCTTTAAAAGCTAAATGTCCAATCGTTCCAGTAACATTAATTAATACACATAAGATTATGAAAAATGCTCCTTTTAGAAAGACAAAAGTAAAAGTTATATTCCATAAACCTATTGAATATGATGAATATAAAGATTTAAACACAATTGAAATAGAGGAGAAAGTAAGAAATATTATAAATGAACCTATAAAGGAGTGATTTTATGAACATGATAGATATCATTTCCAAGAAAAGAGATAATTTAACTCTAACAAAAGAAGAAATAGAGTTCTTTATTAATGGCTATGTAAAAGGTTTGATACCTGACTATCAGGTGTCTAGTCTTCTTATGGCCATTTTTTTAAATGGATTAAATGATGAAGAAACAATTTATTTAACTGATTCAATGCTTCATAGTGGAGAAGTAATGGATTTATCTAAGATTGAAGGTATAAAAGCAGATAAGCATTCAACAGGTGGAGTAGGAGATAAGGTTAGCTTAGTATTAGGCCCAATAATCGCTTCATTTGGCGTTAAACTAGCAAAAATGAGTGGCAGAGGTTTAGGTCATACTGGCGGTACTTTAGATAAGTTAGAAAGTATACCTGGTTTTAATATTAATATAAGTGGAACACGTTTTATTAATCAAGTTAATACTATTGGTTTAGCAATTGTAGGTCAAACACAAAACTTAGTTCCAGCAGATAAATTATTATATGCTTTAAGAGATGTTACCGCTACAGTTGATTCTATTCCTTTAATCGCATCATCTATTATGAGTAAGAAGCTTGCAAGTGGTGCGGATATAATTGTACTTGATGTTAAGGTTGGTTCAGGTGCTTTCATGAAGAATATAGATGATGCATTAAAACTATCTAATTTAATGGTTAAAATTGGTAAGAAATTTAATAAACATGTTTCATGTATCATTACAGATATGGATGAACCACTAGGTTTAGCTATTGGTAATAACCTAGAAGTAATAGAAGCTGTTAATACGTTAAAAGGAAATGGTCCAAAAGACTTACTAGAAGTAACAATGAAAATTGCCGCTAAAATTTTAATTAAGGCAAAACTATATAAGACTGAGAAAGATGCTAATGAAGCCATTTTAGAACATATTAATAATGGCACAGCCTTAAAGAAATTAAAGGATATGATTGCTGCTCAAGATGGTGATAATTCACCTATCTTTGATACTAATCTATTCCCTAAATCAAAGTATATTTATGAAGTTAAATCAAAGAAAAAAGGATACATCACTCATATGGATGCCCTTAAACTTGGTGTAGCTAGTATGCATATGGGCGCAGGTAGATTAAAGAAAGAAGATCCAATTAATTTTAATGTTGGTATTGTTTTAAATAAAAAGACTAATGATTATGTAAATATTAATGACACATTGTGTTATCTTCATATGGATAAAATAGATGAAGATATGATAAAAGAAGTTTATGATGCTTATACTTTTGGTGATAAAAAAGTAGAATTTAAAACAATTTTTGAGGAGGTAGATTAATATGTATGCTTTAATTACAGGTGCATCTTCAGGTATTGGCTTTGAATGTGCTAAGATATTAGCTTCTAAAGGTTATGATTTAATTATTACTGCTAGAAGTATTGATAAATTAAATAACTTAAAAGAATTAATAAATAAAGAATATCAAAAGGAAGTTGTAATAATACCGTTAGATATTTCTAAAAGAGAATCTTTAACTGAATTATTTACTAAAACTAAAGACTATGAAATAGAAGTAGTTATAAATAATGCCGGTCTTGGTAAGGTTGGTATGTTTAATGAAGTAACTGATGCTGAAGATTTTAATATGATTGATATTAATGTTACAGCAATGCATATGATACTAAAACATTATGCAGATGTAATGAATAAAGGTTATATTTTAACAGTTGCATCTATTGCATCTTTTGCTCCAGGACCAAAGATGGCAACTTACTATGCAACTAAAAATTATATTAGAAGTTATGCTGAAGCATTACGCTATGAAATGAAGAAATTAAAGAAGGATGTAGGTATAACTATACTAGCTCCAGGACCAGTTGATACAAACTTTAATGATACCGCAAATGTCACATTTAAACTTAAAGGCGTAAAAGCTGATAAATGCGCTAGTTATGCGATTAAAAGAATGTTTAAGAAAAAGAAATTTGCTACTCCTAAATGGAGCGTAAGAGCGGCTTCAAGATTAATGCGTATAATACCTCATAGAACAAGTATGAGAATATGCTATAAATCACAATCAAAAAAACAAAAGTAGTATTTACAAAAAAAAATAATATGTTATAATTTTATATGTATAGAGGAAGCGGTGCGTCATAGTAACATATGGAGAAGGCATTCTATGAAGTATGTGAAAGGTAATCATCGCCGAACGATTTATCAGGCATGATAAATTCGTGGGGTTATAGGAAATACCTATAACACTCCTACTTATCTAGTAGAGGCGCTATAACCATTAATTATAATTATTAATTATTATGCGCTTATACTTAGCGCATTTTTATTTTTAATAAAAGAAAGGGTGATTAATGTGTTTAAAATTGGAAATGTCGAAGTAAGTGAATTAAAAGAAAAATATGGTACGCCATTATATATTTATGATGAAAACATCATCAAACAAAATATTAATGACTATAAGGAAGGATTTGTATCCAAGAACTATAATACACAAATCATTTATGCATCTAAAGCATTCTCAAGTTTATATATGTATAAATTGGTAAGAGAAGAAAACATTGGTGTAGATGTTGTAAGTGGTGGAGAATTATATGGAGTTATAAAAGAAAAAGTAGATCCAAAAAATATCTTCTTCCATGGTAATAATAAGGGAGAAGCTGAAATGGATATGGCGCTAAGTTATAAAGTAAAGAATATTATCATTGATAATTTAGATGAATTAAAAATATGGGCTAAAAAGTGTGAAAGAATCGATTATGATTTAAACTTAATGTTAAGAATTAATGTTGGAGTATCTGCTCATACTCATGAATACATTGTTACAGCTCATCCAGATTCTAAGTTTGGATATTACATTGAAAATGATGATATTTTAGAATCAATTGAATTAATTGAAGCTAGTAAGAATATGAAATTCAAAGGTTTCCACTTCCATGTTGGTAGTCAAATCTTTGATATGACAGGTTTCACTATTGCGATTGAAAAGTTATTTGGTTTAATTAAGAAAATTAATAGAAAAATTAGTTATTTAAACCTTGGTGGTGGTTGTGGTGTTAAATACACTGAAGATGATAAACCATTATCATTAATTGATTTTTCAAAGATTATCATTGAAAAAGTTGATAGTGAATTAGAAAAAGCAAACATTAAAATTGATAAATTATTTATTGAACCAGGTAGAAGCTTAGTAGCTAATGCAGGTTATCAATTATATACAATCAATCAAATGAAAAAGGCCTTAAATAAGACATATTACTTTATTGATGGTGGTATGAATGATAACATTAGACCAGCACTTTATGGAGCTTTATATAGCGTAGATATCGCTAATAAGATGGATGCTAAAAAAGATATGGAAGTATCGATTGCGGGTAAGTGCTGTGAATCAGGCGATGTATTATTTAAAGATGTTAAATTACCTAAAGCAGATAAAGATGATTTATTAATTGTATATACTACAGGTGCTTATGGATATTCTATGGCTAGTAACTATAATAGATTACCTAGACCTGCTGTAGTATTTGTTGATGGAAATAATTCTAAGTTAGTAATTAAAAGAGAAACTTATGAAGATTTATATAAGAATGATTTAGATTAAATAGGAGGATAACAAAGATGTTAGATATTAAAGGATCAATTGTAGCGTTAGTAACGCCAATGAATGAAGATGGTAGTGTTAATTATGATAAATTAGGTGAATTATTAGAATATCAAATTGCTAATTCAACTGATGCAATCCTAATCATTGGAACAACAGGTGAATCACCAACTTTATCACATGAAGAAGATGAAGAAGTAGTTTACTATACAGTTAAGAAGGTAAATCATAGAGTACCAGTAATTGTTGGTTCAAGTTCAAACTGTACTGAAACATCAGTAGTACAAAGTAGAAAATTCCAACGTTTAGGTGCTGATGCATTATTAATAATTACTCCATACTACAATAAGACAAATGAAGAAGGTATGATTCATCATTTTGAAACTATTGCTAGTAGCGTAGACATTCCTATTATTATTTATAATGTACCTGGTAGAACTGGTTGTGCTGTATCTGTTTCAGCTGTTGAAAGATTAAGTAAGCATCCAAACATTATGGGTATTAAAGAAGCTAGTGGAAACATTAGTTATGTTATGAAGATTGCTAAATATGCAAGTGATACATTTAGAATTTATTCAGGAAATGACGATATGATCGTTCCAGTATTATCTGCTGGTGGTGTAGGTGTTATTTCTGTATTAGCAAATATTTGTCCAAAAGAAACTCATGATTTAGTTATGAATTACTTAAATGGTAAAACAAAAGAAGCACTTGATATTCAATTAAAGTATTTAGATGTAATTAATAACTTATTTATTGAAACTAACCCAATTCCAGTAAAAGAAGCAATGAACTATCTTGGAATGAATGTTGGTGGATATAGATTACCACTTTATAAGATGAGTGATAAGAATAAAGAAATCTTAATTAAGTCTATGAAGGAGGCAGGTTTATGCAAGTAGCATTAGTTGGCTATGGTGCAATGAATAAGCTTGTCGAAGAAGAATTAATTAGTAAAGGACATACAATTAGTGGTATAGTTGCATTAGATCAATTATCTAATTTAAATGAGATAACTAAACCTTTTGATCTAATTGTAGATTTCTCTTCACCTGCTTGTCTAGATATGAATCTAGAATACGCAACAAAGAACAAAAAAGCGCTAGTTATAGCGACTACTGGTTATACAGAAGAACAAAGAAAAAAGATTTTTGAGGCTTCTAAAATTATTCCTATTTGCTGCACTGCTAACTTCTCATTAGGTGTAACAGTACTAAAAAGAGTATGTGCAGAAATGGCAGAAATCTTAAAGAATGATTTTGATATGGAAATCGTTGAAAAGCATCACAATAAGAAAGTTGATGCACCTAGTGGTACTGCTTTAGCACTACTTGAAGCAATAGATCCAAATAATGAATTTAAGCATGTGTTTGGTAGAAATGGTTACTCAAAAAGAGAACATGAAATTGGTATCAATGCCGTTAGAGGTGGAACAATAGTTGGTGAACACTCTGTAATTTTTGCTGGTACTGATGAAGTATTAGAATTTAAGCATGAAGCTTTCTCAAAGAAAATCTTCTCTAAAGGTGCTGTAAAAGCAGCTGAATATATTTTAGGAAAAGAACCTAAGATTTATACAATGGAGGATGTATTATTCTAATGGAAGAATTAGTTGATTTACTTAGAAGAAAAAATATGACTATTTCTATGGCTGAAAGTTGTACAGGTGGCTTACTTGCTGCATGTATTGTATCTGTAGCTGATGCATCTAAAGTATTTAATCAAAGCTTTGTAACTTATACTATAGAAGCTAAGATGAAATATGCTCATGTAAAAAAAGAAACTATTGATAAATATACAGTAGTTTCAGAAGAAGTTGCATTAGAAATGGCTAAAGGAGTAAAGCTAGAAAGTAATAGTAATGTAGGTATTGGTATTACTGGTTATGCTGGACCATCTGGTGATAATGTTGGTTTAGTTTGCTTTGGTTTAGCTATTAATGATGATGCTTATTCATATGAAATGTGGTTTCATGGAGATAGAAACGAAATAAGAGCACAAGCTGTAGAATATATCGTTAGAAAAACAATTGATAAATTAGAAGAAATCTCTTAAAATAGGGATTTCTTTTTTATTTTATGTTATAATAATAAATGGAGGTATTATTATGGCAAAGTTAAAAGAATATTCAGGATTAATAAGACTTGAAATAGGTGATGGTAAAATCAAAGACTTTTCAGGTAGAACTTTATATTTTATTGATAATAATACTGTTAAAGCTTTTTCTGGTCAAATAATGTATAGACTAGAAGACGATAGAATTAAAGATTTCTATGGTAGAATCTTACTAGAATTTGATGGTAAAAAGATTAAAAGATTTGCGGGACTTACAGAATATTTATATGATAATGGTAAGTTCAAAGAATTTGCAGGTAATACAATTTATGTTGTTGATGGATTTTTATCACGTAGAGAATTAATGGCATTAATTGCGATTTTATTTGCTTCATAGGAGGATGTTATGAAAATAGTTATTATTCATGGACAAAACCATTTGGGCTCAACATATAAAATAGCTCATAGCCTAGGAGAAAAAATTGGTGGAGATGTAACTGAATTTTTTCTACCAAGAGATTTTAATGAATTTTGTGTAGGCTGTATGACATGCTTTCAAAAAGGTGAAGAAAACTGTCCTCATAGACTAAAACTACAACCAATAATTGAAGCAATAGATGAAGCTGATGTCATTATTTTATCTAGTCCTGTATATGTATTCCATGTTACAGGTGCTATGAAAGCCTTCCTAGATCACTTAGGATATCGCTGGATGGCACATAGACCAGATGAAAAGATGTTTAAGAAACAAGGTATCGCTATTACTACAGCCGCAGGAGCGGGTGTTAAATCAACATTAAAGGATATGACTGATAGCTTATTCTATTTAGGAACTGGTAAAGTTTATAAATATGGTCTAGCTTTAAGAGCGTATTCTTTTGATGATTTAAAGGATAAGAAAAAAAGAAAGATTGAAAAGAAAACAGATAAGCTTGCTAAAAAGATTAAAAAGAAAAATGGTAAAGTTAAACCAGGATTTAAAACTAAAGCTTTCTTTTCTATTATGAGAATGATTGAAAAAAATAATGGCACTACAGAAAAAGATGCCATTTATTGGAAAAGTAATGGTTGGCTTGAAAAGAAGCGCCCTTGGAAAAATAAGTAAAATAAAAACCCTATCAATTTTGATAGGGATTATTTTTCATAAACCTAATGCTCTAAAAGCACGTTCTTCCTTATGGAAGCTTGGACTATAAGTGATTTTATTTTCTTTTAAGAAGTTCTTAAAATCATCAATTCCTCTATTAGAGTCATCTGCTTCATATTCGATTTCATAATCAGTAATTCCATGGTAAGTACACTTATCAAAGAAAAGATTACCATTCTTATATGATACGATTGCTCTTTCAGTAACATTTTTAGCTTTGAATTTAACATTTAAATCATAGCCAAAATCTTTTAGTGAAAAACCATTTTCGATATAATCTTTTGCTTGTTTTTCCGATAAAATAATTGAATATTCACATAAGTAATCTTCACATGGCTTTTTCATTGTTACTTTCCAAGTGTTATTTTTATGTCTGATTCTTAAACCAAGTTTATTATCTCTAATATAAAAATCATCAGTATCGAAATAATAATTTTCTTGAGTAAAGATATTATCTCTTAAATCAAACTTATCTATCATCTTGTTGTATTCATTTTCGCTTAACAAAGTCTTAAATTCTATTTCAATGCTTGATTTCATAAAAACACCCCACATATATAATTATGTATTATTTATAAAGAAATATCAACATTAATATATATTATTTATATACTTTTTTAGTTATAGATATGGTAAAATAGTTATAGTGGGGTGATTATTCTATGAAATATACTATATTCTCTAGAAAACAAGATGAAATATCACTTGGTATTGTAAAACAAATTAAATCACTTATTAAATTAGAGTATGATGAAGAAAACCCAGATATCGTTATTACTGTTGGTGGAGATGGAACAATCCTTAGAGCAGTTAATAAATATATCGATTTAGTAGATAAAATCACTTTCTTTGGTGTTAAAACAGGACATCTAGGATTCTATACTAACTTCACAGTTAATGATATAGTTGATTTATGTGAAAAAATAAATACTAATAATTTTGATTGTGAAACACATAATCTACTTAGATGGGAATCTAATTTAAATAGTGGTTATGCGATTAATGAAATTACAATCACTAATCCTACCGCAACACAAATAGTAGATGTTTATATTGATGAAAATATATTTGAAACAGTTAGAGGAACAGGTTTATGTATTTCAACAACTAACGGTTCAACAGCTTATAATAAGTCTTTAAATGGACCAGTAGTAGACCATAGTTTAAACTGTATAATTCTAACAGAAATAGCTTCAATTAATTCAAATGCATATCGTTCACTAAACTCACCATTAGTTTTATCAACTAATAGACGTTTAGAATTAAAGAGTAATAACGCTAAATTCTTAACTAGTGATCACTTACAATTTGAACTTGACCATGATGACTATGTAAAATGTTATTTATCAGATAAAAAAATCAAGTTTGGTAAGAGATGCAACACTGAGTTTATGGATAGAATTAAGAAAGCTTTCTTATAAGAGATGTAATCATCTCTTTTCTTTTTGCACTTTGAAAACATTTACAAAGTAAAGAAAATGAAAAGATTATAAAATAATGTTGAAAAATAATAATAAAATGCTAAAATATATGTGATAACATTTAAGGAGGAAAATTAAAATGGCAAATGTTAAAGTAGCAATTAATGGTTTCGGACGTATTGGACGTCTTGCATTTAGACAAATGTTTGGAGCAGCTGGTTATGATGTAGTTGCAATTAACGACTTAACTAAACCTTCTATGCTTGCAAACTTATTAAAGTATGACACTGCTCAAGGTGGATACTGCGGAAAGATCGGAGAAAACTTACACACAGTTACAGCTGATGATGAAGCTGGTACAATCACTGTTGATGGTAAGACTTTAAAGATCTATGCAATCGCTAAAGCAGAAGAACTTCCTTGGGGAGAAATCGGTGTTGATGTAGTATTAGAATGTACTGGTTTCTACTGCTCAAAAGAAAAAGCTTCAGCACATATCGCTGCTGGTGCTAAGAAAGTAGTTATTTCAGCTCCAGCTGGAAATGATCTACCTACAATCGTATTCGGTACAAACGAAAAGACTTTAAAGAAAGATGATACAGTTATTTCTGCAGCTTCTTGTACAACTAACTGTTTAGCTCCTATGGCTAAAGCATTAAATGATTATGCTCCAATCCAATCTGGTATCATGAGCACAATTCATGCTTACACTGGAGATCAAATGATTCTTGATGGACCACACAGAAAAGGTGACTTAAGAAGAGCAAGAGCTGGAGCAGCTAACATCGTTCCAAACTCAACAGGTGCTGCAAAAGCAATCGGTCTAGTTATTCCTGAATTAAACGGAAAATTAATCGGTTCTGCACAAAGAGTTCCAGTTGCAACTGGTTCAACTACAATCTTAACAGCAGTTGTTAAGGGTGAAAACATCACTAAAGAAGGAATCAACGAAGCAATGAAGGCTGCTGCTAACCAATCATTCGGATACAATGAAGATCAAATCGTTTCTTCAGACGTTATCGGTATGAAGTTCGGTTCATTATTCGATGCAACTCAAACAATGGTTTCTAAGATTGACAACAACTACTATCAAGTACAAGTTGTATCTTGGTATGACAACGAAAACTCATATACAAGCCAAATGGTTCGTACTATTAAGTACTTCGCTGAAATTAAGTAATCCAACTTAAAACAATATTTAAAAAGACTTAGTTTATACTAGGTCTTTTTTTTGCTATAATATTTATGGTGATATTATGTGGAATGAATTCTTTAATGAAATTAAACAAACTAAATATTACGAAAACTTAAAGCATTTCATTAATAATGAATATAACACTAAAGTGTGCTATCCTCCTTATAATGATATGTTTAAGGCATATCATTTAACAGAATATGAAGATGTTAAATGTGTTATTATTGGTCAAGATCCATATCATACAAAAGGTTATGCAAATGGATTAGCTTTTAGTGTGCCTAATAATGTTAAAATATCGCCTAGTTTAGCAAATATCTTTAAAGAATTAAAAGATGATTTAGGTATTGATAGAACTAATACAGATCTATCAGATTGGGCAAAAGAAGGCGTATTTTTACTTAATGCAGGACTATCTGTAATTGAAGGTAATCCATCAAGTCATATTAAATACTGGGAAGAATTCACAAATAAAACTATTGAATATTTAGAGAAGAATAATAATGTAATAGTTTATATTCTTTGGGGTAATTATGCTAGAAGTAAGAAGAACTTAATCACAAATAAGAACCACTACGTTATTGAATCAGCTCATCCATCACCACTAGGAGCTTATAAAGGTTTCTTTGGTTCAAAACCATTCTCTAGATGTAATAAAATACTAAAAGAAAATAATATTAAAGAAATTAAATGGTAATACTTGATTATTTTAGAAATTGATATATAATGATAGTGTTGTTTAACAGAGTAGTTAAAGGGCGTTAAGTGTCATACCACGGGATGTTGGGTATGAACGAACACGATTGTGGCGGTCCTTTAGCGCGTCCGCTGTAATTTTTATAGTGGACCTCTAAACTTGAAAGGGGTCTTTTTTAATGGGAAAAATTTTAAAAAAAGGTTGGTTTGTAATTGTTGTATTAATCATAACATTTACAGCCTTAGGATTCTTTATTCCTTGGACATTCTGCAAGGGTTCAGGTAGAGTTATTAATTTTAAATATACTACTAAGTTAGATATTAAACTTGATGATTTTACATCTGATAAGAATATCAATAAGGTTAAAGAATTAGAATACAGTTACTATACAGGTAATAGTGTAAGTACATATAAGTATGTAAATATCAAAAAGATAGAAGCATATGAAGTAGATGATCACTATCAAATTATAGTAAATGTTGATGCATTTGATGATTCAAATATTAAGAGTAAAGAATCAACAGCTAAAGGCTTTATGAGAAACTTAACTTTAATTGTTGCAGAAAGCTATATCAACTTAGATGAATATCCTGATAAGGTTGAAACTAAAACCGCTAAAGATGGCACAACTTATGATGTTACAATTAAAGGTGTATCAGAATTATTTGATGTTGATTTCTATGAGAATAATTCACTAGATGCCGCAGGTAATTTACTAACTAAAGAATCAAAATATAAAAAGAATGACATGATTATTTTAGGTATTATAATAGGCGCATCAGTAGGTATTGTTATAGGCTTTGTTGTAGTAATAGTTTTAGGTTATAAATTTAGTGATAAATTAGATAGAGAAGAAGAAATATTTGATAATGAAACAGTGTTTAAAACACCATTTCATAAGTTATATTGGGTATTGTCGTCTAAGGAATTAAAGAGTGTTAAGAAAATGGTAATAATCGCTTTGTTACTTGCTTTAACACTTGTTTCAAAGTTGTTAGTTTTACCTAGTGGATTTGGAACTTTAGGCTTTAGATTTGGTCTAATTTTCTTAAGTGCCGCAGCTATGATAGGCGGACCTATTCCAGCTTTAATTATAGGTGCACTATCTGATATTTTAGGATTCTTCTTATTTGAAAGTGGATCAGGTCCATTTAATCCAATATTCACTTTATCTGCGATGTTAACATGCTTTATTTATGCATTATGTTTCTATAGAACAAACATTAGTTTCACAAAATGCTTAATCGCAAGAATCTTAGTTAACTTTATCTGTAACTTCTTAATTGAAGGAACAGGACAAATGATAGTTTATGGTTATGGATATAAGTGGTTATTCTTAACTAGTCTACCTAAACAAGTAGCATACTTAATACCACAAAGTATTATCATCTATATCGTCTTAATAACTGTAGCTCCAATAGCCGCAGATACAAACTTTATTGATGAGAAAATAAAAAGAGGAATATCTTTATTTTAAAAAGCCTTTTGGCTTTTTTTTATTATATAAAAATGGTATAATATAAAATGGAGTGATGTTTGTATCACTATAAAAAGGATTGATTAAAATGGTTAAAGTCATTGGTGCTGGACTTGCCGGTGTAGAGGCAAGTTATTATTTAGCAAATAAGGGAATAGATGTTGAATTATATGAGATGAGACCTACTAAACAAACTAGTGCTCATAAGACTGGATTGTTCTCAGAATTAATATGTTCTAACTCACTAAGAGCTAATTCTATTGATGTAGCGGTAGGATTACTTAAAGAAGAGATGAAGATGTTTAATTCTATTGTTATGGAAGCTGCAGAAGCTACAAGCGTTCCTGCAGGAGGATCTCTAGCAGTTGATAGAGATAAATTCGCCTCATATATCACAGAAAAAATTAAAAATCATCCAAGAATTAAAGTAATTAATGAAGAGGTTAAAGAAATACCTAGTGGAGATGTAATTATTGCTACAGGCCCACTAACAAGTGATGATTTTAGTATCGCAATTAAAAACTTTTTAGATGAAAAAGATTTCTATTTCTTTGATGCTGTTGCTCCAATAATTGATGGATCAACTATCAATTATGATAAGGTCTACTTAAAGAGTAGATATGATAAAGGAGAAGCAGCTTATCTAAATTGCCCTATGACTAAAGAAGAATTTGATAAGTTCTATGAAAAATTAGTAACAAGTGAATGTGTTGAACCACATGAATTTGAGTTAAAAGTATTTGAAGGATGTATGCCTTTTGAAGTAATGGCTAAAAGAGGTAAAGATACACTACTTTTTGGTCCTATGAAACCAGTAGGTCTAGAACATAATGGAATTAGACCATATGCTGTAGTACAACTAAGAAAAGAAAATACCTTAGGTAGCGCATATAACATAGTAGGATTTCAAACACATTTAACTTGGCCTAGCCAAAGAGAAGTAATTAAATTAATACCAGGCTTAGAAGATGCAACTATTTTAAGATATGGCGTAATGCATAGAAACACTTATATAAACTCACCAAAATTATTAAACTCATTTTATCAACTTAAAAAATGTGAAAGGATATTCTTCGCTGGTCAAATGACTGGAGTTGAAGGATATGTTGAAAGTGCATCAAGTGGCTTGCTTGCTGCTATCAATATGGCAAGAAAGGTCAACAATCAAGAGTTATTAAAATTTCCTACTGAAACCATGATGGGTTCCCTAGCTAATTACATATCTAGTCCAAATGAAAACTTTGTGCCTATGAATGCTAATTATGGTATCGTTCCTGAACTTGGCTTTAAACATGGTAAGAAGGAAAGAAAGATGCTATATGGTAAGCGCGGTCTAGAAAAGATGGAAGAATTTATTAAAGCTAACAATTTATAATGAACGAAAAAGAAATAAACGATTTTAAAGATTATCTTTTATTAGAACGTGGCTATAGCGAGAATACAGCTATAAACTATATATCCGATATAACTGATTTGATTGATTTTATAAATGAGTTTGAGTTTGTAAGTGATTTATTACAACTAGATAATAAGATGTATGCTGAATATTTTTTAAGTTATTTGATGAATAAAGGTTTAACAAGTAAAAGTGTAGCTAGAAAAATAAGTTCAATTAGAACATTCTATTCCTTTTTACTTGAAAACAATTTAGTAAGAAATAATCCTTTTTTAGATGTTACAATACCTAAAATAGAAAAGAGATTACCTAACATTTTAGATAATGAAGAAATAAGCTTGATGTTAGAAGTAATAGATACTAATAAACCGCTAGGTAAAAGGAATTATCTAATAATTGATTTACTTTATAGTTTAGGATTACGTGTATCTGAATTATGCAATTTAAAGATTAACGATTTTGATTTTTATAGTAATAGTTTAATTGTTAAATCAGGTAAAGGAAATAAGGATAGATACTTAGTATTACATGATAAACTAATTCTAGAATTAAAAGACTATATTACTACCGCAAGAAACTTACTACTTGCTGGAAGTATGGAAGAAGATAATAGACATCTTTTAATAAACTATAAGGGTACAACACTAACACCTAGAGGAGTTAGAAAAATATTAAATACCATCATGGATAAGACAGGTGAAACATATAAGATTACTCCACATATGTTAAGACACTCTTGTGCAACAGTACTACTTAACCATGGTATGGATTTAAGAAGTGTCCAAGAAATATTAGGACATTCTATGTTATCAACTACACAAATATATACTGATGTAGCAATTGATGAAGTAAAAGAAAAATATAGAAATGCTCACCCAAGAGCTAGAAAGGATTAATTATGGAATTAAACAAGAATAATTTTAATGATTTTATTAAAGAAGGAAAAGTAATAGTAGATTTTTGGGCACCTTGGTGTGGACCATGTAGAGCACTAGGTCCAATTATTGAAGAAGTTTGTGCTAATAACAATGTTAAACTTGGAAAAGTTAATGTTGATGATGAAGAAGAATTAGCAATGCTATTTAAAATTCAATCAATCCCTTTTGTTGTTAAATTTGTTGATGGAAAAGTTGTTGATAGCTTTTTAGGTTTAAGAGGCGAAAAAGACGTTGAGGAGTTCGTAAGAAAGTAATGTACGATTGCATTATTATTGGTAAAGGACCAGCAGGAATAAGCTGTGCAATTTACCTAAAAAGATTCAACAAAAGTGTATTAGTTATAGGTAAAGACTTTGGCTCTTTAGAAAAAGCTACAGTTATTAATAATTACTATGGCTTTAAAGAAATTAGTGGTATTGATTTAGCCAAAAAAGGTGTAGAACAAGCCCTAAACCTAGGAATTGAAGTAATAACTGATGAAGTATTAGAAATAGACGGTTTAACTGTAAAAACAAAGACTAATGAGTATAGTGCTAAAACAATATTCTTAGCTACAGGTAAAACTAATAAGGCAAACATTAAAGGTATTAACGATGTTTTAGTTAGCTACTGTGCAACATGTGATGGATTCTTTTTTAGAAAGAAAAGAATTGCCTTAATTGGTTATGGTAGCTTTATGGAACATGAACTAGAAGTTTTAAGAAACTTTTCTAGTGATATTACTGTTTTTTCTAATAGTATAACTAATGATGAAAATGTAATTGATGGAGTAGTTGAATTATTAAATGTTGATGGTAAAAAGATAATCAAAGTAAATGATAAATCATATGAATTTGATGGTATTTTTGTTGCGGTCAATAATGATAGTTTGGCTATATCAAAACATTTAGGAATTATAACAGATAATAACAACAAAATAGAAGTAAAAAATTATGAAACAAACATCAAAGGTATTTTTGCTGGAGGAGATGCTATTGCAGGACTTGATCAAGTATCAACAGCTGTAGCAGATGGAGCTAATGCCGCAGTAGTAATAAACAAATATTTAAAAGAAGAGTGATATTATGAGACAAATAGGGGTTATTTGTGAAGGAAAAGAGTGTAATTTCGAAAAAATAGATCGTAAGGTTGTTAGAGGAATTGGATTACACGATGGAAAGTTAATAATGCTATATAGCGCTAAATATGGCAATTATTCATTTCCTGGTGGTGGAATGAAAAAGGATGAATCAGCCTTAGATTGTTTAAAAAGAGAAGTTAATGAAGAAACAGGCTATGTCATTAAAAACATCAGTAAAAGACCAATTGGTTATATTGATGAATCAAAGATGAATGGTAATAAGTTTTTCACACAAAGAACCAGTTATTATTTTTATGAAATAGATCATGTTGAAAGAGCACATAAAGAAAAACATGAAAAAATATATGAGACAGTGTTAATCTCATTAGATGAAGCACTAGAAAAGAATAGTCAAATCGATTCAAAAATATGCTTTGTACAAAGAGAAGTAATTGTCTTAAACTTACTTAAGGAGGAATACAATGAGAGGATTCAAAGTAGCAAAAGGTTTTGATGAAAGTTCAATCATTCTTCCTAAAAGACAAACAAAAAATTCTGCTGGCTATGATTTTTATGTAGCTAAAGATACAATACTTAAAGCAAAAAGTATTACTTTAATTCCTACAGGAGTTAAAGCATATATGGAAAGTGATGAAGTTTTAAAAATATATGTCAGAAGCTCAATGCCTATGAAAAAGGGCATTACTTTAGCTAATAACGTAGGTATTATTGATAGTGATTATTATGAAAATCCTGATAACGATGGTCATATAATGATTCAAGTTATGAACTTTTCAGATAATGATATTTTGATTAAAAAAGATGAAAGAATTGCGCAAGGCATCTTCTTAAAATATTTGCTTGCAACTGATGATGATACAACAACTACAAGAGTTGGTGGCTTTGGAAGTACAAAGTAATTTATAAAATAATCTTGATTTATATATCAATTTATGATATATTAATAAAGGCACGCGCTAATACACATGATATTGGAGATTACATCCCAGTGCTAAATATTTTAGTGGATTTAATCGTTGAAGATATCAGAGGACATAATAACGAAAACGGAGGAAAAGAAAAATGTCAGTAGTTTCAATGAAACAATTATTAGAATCTGGTGTTCATTTTGGACATGCAACTAGAAGATGGAATCCAAAAATGAAACCATATATCTTTACAGCACGTAACGATATTTACATTATCGATCTTCAAAAGACAGCTGATGCTATCGAAAGTGCTTATAAGGTATTATTCGACATCGTAAAGGAAGGCGGAAAAGTATTATTCGTAGGTACTAAGAAGCAAGCTCAAGATGTTGTAAAAGAAGAGGCTGAAAGAACAGGCCAATACTATGTAAACCAAAGATGGCTTGGAGGAACATTAACTAACTTCAAGACTATCAAAAAGAGAATCAAGAGATTAAATGATTTAGTTGAAATGGAAAGTAACGGTACTTTCGATGCTCTACCTAAGAAGGAAGTAGCTCAATTAAAGCATGAAAGAGAAAGACTTGAAAAATTCTTATCTGGTATTAAAGATATGAAGAAAGTCCCAGAAGCAATGTTTATCGTTGACCCAAGAAAAGAAAGAAATGCTATTCTTGAAGCACGTAAGTTAAACATTCCAGTATTCGGAATTGTTGATACTAACTGTGATCCAGATGATGTAGATTATGTAATTCCAGCTAACGATGATGCTGTTAGAGCAGTTAAGTTAGTTACATGGGTAATGGGTAATGCTGTAATTGAAGCACAAGGTGGAACAGTTGAAAAGTTCGAAGATGAAACAATAGATCAAAATGAGGTTTCTGAAGAAGAAAAGCCTCAAAAGCAACCAAGAGAAAAGAAAGAAACTGAACCAAAGAAAAGAGCTCCAAGAGCACCTAAAGCTCCAAAAGAAGAAAAAACAGAAGAATAATTTAATAGGAGGATAAATTTATGGCAGTTACTGCTCAATTAGTTAAAGAATTAAGAGAAAAAACTGGCGCTGGTATGCTTGATTGTAAAAAAGCATTAGAAGCAACAGATGGAAATATTGAAAATGCAATTACTTGGTTAAGAGAAAAAGGTATTGCTAAAGCTGCTAAGAAAGAATCAAGAGTTGCAGCTGAAGGTTTATGTAATGTAGCAATCGATGGAAATAAGGCTGTTATTTATGAAGTTAACTCAGAAACTGACTTCGTAAGTAAGAACGCTCAATTCCTTGAAGTAATCGATACAATCGGTAAAGCATTACTTGCTAACGATTCTGATGATTATTTAAACATCACTTATAATGGTGAAACAATTTCAAATATCTTAGTATCAGCTACTGCTACAATCGGAGAAAAGATTAGCTTAAGAAGAGTTACAAGAGTAACTAAGGCTGATAACGAAAACTTCGGTGCTTATAAGCATGCAGGTGGAAGAATTGCTGTATTAACATTAGTTGATGGTGGAACTGAAGCAACAGCTAAAGATGTTGCTATGCATGTTGCTGCAATCAATCCTAAATATTTATCAGAAGCATGCATTCCTGCTGATGAACTAGAAAAAGAAAAAGCTATCCAAATCGCTGAAATGAAGAACGATCCGAAGATGGCTAACAAACCAGAAAAGGTATTAGAAAATATCGTTAATGGTAAGCTTGCTAAATACAAGAAAGAAATTTGCTTATTAGATCAACCATTCGTTAAGAATCCAGATTTAACAGTTGATCAATTTGCTAAGAGCGAAAAAGCAACTATTAAGAACTACATTCGTCTTGAAGTTGGCGAAGGTATTGAAAAAGTTGAAACTGATTTCGTTGCTGAAGTAATGGCACAAGTTAAGGCTTAAAAATTATAGGGAGAACTATGCTTCTCCCTTTATTATAAATTAATGAGAAAAGAGGGATAAAATGAGTTATAAAAGAATACTACTTAAATTAAGCGGGGAGGCTTTAAAAGGTAATACCGAATTTGGAATTGATCCAAGAACAGTAACTGAAATTGCCCAAGAAATTAAAGCTGCACATGATGCTGGAATTCAAATTGGTATCGTTGTTGGTGGCGGTAATATGTGGCGTGGTAAGACTGCATCAGAACTAGGAATGGAAAGAGTTCAAGCAGACTATATGGGAATGCTTGCAACTGTCTTAAATGGCTTAGCTATCCAAGATTCACTAGAACATTTAGGTATTGAAACACGTGTAATGTCAGCTATTGCAGCTCAACAAGCAGTAGAACCATACATTAGACGTAGAGCGCTAAGACACTTAGAAAAAAATAGAGTAGTAGTATTTGTTGGTGGAACAGGTCAACCATATTTCTCTACAGATACTGCCGCAGCTGTAAGATGTGCTGAAATTGGCGCAGATGTAATGCTTATGGCTAAAAACGGTGTAGAAGGTGTTTATGATTCTGATCCAAGAAAAAATCCTAATGCAAAAATGTTTAAAACATTATCTCATGAAGATTTATTAAATAAACAATTAGCTGTTATGGACTTGACAGCAGCCTCACTTTTGAAGGATAATAAGATTGAGGTTAGAGTATTCAATATGAATACACAAGGTAATATCACTAAGGTTTGCCTAGGTGATGATACTCTTGGAACAATAATTAAGTAGGAGGAGATATTTATGCCAGAAATGATTTTACTTGAAACAGAAGAAAAAATGGAAAAAACTGTTCAATCTATGCTTAAAGACTTTTCTAAAATTAGAACAGGTAGAGCAAGTGCAAACATCCTTGATTCCATAACTGTTGAATATTATGGCTCTCCATCACCAGTTAGACAAATCTCTAACGTTTCAACTCCAGAAGCTAATCAATTATTAATTAAGCCTTATGATCCATCAACATTAAAGCTAATCGAAAGAGCAATCAGTGCATCTGATTTAGGTATTACACCTATTAATGATGGTGTAACTATTCGTTTAATCTTCCCTAAATTAACAGAGGAAAGAAGAAGAGAATTAGTTAAAGGTTTAGGAAAAATAACTGAAGGTGCTAAAGTAGCTTGTAGAAACATTAGACGTGATGGGAATGACGCTATTAAGAAGTTAAAATTACCTGAAGACGATGAAAAAGGATATATTGAAGATATTCAAAAATTAACTGATAAATATATCGAAAAAATCGAAAAGGAAACTGAAACTAAAGAAAAAGAACTTATGGAAATCTAGACATTCATTAATTGAATGTCTTTTTTTACTATATTATTTAAAAAATATAAATATTTTTCCTATTTTTTGATATAATAAAATTGATAGGTTAGGTAAGAAATATGAAAAGAGCTATAGGAATTTTTTTAAAAGGAATCTTAATAGGCTTTATTAGTATAGCCATACCAGGGTTATCCGCATCAACTATTGCGATTGCGCTTGGTCTTTATTTTCTTTTAATTGATTCAATTAGCTCTATTTTTTCTAATTTTAAAAAAAGTATAGCATTTCTAATACCTATTATGCTTGGCTTTGGTGTAGGTTCCATTTTAGGTGCCACCTTAGTAAGTAAGTTATATGATAAATATCCACTTCCAGTTACAGCACTTATTATAGGCTTTGTAATAGGTTCAATACCTGAAATGTTTAGAGAAATAAGAGAAACAAAAGCAAAGAAAAGAAATTTTATTATTACTTTAATTGTTATGGCAGGTGTTATAGTTTTCTCAACACTAGCATTTAATGGTAATCCAATCGATTTTGAAGATATGGAATTATATGAATACTTTATCCTAGCTGGTGTAGGTTTAGTAACATCAACTACATTAGTTATTCCAGGAGTAGACTTTGCGATGATTCTACTATCATTTGGCTATTATTATGCGATAATAGGTACTATTAATGATTTAACTAGTGCTACAGCAGTAGTACATAACTTAACAGTACTTGGAATATATTTAGTTTCTTATGGTGTTGGAGCTTTCTTTGTATCACTATTAATCAAAAAAGCTATTGGAAAACATGAAGCCCAATTTAGATTCGCAAATTTAGGCTTTATATTAGTTGCCCCAATAGTAGTAACACAAAGATCTATATTAAATAACCCTGAATTTATGAATAATCAAAGTCAATATGCATCTAATACAATTGTATTAGTATCTGTTATATTATTTGTTGTAGGTTATTTATTAATGTATCTATTTAATAGATATAATAGTGAATATGATTTAAGAGATGAAATTGTTAAAAAAAGAAATCATTGGAGATTCTATTTTACAATTGCTAGAAGTCCAATTAAAGCAATTAAAATTCTTAGAAGACTTAATTATTATAAAAAGCATAGAGATGAATATACATTTGAAGAACGTTATAAAGTATTTGCGGATTCCGTTTTAACTATTAATAAATCCGCAAGGGCTTATCCTAAAGTATTTGGGTTTGAAAACATCCCTGAAGGAACGAAATTCTTCATATCTAATCATCAAGGAAAATTCGATGGTTTAGCCATTTGTGAAGCTTTACATGATATTCCATATAGCTTTATCGCAGATTCATCGATGATTAATTATCCATTCTATAATGTTACCCCTGAATTAATAGATGTAAAGCTTGTAACTCAAGGAGCTTATAAAGAAAATTATGATGCAGTAATTAGAATGGGTAATGATTTAGCTAATGGAATGAATCATTTAGCTTTCCCAGAAGGTGGATATAAAGATAATAATAACAATTTAAGAGAATTCCATTCAGGTTGTTTAAAACCAGCTTATATGGCTAAATGTACAATAATACCTATTTGTTTATATGATTCATGGAAAGTATTTGGTAAATCTTCATTTAGAAAAATTTATCCAGAAGTACATTTCTTAAAACCGATTTACTATGATGAATATAAAGATTTAGATAGAAAAGATTTAGCTGAATTAATAAAATCAAGAATTAATGAAAAATTAATCGAAATAAAAAAAGAAAAAAATGAGTTAGGAGAGGAAGAAAATGAAGTACTTATTAATCAACAAGAAAACCAACAACAGTAACTATGAAGAAAGGTTAAATGAACTAAGAAATTCTTTAACTGAAGAATTTAAGGAAGTTTGTGTTAATGATGAAGGCTTTAATCATGCTGAATTTGTTAAAGGCTTAAACGATGATGATGAAATAGTTATATGTGGAGGAGATGGAACATTAAACTATTTTATTAATCATGTTGATTGCGATAACATTAAGCAAAATGTTTATATTTATCCAACAGGTACAGGTAATGACTTTTTAGCTGATTTAGGTAGGCATGATACAAAAGAACCAGTTTTAATTAACGAATATATTAAAAATCTACCTACAGTAACTATTGATGGTGTGAGTACTAAGTTTATTAACGGAATAGGTTATGGTATTGATGGATATTGCTGTGAAGTTGCTGATAAACAAAGAGTAGAAAAACCAAATAAACCTATTAATTATTCATCTATCGCTATTAAAGGTTTATTATTTCACTATAAGAAAAGAAAAGCTAAAATCACAATTGATGGACAAGTTTATGAATATAAAAATGTTTGGCTAGCACCTACTATGAAAGGTAGATATTATGGTGGAGGTATGATTATAGCTCCTGCCCAAGATAGATTAAATAGTGAAACTTTAAGTGTTGTCGTATATAAAACAAGATCTAAGATTAGAGCATTAATGATTTTCCCATCTATTTTTAAAGGTACACACATTAAAAAGAAGAAGGTTGTAAATATTATGACAGGAAAAGATATTGAAGTAGAATTCAATATTCCATGTGCTCTACAAATTGATGGTGAAACAGTATTAAATGTTAAATCATATAAGGTAACTTTATAAGATGTTTTTACTCATACTTTTAATTGATTTAATAATTGGTATAATTATATCTATTTTCTCATTTAATTTAGATGTAATATATGAAATATTGATTGGTTTAGGCTTTGGCGCAGCTTTATTACTAGTAGATGTATTAATATTCTTTGGTATATTATTTATCTTTACTCTTCCAATAAAGAAAAATAAAAGATATAAATATTCTAAATTCTATTTTAGAATGTTTAATAGATATGAAAGATTTGGCTTAAGATTATTTAATGTACATGTAAAAGTAGTTAATAAAGAAATAGTTCCAGATGAACCATTCATATTAATATCTAATCATAGATCAAATATCGATTCTTTTGTTATTGATAAGGAATTAAAGAATAAAAAGATGGTTTTTGCTGCTAAGAAATCTTTATTTTCTATACCTGGATTTGGTAAATTAATTTGGCGTAATAACTACCTATATTTAACAAGAGAAGATGAAAGAAAAGACTATAAGGAATTAGTATATGGAGTAGAATTAATGAATAATGAAAACTACTCTATAGGAATATTCCCTGAAGGAACAAGAAACTTCACAGATGAGCCATTATTACCTTTTTTAAAAGGATATCTTTTACTTGCGTTTAAAACAAAAAAACCACTAGTTATCTCATGCTTAAAAGATACTCATAAGGTTAATGATAAATTATTCTTTAAAAGGCATAATGTAACACTAGAATTTATAGAAGTTTTAGATTATGAAAAGTATTCACAAATGTCTAAAGATGACATAAATTCTTATGCTGAAAAACTAGTAAAAGAGTGCTTCATAAAATAATGAGTGAATATATATTCACTCTTTTATTTTTGAAAAATAAGTAATTTTAATGCATTTGTTATAAAAGTAGTGTATAATAAAATAGGTGATAAAAATGTTTGTCTTAAAAGTAGGATGGAAAAAGAGGTTAATTGTTGGCTTATTAAATATAATTCCAATGATTACTTTAGTTACTTTCTTTTTAATAATTTGCATAAATAAAAAGGTTTTTGACGGTGTAGCTGTAGCATTTGTATGCTCTATTGTTTTTATGCTTGGAGTACCTGAATTAATCTTCTTTGAAAAAGATAAAACAAGAAGATTAGATTATGTTGCTAGAAAAGAAGAGACAGAATATAAGCAATCACCAATAGGTATATTAATTAGAACAACAATGTTTGCAATCGTTTTATTATATTTTATTTTAGTATTAGTCTTTAAAAAGTAGGTGAAGAAATGAAAACAAGAATTATAACAGGATTTTGTATGGGATTAGTTGGAATCCCACTACTAATATTTGCACCAGTAGAAGTATTTATTGGCTTAAGTGTGCTATTATCACTAGTTGGCGCATATGAAATAATCCATATGTTTGAAGTAAAAAATGAAGCAAGATTTTCTTTTCTAGGAAAGGTTTGTATCTTTACTTTAACAGCTTATGAAAACCTAACTATTGCCCTATCTTTCTATTTCCATAAGAAGGATGCTGATTTTCCAATGGCAAGTATTTTAGCAATATCTTTATTTGTAATGATGCTAGTAATTGGTTTATTAATAATATTCGATAAATCAATTGATTCAAATAATGGTAGTAAATTATTATTAGTTGCTAATTATGTTGGAATTGGTTTTGCAGCTGTACCAGTATTAATGCTTTATGGTAGGGGTGTATTAGTTTATATTATAGTAGTTGCGGCATTCACAGATATGTTTGCTTATTTCTTTGGTGTAGCGCTAGGCACAAAGTTCATCAAGAAACGCCCTGCCCCAGTTATTAGTCCAAAGAAGAGCTTTGAAGGTTGTATTGCAGGTACTATTTTTGGAACTGTATTTGGTAGTTTAGTATTTATTTTCTATAATGAATTATTTGCTGATGGTGGAACTTTATTTGTTAAAGTTTGTAAAATAGATTCAAAAGCACTAGAAATTACTTTAATAATAATTCTTACATTATTTGTAAGTTTCATTGGACAAGTAGGAGATCTAGTCGCATCTAAGTTTAAAAGAGATAATGGAATTAAAGATTATGGTAAAATCTTCCCAGGACATGGTGGTGTAATGGATAGATTTGATTCATCATTATTTATTTCTATTTTCTTAGTAATAATCTTTATCTTTTTAGGAGTAATCTTACCACTATAGGAGGTATATTATGAATATTATTTTACTTGGTGGTACAGGTTCAATTGGAACACTTAGTTTAGAATTAATTGATGAATTCAATTATAATCTTTTAGGTGTATCACTTGGGACTGATACTTGTAAGTCTTTAGAAATAGTAAAGAAGTTTAAACCAGAATATATCTGCGTTAGAAAAGAAGAAGATAAAGCCATTTTTAAAGACTATGTTAAAAATATTTTTGTAGGTAATACTGGACTAGATGAACTAGCTAGTATTAAATGTGATATCTTAATAAATGCTTTAAGTGGATCAGTTGGATTAAAACCAACTATATCTGCCTTAAAAGCTAAAAATGATATAGCTTTAGCCAATAAAGAATCTTTAGTTATGGCTGGAGATATTGTTATGGATTTAGCTAGAAAAGAAAATGTTAAAATCTACCCTGTAGATAGTGAGCATTCCGCTATTTGGCAATGTCTTAATGGTGAGGATAATAAAACAATTAAGAAGTTATATATTACAGCAAGTGGTGGAGCATTTAGAGATAAAAAAAGAGAAGAATTAGTTGATGTTACTGTTACTGATGCACTAAATCATCCTAACTGGAAGATGGGTAAGAAAATTACTATTGATAGTGCCACTATGATGAATAAAGGTTTTGAAGTAATTGAGGCTCATCATTTATTTGGAGTAAGTTATGAAAATATTAAACCTATTATGCACAAAGAATCAATTGTGCATTCACTAGTTTTATTTAACGATTCTAATATGAAAGCATTACTTGCACCTATTAGTATGAAAGAACCTATTCTATATGCCTTAAATAAGGGTAGTAGAGTTAAATATGATAATGGTTTTAATCTAACTACATTACACTTTAAAAATATCTCATTTAAAAGATTTCCTTGCTTAAAATATGCAATTGAAGCTGGTAAGAAAGGTGGTATTATGCCTACTGTCTTACAAGCAGCTAATGAAGCAGCGGTTGAGTTGTTTTTAAATGGTAAAATTAAGTTTTTAGATATTGAAGAAATAGTTTATCAAGAACTAAAGAAAACAAAGAATTTTAAACCTAGTTTAGAAGATATTATTAGAGTTAATGAAGAAGTTAAAAATAGAGTAATTGGAGGAAGATTATGACAGTTGTAGTTGCGTTAATCGCGTTTCTATTTGGTCTATGCTTAATCATCTCACTTCATGAACTTGGACATTTTATGTTTGCAAAAAAATATAATGTCTTATGTTATGATTACTCCATTGGTATGGGACCTTTAATCTATGGAAAGAAGAAAGGTGAAACTACTTATGGAGTTAGAGCAATCCCTCTTGGTGGATTTGTTTCTATGGCAGATGGTTCACTTGCACAAGACTATCTTCAAAAAGATGTAGAAATTGGTATTAATATTAATGAAGAAAATAAAATAACTGATATTATTTTATGCAAAGATAGGGAAAGAATGATTACTGGTAAGGTAGTAGAAAGAGATATCTACTGTAAGGAAGGTAATGATCCTTTCATCACTCTTAATGTTGATGGTGTAGAAACAAAATATGAGTGTTTAATTGATGCAAGTATTTGGTATAAGCCAAAGAAGAAGATTCAATTATCACCATATAACAGATGTTTTGAATCAAAAACAAAGTGGCAAAGATTTGTTATGTTATTTGCAGGTCCAGGAATGAACTTCATTCTTGCTATCTTCTTATTCATTATTGCTGGTTTATTAATTGGTAAGCAATCAAATAAACCTGTAATAGGTTCAATAGAAGAAACATTTAAACTTGATAAAGAAGATATAGAAGCTCCTGCATATCACGCTGGTTTAAGAAAAGGCGATAAAATAATTAAGATTAATGATAAGGCTGTTGAAAAATGGAGTGATATTGATTATTTAGATACTGAAATAATAAATAACACAACAGTAACAATAACTTATTTAAGAGATGAAGTAGAATATACTGCAACAGTTATGCCAATAATTACTATTGGAAATTTAGGAGTATATGGTAACTTTGAAAAATATAGTGATGTAGATGGTGCGGTAATATATGTTTATACAACTAAAGCTAGTCAAGCTGGTTTAGAAGATAAAGATATTATCACAAAGATTAATGATACAGAAATCCATTCATGGAGCGATTTAATCGCATTCTGTCAAAATGAAGAAATTGATGGAGAAAAGGTAAAAGTAACACTTACAAGAGATGGTAAAGAAAAAGAAATAGAAGTTCATTTACTTGGAAAAAGAACAGTTAAATCAATTAGTGATCTAGAGATGCTTAGTGCAAGAATAGGAGTATCTCCTAAATTTCATTTTGATTTCTTCTATAGCTTTGTTTATTCATTTAAGAATTTTGGATCAAGTATTGCTAATGTTTGGAATACATTGAAGTTATTATTCACATCAAGAGATGTTGGTGTTAAAGACTTATCAGGTCCAGTTGGAATTTATGCAATGATTAAGAATTCTCTAACTGGAGGATTCACAAATTATATATGGTTCTTAGGCTTCTTAAGTGTTAATATTGGTATTGTTAACCTACTTCCAATTCCTGCCCTTGATGGTGGTAGAATATTATTTGTTGGAATAGAAGCAGTAACAAGAAAAAAGGTAAGTCGAAAAGTAGAAGATACACTTACAACAATAGTATTCTTCCTACTAATAGGATTACTACTATATATTACATTCAATGACATCTTGCGAATATTCTAATATATATAATATATATGTATAAGAATTAACTATTATAATCATTAATAAAATGGCATTTTTTAGTGCCATTTTTATTTTCTTGAAAAAAGGTGAAAAAAAGTGAAAAAAGTTGTTGACTTTATGTTTCATCTGTTATAGAATAAAAAAGGTGTGTGTGAGATTAGATTTTTATGACTAAATAAATTAAAAATTTAATTAAATACATATTGACAACGTCTTTAGTCAATGCTATAATAAAAAAGCACGCTGACTAAAACGTGCAAGATTACAGGTCTTTGAAAACTGAACATAGACAGGCAAAAGAAAAAACGCAAAGCGAATTAAAAACGAATCAATAAAAACAAACAAGACATAAATTTATGGAGAGTTTGATCCTGGCTCAGGATGA
>JAGCWW010000039.1 GCA_017961685.1 Acholeplasmatales bacterium | reverse complement strand
GTTGTCTATTATTAGTTTCAGATTAAATATTAGTAACATCTCTTTCAGTCAAAGAATCAAATCTAACTATATACATCATAATTAAAGAGCAAATACTTGATAAAATAATATTTGGAATATGAACTGCGGCATCTGTATTTCCTTTATAAATATAAATACTTCTCATTATACTATCATTAAAGAATAATGCTGTGAAAGCAAAGTAGAATGCCACGAATAAAATGAAAAGAGCAATTTTGATTGATTTTATATTGTAATCATCAGAAGTATAAAATGAAAATATGCAAATTTGTTTTGATTTTATTAATGACCAATAATATTGTAAGAAATTTCTTTTATCTTTATTTTTAGCGGTTTCAAAATCAGCTAAATTTAATTCATATTCAGTTAAAGCAAATTCATCTATATTATTTATTTCGTTAGATTGCTTTGCAATTTCTTTAGATGTAGCAGAAGGTTTTGGTGGATTTGCTGGGTTAGGTTGATTTGATAATTTATTAAATAAATTATCAACTTTTCCTCTTCCTTTAACAAAGTAAAATACTGCAACACCAACAAAACTAACTATGCAAGCCATTAAAATGTATGAACCGAAATTCTTTTTTTGTCCTTCAGAAGAAAATACTTGTGATGCACACTTTAATACTTCTATGTTTGAATTTTTATGTCTCTTATAGAAATTTTCGCTTAATTCTTTTGTTACAACTGTGCTATTAATTCCTTTTATAGAACAAACACACGAATAATAGTGAGTTGAGGGATTGTATTCTTTAAAGCTACATCCATCATCACATAAATTTAGATGTTCATTAAAGTAGTCTGCTCTACGCTCATCTAATAAAACATCATTTCCATTTTCATTAGTGAAAGGAGTGCAAACATCATTATAGAAAGGACTATCACTACTAAATACATCATATCCTTTATCAATAGCATCATTAATTTTATATTGTAATAGAGGTGATATTAAATTAGAGATATTGAATGGATTATAAATAGTAACATTTTTGCTTTGCTCTTGACAATCTTTTAAAGGTAAGAATGCTCCTAATGAAGTGGAGAATAATTGATAATCTGTTGTTGTTCCAACAAAATCTTTTAATTCTTTAATTATATCACCTTTAATAATCATTAATTGTTCTTCATCTAAAAGACCATATTTTTTTTTGAGAATACTTTCACATTCTGAGATATCTAAAATTGAAGTTTGATTTGTTGATGTTGTTGTTGTTTGTTGATTATTACTGTTGGAAGATTCTAATAATTTTGCAAGTTTTTGTAATTCTAAACTAACTGATGTTAGTTCTATACTTATATTGTTTCCAATAATAATTTGGCTTTGTGGAAGATTATATATTTCACCTTTTCCTAAAACATTATTAATTTGATTCTTTACAACATTTACATCAACATTGTATTGACTAACTACTGTTTCGAATATTTTTGAAGAAATTAATTGTTGAATATTTATTGTTTGATTTATAGGTTTATAGAGATCTTCTAATTGGAATGGATTCTGTAATAAAATGAAACCTGCATTTGTATGATTCATAAGGCAAGTTTTTCCCATAATATCTGTTATTGGGCAAGATTCTACACATTCCCTTGTGGCTATTACATAGAATGGGAATCTTTCAGTACAAGTCATATTAGTTAAACAAACATCACAATCTTGTCCACAATTGTCCTCATCAAGGCCATTAATCTCAGC
>JAGCWW010000038.1 GCA_017961685.1 Acholeplasmatales bacterium | reverse complement strand
TTAAACCATGATTCAACCTCATCTCTAGTATATAGTTGATTTCCGAAATCTATCAGGGGTGTATAAATCAATTAATTTAATTGTATAATCAGCCATTTATCTCACCTCCATCTTTTTCAATTTCAACGTTCTTTAATTTTTCTACATCTTCATAATCAGAAACTATTGATTCAACGTTTTTAATAATATTATGTAAATCAGAACGAACTCTTACTTTAATTTCTTTATCACTTCCAGTTAAGCCATAAAGTTCATTAAATTGTCTGCAAGCTTCTTGTCGTGGAGCTAAACTTGCTTGTAAATTTAAGTTAATAAGTTCATTGTTAGAGTTAGCCTCATCAGTAATTAATCTTTCTGACTTTTCAATCATTACATTATTAATGCCGTAAGAATGTAAGGGCTTCATTCCATATTTCTTTTTTATATTGTTGAAGAGAATCAAAAACAATAGGAGCATCAGTTTTTATAGCTTTAATAAAATCCATATTATTCATTTGATCTTTATCGCCGAAGATGAAAGGTCTATTTCCTCTATATTGATTATAAAGATTTTCCATAGTTAAACGCTGATTTTCTCCGAACTAATATCATAACAGGTGTACGTTGTGCTTCAACATTAGTATCAGAACATCTATCAGCAAGTGCAAGTCTTTGTGCAAATAAAGTCATTGTCGGTTCAGTTGGTACTCTGTCCCAGTTATTCATAACAAGAACTGCTGAACTATTACGAATAATTTCTTCTCTATCTTTAATTAATTTATCATCTATATCATCAAGCTCGATACTATTTAAACCAGTATATAATAATTTCGAGCGATGTAAATCGAATGAATAGCAATGTAACTTATTAGGTAATCCATAAAGATTAATAGTACCATTTGAAGTACATCTAGTATTTATATAACCGATACTTTTCATCTTTAAAAAGTGTAGCTATTCCATCTTCATAAAGGGTTTGTTCAAGCCATCTCGCGTTCATTGTTTTAGGAAGATTAATCCATTCAAACATAGATAAGCAAACTTTTCTGAATCTATCAAGATAATCATAAAATGTTTGACTATTCATAATAGTATCATCAATAGCATCAAAGTTATTTCGGGTTAGTCCTATTTTACTTTTTACTTTTTTCAATTTTTTCTCCTTTCTACGTCATAGACGCTCTATTGTCTTGTGTATAATCCAAGAAATGGTCGGGGTCGTGCCACAAAGTAACACCACTATCATATATAACTTTTAAAACTTGAATTGCTTCTTGCGGAGCATTAGGGGTTGCAGTATAAGTAGTAGGTTCAAAGTTAGCCCCCTGCGTTTTAACGTAGTTCCAGTATTTACGATTCCAAGTATTTGGAAGTTTAAATTCATTTGTTTGGTAACCGTAAACACTAAAGAAATCATCAATTCTTTTAGCAAATTGTGATTTAATATTATACTGAGTAAAAATATCATCATCTAAAAGTTCATAGCCTAGTAAAGTGGCGTTTGTTCCGCCCATTGTAACATTATCAGGAAGCATTGCTTGTTTTTCTTTTTGAGCGTTTAACATTTGAACATAGTATCCATAATTTGCGGTTAATTTAGTAATATCTAAAGCGCTATTAACTACTTGACCAAAGCTTTCAACTTGACTACGAGCTATTGATTCATTATCATTGTTACTTGAGTTAGCTCCCGAGATTCCTAAGATTCCACTAAATAAAGGAATTGAAGCTCCAATGGTATCAAGTTCATAATTAGTAGAAGCTTGTCTTTGTTGTACATTTATAATACCGCTATTTTCAGCTAACCAAGAATTATAAACATCAACACGGCTAGCAACTTGAGGAAAACCATTTAAAGTCGCACTATCGTTTATGTTATCGCCACTTTTTCCTCTATAATTTTGAGGTATAACATACGCCGTTGGATTAGGGTTTATTTCACTAATTAATTTAAATGAAGGCGTAGCGTTTGTAAAATCTTCATAACGATATATTTTAGGACTCCCGTTTCTAGGATTAAAACCTACATATAAATATGGATAAGTAAGAACCTTACCGATTTTTTGGAGTATAACCATCAATAGATGTTGGTCTAGCACTTAATGATTTTGTAGTAGCAGTAGCTTTACCTGTAGCAATATAAACACCGGGTCTATCTTGATGCAATAAAGTTAAATTATTATTACAAGCAAGAGATGGTACACTAAAATGAGCTACAACATATTCAGATTGATTATCAATTTTTAAAGCGGTATCAACATAAGCATAACCAATATCAGTAGTAGCAACTATTAAATTTAAACCTGTATGAATTCCATTCACGAATAATCTACCAGCTTTAGTAGTTAAATCTACATTTAATGCGGGGTATTGAGCTGTTGCACCGAAATCAAAATGGTCGCCACTATACGCCCACACATAATATGGATTTAATCCTGTTACGCTTGCAGTTCCACCGATTTTATACTCGCCTGTCTCAAGATTTTCTGGGACTAAATTAGCTCCGTGGTACATCATCGCTAACTGAAAGCATTTCACGTTCTACAAAAGAAGGTCTTAACCAAGCATCATAATACCAAGTTTGAAAAACATCTTCCGTAATAAAAATTTGAGTCATATTATCATTAATATATTTCATTCCTGTAACATAAGCAAAATACCATTTATCACTATAATGGTGATTTTGATACATACAGTAGTTATAATGAATTAAAGCATCATAATTACCGGGGTAAAAAATAGATGAAGATGCCCTTTGATACATTGATGATGTTACTTCAATGTATGGTAATGACAAAAAATAAGGGTATTGGTCGCGCTCTTTATCTCTAAATGTGATTTGATTTTTATTATCTAATTGGAGGGGGCATTTTAGAAGGCGAATATTGGTATCTGGAGTAATTGCCATTTTAAAAACTCCTTTCTAAATTATTTAAAATAAGAGGTAGGTTTTTCCTACCTCTTACAAGGCTTTATTTATGCTACATCAACATTAACTGTAACAAGAACGGTTATTTCACCTGTTGTACATATTAATGTTGCTGTTCCATCAGAAACACCTGTTATTGTACATTTGTTATTTTTTGAAGCATCTTTTGATACAGTAAATATAGCATCATTTGAACTTGTATAATAAATAGGTGTATTACCATCTGCTGGTGTAACTGTTAAAGTTAATGTTTCAGTTGTTGTAACATTTATAGATTCAACACCCGCAGAAAGACCAGTAATTTTTATTTCTTTTGGTGCAACTGTTATTGATAAAGTATCGCTATGAGAACCATCAGATGCAGTAATTGTAGTAGAACCTTCTAATAGTCCATTCACTCTAACGTGTCTATTATCAATTTTAGTAACTGTTGCATAAGTTGGAGCTGAACTTGTAAATGTAATTGAACTACTTGCATTAGCTGGTGTTGTAGCAATTTCAAGTACGATTGAACTATTTGGAGCTACTGTTGTTGGATTCCCATCAACGAACTCTACATTTGTAGATTCTACTGTTGATTCACTTGTAGCAAACACACAAGCATTAGCAAATAAAGAGAACTCATACATTTTAATATTATTTAAGAAATATTGCATAGCTCTATTATTTGAGTTGTAGCTATTCTCCATAAATTGATCAATAGGTTTAATTTTGAACCAATTTCTGTCTGCAATCATTCCGTAGATAGCTGAACCATCATAAATTTTATTTCCATCATCTGAATAAACATCAAAGTTATCAACCGGGTAAATATTTCCAAGTAGAACTGCTCTATCAATTTGGAACGCATTAGCAAGAACGTTGACATCTAAGTAAGCTCTTATATCATTTCTAATTAATATAACAATATCTTCTGGATTTGTCCAAGTTGTAATAGGTTTTCCTGCACCACCTACTTTATACCAAGCATTGTACTTGGTTGATGGCATTTGGAAATTTAAGAATAATTCTCTTGCTTTAGTTGTAAATGCTTTAGCGTAACCTTCACTTCCTGTAGGGTCATTAGCTATAGTTTCTACCATAACCATATTATTTTTGTAAGCACTTGAAACTAATCCTTTACTGAATCTCCATTCATCTATGTACATTCCGTTGTATAATGAATTTGTTAAGCCTGAAATAAAGCTATCTAAACTCTCCCAAGAAACAAAAGCTTCTTTTAATTTTGTTCTGATGACTGTTAATGGATATTGCATATCAAAGTTTTTAACTAGATATTGAACTTTTACATCGGCCTCATATTTTTGTAAGATGCCTGCAAAGTCATTTGGGTTATATTGTCTACCTTTAGCAGGATTTACATAAATTTCTTGACCTGCATATCCTAAAGGCATAACATTGCCTTCTAATCCTTTTAGAGGAGAATTGAATACCTTTGTTTCAATTTGTGTATAAACGATTCGATTAACTAATGCGTTACAAAATTCGTTATATACTTCAGGTACTGTTAGTACTGGTTCAGCTAAAGCTGAAATATCAGTATCATCTTCTAATATTGGTATATATTGATGATAGATATCTGAACTAATTTGTCTTATTTTGTTTAATGAATTTTTTAAACCTTTTGGTAACATTTTAAAATTTTCCTTTCTTTTAAAAAATATTTATTTAATGAAGTTGCCGTTTCGAATCGAAACAGTCTCTCCAAGAAATCGAAACTTCTTCATCTTCTTCAACCTTTGGTTGATTTCTCTTTGGTGGTATATCTTCTCCCATTGAAATTTGTTGCAATAAATTGCCATTTGTTTCAATAAGCTTTTCCTTTTGTTCTTTTAGTTTAGTTATTTCTTCAGATTTTTCAAAAACATCTTGATTTACTTTACTTGTATCAGAGATTAAAAGTCCTAAATCATCAGCAATAAGTCCTGATGATTCTTTGCCTATTTTCTCTTGAATACGTTCAGTTAGTTTTTGCATCTCTTCGTTAGTCATTTGATTCTCCCTTCTATATTAAAAATATATATTAGCTTTTCTTAATTTATTCATAAACCATTTTTTATTATTACCAGTTGTTGAAGGTGTCGGTGGTGTTGGTGGTATTGGTGTACCATCATAAATGTAAGGGCCACCTCTTTGATTAGGTAATCCTGTTGGTATACAAGGATTAGAACTATTAGCATAACCATAACGAAAACTTTGACCGAGGTTGTAACATTTCGAGTTCTATGTGAACGTGATAACCAGTTGAACCTGTTCCAGCAGGATTTCCTTCTGTTGCGATATATTGACTTTGTACTAAGTAATCATTTAATGATATACCACTAATTGGAGATAAGTCACCATAAAGCCACGTTGTACCATCACTACTTTGAACGATAATATATGGACCATAACCACTTCCTGATGTTCCATTAGCATCA
>JAGCWW010000037.1 GCA_017961685.1 Acholeplasmatales bacterium | reverse complement strand
TTCTTTGTCTTTCCTTGCTTACCCATTTTAAATATATTTTAACACGTCGTCAATCCCTTTATATACTTATTCATTAACTTCTATTTTTTTTTTATTAATTAATCTACCAGGGGATAAATTAATTAATTTACACTGGCAAACAAGCACAATATACCTCACCTTCTGGTCGAAATAATTTCGAAACAAGCATGAGCACGCCTGCCTTATCTAACACACATAATGACATCACTAAATTAATTAATTTATAACCATAAAAAGTTTTGTTACTTACTAAGTCTATTTATAAAGGTTTAATGTATATATCATTGAGTCTTATGACTTGCCGGCTCCATGCTGGTCGAAATGGTCTCTTGTAGACCCAACCTGCCTTTTTGTCATTTTTGCCAACCTTTCCGTCTTGAGTTCAAATACTGGTTCTGCCTTATTTTTTTTCTGAGTATATAATGTGTTTAGTACATCAATAATTGGGCTTATAAGTATTCGCTCAGTGGCTCTATAACCTTTGTCCCTTTACTTTGGCTAGCATGTTCGAAACGCTTATAGGCCCAACTTTTTATTAATTAATATATAAAACCAATGAATGTACTATTCAAGAAAATATTCTCAATTGAAGGCAATATTGGTGCAGGAAAAACAACTTTACTTGGACTATTAGAAAAGCAAATCCCCAACTGTAAAGTCATTTATGAACCAGTGAATGAATGGAAGAACATTGGTGGTACTGACTTGCTTAAGTCATTTTATGATGATCCTAAAAGATGGGCATTTACTTTTGAGTTAGAATCCATGTTATCTAAAATAAGAAAAATTAAAGAAGCAATATGTTCTAACTATGATGTAATCTTACTTGAGAGAAGTATTCATACAGATAAGTCCTTTCAAGTTGCTTCCTTTTACTATGATAAACTATCCTCAATGGAAATGACTTTACTTGATGAAATCCGAACTGACTTAATGAAAGACTATCCAAACCTTAATGGAATTATTTATTTAGATACTGATGTTAATGTATGTCTTGAAAGAATAAAGTCTAGAGGTAGACCAGAAGAACAAGGAATCGATAAAGCATATCTGATGAAGTTAGAAGACTTATTCTTAACTGCTAAGTATGGATGTCAAATGGTGATGATAGATGGACAATATGACCCCAAAGACCCTCAGAAGACTATAAATATGATACTTAAGTTCATAAATAAGTGTGTTTAATTAATCTATTCATAAAATAAATTTTTTAAAAAGTTGAACAGAGTGGCATAAAAAAAGGGGCCAAGTAAAGGATTAAAGTCCTTTACTTGACCCCTTCTTTTATCCCAATCCCTAATAATATACTTAAATAATATTTGATTTAGAAATTTGATTTAAAGATAATAAAGAACAATTATAAAGCTATTTAAAAGCTAATTAATTCCAGCTATCTTCTTCAAAGCTTGTTTCATATACCATAATATCTTTTTTAATTAAAGAAGAGCAACCATCAGCAAACGTATAGCCTAAAGTAGTATCTTCTTGGGTTTGAGGAGCTTTGATGGTGATTAAGGAAGGACAATCCATTGCAAATCTAAATACACTAGTATCTCTGTTTATATAAAAGCTTGATAAATCTAATTTGACTAAAGATAAGCAACCATTAAACATAAAGCTAAAATCTTCTACTTTATTGGTATTCCACTTTGATACATCTATTTCAACTAGTTTGTGGCATTCCATAAACATCTCATTTATATGAGTAGCACTTTTAGTATTCCAATTTGAAACATCGACTTTGAGTAATCTAACACAATTTTTAAACATTCCATTGAAGAGTTGAACTTTTCTTGTATCAAAATTAGAGACATCAACATACTCTAGATTATGGCATTCGCTAAACATCTCTTCCATTGTAATTACTTTGCTTGTATTCCATTTAGATACGTCTACAAACTCTAGATCTTGACAGTTATGGAATAGCTTAGTCATATCTTGTACATTTCTAGTTTTAAAGTTTGAAACATCTATATTTTTTAGACTATAGCAACCATCAAATAGATATGACATATCAAAAACTAAGTTGGTTGTAAATTCCCAGTTAAGAGTCTTTAGGAGGTGGCATGATTGGAACATGTGCTCCATCCTTTGGTTGCATTCTACTTTGTTTTTGCCAAAATCTACTTTTTCAAGCTTAGTACAATATCTAAACATATAACTAGTATCTTGCACTCTCCTCATATCCCATTGAAATAATTCTATTTGTTCTAAATCAGTGCAAGAGGCAAAAACTGAGCACATATCTTCAACTTTTGATACATTCCATCTTTCTACTCCGAATCTCTTGCAATCACTGCATCCTTCAAAAGTTCCCCTCATATATCTAAGATTTTGGGTGTTCCAACCATCCAAGTACATATCTCTAGCTCTATAGCACCATCTAAATGTATAGCTCATATCTTCAACTTTACTTACATCCCATTCAGTTATAAAGAAGTTACGGATATTTGAGTTTTGGAACATCCCCCTTATTGTTTTGACATTTTTGGTGTTCCATCTGCCAATATTTGGTAAGCTCCCCCTAAAATCTGCAAACATAAAAGACATATCTGTAACATTAGAAGTATCCCATTCTGCAAGGCTTGGAAGAAGAGAACCATCAAAACCAGCAAACCAGCCACTCATATTGGTAACTTTTGAAGTATCCCATTTCTCCATTGGTATATCGATGTAGGTAGGATTGGCTCTAAGGAATCTCTGGAGTCCCATTGGTAGGTCACATAAGGCGAAGTTTATAGCAAGCATGTTTAAATTGATATGATTTTATATAATCTCTTTATATAGTTTTGTTATCGATCTAAGTTAACGCAAATCCTTAACTACTTTACATGAATGAAAAGTCAAGTGGATACTTTTTGGTCTATAAAAAGGTACGAGTTTTGGCTTGATATTATAGTTATAGAAGCACCTTCATTAGAAACTAAGACTAAGTAATCCCCAGCCTTAATGCTCTACTATTCCTCTTGTTATTCACTTTTGATTGTATCATCTTGCCTCGAAAATTAATTATTTTTTTCATGAATGGAAAGTAGTTGGGGATTGGTGGATACGATTTGGACTTTTGAAGTATCAACACTTGAAGTTGGGGAAAGTACCAATAATTGACTTATCTCCTAACTAAGTGTTTTGATCAATCCCCATAATAGTTGATGACTTCATATTATTATGACCAAAAGATACGGTCTTATAATATAGGTCAAATATTATTATAATTAATAATATACAATCAATTAATGGGGAATGGTGTAAAACAATCAAGACTCAAATGGCTTTAATTTAACATCAATCCCCACCTTGATTACTTACCTTTGGTATTCAATGAAAGATACCACTTTTATAATATGGTCACTTTAAGTATCCATTTTTATTATTTAATAATTAATAATTTTAATAATTAATAATAATTAATTAATTAATAATATAATATATAATATAATATATA
>JAGCWW010000036.1 GCA_017961685.1 Acholeplasmatales bacterium | reverse complement strand
ATATATAACTATAATTAGGGTTAGGTGCTTTATAGTTAATACTTCTTATCTTAGTAGCACTATCATATTTATCTAAAATAAGAGATGCATTATTCTTAAACTTATCTAATGTAGTAGTGTCACTAACTACATCCATATATTTTTCAGTAATTGTGTAACTAGAAGCATTCCCTATTTCTATATTGAATGCATCACTGCATTAAAAGATTTCAAACATCAAATAAATTTATCAAATAGTTTATTTATTTTTTAGATTTTGATTCATTTAGTTTTCCAATTGCTCCATCAAAATCAACCGCGCCAAAAACTTGTTCTCCGTTTTCAAAACGAGCAAGCATTTTTTTAACTTTTTCAATTAGTTGGGTATTAGAGAACGTATTTGCTATTTCAAAAGGTATTTCTAAAGATGAACCTGCAACAATCGATTGTCCAACAACAACAGAAAAATCAATAGGTATCATTTTAACAATATGCCACCCCGCAATATTTCCTTTTCCGGTTAAAGTATGATCGCTTGGTGGAGTAGAGATATATTCATCGGTCTTTTTAGCAAATTCTTTATTAATGTTACTACGTAGTGGTATCCCAACGGTCACTTTACTGCCTTTATATGAAAGACCTCTAATAATAAAATAAGGACGATCCAAATCTTTTTCAAATTCAGTGTCGCCTACCATCTTATTGTAAAATGTCTGCTTCAATTTAAAAACTTTTTTCATTTGTAATAAAATGGCTTCACCAAACTTTTAGTGAAGCCTCTTATACCAATAATGGTCTAGGGACAATACCCTGCCCTAACAGGTGCAATATTAATTGCATATATATTATCATATGATTGTAAGTATTTGTCAACAAAACCCTCTAGTTTAACTACTATTTTTATATTGAAAGTTGATGTTCTCATCCTTCAGACATTACTTTTAATTCACTATGTTCTTAAAGAGTTAAACTAATATCTTGCTATATAAATCTAAAACTATTTAAATTCTTTTTACTAAAGGTAATTTGTATTTTTAGATATTAGTAACCTTCTGTTGTATATACATCCATATTACCAATACATATTCTGCCTTTATTATTCTCATTAAAATGTTCTACTTTACTGTACATATAGAATTCAAAGGTGCAAACAGGAATAGGAAAAACAATAGAATATTTTGTCGGACGTGTCCTATCGGTCGGAAGATTTGTCGAACTAGACAAAAGATCAAAGACAGTTATTTGCTGATTAAACAGCTTGAATCGAACAACAGCATCACAAACAGAGCTATATGTCCATTCATTAGAAAGATTTCTCCAATGTGCTAAATCAACATCAATTTTCGAAACGGGTGTATCAAATCTATATTCAATAAAAGCTTCTCTAATATTTTTTCTAATTGGAGACATTACAATATACTCGTTATGTATGTAACCAGTTCTATATCTACGTGTTTCAAATCTAAACCCCGAAGAGGTATTGTGCGAAACAAAATTATTTCTTAAATAATCACTTACAGGGTATGAATCAGCAAAAACATAATCAGTAGGTTTAATCGTCGCCACTTTATGTTCATAGTTATGATATGAAATAAAACTTTTTAAATAATGAAAAATGAACGAATTTATTATAGTTCCACCACTATACGAAGAATTGCCAAAAGTATGAATCCCACAAACATATGTTTGTCCGTTATTATCGACCATGAAAATAGGCGATCCACTTTGACCTCCAACAGTATCTAAATCATAATGATATGTATACGTAGTTTTTCCATTTAAATTTCCGCAAACTTCCCACATAGTAGAAGGCTTATCTCCTGGATATCCATAAGAGTACACGCTATGATTATCCTCATACCAGTTACTAATTTTACCGTAATAGCCAATTGTATTTCCTAAATCTCTATCAAGCTGAATTGCTGCCCAATCATAATCTAGTGTAGGATTCTCATAGTATTCCTTTTGAATATTAATTATGAATGCCTCGGCATAATATTTGTAAGAAGGAGAAATCTCACTATAACCATTTACTCCAGCATAAATCTTAACTATATCTGGAAAACGCGGATTCTCTATATTGTCTTCAAAATCGCTATTAATCTTTCCATTGCTATCAGTATATTTTTCAGTAACGTCGTCAAAAACGCAATGGCCTGCAGTAACTAGCAAATTTGGTCCTTCCAAAAATCCTGTGCCTATAAAACTTCTATCATGATATTTGCTATCGGCATTGCTCCAAACATTAAAATACGTAGTTTCGATTTTTACAGTAGCCCTATAAGGCCACGATTGTGGATTAGAAACTAGATTTCTATCATCAGTGCCATGAATAGTAGCACTTTGCAAAGGGCCCATTAGTGATTGCGTAGAATATCCAATGTCATTTTCAGAAGAATTAACATCCATAATATTTTTTGATAAAAAACTAACATTTTTACTCAAAGTGCTATTTCTTTTCGGATAAGAATTTGAATCAAAATATTCATATGTTGTAGTTTTTGTACTTATATTGTAGTTAACCATATTAGCAGAATTATAATCAGAAGTAGTTAAAGATACTTTTTGTCTGGTAACTTCAAGATTATTGTCCAACAAAGAACTACTTTGATTTTCGCTAAGAACTTCATAAGCAAATGCTGATTCTTCGATCAGATCAGAACATTTATTGATTCCAGCTGCGAATCTACCTGCATTATTAAAAGATGCAGACACCATAAAAACAAGCGTAAGTGTATTTAAGAACATTTTCTATCCTCCTAAAGAAAAAATTATAAAATCATTCGAAAAATCCTTAATTGCAAGTTTTTCATAATCTTTTCCGTTATAAAAAACTTCAAATCTATTAGAAAGTTTGTTTTCGTAATCAATACGTAACAAACTGTTACCATAATCAAAAGCGTACAATAAATCAGGGTTATTATCATAATCTTTCCATTTATCTAAATCATTATAATTTATTAAATATCCTAAAAAAGTGACTAAACTGGTATCCTTATTTTCTCTATCAATAAAATATTCTTTTTCTTGAAAAGTGAAACTATTAGGAAGCGAAGAAACAAGCATTGTTTCAGATGAATTAGAACCATCGTTTGTATTCGATGAGGTTGAATTGTTTGTGTTAGATACATTGTCCTTTGTTTCTTTATTGTTTTTGCAAGAGCAAGATACTGCAAAAAAAGAAACCACTAAAATTAAACCCCTAAAAATTTTATTTTTGTTATCCATTTTCCCGTCTTTTTCTACTTATAATATATTCCATATTTACAGCTAATGCAATTTTTCACATAATTTGTCATGTCCTCATTACTTCAGACATTACTTTTAATTCACTACGTTCTTAAAAGAGTTAGGCTAATATCTTATTAAATAAATCTAATAGAGTGGCGTTAGATTTATTAAATGTATATGTATTACTAGTTATTTCATATTTATCTGAACCAATATCATATTCTATTTCATTAATAGAACGAATATTACCATCACTATCAATGTATGTAGTAGATAAATAACTATAATTAGGGTTATGTGCTTTATAGTTAATACTTCTTATCTTAGTAGCACTATCATATTTATCTAAAATAAGAGATGCATTATTCTTAAACTTATCTAATGTAGTAGTGTCACTAACTACATCCATATATTGT
>JAGCWW010000004.1 GCA_017961685.1 Acholeplasmatales bacterium | reverse complement strand
AATACCTTTTCTAAAAAAATGCCCTTTTATGTAAACTTCCCCAACCTTACACAAAAGGGTTATTATACCACACCTCACTACCAAAAGTCAACACCCAACCTACAACGCTTTTCTCAAAAGGGTTACACGCCCACGGCCACCCTGTCCAGAGAGTCCAAAGCAACCGCAGGCCTACTTATGCAGCAAGATCTTGTTAACTTATAATATAAGTCATTGATGTATAAAATCCTTTTAGCGTTAAGCTACTATCACTATTTTTAATATACCCTGTTAATCCAACATTAGTTGAACCGTAGTTTCTAACTGATATATTTACTTCAACAGGTTCAGTTAAAGGATTATCTGTTTCCATATAACCACGTGCAAGAGTACAATACGTATAGTTATTACCTAGTTTTGGTGTAGCAAATTCAGGAATTGGTATTTTTTCGTTATTTAATTCAAAAGAATACGAGTCAGGAATAGCTGAAAAAATAAAATCAATTGTAACAACATTTCCTGTTCTTCTAAAAGTAGCTTCCACGTAACCGATAATCATCATCTGCTCCAGAACCTAAATAAGTGATAGTTTCTTGTTGTGTAGGATTAGAAGTAACTATTAATTCACCAACTAAATTAGGGTAATTAGTAAGTCCTATAATATTTACATCATCTACAACATCTAATACATTTTTAGCACGAATTTTGTATAATCTACCCTGTCCATCATTTAAAGTAGCATTTCCGTAAGTTTGGACAAAAGAACCCTCACTTAAATTATCAGCACCCTTTAAATCAGCTAATGTATTATAATTTAAGGTGCAATTTGAAATAATATATGGTGCTAATAAGGTTGCTAAATCTCCCTCTTCAGCCATTTTATCAAGTTTATTATTAATTTCTTCTTGTACATCAAGATTATCAAAATAATGTTCAACATAATCGTGAAGCTCGATATATAAATTTTGTAATTCAGATACTGCTTCTCCATTATTATTAACGGCAGGTATTACTTCTTTTTCTAAGTAAGAACATAACCATAGAAGTTGTTCTTCTATTGAAAGTGCTGCTAAATAAGATGAAGGTACTGCACCTATTGACATACAAAATTTTGTAAAAGCTCGTGGCTCTAATTTTTCTACATCTTTCATATTTTTTAAATCCTTTCTAGTAAATGCCCATAAAAAGGCTATTTAAACTTTTTATAATTTCGGTATCAACTGCGACTATTGATTTTCTATAATCAACGAGCATTCTTTGGTACGAATCAAGTACACCTTTATTACCCTGCTCGTGATGATTAAGAACTTCAACAGTATGAGAAGTAGTTGAAGTATTTCCTGATACTTCCGATTCTGATTCTGACCCATTAACATTAGTAGCATAATTTCCGAGCTAAAATACTTTGTTTAGAAACATTAGTTTGAGGTGTATCATTAGAGATTGAAGTACCATTTCCACTTGATGAAGATTCACTCTCTGAACTTCCTTCGCCATCAATAGTTCTAGTATCAGTAATATCAAATAAAACTGATTCTAATGGGTCATATTCCATAGAGTTCGAATAAACGACAGGCAAATAATATTCCATAACCTCTCTCATTTTAATTTTTGCCTCGTGTTCAAAAAGTCCGGTTGTTTCAAAACCTATCTCTCTAAGGTCGTAATGGTCTACTATTTTCTTAGCTAATTTGTCTTTAGACCACACACGAGCATTATTAATAGTTTCGATTTGTGTAGTTGTAAGAAAATCTGTAAGCTCATAATCTTTAAACCATGATTCAACCTCATCTCTAGTATATAGTTGATTTCCGAAATCTATCAGGGGTGTATAAATCAATTAATTTAATTGTATAATCAGCCATTTATCTCACCTCCATCTTTTTCAATTTCAACGTTCTTTAATTT
>JAGCWW010000035.1 GCA_017961685.1 Acholeplasmatales bacterium | reverse complement strand
GCATGTTTCTTGATCATAGTAATATCCTCTATATCTAAATGGATTAAGATCTACAAACTTTCTATCATAGATATTAGATTGACTGTTGGTATAATCATATAATTCATTGTTTCCAAATGAATCATATGAATATCCACATATAATTTCACCTGATTCGTTTCTTATTTCTATTATATCACCTAAGATATTTTTAATGTATCTATACTTTCTTCCATTAAAGATTGCACCTATTAGATTATTTCCACTATAGATATATTCTATTAGTCCTTCACTTGTTTCTTCAAATAGAAGTCTATTAGAATTATCATAGTAAAACGTGTGAGTGTTACTTTCTATAGGAGTTGAGACATTTTCCTGGTAGATATTTATTATCTTAGATTGTCTTATACCTTTATAGTCATAGGTATAATCTGATATAACATTAAAATTTATATTATAGGTGCTTAGAGTTCTAGTTGATTTTGATAAGAGATTACCTCTTACATATTCATATGACATATTACTTCCTTTAGATGTGGTATTGCCATAATTATCATATAGAAGTGTTTTATTTCCGAATGATGTCATTCTTCCTTTAAAGTCATAGGTAATGGTGTTATTTTTTCTAAGTTTTATTTTTAGTTTTGGTTTAGACAAAGATTGTTTTAGAGAATTATAATTATCTTATTATTTTTGGTATATAGTAATATTACTTCTACTAGTATTGTTTCTGTTTTGCAAAATGAAAGCAACTCTAATATTGGGTATTTTAGTATAACCGTTTTGTGTATTGTTAACAGTTTGAAAAGTGGAACCTAAGATTTTATCTATACAAATGGAAAAAATATAAAAATTGATATTGGAGTATATCTATAAAGTTATTGACTAAACTTTTTTCAGTTTACTTAAAAGATGAGTGTGATAATTCTACTATTCTAAATGTTTTCCAATCGAATTAAAGATAAACCAGATACATAATGGTATAATAATAATAACTAATAAAAATTGCGGACCCAAATATATAGTTTCTTTTGTAATAGCCACATATAATGCAATTATGGAAATAATAATAACTGGAATTAAAAAACATATTCTTGATACTAAAAAACAATTCTTTCTCTTTTTTATAAGTTTTGAAATGTCTTTTAATTCGGGATAAGTTTTAATTTTTTCATCTATACTTTCTATTAAAAATTTAAAGTCAAACCCTTCATCATAATAATATTTTATGAATTTTTTTTCAAGTTCGTTTGGTTTTATCCCGGTATGGTATATAACAACATCGTAGTTATTTTCAAAAAAATCAATACCGACGTGAATATTGTTATAACTGTAAGTTATTTGAATAGTATTATCTCTATGACTTAATTTTGGATATATATCAACATCATCATATACAGATAAAAGGCATTTCATTTCTCCCGATACATATAAATCAAAGAGTTTATCTAAAATGTTATAATTGCAAAATTTCTTGGTTTTTAAATATTTTTTTATTGCATTTTTCATAATAAATAGTTTCCTCTTAATCTTTATAGTCAATAAGTTCTCTCAATAGCCATTCAATGCCAACACTTAAGGCAACAACTCCAACAACAACAACTCCTCCTGAAATGCTAACACCAACAGCCAATAAACCAGCAGAAACCCCCGATACTATTCCAACTGCCAAATAATAAGATCCGACTCCAATTGTGGTATCTATTAATGTATCTTTTAGCATTGCACCATCGATATGCCAGTTATTTTCATATAAATTTGATCCAAAATTAATAATAGCGTTTACACCAACTGTAAAACCGATAGATTTTGCAATAGCTCCAAATCCAGCCCTAGCATCTTTTGCAAGAATTTGTTTGAATATTGCACTAGAATTACTAAAGAAACCCGATTTAGACTTTGCTATGTATCTCCAAGTACCACCTAGTTTAGGAAAAACGTATCTTGTATTCTTGCCATACCCCACATATTTATGAATATTACTAGCAGAAAAATATTTTCCTGCTGTTATAATATCTGGTAAAGCTATAGAGGCCAATTTAAGCCAAGATATAACAGACCTTTTTTCTTTTTGCGAGACGTTTTCACTAGTTCCGCCTGTAGCAACCATTCCAGTGCTACTTGAAGTAAATAAATTACTATATTCATCTCCGTCAAAGTACATCACTGGATTATTATGACAGTATTGATATAGATCTATCCCAGAGATAGATTCTATATCTAAGTATTCAAATGAATCTATTGTAATGAATCTGTGTGTTTCTGGGTCATAGTATCTATTTATTAGATAGTATAGGCATGTTTCTTGATCATAGTAATATCCTCTATATCTAAATGGATTAAGATCTACAAACTTTCTATCATAGATATTAGATTGACTGTTGGTATAATCATAT
>JAGCWW010000003.1 GCA_017961685.1 Acholeplasmatales bacterium | reverse complement strand
GCGATATCAAGAGAATTAAGGGTTTATACTAGGAGGTAAGTAATTATGCCGAGAGTTAAAGGTGGATACACAACAAGAAGAAGACGTAAAGCAATTCTAAAATTAGCTAAGGGTTATTTTGGAAGCAAAAGAACATTATATAAGACAGCTCATGAACAAGTAATGCGTTCATTAGCATATGCTTATAGAGATAGAAAACAAAAGAAAAGAGAATTCAGAAAACTTTGGATTTCAAGAATCAATGCTGCTTGTAAAGCAAATGATTTCAAATATTCTTTATTAATCTCAGGATTAAATAAGGCAAACGTATTAGTAAACCGTAAGGTTTTAGCTGAAATTGCTATTTTCGATAAAGAAGGATTCAAAGATCTAATTGAAGTAGCTAAGAAAGCTAACGCTGGAGAAAAAATTTCTACTGCTAAAGCAAGCGGAAAATCAGTAGAAGCTGAAAAGACTGCTGAAGCTCCAAAGAAAGCTGCTCCTAAAAAGGCTGAAGCTAAAGTAGAAGAAAAGAAAGAAGCTCCAAAAGCTGCTACAAATCTTAATGATTTAACTGTTGCTGAATTAAAAGAAATGGCTAAAGAAAAGAATATCGAAGGATATTCAAAAATGAAGAAAGCTGAATTAATTGACGCTTTAAAGTAAGATAAATAGACTCCTTGTGAGTCTTTTTTCTTTCTAAAAATATATATAATTTCAATTATATAGATTTTATTTTAAAAAAATGGTATAATATATTTGTCTAGAAAACATGCGGAACCCAAACTTTTACTTATTAGGGGCTAAGATATATAATGTGTGAATGCTAATCTAGTTATTAGAATCCTAATTTATATATAAGAGGCCACCATCATTTCAGGAACTTCGTTCTTGACTATTTCTAGGCATCTTTTATTATGTAAGGAGGTTAAGTATGGAAGAATTACTCAATAGTAAGAAACTCAAAATTGAAGAAGATACGAAAACCTCTAAATCATTTTTCAAATTTACAAAAGAAAAATATTTTAAGCTATACAAAGCATTTGCAAATAGTACCTTTATTGGATGTATAAAAAAGACACTAGTCATGCTTATACCTATTATCCTTATTGGTTTTATTGCAAGTTTTTTATATGACTTGCCTATAGATAGTTATCAAAATTTAATAACTGAATCTGGTATAAATGAATTGTTTTTATCATTTAAACAACTTACTTTAGATATTATAACTTTATATTTTACAATCATACTAACGTATAGATTTATGAAAGATAAAGTAACGGAATTCCCAACAATGATTGTTATAATTTTTACAGCCACATTAGGCTTATTCATTTTATCTTTAAGATCATTTTCTAGTGAAGGATTTTTTGATGGATTTGGACTAGAAAATACTTTTGTTGGAATAATTATGAGCTATTTTACAGTTAAAGTTTTTGTTAAATTTCAATCGATGAAAAAGCTTAATTATAAGGTTTATACAACAGAAGCTAAGAAAATAGTTATCTCAATTATTAACTTATTAATACCATTTTTAATTGTAATGATACCTGTTGCAATTATTCAACAAGTATTAGAAGCGTCAAAAATGGCTACTTTGATTGATGCTATAGGAGCACCATTTGTTTATCTATTTGAACATACTAACATAGAACTATTAAATGGCGTTATTTACTCATTTATGTGTAGTGTTGGTTCATTCTTAGGTGCTGGATTAGATACAGTATTTAGTGAAGCATCCATGGGTAATATTGTTAATCCTACATTTATTAGAGTATTTGTTTTAATCCCATTTATTTTTAGTTTTGTACTTGCTGTTTTAATCTTTGGTAGAAGATCTAATAGAATTTATGGTACTGTTGGTTTAGTTCCAGGATCATTTGGCTATACTAATGTAGTTCATTATAGTTATCCATTATTACTAAACCCAATGTCATTTATTCCAATTATTATTACACCAATAATTACAACAGTAGTAAGTTACTATTTATGCTTAGGCTTTAACATAGATGTTCTTGGTAGTACAAATAATGCATCATTAATTTTCTTTAATGCTTATGATGCAACTAATAATGGACTAGGTATTTTAGTTCAAGGAATATCTGTTGCAATTAGCTTTGCTATATTTATTCCAGCAATTATGTTAAATACTTATGCAAAGAAAAAAGCATTTAAGGATAATGTTAAACATTTATACAAGAAATATTTAATTGCTAAAGATAGAAATAAAGATGTTACTATCTTTGACTTTGATTTTGAATTAGGTGAAACAGCTAAAGTTTTATGTACTCAATTAATCAAAGATATGGAATTAATGAAAGAAGTTAGAGAAAAAGTAATCGAATTTAACTCTAAACGTGATAGTTATAAAGCAAAAGAATTTGAAACAAAACGTAGAGAATATTTAGATAAGTTAAAGAAACAACTTAAAATTAAGAGTTATTTCCAACCTATTGTTGGTAACCATGTTGATTTTGATGAATCTGGAAAACCTACATACTTTGAAATTAAAGGTATGGAATGCTTAATGCGTTGGTGGTATGAAGAAAATTATGTTATTCCACCACTAGCAATAGAACTTGCTAGAAGCGCAGGCTTAGAATATGAAATAAACTCTTATCTATGGGAAAATATGCTACTTAATGTAGATAGAAAGAAATGTAAATCATTTATCACATTTAATATTTCAATGACTTGCTTAGAAAAAGAGTCTTTCATTGATGATTTAATGGAAATGTTTAATCGTTATGATATAGATCCAAGTGGATTTGTTATTGAAATTACAGAAGAAGATGAATTCACAAATGAAGATTTAGCTTTAAATAAGATTTGTGAATTAAAAGAAAAAGGATTTGATTTTGCTATTGATGATTATGGCGCAGGTCAAACATCAATGAAATATTTCCAAACTAATGCCTTCGAATTAGTTAAGATTGATGGAGATTTAGTAAAGAAAGCAAAAGAAAATGAACAAGTTTATGATATAATTGGTAATATAAGAGAACTTGGTAAACGTGGACAAAAATATGCTAATATTCAATTTAAGGTATTATGTGAATTTATTGAAGATCAAGACTCATTTGAAAGATTAAAAGAATTAAAGGTAGATTACTACCAAGGATTCTTATTTGGTAAAGCTCAAGAATTTGATGAAATAGTTACTAGCCCTATGATGGTAAAGGGTAGTCAAAAACACGTATAGGAGGGGATTGGATGTCTAAAGTCACAAAAGCTGTTATTCCAGCTGCTGGTTATGGTATGCGTTTTTTACCTGTTACAAAAGCAATTCCAAAGGAGATGCTTCCAATTGTCGATACTCCAACAATTGAATATATTGTTAGAGAATGCGTAGATGCAGGTATAACTGATATTTTAATTATTGTTAGTGCAAACAAAAATTCTATTATTAATCACTTCGATAGAAACTTTGAACTTGAATATAAATTAAAAGAGAAAAACAAGCTTAAAGAATATGAAGAAATAACAGGATTACTAGATAAAGTAAATATTTATTTTGTTAGACAAAAAGAATTAATCGGCTTAGGACATGCGGTTTTATGCGCTAAATCATTTGCCGGAAACGATCCATTTGCCCTACTTTTAGGTGATGACTTATGGAGATGTAGAAAGCCCGCTATTAAGCAATTAATTGAAGCTTATGAAGAAGTAGATTCACCTATTTTAGGTGTTAAACAAGTCTTACTTAAAGAAGTTTCAAGCTATGGTATTTGTAAAACAGTTGATGATGAAAAATTAACTAAGGTTATTGACTTAGTTGAAAAACCATCTATTGATAGGGCACCAAGTAAAAAAGCTATTAGTGGTAGATATATTCTAACACCAGATATCTTCCCACTACTTGAAACACAAGAGCGTGGTGCAGGTAATGAAATACAATTAACAGATGCAATTAAGAGATTAAGCGAAAAAAGAGATATATATTCATATGAAATTACTGGTAAACGTTATGATATAGGTTCAGTAGTAGGATTCGTTGAAGCTACACTAGATTATTCGTTATCAAGAGCTGATATTAAAGAGGCTATTCAAGAATTAATAAATGAAAAAACGAAAAAATAAAGACGAAGAAGTTTCTCTTGATTCTGAAGCTGAAGTAGTAGAATCAGAAGTAGTAGAAGATAAAGATAAAGAAGTAAGTACAACAATTAAACCTAAAAAGACAATCTTCTTTATTTTCTATGAAATAGTAGGCGTTTTATGTATTGTTTTATTAATATTAACTTTATTCGATAAACCAAGAGATTTTATTGTTGATAAGGTTGATTTAATATTAGGTATAGTAATATTATGTTATGCCTTACTATTCTTACTACCTTATGCCCTAAAGAAAAAGGAAACTAAATTTATAAATTTCTTAACAATTATTGAACTTGCATTAATTGTTATCATATCTCTATTTTTACTTCAATCAAAAGACTCTAAATTCTTAAATATAAGTAGATCTATTGGCTTAGTTATTTATATTTTTGGTTTAACTGAAATCATTAGAGGATACCATTCTAATGGTGGTATTAAACTATTCAAAAATCCTTTATTAAACGGATTAATCAAATATTTTAATATCTTCTTAATTACTCTTGGAACATATGTATTTTTCGTTGAACCATTTGATAAATATTTAATAGTTTCTATTAGAATTACTTTAGGTGCTCTAGCACTAATCGCAATTATTATCGGCTTACTTAAAATGCCAAAAAAGAAAAAATAAAAGTACTCTAAAACGTTTTTATGGAGTACTTTTTTATTTTACAATAGTAAAAATAAAATTATTATGTTATAATTCAAGAGGTTTGGTGATAATATGGAAAAAATACTTTTTAATGAAATGAATATACAAGTAGGGTTGAAAAAAGCAATTGAATTACTTGGCTTTACTACCCCTACAGATATCCAAAATGAAGCAATTCCAAAAGCTTTAGAAGGATTTGATTTAGTAGGAGAAGCTAAAACAGGTACAGGCAAAACTTTTTCTTTTGCAATACCTATGATTGAAAAAATAGATACTAAAAATAATAACATTCAAGGACTTGTAATGCTACCAACTAGAGAGTTAGCTCTACAAGTTTATGCTGAATATGTAAAGCTACTTAAGTTTAATAGAGATGTAAAAGTTACAACAATCTATGGTGGACAAAGTTATGATAAACAACTTAAAGATTTAAAAGCTAAACCACATATTGTAATTGGTACACCAGGTAGAATAATTGATCATATGAATAGAGGTACCCTAAACTTTACAAATCTTAAAATGTTAGTTTTAGATGAAGCTGATGAAATGCTTAAAATGGGCTTTATTGATGATATTGAATTCATATTAGCAAACACTCCAAACAATAGACAAACCCTTTTATTTTCGGCAACCATGCCTGAAGAAATAAGAAAGGTTAGTAAGAAATATTTAAATAATCCAATCAATATTAAAATTGGTGCTAAAACATTAACTGTTGATCAAACTAAACAATATTATTATGAAGTAAAACAATCAAGTAAAACTGATTTATTAATACGTTTAATTGACTTTTATTCCTTTAATTCCGCTATCATTTTCTGTAACACAAAGAGTATGGTAGATGAACTTACAAGCGCTCTTCAACAACATGATTATGCCGCAGATGCCATTCATGGAGATTTAAAACAAGTTCAAAGAGATAGAGTAATGAATTCATTTAGAAACGGCTTAACAAAAATATTAATTGCTACTGATGTTGCGGCTAGAGGTATTGATGTTAAAGGTGTTGAAGCTGTATTTAACTATGATCTACCACAAGATGATGAATCATATGTTCATCGTATAGGTAGAACTGGTAGAGCAGGTTTAAGTGGAGTTTCTTTAAGCTTTGTTACAGGTAGAGGAAGAAATAGAATTAGTGAAATTGAAAGATTCACAAAAAGTAAGATGGAAAAGAAAGAAATTCCATCAATTGATGAAATAATTAAACAAAAACAAAAGAAAATATATTCAGATATCACTATGATTATTGATTCAAGTGAAAAGAAAAATACTTATAAACCAATCATCAATAAATTACTTGCTGAAGGTTATGATGGTATTGATATTTTAAATGCTTTACTTGATAAAATCGTAAAAGATGAAATCAAAGAATATAAAGAAATTGAAATAGAAGAACCATACAAAAGGAAAAATAAAGATTCTAAAAAGCATAATAGAACTGATGCTAAGGGTAAAGAAATATCATATTCTTACTATCAAATTAACTTAGGTAGAAATGATGGAGTTAGGCCAAAAGAATTAGTAGAATTCTTATCAAAACTAACTAAAATACCTAATTATTGTTTTGGTGATATTATCATTCATAACAATAAAACGAGCTTTGAAATTAGACCTGATATGAATAAAAAAATAGTTCAAATCCAAGGAAGAAAAGTAAATGGTTTTGAACTAAGTTTAAGAAAATTATCAAAATTAGAGTAAAATAAGGCAAAATTTTTGCCTTTTTTATATATATTTTAATATAAATATATAGAAAAATCGCTTAAAAAAATGTATAATTTAAATGTTAGGAGTGATTTTTATGGATTTAAAAAAATATATTTATGATATCCCTGATTTCCCAACTAAAGGAATTTTATTTAGAGACATCACACCATTACTTAATAATGGTGAAGCATTTAAGTATGCTGTTAGTAAAATGGTTGAATATGCTAAAAAGGTAGGCGCAACTAAAATCGTTGCTCCTGAAGCTAGAGGTTTTTTATTTGGTACAGCTGTAGCTTATGAATTAGCTCTACCATTTGTACCAGTTAGAAAGCCTGGTAAATTACCAAGAGAAATCATTAGCGAAGAATACGCTCTAGAATATGGAACAAACACTATTAGTATTCATAAGGATGCTATTAATGAAAATGATAAAGTATTAGTCGTTGATGACTTACTTGCTACAGGTGGAACTGTTAATGCTGCTTGTAAGCTAGTTGAAAGAAGTAAGGGTAGTGTTGTAGGTATGATCTTTGCTATTGAATTAGTTGATTTAAATGGTAGAGAATTACTTAAAAAATATGAGGTAGAATCATTACTAAAATACTAAAAAGAAATTTGCACGATGAAGGATGTGATTATTATGTCACAGGTTAAAAATGTAACTATTGATGACTTACTAGAAAGTTGTCGTAAATATTTAAAGAAGGATGAAAACTTAAACCTAATTAATAGGGCATATAACTATGCTCTTTTAAAGCATGCTAATCAGTTTAGAAGAACAGGTGAACCATATATCATTCACCCACTTGCAGTAGCTTATATACTTTCTGAATTATCAGTTGAACCAGTAACTATAGCCGCAGCACTACTTCACGATACGATAGAAGATACTGATGCATCATTTGAAGATATCAAAGAAAACTTTAGCTACGATATTGCTTATTTAGTTGAAGGTGTAACAAAGATTAACCAAATCACTTTCGAATCTTCAAAAGAACAAGCTCTAGCTGAAACACATCAAAAGATGTTACTTGCTATGGCAAATGATATTCGTATTATTTTAATTAAACTTGCTGATAGATTACACAACATGCGTACAATGGATGCAATGCCTAGGGAAGCCCAAATAAGAAAGGCAAAAGAAACTCTAGAAATTTATGCACCACTTGCTCACAAATTAGGTATGTTCAAAATTAAAGCTGAACTTGAAGATAGAGCTTTAAGATATGAAAACCCTGATATTTATTATCACATCACTAATTTAATTAACGCAAAGAAAACAGAAAGAGAAAACTTGATTAAAGAAATGATTTCGGCAATTGAAGAACATTTTAAAACAATTAAGTTAAAGAAATATGAAATAAAAGGTAGAATTAAAAATATTTATTCTATCTACAAGAAAATGTATGAAAAAAATCGTGATTTTGATGATATCTACGATTTATTAGCTATACGTATAATAGTTGATAAAATTGAAACATGCTATCAAGCATTAGGTATTATACATGCTCACTTTGTACCACTACCTAAACGTTTTAAAGACTATATCGCAGTGCCTAAACCAAATCTTTATCAATCACTACATACAACAGTAGTTGGTGTAAATAGTGAAATATTTGAAATTCAAATAAGAACTAAGGATATGGATGATGTAGCGGAAGTAGGTATCGCTGCTCACTGGGCATATAAAGAAAATAAAACTTATTCAAAAGATAAGATTCAATTTGAAATGGCAACAAAACTAAAATGGTATGGTGAATTATTAATGCTATCTAAGGATCAAGACATTAATAGAGACCCAACCCAATTCGTTGATGCTGTTAAAACTGATTTACTTGATACTAATATTTATGTATTCTCACCTAAAGGAGAAGTTATCGCCTTACCACAAGGTGCAACAGTACTAGATTATGCCTATAAAATTCATACAGATGTAGGTAATAATGCTGTTGGAGCAACAATAAACAATAAAAATGTTGTCTTAGATACTGTTTTAAAAACTGGTGATATTGTAAATATTAGAACACAAAAGAATTCTCAAGGGCCATCAGAAGATTGGTTAAAGAAAGTAACTACAGGACATGCAAGAGCTAAAATCAAGAGTTTCTTAAGTAATAAATACCGTGATGAAATGATTGAACGTGGTAGAGAAGACTTAGAAAAAGAAATTATTGCTAATAAAGTTAATTCTGAAGTTACTCAAGAATTTATTAGAAAACATTTCCAACGTCAAGGAATCGAAACAATTGAAGATTTATACGTTGAAATTGCTAAGAAAATTGTAAGTCCAAAAACTGTTGTAGCTAAGCTTTTAGGTAAAGAATATCATTATGAAGATACTTTACAAAAGCAAATCGCTAAAACAGAAAGAATTGTAAAAGCAAATAAATCAACTGGTATTATTGTTTCAGGTGTAAGCAATGCTGAAGTAAAGTTAGGTAACTGCTGTAACTGTATACCAGGAGATCCAATCGTTGGTTATATTTCTAAGGGTAATGGAGTAATTGTCCACTCTATTAACTGTAAGAATATCCAAGATTTAGATAAAAAGAGATTCGTAGAAGTATTCTGGGAAGGAAATAACGAAAAGAAATATTCTTGTAGAATTAAAGTTATTTCACAAAATAATTCTATATTTGCGGATTTAATTTCAACTATCACTTCATCTAACTCTTCTATATTATCTTTGCAAGCAAACCAAAAAGAAGATGGACTTGTTGTAACAAAGATTAAGATTTTGGTTAAAAATATTGATGAATTACAAACATTAATAAATAATATCCAAAAGATTAAGAATGTTATACAAGTAGAAAGAGATAACAATTAGAGTTGTAGTACAAAGAGTAATAGATGCAAGTGTTGAAATTGAAGGTAAAATAAATGGACAAATTGATAAAGGATATATGCTTTTAGTAGGCTTTGGCTTAGATGATAATATTGAAATTGTTAAAAAAATGGCTTATAAAGTCGCTAATTTAAGAATATTTCCTGATAGTAATGATAAACTTAATTTATCAATTAAAGATGTTGATGGAAAGATTTTATCTATTTCACAATTCACTTTATATGGTGATGCAAGAAAAGGTAATAGACCATCATTTACATCTGCACTAAAAGATGGTGCAAAAGAATTATATTTAGAATTTAATGAAATTTTAAGAAAAGATTATAACTTAGTAGTCGAAGAAGGAATTTTTGGTGCTGATATGAATGTAAAAATCACAAATGTCGGTCCAACAACAATTCTACTTGAGATTTAAGGAGGATTAAAATGAAAGGAATTATACTTTTAGACAATTATTTTGAAGATACAGAAGCTCTAGCTACAATTGATGTTTTAGTTAGAGGAGGACTTGAAGTTTTAAGGGTTAATATGAGTAATGATAAGGAATTAACTACACAATGTGGTAATAAAATAGTAGTTGATACATTCTATAAGGATGTTAAACTATCAGATTATGACTTCTTAGTTATTCCTGGTGGTAAAGCTGTAATGAATTCTCTACTTAACGATAAGAGAGTATATGATGCGATAGAAGTTTTTAATAAACATAAAAAACTAATCGCAACTATTTGTGCTGCCCCAGCATTACTTAGAGACTATTTAGTAGGTAAAGATTATACTTGCTTCCCTGGTTTTGATAAATACATTAATGGTAATTATAAAAACACAGGAGTTGTAAGGACAGATAATTATATTACAGCAAGATCAATGTATTATTCCATTGAATTTGGCTTAGAAATTGTTAAATATTTAACAAATAATACTACTTTAGTTGAAAGACTTAAGGCAAGTAATGTTTAAAAGACTATTTAAAAATAAAGCAATAGTAATTCAAACAATTTCTATTTGTATATTTTTATTTGTTGGCTTAATACTAACTTATGCCTTAACAACACGTACATTTAACCCATATGTCGTATCTTTTAAAAGGACTTTTAAATCAGAGTTCACATCAATTGTTGGTAATATTTCCATATTATCAATAATTTGTCTAATCGTATTTATCTTTATAAGAAGACCTTATCGTAGAATCTATACTTTAGGTATAATTATGATATTACTTACCATCTTAATTTATGCTTTAAGAGTATATTCAAGATATTATTTCGTCTTATTTTCCTTCCATCAAATGTCTTTAGTAAGAAACCCTGCAGGAGAGCTTGGCGCAAATGTTGCTTTACAAGTTTTAGCGGAATTCTTCACTACAGGTATGTTTGCATTTATACTTCCTGGAATCGCCTTTATCGTCTTACCTATTGTATTTAGGAAAAGACAAATCTTAAATGATAGAAGAGAATCACACACTACACCAAAAAAGGTCGCATCAATACTACTTGCGATATCATTAAGTTTTGGTATGGTTTTATCATTTAGACGTAGTGTTAAAAATAAATGGCCATATAATAGTGATTTAGCTATGTATGGTTGTGAAAACCTAGGTGTTTATAATTATTATTTCCATGAAGCTTTAGGTTGGAATTTCTATTATTCTGGAAAGAAAGATTATAAACAAGAAGAAGTTACTGTATTAGTTAAAGAATTTGATAGAAATGAATCAACTTATACTAACTATTTAGATTCAACTAATTCAAATAGTCATGATTATGTAGGATTGTTTGAAGGTAAAAACTTAAAAATAATACAACTAGAATCAGTTAACACTTATTGTGTTAATTTAAAACTAGAAGATGGTTCATTATTAATGCCAAACTTAAATAGAATTATTAATGATGATGCATCATTCTACTTTAAGAATTTCTATACATCAGCTGGACAAGGTAAAACAGCCGATGCGGAACTTGCCGTTAATACGGGTGTAAATGTTCAAGGACAAAATACACTTCACTGGGACTATAAATATAAGAAAAATAATTATAGTTACCAAACATTAGCGGATATGTTTAAAGAAAAATATAGTTCAACATGTTATTCCTTCCATGGAGATTTAGAAGCCTTCTATAATAGAGAAATAGTACACGAATACTTATTTGGCTATGATGAATTCTATTCTCTAGAGGATTATTTAAAAACGCATAAAACTGAAAAAGAAGATCCAGATAGTTATATAAATGGTTGGGTTGATGATAAAGTTGTCTTAGACTGGGAAGAGGAAGTTACAAAAGACTTAACAACACCTTTTTTAAGTTATTCAATAATGACAATAAGTCATACACCATTTAAAGGAAATCCAAAAGAAAAAGAATATGATTTTGGATATAAAAACAAGATGTTAAATAGATATTTAGCATATATGAAATATGTAGATGACTATTTAGGTGATTTATATACACAAATGAAAAATGATACTAATAGTATCTATCTAATTTATGGTGATCATGGCTCATTCTTAACTAATAGTGAAATGAAAGAATTATTCGGTAAGCAATCAATTATTGATAGTGCACTTAATAATTTAAAGGTTCCAGCCTTAATTTTTGATGGCTCAAATAGTTTATATTTAGCTACATCAGGAGTTATGGAAACTAATTTAGTTAGAAGCCAAACAGATTTATTCACAACAGTAGTTGATTTATTTAACCTAGATTATAGAGGTGTTAGACTAGGTGTAAATGGATTAACTGATGAAAAAACATTCTACTATGATCCAAATAACTTAACAATCATTACTGATAATTATATCTATTACACTAAAAAGAAGAGTTATAGATTCTTTAATGAATATGATAAGGAAACTATGTTAGATGAAGTAGAAAAAGTAAAGACATATAAGTTAGTTATTGATATGGCAAATAGATATAACTTACTTAGCAAGGAGGATTAAAATGGCTATTGTAAAAGCAAAGGGTACTTATGATGTTTTACCTACTGACTCATACAAATGGAGTTTTATGGAAGATAAAATAAGACAAGTATGCCAAATATTTAATTATGAAGAAATTAGAACACCTATATTTGAAGCAAGTGAATTATTTCATAGAACTGTAGGTGAAACATCTGATTTAGTTAAAAAAGAAACTTATGATTTTAAAGATAGAGGAGATAGATTAGTAACACTACGTCCTGAAGGTACAGCTGGTGTTGTTAGAGCATTTATTGAAAATAAAATGTTTGTTGAACCTATTAATAAACTATTTTATATCGGTAGTATGTTTAGATATGAACGTCCACAAAAAGGGCGTTATCGTCAATTTAATCAATTCGGTGTAGAATGTTTTGGTTCATCTGATCCTATTATGGATGCAGAAGTAATAAGCCTTGCAGTAACAATAATTCGTGCTTTTAACTTAAAAGGTATAAAGGTTAGACTTAATACTTTAGGAGATGATCAAACTAGAGAAACTTATAAAAAAGCTTTAGTTGAATATTTTACACAATATAGGGATGTAATATGTCCAGACTGTCAAGTAAGACTAGAAAAGAATCCTTTAAGAATCTTAGATTGTAAGGTTGATAGAGATACTGAAATATTCAAAAATGCACCTAAAATCATCGATTATTTATCAGATGAAGCAAAAAGTAGATTTAATAAAGTATTAGAATACTTAAAAGAAATGAATATCAACTTTGAAGTAGATCCTATGATTGTTAGAGGCCTAGATTATTATACTCACACAATCTTTGAAATTGAAGCTTCAATTGAAGGCTTTGGTAGCCAAAATGTAATGTGTGGTGGTGGTAGATATGATCACTTAGTAGAAAATTTAGGTGGGCCATCTACTCCAGGTATTGGTTTTGCCTTTGGCTTAGAAAGATTACTTGCTGCTATAGAAGCAGAACATAATTTAAATAGTGAAAATCAAATTCACTTATTCATTATTGCTTTAGGTGATAAAGCAAGACTTAAAGCAATGAAATTAGTTAATGATATGCGTTTAGGTGGATTAATCACTGAAATGGATTATCTTAACGGAAAACTTAAAAACCAATTTAAAATGTCTGAAAAATACCATGCAAGATACATTGGTATTTTAGGAGATACAGAATTAGAAAATAACGTAATTAATGTTAAAACACCTAATTCAACTGAACAAGTTACTATCCCTCTAGATAGCTTATATTCTTATGTTGTAAATAAACTAAGAAGTGGAAGCTGTTCTGGATGCAGTAGTAGTTGTGGTGACTGTAATTGTGATTGCGAGGCGAAGGAAAATGAATAGAACACATAATAATGGAGAATTAAGAATTACAGATGTTAATAAAATAGTTGAACTTAAAGGTTGGGTTGCTAAAAAAAGAAACCTTGGAGGTTTAATCTTTATCGATATTAGAGATAAATTTGGTATAACTCAAATTGCTGTTAAACCAGATAATGCTAATTATGAAGTAGCTAACCAACTAAAAAATGAATATGTTATTCAAGTTAAAGGTAAAGTTATTGAACGTGAAAGCAAAAATAAAGATCTTCCTACAGGAGATATTGAAATTGATTGTATTGAATTAAAAATCTTAAATACATCAATTCAACCACCAATTATTATTGCTGATAATACTGATGCACTAGAAGATACAAGATTAAAATATCGTTACCTAGATTTACGTAGACCTTGTATGCAAAAATTCTTTATCACTAAATCTAAAATTACTCAAGCAATTAGAGAATATATGATTAGTCAAGATTTCTTAGAGCTTGAAACTCCAATTCTTGCTAAATCAACACCAGAAGGAGCAAGAGACTATCTAGTACCTTCACGTCTATATGAAGGTGAATTCTATGCTCTACCACAATCTCCTCAAATCTTTAAGCAATTATATATGATTGCCGGATTTGAAAAGTACTTCCAAATTGCTAGATGCTTTAGAGATGAAGACTTACGTGCTGATAGACAACCAGAATTCACACAAATCGATGTTGAAACATCATTCTTAAATGCTGAAGAAATTCAAACAATTATTGAAGGTATGTTTAAACATGTCTTTAAAAAGATTTTAAATGTAGATTTAAAAACACCATTTAGAAGAATTAGTTATGAAGATAGTATGGATACTTATGGCTCAGACAAGCCAGATTTAAGATTTGGTATGGTATTATTTGATTGTGCTAATCTATTTAATCATATCGAATTTATGGCTGGTGGAGCTATTAAAGGTATAAAGGTTGAAAATGCTAATTCATACACTAGAAAGAACTTAGATGAATTAACTAATTTGGCTAAAAAATATAAAGCAAAAGGACTTGCTTATTTAAGATATCAAAATAATGAATTATCTGGTTCTATTATGAAATTCTTAGATGAAGCAAAACAAAAAGAAATTATATCTCAACTAAACTTAAAAGAAGGAGATTTAATTCTAATTACTTATGGTAAGCTAAAGATTGTTCAAATCTCACTTGGTGCACTTCGTAGCTTTATTGCGAAAAAAGAAGGATTACTTGATCCAAATAGATTTGAATTTGCTTGGATTGTAGATTGGCCAGTATTTGAATGGAGTGAAGAAGATAACCGCTGGTATGCTTCAACTCATCCATTCACTGCACCTAAGGATGAATGCTTACAATATATGAAGACTAATCCAGAAAAATGTTATGCAAATGCTTATGACATTGTATTAAATGGATATGAACTTGGTAGTGGAAGTTTAAGAATTTATAACCAAGATGTTCAAAAATTAATGTTTGAAACACTTGGATTAACTGATGAAGATATCAAGAATAAGTTTGGATTCTTCACTGAAGCCTTAAAATATGGTACACCACCTCATGGAGGAATTGGTATGGGCTTAGAAAGAATCACAATGATTATGACAAATACAGATAACATCAAAGATGTTGTTGCCTTCCCTAAAACACAATCTGCTAGAGATTTAATGTGTGAATCTCCATCAAGTGTAGAAGAAAAACAATTAATTGATGTTCATATTGATGTAAGAAAATCTTAAAAATTAAAACTAATAAGCTTAGGAGGAATAAATTATGAGAACTGATTATATTTCATGGGATGAATATTTTATGGGAGTAGCTTTACTATCTGCAAAGCGTAGTAAAGATCCATCAACACAAGTTGGTGCTTGTATTGTTAATAATGAAAAAAGAATCATTGGAATTGGATATAATGGTTTCCCTAAAGGATGCGAAGATAAAGTATTCCCTTGGGAAAGAGAAGGTAGTTTCTTAACTACAAAGTATGCTTATGTTGTACATGCTGAAGTTAATGCAATACTTAATTCTAGCAGTAAACTTGAAGGTGCAACACTATATGTTAGCTTATTTCCATGCAATGAATGTGCTAAAGTAATTATTCAATCAGGTATCAAGCATATCGTTTATATGGATGATAAATATAATGGTACTGATGGAGATATCGCAAGTAAGAAGATGCTTGATGCTGCAGGTATTAGCTACAAAAAGATTGATAAAATCAAGGTATCTTTAGAAAATGATTAATATACTCAAGAAATTCAAGTTCTTGTTTATCATTTTAGGCTTATTATTAATATTTATTATTTGCATTACAACAATCAAAATTGATTATGTTGCTTACATTCCAGGCAATGTTGATAATGTAAATGATGTTATTGAAATAGATACACCTGATAAATCAAATAATTATTATTCAACAAGTGTAAGCTATTTAAATAGTATTACTCCATTCCAAAAATTTGTTTTTGATTATTTAGAGGATTCAAAAACTTATAAAAAAAGTAAGACTATTACTAATAAAGAAGATTCCCTAAGAGGAATAATAGAGCATAATAGCGCTATTTATCAATCTATTATTGCCGCATATAATGAGGCAGGAGTAGATTTAGATTATAAATACTTAGGAACTTATGTATATTACTCAAAAACAGATAAATTAAACATAGGTGATGTTATATTAGGTAGTAGTTATGAAGAATGTGTAAATAATTTAAATAATGGAGTAGTAGAAATCTTAAGAAGTAATGAAAAGATGAGCGTAACTCTAACAAGTGATGATTTAAAGCTAATTAATTTAGAGTATGGCTATTATGAAATAAATAACGATAAAATTAAAGTTTATGCATCAAATAATGAAGGACCAAGTGCTGGATTTATGCAAGCACTTAAGCTTTATGATGATCTAGTTGAAGAAAACTTAGCTAGAGATTATAAAATTGCTGGTACTGGAACTATTGATGAAGATGGTAATGTTGGAGCTATAGGCTGTGTAGATATTAAGTTATTTACAGCAATGTATAATAACTGTGATATCTTCTTTGTACCAAAAGAAAATAAAGAAGAAGCTGAAGAAGCAAGAAAGAAAATGAGTACAAATATGGTTATCTTTTATGTAGATAATATAAATGATGCCATAATGTATTTGAGGGCTTTAGAATGAGAAAATACAATAAGGAAATGGATAACTATAAGAAATTATATTTTAAACCATATGAAGTTTTAAAAGCTTATTTATTTGCCGGTATTTTAGCCTTTCTAATCTCTTTAATAGCTTATCTACCATTACTTAATTTGCTTTATTTAAATCGTTATTTCACAATAATTATGTGTTTATTATTAGTCGTAACACTATTTTGGATTTATTTAATGCTTTATTTTAAAGATAAAGTATTAGAAAGCTATAATAGTGATGCGAAAAACGTCAATTTATTCTATATAAGAGTAGTTGATATATCAATAGTAAGTATAGTTGCTATTGTTGCATTTATCATTTTAATGTTTAGCTTTGGGTGGTGATTATATTGAAGAAGAAAGATATTATTCTTGGTATAGGTTTTATCATTTTAGGCATTTTAATCGATCAATTAATTAAAATAATTGTTAGAGTTAATATGGAAGTTGGTAAATCTATAACTATCATAGGTAATTTCTTTTATTTCTCTCATGTTGAAAACACTGGTGCTGCTTGGGGAGGTTTCTCAGGCTACACTGTAATTCTAATAATTGTATCTATTATAATTCTTGGATTCTTTATTTATATGTACCGTAAAATTAATTTTAAAGCTAAGTTGATATTTTCTATAAGCTTAGTAATGGTTATAAGTGGTACAATAGGTAATTTAATCGATAGAATATTCTTTAGAAGTGTAACTGATTATTTAGATTTCATCATATTTGGTTATGATTTCCCAGTGTTTAATTTCGCAGATATCTTACTTGTTATTGGATTCTTCCTATTCATTATAGACATGGTTTTCTTAAATAAAGATGAAGATGAAACAACTAATGAAGAATTAGTTGATGAACCAAAAGAAGAATTGATTGAAGAAAATCAAGAAGAAACTGTAGAAAATGATGAAGATACTATAAAAGTAGAGGAATAAAATGAAAGAAGAAATTGAAATTATAGTTGATGAGGCTGGAGAAAGAATAGATAAATATCTAGCTAGTCACACTACACTATCACGCAATAAGATACAAAATTTATTAGATAATGAATTAATCACCGTAAATGAAAAATTAGTCAAAGCAAATTATAAAGTTAAGGAAAATGATTTAATAATCGTTAGTATTCCTTTTGATGAAGATTATGATTTAGAACCTGTAAACATGAATTTAGATATTGTTTATGAGGATTCTGATGTGTTAGTTGTTAATAAGCCTCAAGGCTTAATAGTACATCCAACACTAACAACAAAAGAAAAAACTTTAGTTAATGGACTAATGTATCAGATAAAGGATTTAAGTGGTATAAATGGCGTAAACAGGCCAGGAATTGTACATAGAATAGATAAAGATACATCAGGTTTATTAATGGTTGCCAAAAACGATTTTGCGCACAATTCATTAGTGCAACAATTAATGAATAAAACTACTACACGTGTATATATTGCTTTAGTTTATGGAATTATTGAAGAATCTAAAGGAAGAATCAATGCACCTATAGGTAGAGATAAATTAGATAGGAAAAAGATGGCAGTAGTTGAAGGCGGTAAGCCTGCTGTAACTAACTTTACTGTCTTAGAAAGATTTGATGGTTATACTTTAGTTGAGTGTAGGTTAGAAACAGGTAGAACTCATCAAATTAGAGTTCATATGAAGTATATTGGACATCCACTTGTTGGTGATCCATTATATGGACCAAAAAAACAAATAGGAAATACTGGACAGTATTTACATGCCAAAATTATTGGTTTTAATCATCCAAGAACTAATAAATATCTAGAATTCGATAGTGAACTTCCAGATAATTTTAAAGATATATTAGAAAAATTAAGGAAAGGAGAGAAGATCAATGGCTGATGCAAAGAAATATTATTTGTCAAATAGAAAAGAAGATAAAATGTGGATCATAAAGCTTCAAGGAAGCGATAAAGTTATCCAAACATTTAAAACAAAAGCAGAAGCTGAAGCAAGACTTAAAGTTTTAGCTAAAAATCAAAATGCAAGTGTTTCTATTAAGACAAAAGATGGAAAATTCCAAAAGAAACACTAACACAAAGAGGTGAATTTTATGGTTGGATATTGGGGATATACAGTATATTTAACTTATTTTAGTTTAATATCTGCTGTAATAGGTGTAGGCTTTGCTGCTGATGGAAACTATTTCGCAGCTGCAATGTGCTTACTTATTTCTGGTTTCTTGGATTTATTTGATGGTAAGGTTGCAAGAACAAAGAAAAATAGAACAGATAGAGAGAAGAAATTTGGTATGCAAATTGATTCACTAGCAGACTTAGTTGCATTTGGTGTTTTACCTGCAGCTATAGGTTACTCTATTGGTCTACATAGATGGTATCAATGGGTTATTCTAGCGCTTTTCGTATTATGCGGCTTAGTTAGACTAGCATACTTTAACGTGCTAGAAGATGAAAGAATGTCTAGTGAAGGCGGAGCAAATACAGGCTTTGTTGGCTTACCTATTACAACTTCAGCATTAATATTTCCATTAATAGTTATATTTGCTGAAGACTTAGGTGATTGGTTCCAATTAGTTTATATGGGCTTCTTAATTCTAATAGGTACTTTATTTGTTGTAAGAATTCATATTAAAAAGCCAAAATTACCTATGGTTATTGCCATGGTTGTTTTCGGTGCTATCATATTAACATTCTTAATTTTAAGAAAATGTAATGTATTTTAATTAATTAACTCTTTAAAGGAAGTGAGAAAGTGAAAAAGGTATTTAAAAAAATATGGAAACCTCTAGTTTTAATATTAATATATGTACTATCATTTTACTTTCTTTTAAGAGATTGTGACTTTAACGAACTAGGTAATAATTTTAGTAAGATGAACCCCTGGTTCTTTGTTTTAGCACTTTCAATGGTCTTTTTACAAACATATATTCAAGGCTTGTGTTATAAAGTTATGACACATAGCTTTAAGATGAAATTTAATACCTTACAAGGCTTCGGTTATTGTAGTATAGATTTGTTTTTTTCCCAAATAACGCCATTTGCTGTAGGTGGACAACCTATCATGATCTATGAAATGAGTAAGCGTAACCTACCAGCAAGTAAGACTACTACAATGGTATTATTGTATTCATTTTTAAATAAATTAGCCCTAATTTTAATGGCTATATTAGCTGTTATACTTTATAGAGGTTTATTTATTGCGGATAGTTGGTGGCAAGTTGCTTTAATTATATTTGGTATTATATGCAACTTAATTATCGCAAGTATTTCTATAGTATGTATGTTTATGGGGGGGGTTGTATATAGAACAAGTACTAAAACAATACTTAGATTACATAAAAAAGGTTTAGTTAAAAAACCATATAAAAAGATTAGAAAATTAAGACGTAGTATTAAAGATTTTAAAGAAAGCAATAAGTTTGTAAAAGAACACTTATTTATTTCCTTTATTGTTTTACTACTTTGTATATTAAAAAGAATTGCGACTTTCTCAACGGGCTATTTTATATATTTAGGTTTAAAAGCAGGTTTTGATTTACCTGAATATTCATTTATATACATTATAGCCGTACAAACTGTTATAGCATTAGTTGCAGATTCCTTCCCAATCCCTGGAGGTGTAGGTGCTTATGAAGCAACATTCATGGGCCTATATGAAGAAATCTATCCTGGTGATTTAGGTAAAGCTGCCTTAATGATGGTTAGAGGAATAAGCTATTATTTCTTAATCATTGTATCAGGTGTAACAACTATGTTTGTAACATTTACTGGAAAGAAGAAGAAAGAAACTAAAGAAGAAGGTGAAAATAATGAAGTTGTTTCTGAAGAAACATTATAGCGCCATTTTCATAGTTTTATTGTATCTACTAATAATTATAAAAAACGCCTTAGTTGTAGGATTTATGCATCATTCAAATCACTTTGGATATCATTTATTCTATGGACTAGGTTTTACTGGTTTAAAGCTATTAATTGAAATCGCATTTATATCGTTTATATTATCATTTGCCCTATTCTTTAAGAAGAAGGGAAGATATATTTATCCATTTATAATCTATATTGTGATTATGATTTTTAGCGTCATAGACTTAGTATATTGTAGATGCTTCCAAGGTGCACCTTCAGCTTATTGGTTATTCAAAAATTCTGGTGGTGAAGCAGAAGGAAATAATTATTTTCTAGATCCATCCATTTATGTATCAATACTTGATATTTTATTCTTTATTGATATACCTTTTGTTATATTTTTACTTATTTATGGTTTCAAAAAAGATTTATTTACTTATCCAAAAATAAATAGCCCTTTATTTGTAACGTTTAGCTTTTTAACATTAATTAGTTTTTCCACAATTAATTCAAAAAAGACAATTAATTCAACTAATACGGAAAATCAAGTTGCTGCATATACATCACTTGGATATCACTTAATTGATATAAAAGATAGTATTACTATTAGTAAAAAAATAAAGCTAAAAGATAGTGTAAAAGAAGATTATAAAAACTATCAAAACTTACTTAAAAATGATGAATTAAATGCAGTTGATTCAACTAATTCAAGTGGCATTCTAAAAGATAGCAATGTAATATTTTTACAACTTGAAGCTATTGAAAGCTTTGTTATAGGTAATTCTATAAATGGTATTGAAATAACACCAAACATTAATAAATTACTTAATAATGCTTACCATTTCGACTTATATGAACAGGTGAAAAATGGTAATAGTAGTGACTGTGATATCATGATGATGACAGGTATGTTACCAACTAATAAACCTATTACTTTTATCCATTTTAAGGATAGTGAATATCATAGTTTAGCAGAAGAACTAAAGCTTGAAGGATATAAGTCATTATATATTAATGCAAGTAAACACTCAGAATGGAATTATCAGGCCGTTGAGACAAAAACCATTGGTTTTGATAGTGAATTATATGACATTCCAGGAGATAAAAAAACTGTAGGATATGTAGCTGATGAACATGTACTTGATACTGCTTATAATGAGATTTATAAGATGAAGGATAGTAAGTTCTATACTCATATTGTTTTAGCTTCATCACACTTCCCATATCCTAAACAAGAAGAATTCTTTGACCTTGATTTAAAAGGAATGGGTAAGGTTGGTAATTACATCAACTGGGCTCATTATGTTGATAAATGTATTGGAAGTTTTGTTTTAAAACTAGATAATGAAGGAATATTAGATAATACAACTTTAGTTATTACTGGAGATCATGGTGGCATTCATAAATATGCACCACATTTAGCAAATAAACAAGCAAAAACTTATGAATTTATAGGTAATTCTAGTGACTATAAAGTTCCATATATCGTTTATAATAAAAAGCTAGATAAACAAAAAATAGATGTAATTGGTGGACAAGTAGATGCCCTACCAACACTTGCTTATATGTTTGATTTAAAGTTTAATTATAAAGATGGTAGAATCTTTATGGGAAGAAATTTACTTAAAACAAATTTAAGTTATGCATATTTAGCTAATGGAAAACTTAAAGGAAGTTTAACTAAAGATGAAAAGGAAATTTTAAGCAAATGCTTTGATATTTCAGATAACTTAATTAGAAGTTACTACTTTAATGAATAACGGCTTATTTAGCCGTTTTTTTATTGTTTAAAAAAATATATATTTGACAAACGTATATTATAAAAAGTATAATATAAGAGGTTAAAAATAATCTATATTAAAGTGTATATACACTTACTGGGAGGGATTATATGAAAAAGAAAATTTTATTATTTTCTTCAATTGGGGGAGCAGTTTTAATTGCGGCTATTGTATTAATTATTTGCTTATGCCTACCAAAAGGTAAAGCATATAGATCAATTAATGTTTATAGCGTTACTGGTACAGTTAATGTTAAAAGAAAAGAAGCAACTTTAATTGCTCAAGATAAAATGAAGCTTAAAAATGATGATATAGTTGAAGTAAAAGAAGCTTCATCAACAATTTTAAAGCTTGATAGTGATAAGTTTATAATGGCTAAGGAGAATACAACATTAAAACTTATTGCAACAGGGAAAAAGAGTAACACAAAAACAAGAATCATCGTTGAAAAAGGTGGTATTGTAGTTGAATTAAAAGAAAAGTTAAAAAACACTGAATCTTTTGAAATTGCATCAACTAACTCCATTATGGCTATTCGTGGTACACAAATTAGCTTTAATGTTAGTGTTGTTGATAATAAGATAACTACAAGCCTAGCTGTTTTAGATGGTAATACTGAAGTTTATTTATTTAAAAATGAAAAATTAAATAAAACATTATTGCCTGAAAATTATTCATTTAGCTATACTACTGATTTATCTGAAGCAGTAGAAGATATCAATGAATTTATTGATAATAGTGAAAAAGTAGATATTGCCGATAGTGATCTTGAAACAATATTTAATGTAATAAAAGAAGAATTAACTAGTGAAGAAATTGATGAAATCGTAGATATCATTAATGAATTTGAAAGAATAGAACAATCTGAAAAAGTTAATGGTGTTATAAAGTTTAGTTTTAAATCACAACCTAAATATAATGAAGATCCTTCTACATTAATAGAAATTGAAGAAGATTATAATGATTTAGGTAATATATCATATCTTTATAGTAAAACTGTTGATGGAGAATATAAGGAATTAAGTGAAATTGGAACACTAGATATAGGCGAATGGTATATTAAGCTTATTTCAAAAGATAATAAAGCTTATAGATCAGATCCACTCAAGTTTAGTGTATTACAAGATGGTGCACTTGATTTAAAGTTAAGTTTCTCATCAGATGCCGGATTTATGATTGATCCAAAAACTATAATTACAACAGATAAAAAAGTAACTGAGGATATTAAATTTGTTTATAGTACTCAAAGAAATGGTACATTTACAGAATATGATACAATGAATCCACTTGGACTTGGTACATGGTACTGTAAAGTATTAGAAACTGAAAATTATAAATCAGATGTTTATGAATTTGAAGTTGTAAAAAGAGAAATTGAGTTAAAACTTGATTTTACTGATGAATTTGAAGTATATTGTGCTTTTATGACTATATCAGTTAGTGATTTAGATGAATTCTTCAATTCAGATTATGCTAGTACTCCAGCAGATATTCCAGCTGATGGATATTGGCCATCAGACTATAAGTATTACATTATTGTACATTATGATGATCCTGAAGATCCAGAAGATGATTATTCAATTGTAATTGATTATGGAAATAAAACAGAGATATGTTCTAGCGATGGAAGTACCGGAACATTACGATATTATATTGAATATCATTTACCTGAAGAATTTATAGTACCTGAAGAAGATTATGAACTATATACACATAGCTATAATTTTAAATACAACGAATCATTTGTTGTTAAAGGCGATAATAATAATTCAACATTCTATGTAACTATTGATTCATTTAGCCCAAATCATGATGATATTATGGCAAGAATAAAGGTAGGAGATAATGAACCTGTTGAACTTGAAGCAAATAACCATTATGGTGGATTATATTCTGTTAATGTAGCAGAAACTGAATATGACGTTCAATTTTATATGGCTAATACAAATTATGCGACTCAATATATCCATGTAGATACTACAAATTTCTCTGATACTTCTGGTGTAACTATAAGCTCAGGAAATCCTGAAGAAGCAATATGTACATATCATGGCGATAGAAGAATGAATGTATATTATGATCTAAATTTTGATGGAAATGATGAATATAGTCATATTGTTGTTACAAAATATGATAGAGGCATAGAACGTATTAATCACACTAAAATCTCTACAGGAGCAAAAAAATATGCTGTAATAGAAGATATATATGATTCAAGCTGTAATGATTGTGATTGTAATATTGGTCTAATCGGTATTATGAAAGAAATAGATGGAATGATTTATGTTTCAACAGTAGTAGAAAGTCCTACTGAAGGAATTAATAAACATACTCCTGAATATGGAGCGTTAGTGACTGATGGTAGCAATAAAATAGTAAGATCATATGAATACTTCGAAAGAGGCAATGGCTATGAAATTGAAATATTAGATGGCCACTGGAATCATATGAATATATTTGTAACTGATGATGATTTCATAAGTGAAAATGTATTTGAAAAAACATTAACTGATTATGATCAAAATCTAGTAAAAGTATCTGGTATGGCATACGGATATATAAAGATTTCTAGTTTAGACATTGATGGTGCATTTAATGATACAGTTTGGGAACAAGTTAGCCAATTATTAGCTAATAGCGGAATAACTATTGAGGGAACTAATATGCACATGGTTGATTGTGTTGACTTTGTAGAGGCATAAAACACATAAAAAAATATGAGCTTAAGCATACGCTTAGGCTCTTTTTTAACTTTTAGTTGACTTTACTTTATATTAAGAATATAATATAAGGGGTTTAAAGTAGTCTTATTAGACTTAAATATAATTTATAAATTATTTAAGGTGCTAAGCACTATAGCACCTTTATTTTATATTAGGAGGGATTCTATGAAAAAGAAAATTATATTATTTTCTTCAATAGGGGGAGCAGTTTTAATTGCGGCTATTGTCTTAATTATTTGCCTATGCATTCCTAAATCTAAAAGCTACCGTAAAATTAATCTATACAAAGTGACAAACAATGTTAATGTCATTAGAAAAGATGAAAATAAAGAAGTAGTTGAAGGAATGAGTTTGAAAAACGGTGATAAGGTTGAAGTAAATGCTTCATCAAGTGCTATTTTAAAGCTTGATAATGACAAGTTCATTATGGCTAAAGAAAATACTACTTTAACACTAGTTGCTACAGGTAAATCAAATAATACAAAAACAAAGATTTTAGTTGATAAAGGTGGCGTCGTTGTTGAAGTTAAGGAAAAATTAAAAGATTCTGAAACCTTTGAAATTGCATCAAGTAACTCAGTAATGGCAATTCGTGGTACTAAAATAGGTTTTGATGTAGAAATAGATGAAGCACAAAATACTATAAAATCTACATTATCACTACTTGATGGTAAGACAATGGTTTATTTCTTAAAGGATAACGAGTTAAATCAAGCAACATTTAATGATACTTTAAACAAATTAACTTATACAACTAATAACAACACATCAATCGATAAAGTATCAGAATTAATTGATAAGAAAGATACAATTAAAACTGTAACAGATGAAGACTTGGAAACTAAGTTTAATGTTGTTAAACAAGAATTAACAAGTGAAGAAATCGATAGTATGGTTGATGCTGTTAATAATTTTGAAAGAGATAATAACAAATTAAATGGTGTAATCAAATTCACAAACAAACCAGAAAACGTTGAATATGGAATTGACCCAGCAAACTTAATTGTTACTGATAAGGAATATGAAGGAATTAAATTCTATTATTCATTAACTCTTGATGGAGAATACAACCTAGAATTTGATGAAACAACTCCATTTGATCTAGGCGATATTTATGTTAAAGCTCTAGCAGGAGATGCTTATAGATCAGATCCATTTAAGCTAACTATTTCAACTAAGAAGCTTAATATGGAAATTTTAGGAACTCAAAAATCAAATTATGGTTCAGCAACAATGCATTTTAGTGCTGATAAATATGATGAAATATTCTCAAAAGATTTTGCTCAAGAATTAGGAGAACTTGGTGGAGTTTCTAAATATAAATATTACATCGCATTAAGAGCTACTGATGGTGAGAATGATGATAAAACATTAGTTATTGATTATGCTAATAAGGATGTTGTATTCCCATATATTTATACATCAGGAGCTACATTTAATGTAACTGTTACATATAACCTACCAGAATTCTATGATGTTACATTTGATGATAGCTATGAATTCTCATTTAAAAATGAATTAGATTTTGATAATATCATCGTTCTTGCTAATTATGTAGATGGAACTGCAATAGTTAATTTATTCTGTGAACAATATTTTGCAACAACAATTAATGATGAAATTAAGGTTCAAAAAATTGAAAGAGATGACTATGATCAAATATCTGAATATATAGATGTAGAAATTTATAATGATTATGGCGAATTATATTTTGACTTTAATAGTGTAGACTTTGTAGAAATTGCTATTGAAGCACCTGAATATGATGGGACTGATAAAACTAAAGGATATCGTGAAGTCGAAATTGATTTTAATAGAACAGATGTTGATTCAGGAACAACAATTACAGATTATGGTAATTCAATTTTTACATTTAATGAAGATGGAACAATGAATGCATATTTCGATTCAAGCTTCACAACTATTTCTGATGGTGTACAATATTTCTCATACATTTATTGTAGTGGAAGTGGATTTGTTAATATGGACGCCGAAGAAAATGGATATTATTCAAAACTAGCAATTGGTTCAAATAGTAGAGTTATCCCATTTGAAGATTTATATCAAGGTACATATTATTTAAGCGAAGTAGTAGCAGTTACAAAATATAATCAAGTATATTATACTGTTAGAAGATCTTCAGCAAGCTCAATTTCAATTAATCCTAATACAGCTAATAATCAATTTGCAATATTAACTAATGATTCTGATGATACAACTACAATTCATTCAATGTCTGATTGCTTCGATACAAATGAAGATATAATCTTAAGCTATGGTGAAGATTATTATAAAGTAAGCAAATCATTAATGGATGGTATGACATTTAATAATTATACAATCAATAAATATTATGACTATATGCTTCTAGAAGCAACAATTTATGCTAGTTTCAGTAAATATAGTATGGATGGTAGTGTTACATTATATGATGTAGATGGAGATCCTGAATATTTAACTGATGATATCTTTGATAAAGTTAAATCAGATGCAAAATCAAAGTATGATATAACAATTAAGGGCTCAAATAAGACAGTAATTAAGGATAGGGATGTAAGACCAGTATAGGAGGTTTTTTATGAGGAAATTTAATAAATTATTATACATAATACCTTTTATACTACTAATTGTAGGTTGTAGTAAAAAAAGTATTACAACTAATAAAAAAACAACAAACGTAACTACAAAAGAAAAAACAACTGTAACAACAGTTAAAACAACAACTAAACCAACTACAACAGAGAAAAAGTTTGAAGTAAAGGTATCTATGAATAAAGAAGAAGCCGCAACAATAACAGGAGTTGGTAAGTTTAGTTTAAATAGTAATACAACAATTACAATCTCAACAAATGAAGGTTATGTTTATGAAGGTTTATATGATGGAGAAAATCTACTAACAAATGAAACAACATACAATATAACTAATATAACTAAAGATATCAATTTAAATGCCAAATTTAGCGCAGAAACATTTAATCTAACTTCAACTATTGAAGATGATACTTATGGTGATATCGAAGTAGCTGATGGAGCCTATGAATGTGGTAGTACAATCACTTTAAAGGCTATGCCAATTACAGGCTATAAGCTTGAAGGCTGGTATATTGATGGAGTTTATCTAAATGATAAAGAAGAAACAACAATTAAAATGCCTGCAAAAGATATTGAAATACAAGCAAAATTCGTTATTCAAACATTTACTCTAACAATCACTGATAACATAAAAAACAAAGGTGAATATGAAATAGATGAATATAATGAATATACTGGCAAAGTAACTTTAACATATGAATATGATGAAGACGTATCAATATATGTTAAATCTGTTGAAGGATATCACTTTGATCATTGCCTAGTTAACGGAGAATATGAGTATTATTCATATTTCTTTGTAACTATGTTAGAGGATGTAAAAGTAGAAGTATTTTATGAAATAAATGAATATACTTTAAATTTAAGTTATAGTACAAGCGTAGTCGTTGGCAAGAAAATAGTCTTAGTTAATGAGGCTAAAGAAATAGTTACAAACGATAAAACAAATGGAGCCTTTGCTGCTATTTATAACTATAATAGTGTAGCTTCATTTAAGCTTTATATTCTAGAAGATTACACATTAAATAACCTTGTTGATTCATATTATGGTAATGTAGGAACTCTTACAAAAGATAAAGCTGAAAGTATTTATACATTCGCTTTAACTATGGTAGATAATTATTATCTAACACTTGATGTAACAGGTAGAATGTGTACTGTAAAAGCTCTTTGTGAAGAAGAGGAAGGTTATGTAACAATAACACTTGATGAAGATCCAGATACTGCAGTTAAAGGTACTGGTGAATTTGAATATGGTCACTACGTATCATTTACAGCTACATCAAATACAGGATATAGATTCGTTAAATGGGTTAGTGAAGATGGATATGACCTAGAAGATGCTTTCTGGAGTAGAGAATTTGATAATCACCCTGAAATTATAGGTCATTGGCTAACTGGAAATGCCACAATTAAAGCCATATTTACTCCTGATACTTATTTATTAAAGTATTATAAGGTTTCACCTGATGGAGTAAAAGAAGTTTATTCATGGGGCATAGATTATTTAACAAATTACACAAGAGAAAAATTAGATGTAGATGGATATACATTTGTTGGATGGCTTGAAAGTGAAGATTCAACAGAAGTTTATTCAACAGAAGATAGTATTACATTTAAAATGCCTCATGAAGATAAGAATATTTATGCATATTATACTCAAAATGAATATACTATAACTATTGATAATAATGGTGGAACTAGTAGTGTTCCTAGTTCAGTTAAAATGAAATATGGTGATATTTTCGATATCGAAGAACCTACTTTAGAAGGCTTATCATTTACTGGATACTTATATTACCAAGAATATGCTAAATATGATGTAGATACAGATTATTCACTTTATATAGTTGATTATATGAATAGTGCCTTAAAAATAGGTTATGCAGATGGATATGTTAATACTAATCATGTCTTTAAAAATGGAGAAGTAGCAACTGAAACTACACGTGTAACTAGAGGAGACGTTATCGAAATTGAAGCGCATTTAACAGGTATAGTTGTAAAGATTGGCGAAAGATTTGAATTTGCTTATGATATAAAGGTAGCTGCTTCATGGAAGTGTAGAGTAACATTCTATGAACCAGATATGATTAAAGTAAGAAATGAAGTATATGTTGAAGTAGGAGCTACAACATATAATCCTGGTACTCCACAACAAACAAAAACTGGTTATACATTTAATTACTGGGAATGTAATGGAGAACGTTTTGATTTTAGTGCACCTATTACAGAAAATCTAATTATAATCCCACATTTTGATCCTAATAGCTACAAAGTAACACTTACAGGTGAAACAGGTTTAACTGTTAGTGGAACTAATTTATTTACTGAAGGAAACTATACAAAAGCTTATTGTGATAGTGAAATAACTTTAACAGTATCACTTAAAGATGGAAATTATTTTGATTATTGGAAGAATATGGATACAGAAGAAGTATTCTATAATTCATCAATCACATTTAAAATGCCTGCACATGATGTAAGATATAAAGCATTTTCAAAGTGCTATCCTGCTTTAATATCAGTAGATAATTCTAATTATGGATATATAGATAATGGTGGTTATGTTTATTTATTAATTGAATCTCCAACTACTATAGTAGCTCATCCAAACGATGGATATGGCTTTGATGGATGGTATGAAAATGGTGAATTAATATCAAGTAACCCATCATATGATTTATTTGCAGACCCAGAAATTGAAGCAATAAGATATATTACAGCTGTATTTGGCAAATGCGCTTGCAATGGTTACGAAAGATTTGGGGATAAAATCTATTTTGGTACGTACCCACAAACTCTAGTAACTGATAGTGCATTAAATACTCAATTATATCATTTATCAGGAACACTACCTGATGTAACAAGCGCAGATAAATATGATGGTTGTGAATCTAGAACTGATTGGACATTGTATAGTAATTATCGCTTTACTGCTACAAAAACAGAAGAATATAAAGACCAATATGGCGCTACACAATATAGAACTGTTTATTATAATGCTCCATTAATGTGGTATAAAGATATAGATGTTGATGGAGATAGATATAGAGGCGTAATTTTCTTTGATTATCGTAATAATACCTATAGTCAAAATAGTGGACCATACTACTCTAATAGTAATCAATATGATAATAGTTATTATCCAATTCATTTCTACCCAGAAGGATCAGATTTGGCTCCAGAACATATTTATTTCTTTAAATATGAACAAATTGAATGGGATATTATTAGTGAAACTGATGATTCTATAAAGATAATTGCTAATTTAGTTTTAGATAGTCAAGAATTCTATGAGACTAGTCAATCTACATCATTTATTCATAATGGTCAAGATGGATATTCTAATAACTATAAGTTATCAAATATTAGAAAATGGTTAAATAATAATTTCTATAATACTGCATTTAATGATTTGGAAAAAGAAATCATGGAAATTATGACAGTTGATAATAGCAAATCAACTACATCACAAACTACATATGAATGTGCTAATACTAGTGATCTAGTAACACTATTATCATATACAGAAGCAGAAGCATATTATGGCTCAAATAATATGAGATGCTTAGCTACTGATTATGCAAAATGTCAAGGTGTGCTAACTGATTATAGCGGTCATAAATATGCAACTTGGCTTTTAAGAAGTCCATATAGTTCAGCTTCAAAGGTTTCTACTGTTAATGCATCAGGCTCATTCTCAAATATTAACACTAACTATACTAATACAGGTATTAGACCAGTAGTAACAATAATAAAATAAAGTTAAACGCCTAAATTGCTAGGCGTTTTTCTTATATTTAATATAAATATATAATTAATTATTAAAAAAATGAAAAAAGTATTTGCATTTAATAATCAATAGTATTATAATACTACTAGAGTAAAGAAGTTTTAAATAGTCCTGTGAGGCTATAAAATAATTATATTTTATAAAGCAGAAGCTTTTTGGTATGTTATTTAGGCGCTATAGGACTAACTATAGTGCCTTTATTTATAAATTAGGAGGTTTTTATGAAAAAGAATTTATTCTCCTTAAGAGACTTAACAAATGAAGAAATAATGGAAATATTAGAAGAAGCAAGACGCTTCAAAAGAGGAAAAGAATATCCTATTAAGAATAAGGTTGTATGTAATTTATTTTTTGAACCATCTACACGTACACAATATTCATTTAATATGGCTGAAGAAAAGCTTGATATGAAAGTAATTAACTTTAATGCTCAAACATCTAGCTTAAATAAGGGTGAATCTTTCTATGATACAATTAAAACATTTGAATCATTTGGTATTGATTTATTTGTTATAAGACATTCTAAAACAAAATATTATAATGAATTAAAAAATATCTCTATTCCAATTATTAACGCCGGAGATGGAATGGGAGATCATCCAACTCAATCACTTTTGGATTTATTTACGATATATGAAGAATATGGTCACTTTGAAGGACTAAAGATTGCAATTGTTGGAGATATTAAGCATTCTAGAGTAGCTCATACAAATATTGAAGTTATGACTAGACTAGGTATGGAATGTTATACATCAGGACCTAAAGAATATGAAGAAGCATGTTACAAACATATTCCACTAGATGAAGCAATTAATAAAATGGATATAATAATGCTACTTAGAATTCAAAATGAAAGATTAGGTAGCTCAGAACACTTACAAATCTCAAATGCTGAATACTTAAAGAATTACGGTTTAACAATGGATAAAGTAGAAAAAATGAAAGAAAATGCGATTATAATGCATCCAGCTCCATTTAATAGAGGAGTAGAAATTGCTGATGATGTTGTTGAATGTAGTAAATCAAGAATATTTAAGCAAATGACTAATGGAGTATACATTAGAATGGCAGTAGTTAAAAGGAGTTTAGGCCTATGATTACTTTAAAAAACGGAAATGTACTAATCGGTAGTGATTTAGTTAAAAAAGATATTTTAATTGATAAAGAAGTAATAGTTAAAATTGATGATAATATTAATGAAGGTGAAGTAATAGATTGTACTAATCTAACTATTCTACCATCATTTATAGATTGTCATGTTCATTTTAGAGAACCAGGTTTTGAATATAAAGCAACAATTAAAGAAGAAGCTAAAGTTGCGGCTAAAGGCGGATATACTGATGTATTTATGATGCCAAATCTTAAACCAAGTCCATCTGACTTAGAATCAGTTAAGGTATTAGATGAATTAAGGCGTGATGCAGTAATAAACTGTCATATACTTGGTACAATTACTAAAGATGAAAAATCAGAAGTTTTATCAGATATGGATGCGATTAAAAGCTATGTTAAGGGCTTCTCAGATGACGGTAAAGGCGTTAAAACAGCTGATTTAATGTATCAAGCAATGTTAAACGCAAAACGCTTAAATCGCCCAATTATAGCACACTCTGAAGATGAATCACTTTTATATGGTGGTGTAATTAGAGAAGGTGCTTGGAATAAAGATCATTTAATTCCAGGAATCTTAGATGTAAGTGAGACTGTACAACTTGCTCGTGATTTAGTTTTAGCTGAAAAAACAAATTGTCAGTATCATTTATGTCATATATCTAGTAGATATTCACTAGAATTAATTAAATGGTATAAGAAAAGATGTAATGTAAGCTGTGAAGTAACACCACATCACTTAGTTTTAAATGAAATGAATTTAGTTGATGATGGCGCATATAAAATGAATCCACCACTTTCATCAGTTGAAGATCAAAAAGCTTTAATTGAAGGCTTAAAGGATGGTTCAATTGATATAATCTCAACAGACCATGCTCCTCATTCAAATGAAGAGAAGAGTAAGGGATTATTAAAATCACCATTTGGTATTGTTGGACTTGAAACATCATTTCCACTAATTTATACAAACTTTGTTAAAACTGGAATAATTTCATTAAAGAGATTAGTTGATTTAATGAGTTTAAATGAATCTAAATTATTCCATTTAGATAGTCATGAAATAATTGAAGGAAATAAAGCAAATCTAACAATAGTTGATTTAAATAAAGAATTTATTATTGATGATAAATTCATACTAAGTAGGTCAAAAGCTATTCCATTTATGGGAATGAAAGTAAATGGATTAGTTAAATATACAATTTTAAATGGAGGAATAGTGTATGAAGCTTAAGCTAGTTTTAGAAAATGGTAAAGAATTCATAGGCGAAGGCTATGGAGAAGAAAAAATTGGAAAAGTCACATTCAATACATCTATGGTTGGTTATCAACAAATAATGTATGATAAAGCAAACTTTGATGATATTGTTGTTATGACTTACACATTAATTGGAAATTATGGAATTAATGATGAAGATTATGAATCTGATAAGGTTCAAATTAAAGGTATGATTGCGAAAGAATTTAATTCTAAACCATCAAACTTTAGATCAAATATGAGTTTAACTGATTTATTCGTTAAAGAAAATGTAACTTATATGTATGATTTAGACACAAGAATGCTTACAAAAGAAATTAGAAATAATGGTGAAATGTTAGGTATTATTACACCACTATCTACATCAGTAGAAACTGCTTTAGAAAAAATAAGCAAATATAAAAAAGGTGAGCCTGATATTAAAATTGATAAGTATGAAATCAAAAATAAAGAAGCAAAAAGAAAGATTGCTTGTCTAGATTTAGGTGCTAGAAAATCAATTTTTGATGTGTTATCTAACTATTACGATGTTACAGTTTTCCCATATGATGCTAAAGCAGAACAAATTGCTAAATATGATGGAATCTTCTTTGCAGGAGGTCCTAAAATTGTTTCAGTTGATTTAGTAAAGAATTTAATTGGTAAAAAACCAATCTTTGCTACAGGAATTGGAACTAACGTATTAGTTGAAGCTTGTGGTGGTAAGAATGAATTAATGAAGTTTGGCCATAGAGGCGGAAATCATACTATTAAATATGAAGATACAAAGAAAAATTATGTAATTAGTCAAAACCATTTCTATAGAATTAGCGATTTAACAAACACTAACTTAGATATATTAAGTAAAAACTTACTTGATGGTGAAATTGAAGGCGTAGTTAACTATGATAAGCATTTACTAGGTATTTTATATAACCTAGATAATGAAGCTAACCCAGAAGACTTCAATTTATTACTTGAAAGATTTAATGACTTTATGGATTTAGGAGGTAAGAAAAATGCCTAGAAGAACTGATATTAAAAAAGTTTTAGTAATTGGATCAGGTCCAATTGTTATAGGTCAAGCTGCTGAATTTGACTATGCAGGTACACAAGCTTGTCTTGCTCTTAAAGAAGAAGGTTATGAAGTAGTATTAATTAACTCAAACCCAGCAACAATCATGACAGACTACACTGTTGCTGATAAGGTTTATATGGAACCAATCGATCTAGAATTCGTATCTAGAGTTATTAGATATGAGCGTCCTGATGGAATTGTTTGTACATTAGGTGGTCAAACAGGATTAAACTTAGCTGTTCAACTTGCTAAAAAGGGTGTTTTAGATGAATGCCAAGTTCAAGTAATGGGAACTGACTTTAAAGCAATTGAAAAAGCAGAAGATAGAGAATTATTTAAAAACTTAATGCAAGAAATCGGCGAGCCTATGACTGAAAGTTATTTCGCTCATAATGTTGAAGATGCTATCCAAGAAGCTAATAGAATAGGTTATCCTATTATCGTTAGACCAGCATTCACATTAGGTGGAACAGGTGGAGGTTTTGCTGATAATGATGAAGAATTAGCTGAACTTGCTAAAAATGGTTTAAAGATTAGTCCAGTTGGACAAATCATGATTGAAAAATCAATTAAAGGATATAAAGAAATTGAATTTGAAGTTATGCGTGATGCTAATGATACAGCTATTTGTATTTGTTCAATGGAAAATATCGACCCAGTTGGTATTCATACAGGAGATTCAATGGTTGTAGCACCAGCTCAAACATTAACACCAAAAGAATATGAAATGCTAAGAACTAGTGCTTTAAAGATTGTTAGAGCATTAAATATTCTTGGTGGATGTAACGTACAATTTGCCTTAAATCCAAAAAGCTATGAATATTATGTAATTGAAGTTAACCCACGTGTTTCACGTAGTAGTGCTCTAGCAAGTAAAGCATCAGGTTATCCAATTGCTAGAGTTTCAGCTAAAATTGCAGCTGGATTATTCCTAGAAGAAATAAACATCGCATCAACTATAGCTAGTTTTGAACCTACAATTGACTATGTAGTATTAAAATTAGCTAGATTCCCATTTGATAAGTTTAATACAGCTGATAGAACACTATCAACTCAAATGAAGGCTACAGGAGAAGTAATGAGTATTGGTAGAACTACTGAAGAAGCATTACTAAAAGGATGCCGTAGCTTAGAATATGGTGTAAACCATATGTATATGAAAAAATTCGATAATACTCCTACAGAAGAATTATTAGAATCAATTAAGAAGGCTAGTGATTTAAGATTATTTGAAATTGCTGAACTTTTAAGAAGAGATATTGATATAGATACAATCTATAATCTAACAATGATTGATAAATTCTTCCTAGATAAGTTTAAAAATATCACAAATGCTGAAAAGAGAATTAAACCAAATCTAGATAAAGATACAATTCTAGAATTAAAGAAAATCGGCTTCTCTGACCAATTTATGGCTCAAAAGATGGGTATTTCTGAACTTGAAATGTATAAAATAAGAGAAGAAAACAACATTTATCCAGTATATAAGATGCTAGATACTTGTGCAGCTGAATTTAAGAGTAATGTAAGCTACTTATATTCAACATATGAACAAGAAAATGAATCAATTAGAAGTGATAGAAAGAAAGTAATCGTACTTGGATCTGGTCCTATTAGAATCGGTCAAGGTGTAGAATTTGACTATTCAACAGTTCACTCTATTTGGGCATTAAAAGAAATGGGTTATGAAGCAATAGTAATAAATAATAACCCTGAAACAGTATCAACTGACTATTTAATTAGTGATAAGTTATACTTTGAACCACTTACAATTGAAGATGTAATGAATGTAATTCATCTAGAACAACCACTTGGTGTAATAGTTGAACTTGGTGGTCAAACAGCAATCAACTTAGCTGATAGATTAGAAAAATTAGGTGTAAATATTATTGGTTCATCTAATGAAGCTATTGCTAAGGCAGAAAATAGACAATTATTTGAAGATTTATTAATTAAATTAAATATACCAGAACCTAAAGGTACAACAGTTACTAAACTAGAAGATGGTGTTAAAGCAGCTAATGAAATAGGTTACCCTGTTTTAGTTAGACCATCATATGTACTTGGTGGACGTGCTATGCAAATAGTAAATGATGATGAACAATTACTAGCATACCTTGAAAATGCCGTTGCTATTGATGAAAAACAACCAGTTTTAATCGATAAATACATTCAAGGACGTGAATGCGAAGTAGATGCCATTTGTGATGGTAAAGATGTATTTATCCCAGGAATTATGGAACATATTGAAGCAACAGGTGTTCACTCAGGAGATTCAATCTCAGTATTCCCAAGCATGACTTTAAATGAAGAAGTTAAAAAGACAATTACTGATTATACAGTAAGATTAGGTATTGAAATTGGAATTGTTGGACTATTTAATATTCAATTTATCGTTGATAAGGATAATAATGTATCAATTATTGAAGTAAATCCTAGAAGTAGTAGAACAGTACCATTCTTAAGTAAAGCAACAAAGATTAATATGCCTCAAATCGCAACAAAATGTATGATGGGTATATCTTTAAAGAAACAAGGCTTATACACAGGACTTGGTCAAGTACCTGAAAAATACTATGTAAAAGTACCTACATTCTCATGGAGTAAGATTAATGGTCTTGATGCAGTTCTTTCACCAGAAATGAAATCTACAGGTGAAGCAATCGGATATGATAAATCACTAAATAGAGCTTTATATAAGGCGTTAAAGGCTAGTGGAATGAGAGTTGTTAATTACGGTACAATCTTTGTTACATTATCTGATGAAACAAAAGAATTAGCCTTACCTTTAATTAAGAGATTCTATGATTTAGGATTTAACATTGAAGCAACAGCTGGTACAGGTAAATTCTTAAAAGAACATGGTGTTAAAACAAGAATTAAGAAGAAAGTATCAGAAGGTTCAGAAGAAATTCTAGATGCTTTAAGAAAAGGTCACATCTCATATGTAATTAATACAGCTAATAGAAGTGAAATCAACAGAAGAAAAGATGGATTTAAGATTAGAAGTGTAGCTAGTTTAAATAACATTACTACATTTACTTCACTTGATACTGTTAGAATTTTACTAGATGTATTAGAAGATATTACAATTAAGGTGGCAATGATCTAATGAAATATAACGCGTTAATCACAAATAATGAAAAAATAGCTAAAGACATTTATGAATTAACATTAGAACTTGATTCTGATTGTAAACCTGGTCAATTCATAAATATTAATGTAAATCGTCCTGATTTATTACTTAGACGTCCTATTTCCATTTCTGATTATGAGAATAATAGACTAAAAGTAATTTATAGAACAGTTGGTGAAGGAACTAAATGCTTATCAAAGATAAGTATTGGAAATAAATTAGATGTTTTATCACCACTAGGTAATGGTTTTCCTTTAGTTAAGGGAAAAAATGTATTAATAGTTGGATGTGGTATGGGAGTTGCTCCTATGCTATATCTAGCAAAAGAATTATCAAAAGATAATAATTTAACTATCATTTTAGCTTACCAAAAGAAAGAATTATCATATCTTACTCAAGCATTTGATAACTTAGGTAATGTAATAATCACAACAGATGATGGTTCAATAGGATATAAAGGAAATGTCTTAGATTATTTAAAAGAAAATAAACTTAATTTTGATGTATTATATGCATGTGGACCAATGATTGTTTTAAAGAATTTAGATTTAAAATATCGTGATATTAAAGAAGGCTATCTATCTTTTGAAAGTAGAATGGCTTGTGGAATAGGTGCTTGCTATGGATGCGTTATAAATACTAAAAATGGTTTAAAACGTGTTTGTAAGGATGGCCCAATATTTAAACTAGGGGAGGTAACTTATGATTAATTTAAGAGTAAAACTTCCTGGACTAGATTTAAAAAATCCAATTATGCCTGCTAGTGGTACATTTGGATTTGGTGAAGAATTTAAAGATTTATATGATTTAAATATTTTAGGTAGTGCCATGCTTAAAGCAGCAACAATCAAAGAACGTTTAGGGAACCCTACACCAAGGGTAGCGGAAACTTATGGTGGTATGCTTAATGCCATTGGCTTACAAAATCCTGGAATAGATGTTATAATGGAGCATAAGTTAGCTTTATGGGATAATTATGATGTTCCAATTATCGCTAATATCGCAGGTTATGATATTGATGAATACGTGGAAGTTGCTAAAATTATATCTAAACATAAAAATGTTTATGCATTAGAGCTTAATATTAGCTGTCCTAACGTTAAACATGGTGGAATTACTTTAGGAACTGATCCTGATATGGTTTATGAAGTAACAAAGCGTGTAAAAGAAGCATCAAGTGTACCTGTATATGTAAAATTAAGCCCAAATGTAACTGATATAGTAAAAATAGCTCAAGCTGCTGAACGTGGTGGAGCTGATGGTTTAACTATGATTAATACATTAATGGGTATGCGTATTGATTTAAAAACTGGTAAACCAATTCTAGCAAATAAAACTGGAGGATTCTCAGGTCCAGCAGTTAAACCTGTTGCTATTAGAATGATTTATCAAGTTTATGAAGCCGTAAATATTCCAATTATAGGAATGGGTGGAATAAAAGATGCTTATGATGTATTAGAATTCCTTTATGCAGGAGCTAGTGCATGTGCCATAGGCACAATGAATTTAGTAAATCCATATATTTGTAAAGAAATAATTGAAGATTTACCAAGAGTATTAGAAGAGTTTGGCTTTAAAGATATAAATGATTGTATCGGATTTGCCCACAGAAAGAAGGATTAAAATGGTTATAGTTGCTCTTGATTTTCCAGATAAGGAAAAAACAATAGAATTTTTAAAGAAATTTGATGAACCACTTTGGGTAAAAGTAGGTATGGAATTATTTTATGGATGTGGTCCTGAAATTATTAAAGAAATTAAGAAATTAGGACATCATATCTTCTTAGATTTAAAATTACATGATATTCCAAACACTGTAAAAAGTGCTATGAAAAACTTAGCTAAATTAGATGTTGATATGGTTAATGTACATGCTAAAGGCGGAATTAAAATGATGAGTGAATGTCTAACTGCTTTTGATGGTATGGAGAAAAAACCATTAGTTATTGCTGTAACTGAATTAACATCAACTAGCCAAGAAATGTTAACTAATGAATTATTATGTTCAACAACTATGGAAGAAATGGTTATTAAACATGCTAAAAACGCAAAAGAAGCTGGCTTAAATGGTGTAGTATGCTCACCACTAGAAGTTAAAGCAATTAAAAAAGCATGCGGAAATGATTTTATAACTGTTACTCCAGGTATTCGTTTAGAATCTAATTCAAAAGATGATCAAGTTAGAATTACAACACCAAAAGATGCAAGAATTCTTGGAACTAACTTTATCGTTGTAGGTAGACCTATAACTAAAGCAGATGATCCAGTAAAAGCTTATAAACAAATTAGAAAGGACTTTTTAGGTGAATAATAATGGGAAATGTAGAAAAGAATTTATTAAAGATTAGAGCAGTATTTTTAAGACCAGATGAACCATTTACATGGGCAAGTGGTATTAAATCACCAATTTATTGCGATAATAGACTAATTTTATCTTATCCAATGGTAAGAAGTATGGTTGAAATTGAAATCGCAAGAAAAATCAAAAAAGAATTCCCACAAGTTGAAATGCTTATGGGTACAGCTACTGCTGGTATTGCACATGCAGCACTAGCTGCAAATATCTTAGATTTACCAATGGGTTATGTAAGAAGTAGTGCAAAAAGCCATGGTAGAGAAAATAAAATTGAAGGATTCTACAAAGAAGGACAAAAAGTTGTCGTTGTTGAAGATTTAATCTCAACAGGTGGATCAAGTATTGAATGCGTAAATGCTTTAAGAGAGGCAAAACTTGACGTTTTAGGCGTTGTTTCAATATTCACTTACAATCTTGAAGAAGGCTTTGAAAACTTCAAAAATGCCAATTGTAGATACGTCTCAATTGCTAACTATGATGATCTAATCAAAGAAGCAGTTGAAGGAAAATACATTAAAGAATCTGATTTAGAAAAACTAAAAGCTTGGAAGATTAATCCGCATGATGAAAGTTGGATTACTAAATAATGTCAAATGATGTTAAAGGCTATAATGTAACAACAACATTTTACGCTAAATGGATATTACCATTTATTCTAATAATTATAGGAGTTGGTTTAATTTTATTATTCTTCCCAGGTACTAACTTTACTAAGGGTAAGGATTATGAAACAAACCAAGAAGTAGTATTCTATATTATTGAAGAAAAAAATAAGACAAGATATGTAGATATAGATTCTAAGCTTATATATGATAAAACAACAAAAGGCTCATACAAGGTTTATATTAAAAGTGAAGATGTTTATGAAAAGCACATTCCATGGTATTCAAGCTTTAGAATGAATTTATCTACTATGGGATCTGCTGGTGGTGCTGGTTTAACTGTTGTTGGTGTCTTTATGTTATTTATTAATACTTTCAATAAATTAAGCAAGGTTAACACGAAAAAGCATAACCTGGATACTGATTTAGAAGATGAAGAAGATTAGTTAGATTAAAAAATCTAACTTTTTTCTTTTTTTCTTAATATTATTTATATAATTTAAAATGAATATTATGCTATAATAAAACTAGGTAGTGGTGATATTTATATGAGTTTTAATATTGGAAAAAACATTAAAAACTTAAGAATAGAAAACCAAATGAGTGAAAGTGAGCTTTCTACTCTTTTATCATGCCGTGAAAGTTTAATTAAAGCTTGGGAAAATGAGGAAGAATATCCAGATATTATGTTACTTCCTAAAATCGCAAGCATTTTTAATGTTTCTATTGATTATTTAACTACTGGAGAAGTTTCAGTTCATAAGAATTATGATCAAATACTAAACCAAATAAGTAAAAAGGATGATGTTAATCAATTAGATGATGATATTATTAAAGGAATTGATAAAAAGAATAATTCTTTAATTGATTATGTCATTAAAAATGAATCAGTTAAAATATTTACATATTTAATTAAAAACAATAAATTAAAATACGCAATTAATAATAGAGATATCAATAATTTAACAGATGATTTAATTTATCTAGCTTTAATTTCAAACAATATTAAGCTTTTACCACAAATAGGTATAAATGATATAGCTACAGTTAAAAAGTGGCCAGAAAAGGCTCTAATCGCTTTTGTATGTGACAATAGAATTAATGATGATGAGATTGATTATATATTAACTATGCATACTAGAGATATTAAAGAAGATGAATACATTTATATGCCTAATGATAATAGACATGTTAAAGGCTTATGGCAATTAACTTATCCTAAGTTATTAGAATATTCTATTAAGTATGAAAATATTAATTTAGCTCATAAAATTTATAAAGCAATGTTTGATGCTAATGGTTATGCTTTAACTGTTATTAGAGATGAATTAATGAGATATACATTATATACAACACCACTTTCAAAGTATAAAGCGCAAGATGTAACTAATATACCTATTGCTGTAGTTAGTATTGATTTACTTAACTTAATGCTAGAAAAGAAGTATTTTACTATTTTAAGATATTTTAATAAATTAAATAAGCAATTAAATCAACCGTATATTGATGAAAAAGAAATAAATGAAAAAGAATTATTAGATGATAGAAATGCTACAGATATGGATATATTAAGAATAAAATACGTTAGAAATGATTTGCTTGATATAAAAAATATGCTTAAAGCATTTAATAAACCTTCAGAATATGAAAAACAAGTCTTATTTAACATGATTAATAATTATCCAATTAGCTATTTAGAATATGTTAATACTTGCTTAATTAATAAATCATATAAAAAATTATTTGAATTCTCTATTGATTATGAGCTTGATACTCTAGCTTTGCTTATAATGAGTAAAAGATATGATGAAATCTTAAATTATACAGTAAGTATATTTGGATATTATGATGTTTTAAATGATGGACATATTAAAACATTAAAAGAAAAGATTAAAACTTTATCAAATGATGCGATCAAATTTGATGAGGAAAATAATACTTATCAAAAGAATAGATGTTATGAAAGAATATCTAAATTAATAAATGATGAACAATTAAACTGGACATTTAATTTAGTTCATAAGAAATCTAATTTAAATAAAAACATGTATAAAGAAATGTTAGATACCCAAAATGAGTTCATGAGCTTCTCTAATTTGATGCAAATGAATGAAACTAACATTAAAAAGATAAGTGATACGTATAAATTAAGGCTATATAACGATTATTTAAAGAAAGTAGGAATGAATAATGAATAAATATCAAAAAACGATTTTAAACAATATTAATTTCTCTTTTTACTCTAAAGATTTAGATAAAGATTGTAATTATGTAATTGAAAATGAAGAACTTAATTTATACCAAGATGAAAATTATAATATCACTAAATATAACTTAATTATTGATTCAGAAGCTATTTCAAGCATTGAAGTATTAATTGAAGCTTGGGATTTAATTAAACCATATAATAATAAGTTTAATTTAGATATTGATTTTAATGAACAAATAAGAAAAATAAAATTAATCTTTAATGATGATATAGTTGATCATATTATCCTAAATTTAAATTATATTTACGCTAATAGAGATGATTATGATTTAATTTTAAAGAAGAAAAATGATGAAATAATTTATAGAAAAGCATCAATTAGAGTAACAACAGGACAATCTCTAATAAATGTCTTATTTCAGCCTATAAATGATGAATATAGTTATTCTAAAATTGAATTATATTCATATATGGATAATCAACCTTTATTAATGGCTAGATATAAGGTAAGTGATGAATTATTCTTTCTAGCAATTAATAATTTAGCTTATGGAACTTATAAAATAAGAGTTATTGAATATAATGCGAATGATGAAGTAATATTCACATCCCCATTCCATTTAGCAACTCTACAAAGACCAAGAACACAAATTATGCCTTATGACAGATAAAGAAACAATTTATCTAAAAGTTGGTCAATTATTAAATGTTTCACAAGCTATTGAATATAATTTACACTATATTATTATTTATGATAGTATCTTAAAAACTTGTATGACTAAAGAAGATGTCAAAAAGAAATTAAGCACTAAAAATGAATATTATGAAAGATTAAGTAAAGAATCAATTGGTAATTCATTAGATCTAGCAAGAAAAACAAAGATTTTTACTGAAGATTTCTTAACTAGTTTATCTAAAGTGGTTCATTCAAGAAACTATTATGCTCATAGATTCTTTAAAGATGATTTTGAGAAAAATGAAATGAATAATAATCCTAAAAAAATAATTGAAAAGCTAGATAGAGATTTAAATAGATTAAATGACATGAATAATGAGTTATGTAATGATTTAAACACTTTAGTTTTATTAATTAAAAAGAAGATACAATAGCGCTAGAAATGCTTTTATCTAGCGCTTTTTATATTTCTAAAAAAATTGTATTTTTAAGCGTTTTATGGTATAATAAAATAAAGGAGTGGTTGATATGAATTCTGATCCATACAAAGAATATATAATCTCTAAAGAGCCATCTAAAGAAGAAAAACAGTATGCATGGTATACAGCAATTGGACTTCAAAAAGTTGATGGGTTAGAAACATCATCATACTTAAATGATTTGGCAAAAAAAAATATCAATGGTGAAATTACTTTGCCTGAGGCTAAAATATTAATTGATTCATATTATGAAGAGTTAAATGATACAAAAGAGACAACACTTGAAGCTGATAAAGTATCAACTAGAATTGCAGAGATTTTATCCTCCAATTCATTTTCTTATTCACTTGATGAATATTTCAATATTCACGAATATTTATTTAAAGGCATAATAAAAAATGCTGGTGAAGTTAGAAAGTTTGATATAACTAAAAAAGAATGGGTTTTAGACGGCGATACTGTTACATATGGTAGTTGTCAAAGCCTATATAAAACATTAGAATATGACTTTAATATGGAAAGAAATTTTGACTATTCTAAATTATCGATTGATGAGACAATCAAACATCTAGCAAGATTCGTCTCAAATCTATGGCAGATACATGTGTTTCCAGAAGGAAATACAAGAACAACAGCAGTATTTTTAATTAAATATTTAAGAAAATTAGGTTTTAATGTAAATAATGATTTGTTTGCAAATAATTCATGGTATTTTAGAAATGCATTAGTTAGAGCAAATTACAATAATTATGAAAAGAATATTAAAGAAGATACATCTTATTTAGAATTGTTTTTAAGAAATCTTTTACTTAAAGAAAATAATGATTTAAAAAATAGATATATGCATATTTCGCACAAAAAAGAAGATTTTAAATATAAAAAACCGGACATTGAAACAAAAAAGCCGGATATTGACGTTAATTCAATTATTAACGACTTAGCCAAGTATAATTTTATTTCAAAAACAAAAGATAATATAATTATTCTTATAAAAACAATAAATAACAATGTTTTTAGTAGAAAAGAAGTTTCTCAAACGCTTAATTTATCGCCTTCTAGATCATCGGATTTAATTAAACAAATGCTAGATAATAATATAATTGTATCTGTCAAAGGATTCGGAAAAGGAAAATATAAATTTAGAAAAATAATAGGTTAGAAAATTTCTAACCTTTTTTGATAGTCCTCGTATATCTCCTTTTCATAAAAAAGAGCTAGATTAAATCTAACTCTTATATTGAATCTATTATATCTTTTTTCTTAGCTTCAAATTCTTCATCACTTATTAGGCCTTGATCATGTAATTCTTTAAGCTTTTCGATTCTTGCTTTTACATCATTTGTGTCATTATTTGGTTTAATTTCTTCTGGTTTATTTTCAACTTTAGTCTTTGAATTATCGCTATTAACAACAGCTTTTTCATCATATAAGCCTTCGTTTTTAAAGCGTCTAATACTCCAAATAGAAGATATCTTAGCAATCAAGTAAATAGCTAGACCACTAAAGGCAATTGTAAATCCTAAAGCATTAACTAAAACTGACATAGAACCTGTAGGCTCTAAAACAACATCATAATATTGTGCTTTTGTCTCAACAATAACATGTGCAGAGCAGAAGAATAATAATAACCATGCATAGAATAAGAAGGCACCAAAGTATAGAGCTACTTGAATTGGAATCATTCTATTCTTGAAGATAAAACGTCTTGTAACAATTAAATTGAAGTAAGCTACAACTATAGTTAAGCAAACAGCAATTTGTGTAATTAATAATTGTGATGCTACTTTATCTCTTGCAGCTGTAGCATCTTTTAAAGCAAGATCGGCTGTTTCATAAAGAGCATTTGATCCTTCAAATCTGAATTTCTTACCAGTACAATATCTTACAAATAAACCTGGATCAGTTGCAAATAAGACAATTAACCAGAATACAACAACTACACCTGTTGCAATAATTATTCCTAAAACCATTTTACGATAGAAGGATGGAACCTTTTCTTTTGGCCTATCTAGAATTGTTGTTGCACTATTTAGTGATAAGCATGAGAATGCTGCAATAATAAATATACCTACTGTTTTTGCATATATAGCATTACCTTTTACTAAAGTAGTAGCTAGTGCAATAATCATAACCGCAACTAACATTAAACAAATTAGACCAATAGTCATTGTTATATTTTTGTAACGAGTTCGTTTCATAAAAATCAACTCCTTTATTAAATTATATCTTAATATTATTTATTTAGTCAATATTACTTACATTCTTGAAGTTAAGTTTGATAAATCGCTTTAAATCTTTATCTTTTATTTTCTTTAAAGCTTCATCAGCCTTTATTCCAGCACCTTTTGGTACTTCAAATCCAAGTAATTTACTCATCTTATCCATTTCAGTTAAGAAGATATATCTAGCCATAACTGAAGCACAAGCAACAGCTAAATATTTGCTTTCCGCCTTAGTCTTAAAAGTTATTTCATCATATACCATTTTACAACCCTTTAAATACCTAAAATAGTTATCTGGGCTGCAGAACTCATCAAGTATTACAGGTACCTTTTTTTCTATATCATTAATGGTACAAATAATCGCTTTATTATGCGCTATTGCTTTTATTTCATTTAAGTTGTATCCTGAATCAATTAATTCGTTATATTTCTCGTTTTTGATTAAAATTACATTATATGTATAGTCCTTTAATAAAGGTCCGATTTTCATGATTTTTTCATCAGTTAATTTCTTACTATCAGTTATACCTAAACTAATTAAATAATCACTATCTTTACTATCTAAAAAAAACGAACAAATTACAACCGGTCCAAATAAATCTCCTGTACCTACTTCATCACTACCAATAGATGAAGTGCATTCAACTTCCTGTTTATCTGGAGAAGTAGTAATTTCAAAGTTAAAATCAATTTTCTCCAACATTTTTTTAATTAGATCATTATCATCGCCCTTAAATACAACCTTACCAGATGTATAACACTCAATAGTAATAGTTGAATAACTTGCTTTAAAGGCAATATATGGGTTATTTGTTGTAACTAAAAAATCAACAAATAAGTTTTTTAGTCTATTAATATATAATTTGTCTATTAAAATAACATACATATGTAATCACCACTTTCATTTTATCATTTATTTTGTTAAAATAAAAGATAAGGACGAAAAAAGGTGGTCTTTATGTATTTTGAACTTGAAACTTTAGAATTTAATAAGATATTAGATAAAATTGTTGCATACGCTAATTTAGATAGAACAGTTAGTTATATCAAAGATATTAAACCAATTAATGACTTAGATTTAATTAATGAACTATTAGATGAAACTGATGAAATGCGTAATTTTATCGTTAAATTTGGTAATCTTCCTTTTGGTGATAGAAAGGATGTTTTTAGTTTTATCAATTTAGCTAAAAAAGGTGGAACTTTAAGTATAAGTGAAATTTATCTAATTAATGAATTAATTAAAACTTCTAAAAACATAAAGAAAACTAAAACAAACCTACAAAATCAATTTAGTTTTGTTAAACTAACTAAATATATTGATACTTTAGTTGAATTAAACGATTTAAATAAAGAAATTGATAGATGTATTTTACCTGATTTAACTATTAGTGATAATGCTAGTATTGATTTAGTTAGAATTAGACGTGGAATAAAATTACTTGAAGTTAAACTTAAAAACAAACTTCAAGAATTAATTTCAAGTAAGAAGGAAATGCTAGTTGAATCTAATATAACTATTAGAAATGATAGATTCTGTCTACCTGTTAAACAAGAATATAAAAATATTTTCAAAGGTATTATTCATGATCAATCCGCTACAGGTCAAACTATATATATTGAACCACAAGCTACTTATGAAATAAATAATGAACTAATTAGTGAACAAAATAAAGAAAAAGAAGAAATCCAAAAGATTCTAATTATGTTATCTAGTAATATTAGTTCATATGCTGATGAATTATTATATAACCTAGATATGATAACTAAACTTGATATGATTTCAAGTAAAGCTAATTATTCTATTAATTTTAATAAACCAGAACTTAATAAGGATGGTTATTTAGAATTAAATAACGCCATACATCCTTTACTTGATAAAGAAAAGGCTGTACCACTAAATATAAGCTTAGGAAAGAAATATAAAACAATAATTATTACTGGACCTAATACTGGTGGTAAAACAGTAAGTTTAAAGACAGTAGGATTATTAACTTTAATGGCTCAAAGCGGAATCTTAATTCCTGTAAAAACTGCTAAAATAGCCGTTTTTGACAATATATTCTCTGATATTGGAGATGAACAATCAATAGAACAAAGCTTATCAACTTTTTCATCTCATATGAAAAAAATAGTTAATATTACTGAAAATATTAATGATAATTCTTTAGTTTTATTAGATGAACTAGGTGGTGGAACTGACCCTATTGAAGGTTCAGCTTTAGCTATAAGTCTACTTAATTATTTCATGGATAAAAATGCTAGAATTATAATCACAACTCACTATCCATCGTTAAAAGAATATGGATATGAAAATGATCAAATAATGAATGCATCTATGGAATTTAATGAAGAAACTTATATGCCTACATATAGATTACTACTTGGTATATCAGGTAAATCAAATGCCTTCTTAATTAGTAAGCATTTAGGCTTAGATGAAGAAATTATAAATAATGCGAATAAATATTTATATGAAGATAATAGTGATTCTCTATTAATGAAGAAGGTAGAAGAAAAAGGTCTATATTTAAATAAACTAATTGAAGAAAATGAACAAATTAGAAAAGATATACTTAATGAAAAGATAAAATACGCAAATGAAATAAAAGAATTAGAATTAAAACAAGAATCAATCATTAAGCGTGCTAAAGATGATGCGAATAAAATATATTTAGAAGCTAAAGAAAAAGCAAGCGACTTAATGAAAGAAGTTGAAGGACTACTTAATGAAAATACACAACTTAATGATGTTGCGGTAGTTAAACATAAGATTAATTCGCTTAAAACAGAAAAAGAAGTTAATTTAAACTTAAAGGAACTAAAGGTTGGAGATACTGTTACAATTATTCCTTATGAATGTAATGGTGAAATCTTATCGATCAATAAGGATAAGTATAGAGTTAAATTTGGTAATCTAGAAAAAGATTTCAAAATTACTGATTTAAAATATGCTTACACGGAACTAAAAAAAGAGACTAAACCTAAAAAATATACTGATAAAGTCTTTAAATCAGTTTCAACTAAACTAGATTTAAGAGGTTATCGTTATGAAGATGCTTATATTGCCTTAGATAAATATATTGATGACTGTGTATGTGCTAAAATACCTAATTGTACAATCGTTCATGGTTTTGGTACAGGAGTTATTAGAAAGCTAGTATGGGATTATTTAAAAACAAATAAATTTGTAAAATCATATCGTTATGGCGAACAAGGAGAAGGGCTTAACGGAGCCACTATAGTTTATTTTAAATGATAGATGGGATAATTGTTTTAAATAAGCCAAAGGGAATGACTAGCTTTGACTGTATAAGCATATTAAGGAAAAAATTAGGTATTAAAAAAATAGGTCATACAGGCACACTTGATAAAGAAGTTGACGGTGTATTAGTTGTATGTGTTGGTAAGGCTACAAAGCTTGTAGATATTTTAGTAGATCATGAAAAAACATATGATTGTGTGATGAAATTAGGATTAAAAACTAAAACTGATGATATATATGGAGATATAGTAGAAGAAAAAGACCCAGGTATTCATTCTAATGAAGAAATAGATAAAGTTCTAAATTCATTTTTAGGAGAATATAATCAAATACCTCCAATGTATTCATCAATTAAAATTAATGGTAAAAAGTTATATCAATATGCTGTAAAAGATATTGAAATAGAAAGAAGCGCTAGATTAATTAACATATATTCAATTAAAAGAACTAGTGATATATTAAATAATGAGTTTAGTTTTACTGTTAATTCATCAAAAGGGTTATATGTAAGAACTTTATGTAGTGATATAGCAGAAAGATTAAATGAGCTTGGCACTATGAAAAGCCTTAAAAGGGTTAGATTAGGCGATTATTCAATAGATGAAGCAATCGACTTAGATTTAGTTGATGAATCGAATATTATACCTTTAGAAAGAGTTATAGAAAGGTTCCCAAGTGTTGAAGTTAAAGATTATTTAGTACCTTTAATAAAAAATGGTATAATATTAGATAATAGACAAACAAACACTAAAGAAGTTTTTAGAGTAATAAACAATAATAAAACTTTAGCTTTATATAAGCCAGTAGAAGATAATAAATATAAACCAGTGATTATTTTATAAGGAAGTGATTACATGCCACTTTTTAAAAAGTTCTTAAGTTTTATGAGTATCATTTTAATAATATTAGTAGTGGCATATATTATCATATATAATCACACTTATATTACTGATGAGAAATTAAATCCAATTAAAGATTATAGTAAAGTATTAAATTATGGAATGAAAGATCTATATCATTATTTCTGTATCCAGTTTATTGATTCATTTTCTGATACTATAGTATATTTATTTACATTCCATTATGGTGATATAACAATTAATGAAAAATGTTTCTTAGTAATAATTGGTATATGTTCACTACCTTTCTTAATAACATTCTTCCAATTTTTAACATTTAGAGGATTTCAAGCATTTAAATTAAGATTTAAAAAAGCAAAAGCTAATCCTTATTATTATCATGATTATGTTGAACAAAATAAAGATTTTGGTAATGATAATATAGAAGAACAAGATTTATCATTAATGCCTATATTAATTCCAATTAGATTATTAGTTTTAATTATCATATTAATATTACTTCCAATATTAATTTTAGGATATTTAGTATTTGAATTTATAGGTTTAATTAGAGGTATAACAAAAACAGGTAGAGCACTTGATTTTGAGTAGGTGAAATTATGAGAGTATTTAAAATAGATTTAGGTAAAAAATTAAATTTAGGGTCAAATTTATGCGCCACAATAGGCAACTTTGATGGCGTACATTTAGCTCACCAACAACTAATAAATAAATGTGTTAATAGTGGTAGAAAGAGCGTTGTTATAACATTTTACCCTCATCCATTAACTGTTTTAAAAACTAATTTTAAGTATTGTTTTTTAACAGCTCTAAATTGGAAAATTGAAATAATTAGAAAACTAAATCCTACTTATTTAATAATAGTTAATTTCACTAGAGAAACAGCTATAACAAGAAAAGATGAATTCATGAAATACTTAAAAGATTTAGGTATAACTAAAATAGTTTGTGGTAAAGATACTTCATTTGGATATAAAAATGAAGGAAAGATATCTGACTTAGAAGAAAACTTTGAAGTAGAAGTAATTGATGATTTATATGTTAATGATATGAAGGTTAGTTCATCAAATGTTAAAGCTCTACTTGAAGAAGGAAAAGTTAAAGAAGCTAATATGTTACTTGGTAGATGTTACACTATTGAAGGAGTTGTAGTTGAAGGCTTCCATAATGGTGAAAAGCTAGGTTATCGTACCGCTAACTTAGATATTTTAGGTAATGTACCACCTAAAAAGGGAGTATATGCAGTTAATGTAATATACAATAAGAAAAGATATTTAGGCATGTGTAATGTAGGTTTTAACCCTACAATAGGTAAGTTAGATCAATTAAAGCTTGAAACTCATATCTTTAACTTTGATAAAATGATTTATGGTGAAGTCATAAAGGTTCAATTTATTGACTTTATTAGAGAAGAAGTAAAGTTTAATTCACTAGATGAACTTAAAAATCAACTAAAATCAGATAAATTAAATATTAATAATAATTATTAAGCACAATCGTGCTTTTTAATTTGAGTGATAAAAAATAATTTTTAATAATTTTATCTTGCAAATAAAATAATTTTTGTGTATAATAAACAATGGAAAGACATTTTACTATTGATATAATGGTTAAATAATGGTAAAATGATTAAGGAATGAAAGGAGCCTTATTATAAATAAGGGTGATTTTTATGGAAGAAATTTTAAGTGTAAAAAATCTTTATAAGAATTTTGGACAATTTGAAATTCTAAAAGATGTAAACATGACAGTCCATAAAGGAGATGTATATGGATTCGTCGGAAGAAATGGTGCTGGTAAAACTACTCTAATTAGAGTTATAACTGGTTTAATCACAGCACAAAAAGGAAGTTATGAATTAAACGTAAGTAAGCGTCTAGGTGCTGTTTCAGCAATAGTTGAAGCTCCAGCTATTAAAGCAGGTTTAACAGGCTATGATAACCTAAAACTTCAAGCAATTCTACTTGGTTTAAAGGATTACGATTCTAAAATTAAAGAAACATTAGAATTAGTAGAACTACCAAATGATAAGAAAAAAGCTGGTAACTATTCACTAGGTATGCGTCAACGTCTAGCAATAGCAAGTTCACTTTTAGGTGATCCAGAATTATTAATTCTAGATGAACCAGCAAATGGTCTAGATCCTAAAGGTATGAAAGAAATGAGAGAATTAATTGTTAAGTTAAATAAAGAAAAAGGTATAACATTTATCATTAGTTCTCACATTCTATCAGAACTAGATAAAATGGCTACAACATACGGTTTTATAGATAACGGAACAGTTATAAAAGAAATATCTGCTGAAGACTTACATGAACATGCAAATAAGGGTGTTTCATTCATCTATAAGGTAAATACTACTGAAGGTGTAAAAGAAGTTTTAAGAGAAAAATTTAATTGTTATTGTGAAATAGTAGATGATAAAACATTTACTACAGATAAAGAAATAGATTCACTAGATTTAGGTTTAGCATTAAGAGAAATCAATGTTAAAATTGAATCCTTCGAGCAAAAGAAAGAAGATCTTGAAGATTACTTCATTAATCTTCTAAGTGACGAAGGAGGTAACAGATAATGAAAAACTTATTTAGATCAGAACTATTTAGAGCAAGAAAAGATAAAGTATTATTAATTGGCTTTATCGTTTCAATTGGTTTAGTTATTTTATCTTTATTTCTTACTAAAATCTTAGAAACTATGGCAAATAATGCTGATGAATCAGGTGCTATTGGTGCAATGATGACTACATCAGGTATTGCTGCATGGAGTAATGGTGTATCAGTTATGGGTAATACAGCTCAAATGATTGCTCCAATATTTATTACAATATTCTTCGTAAAAGAATTTAATGATAGAACTATTAGAAATAAACTAATTATCGGTTATACAAGAAGTCAAATCTTCTTCACAATTATTCTAGTTCATTTCATTATTTCACTTGTTTATTTATTTGGTGCATCATTTGTTGGACTAGTATTTGGAACTGTATTATTTGGCTTAGGTGCGGACTTTACCTTAGATTTAGTAGGCTTATTAATATTTGGATTTATCATTCAATTCTTATTAAGTTATGTCTTAATGGGATTCTGTATTATATTCTCAATTAATAAGCAAAGTATTGCCTTAGGTATCGTATTACCAATTGCTATTGGATTTATTCTTTCTTTAATTGGTTCATTTGCAATTTTAGGTGTTAGTGAAGGATTCACAAAGGTTATGTCATTTACAAACTGCTATCAATCATTAGAATTCCAAAATATGACAAGCCTAGAAGACTTCATATTAAAGAGTTGGGTAGAAGTAAATGAAAAAAGATATGCTGTACCACTAAACCCACTTGGAAGATTCTTAATTGTAACTCCAATTGTAATTGTATTAGAATTAGTTATCGGTTACTTTAGATTTAAGAAAATTCAATTTAAATAAAATTTGGGAAGTGAATTTCACTTCCTTTTTTTATTATTTTTAGATAAACAATAATAAAATTATGTTTAATCTAAAGTAAATATATGGTAATATATATTTATAACGCCGATTTTAAATTTATAGGGGGTGTAGTTATGAAAGTTTTATCGTTTTTGAAAGACTTATTTGGTTTTAGAAGAGATAGTAAATACGTAAGAAAACATTTAAACGATGCGAATATTAGAAGTAGTATTTATATGGCTTTTATTATCATTTGTCTTGAAATCTGGATGATTTTTAGACAAACAAGAAAATATATTAGACCAGCATGGGATACTCTAAAAGTAGGTAGTTATGAATACTCATCTAAACTTCAATTGATTTTTGGATGGGTAGGATTATATTGTCTGTTTATAATATGTTCACTCGCCATGTTTATGTTTGGACTTTTCTATGTATTAAAAAAGAGAGGCAAAAAATCATTTATAACTAATAGTGTATTTGGTTCATTATGCATCATTTGGTCTTTGTTATTAATTCCAGAAATAAACTTACCTACATATAACGATGGTACATTAATCAATAAAACAACAACTATAATGGTTTATTCATCAATGGCTGTATTCGGCATATCTATTATTGGAAACAGTTTATATAGCAAATTCAAAGGCAAAGATAATATGTTATTATCTATTTTCGTAATTGTTTGCTTTGCAGCTGTATGTTTACTATTCGGTGTAAAAGTAGGCTATTCTGACTTTGCTAACCCATTTGTAAAAGATGATGGAAATGTTAATATTCAAAAAATAAAGATGATAACATGTTTCTTAACAATGATTACCTTTGTTGCTTGTCTATTAATCTTTAAGCCTTATATTTCAATTATTATGCTTACAGGAATATTTGTTGTATTTGGTATGTTCCTAGAAAATTATGATAAAAGAGAATTCTTAGAAGCAGATAGAATTAACTATATAACTTTCTTTGTTAGTTTAACAACAATCACAATTTCTATTTATCATCAACGTATTACTGAAGCATTAAAAGATGAACAATTAGTACATGATGCTAACTTTGATTCATTAACTGGAATTCATAACTTCCATAACTTTGTAACTAGTATTAATCAAAAATTAGAAAAGAATCCAGCATTCTTAGATGATAAATTATATTTGTTCATAAACATTTGTAACTTTAAAACAATTAATACCCAAAAAGGCTTTGGCTATGGTGATAAATTCTTAGCAAGATTAGCTAAAGATGTTGAAGCATCATTCCCTAGAGACTTCTCAGCAAGATTAGCTGATGATCATTTTTGTGTTTTAACAAAAGTAGATGGCTATGAAGATAAAATAGCAGTATTAGAAAAATTAGTTAAGTGTGAAGCTGAAGGTTTATATATCCTACTAAAAGTCGGTGGATATAAAGCCGAAAGAAATGAAAATATAAATAGAGCAATCGATAAAGCAAGATATGCTTGTGGTAAGATTAAAAAGACTTATGCAGAAATTTATAACGAATATAATGCTGAACTTGATAAATTATTCACAATGAGACAATATATTGTAAATAACTTAGATGAAGCTATTGAAAAAGGATATATTAGAGCTCATTATCAACCAGTTGTATGGAGTAATGATAAGAAATTATGCGGTGCTGAAGCTCTTGCTAGATGGATAGATCCAATATATGGTTATATTTCACCTAGAGATTTCATCCCTGTATTAGAAGAAACAAGATTAATTCATAAATTAGATGAATATATGCTAGATTTAATAACTAAAGAAATGAAGAACGCAAAAGATAATAACAAACCTATTGTTCCTGTTTCTGTTAATTTTTCTAGACTAGATTTTGAATTAATGGATGTTAAAAAAGAATTAAATGAAAGAGTTAATAAGTATAACTTAGATAAGAACTTTATTCATATTGAAATAACTGAAAGTGCCTTATCTGAAAATCCTGTATTATTAAACAAAACAATAGAAGAATTAAATAAAGAAGGATATGCAATATGGCTAGATGATTTTGGAAGTGGCTATTCATCTTTAAGTACTTTAAAAGACTTTGTATTTGATGTTGTTAAAATTGATATGAAGTTCTTAACAAACTTCGAAAAGAACGAAAAAACAAAAGACACACTAGATTGTATTATAAGTCTTGCTTCACGTTTAGGCATGAAGACTTTAACTGAAGGTGTAGAAACACAAGCAGAAGCTGATTTCTTAAATGAAATTGGTTGTGGTAGACTTCAAGGCTATCTATTTGGTAAACCATTACCAATTGATGAATTTGATAATGAAATATCAAATGGTAATATTGAAATCTCAGATAATCTAATTTAGGGTGTGATAATATGTTTTTTGCAAATGAAATAAATATTCAAAGTATATATGCGACGAATTTAATAGCAGTTGTCCTATTATTAGTCCTATTTAACTGTAATTTCTGGCGTTTTAAATATAAAACATATGAAAATAAAGTTTTAATTAGTCTAATTATTTTAGGATTTTTAGCTAGTGTTGATGTAGTTGTATCATATTTAATTGATGGAAAGCCAGGAATGAGTTATCGTTTCTTTGGACATGTGACTAATTCCTTCATATTTATTGCGAATATGGTTGGAGCATTCTTATGGATGTTATTAATTGAAACACATTTAAGATGTGAACCATCAACAAGAAAGAAAGCATTACTAGCTATACCAATGGTAGTTGGTTTAATTACTATTGTTGTTAACTTATTTGTCCCATGTATTTATATTCTTGATGATAATAACTCATATGGTAGAAAACCTTTATATATGATGATGTTTGGTATAGATATATTCTATATGGTTTATGCCTTAGTATATTTTGTTATAAATAAAATTAAAGGTGGTTTACTTAAGTTTTTCCCAATATATTTATATATTGGACCAATACTTTTAGCTTTAATTATGGAAACATTGATTCCAGGATTAACTCTATCTTGGCCATGCTATGCCATAAGTATTGCAGGTGTATTAGCATCACTACAAAATGAAGTAATTTACCGTGATCAATTAACTGGTTTATATAATAGAAGTTACTTAAACTTCTTACAAAAAAATGTCTTTAAAAAGGAAAGTCTACATATTACAGGTGTAATGCTAGACTTAGATGATTTTAAGCATATTAATGACAAATATGGCCATGCTGTAGGTGATATAGCATTACAACAAATGGCTAAAATATTAAAAGAAGCTGTTGGAGATATGGGTAATGTTATAAGATATGCAGGTGATGAATTTATTGTATTAATTAATTCACATAAACAAGTTGTAATTGATGCATGTCTAGAAGAAATTCAAAGATGTATTGATAAATTTAATGAATCAAAAATTGCTGATTATAAATTAAGTGCTTCAATGGGTTATAGTATTTATAATTCTAAGAAACAAACAGTTGATGATTTTATGAATAATATTGATCAAAAAATGTATGAAAATAAGAAGAGATATCATAACATTGATTAAAAGGATTTGATAGGATGAAGAAAGTTTTAGGTATAGTTTTATCTATTTTTATGGTTTTTACATTACTTGCTTGTAATAAGAAAAAACTACAAATAAAAAATATAGAGATAACTAATGAAGAGGAATTTGGTGGTATTTATATTAAAAAGACTATCGAAGAATTTAATGAATTAGGCTTTACTTTTGGTGATAGTGTTGATATTACATTTACAAACGGCTATAAATTAAAAGATATTCCTTATTATAATGGCTATTATGTAGATGCAGGTAGTACACTACTTGTTGGTTATCCTGGATATGACTACATAAAAGCAGCCATAAATTATGGTGATGATTTATTTGTTGTAGCTAACCTATCTTTAGAAGATAAAGCAACTATTACCCTAAATAAAACTGGTAAATATTTAGATATTCAAAAATCATGTGATATTACATATTATGATGATAAATCATTATTTGAAAGTGATGAAATATTTGCTAATTTTAGAGCTATGAATGTAGGTAATCTAAAAGAAAACATATTATATCGTTCAGCTAGTCCTTGTGATAATAAAAGAAAAAGAGCAAGCACAACTGATTCTTTAATGGAAAGAGAAGAAATTAAATTTATCATAAATTTAGCGGATACTCCAGAAAAGATTCAAAGCTATATTGAAAAAGATGATTTTAATTCTCCATATTTCTTAAGCTTATACCAAAGCGAAAAGTTTTTCTTAACATATACTAATGATGATAAAGATAGTGTAATACCACTAGCAATGAATATGAATTATACATCAGAAGAATTTGCAGAAAAGGTCGCTTTAGGCTTTAAATCAATACTTAATAGTGACGGCGCAATTCTAATTCACTGTCAAGAAGGAAAAGATAGAACAGGCTTTGTTTGTATTGTTATAGAAGCTTTAATGAGCGCAACATACAAAGAAATTGTTGATGATTATATGTTAACTTATGATAATTATTATGGAATCACTAAAACTGATGATAGATATGAAATTATTAAGAAAAGAAATGTTGATGCTATGCTTAAATTTATATGTAATGATGCTGATTATACTAAAGGTGATTTAAGTAGTTATGCAAGAAATTATTTAAAATACGGTGGTATGACAGATGCTGAAATAACATCTTTAATTAATAAACTAAAAAAATAACTTAAAAATGCTAGAAAAACTAGCATTTTTTTCTTTTTAATTAATTTTTTAGTTTTTTTATTAAAATATATTATAAATATATTGACATACAAAATATTTGTTATATAATCATAATTGTTTGTTAGTATTGTTAAGTAATTATAAACTTAAAGTTTAGTAATAAACAACCGAGGTGATAATATGGATTTAGGTAAAAAAATTAAAGATAGAAGAATTCTTCTTAATCTAACACAAGAAGAATTAGCGGATAGATGTGAACTTACCAAAAGTTATATTTCACAGTTAGAAAATAACAAAACAAGTCCATCACTAAAAACTTTAACAAATATATTAGAAATACTTGGAACCAATTTATCTACATTCTTCCAAGAAGATGAAGAAACACCAATTGTCTTTAATAAAGACGATCATTATGTTTGTGAATATAATGGTTACACTATTACTTGGTTAGTTCCAAATAGTCAAATTCAAGAAATGGAACCAATTATTATAGAGCTTGCTGAAAAACAAAAAACAGTTGAAGATATGCCTCATGTTGGTGAAGAATTTGGTTATGTAATAGATGGTGAAATAAATGTCATCTATGGTAATTTAAAAAAACGTGTTAAAAAGGGTGAATCCTTTTATTATAAAACTGATAAAGTACATTACATTGAATCAGTAAAAAAATCTAAGGTTATATGGGTAAGTTGCCCACCTAATTTTTAGGAGGTTATTATGGCTAAGAAATTAATTATTTTAAAGAATATAACTAAATCATATGATGGAGTAGAAGTTGTTAAAAATTTAAACTTATACATTAATGAAAATGAATTTGTAACTCTACTTGGTCCATCAGGCTGTGGTAAAACAACTACACTTAGAATGATTGGTGGTTTTGAATCACCAGATTCAGGTGAAATTATTTTAGATGGTGAATTAGTTAATAACTTCCCACCATACGTTAGACCAATTAATACTGTATTTCAAAGATATGCCTTATTTCCACATTTAAATGTATTTGATAATGTCGCATTTGGTTTAAGAAACTATAATAGAACTTATGAAGAGTTAAAAAGTAATATAAGAAGAAAATTTGAACCAGAGCGTAGAAGAATTGCTAAAGAAGATAAAGATTTAGATATTAATTATGATAAGTTAAAAAACAAACTTAAAAAAGAATTAGATGAATTCAAAAAGTCAAACACTAAAAAGAATATGACTGATGAAGAAAAAAATGCTTTAGCTCTACAAATCAAAGAAAAAGATAAAGAAAATGATAATATCTTATATGAAGAAAAGAAGAAAATAAGTAATAGAAAATATGAGCTTAAAATGGAAATGAAAGCTCTAAAGAAAAAAATAGATGAAACAATCTATGAAGAAAAAGAAAAATTAGTAGAAGAACGTTTAAAAGCTGTTGAAGATAAATATAATAAATTAATTCCTGAATTAGAAGCTAAAATTGAAGTTGAATGGAATAAGGACGAAGAAGTTAAGAACGCTAAAATAAGAATTAAAGAAATCGAAAATCTAATTTATGAAGATATTCAAAATGGCACACCTAAGGGAAAAGCCGAAAAAAAATATGAAGTTGAATTAAAGCAACTTAAGAAAGTTTCTTCATGGGAAGAATTAGATAAATTAGAAAAAGAATTAAAAGAATTATATAAGGATCAAGCTGCTGAAACCAAAAGTGCAAAGTCTCTAATGCTTACTAAAAAGCAAATAAAAGAAAAAGTATTAGAAGCATTAAAATTAGTTAAGCTTGAAGGTTATGAATATAGAAGAATTAATAATATGTCTGGTGGTCAACAACAACGTGTAGCTATCGCTAGAGCGGTTGTTAATAGGCCAAAGATATTGTTACTTGATGAACCACTTTCAGCCCTAGATTTAAAGTTACGTCAAAACATGCAATATGAAATAAAAGAAATGCAAAGAAAGCTAGGTATTACTTTTATCTTCGTAACACATGATCAAGAAGAAGCTTTAACAATGAGTGATACTGTTGTAGTTATGAAAGATGGTATTATTCAACAAATAGGTACTCCTGAAGATGTATATAATGAACCTAAAAACCGCTTTGTAGCGAACTTTATCGGTGAATCTAATATCATTAGAGGAAAGTACTTAGGAGATAAAAAAGTTGAATTTATGGGTCAAGTATTTGACTGTGTAGATGAAAACTTTGAAGTTAATGAGGCATGTGATGTAGTTATTAGACCAGAAGACTTTGATATAGTAAGTTTAGATAAAGCAAAATTAGTTGGTGTTGTTGATTCAATTGTATTTAAAGGAGTTCACTTTGAAATTTGTGCTATCGTTGATGGAGTTGAATTTGTATTACATCAATATGAAAACTTTAATGTAGGAGATAAAATAGGTTTTTCTGTTGATCCATATGAAATTCACTTAATGAAGGTAGACAAAGAGGAAGAAGTAATTAATGAACAAATTTAAAAAACTAGCTATTCCATATTTAGTATGGATGATGATCTTAGTTTTAATTCCTTTAGTACTAATGATAATCATGTCTTTTGTAAAGATGGATTATCTAGATATTCAAAACGCTAAATTTACCCTATCAAATTTTGCTAATGTATTTAACCAAACTTATATTAAAGCATTCTTAAGAGCACTTAAAATAAGCTTAATCGCAACCGCTGGTTGTCTTTTAATAGCTTATCCAATTGCTTATATCATAAGTAAAATAAAATTTATAAGTAAGTCATTACTTTTAATAATCTTTATTCTTCCAATGTGGACTAACATGTTACTTAGAATAGAGACAATTAATAAAATGTTATCTAAAAATGGATTAATGCAAAGCATATTCCATTATAGTTTAAACCTAACAGGTTCTGAGGCTGCGGTAATAATTGTAATGATAATTGTCTATTTACCATTTATGATTTTCCCAATTTATACCGTCTTAGAAAAGATTGATAATTCACTAATAGAAGCTAGTGAAGACTTAGGAGCAAATCCTAGAAAAACATTCTTAAAAATCACTTTACCACTTTCTATGAAAGGTGTGACAAGTGGCGTAACAATGGTATTTCTACCTTGTGCGATGGGATTTACAATAACTGAAATTATATCTGATGGAAACATTCAATTAATAGGTAATATTATTGAAAAAATATTTAAGAAAACACAAAATTGGACACAAGGAATGCTTGCGGCTTTAACAATAATTATAATAATATTATTTGCGATTTGGCTAATAGGTAAGTTAGATCCAGAAGGAGAAACTTTACTATGAGAACAAACACATATTATAACAAGAAAAGAAAGCCAATCATATCAAGTATTCTTAAATACAGCTTCCTAATTATTGTATTATTCTTAACATATATTCCATTAGTTACAATTTCCTTAACATCAGTTAATAAGAGTACAACAGAAAAGAGTTTTACTGGTTTTACTCTTAAATGGTATGTTAAATTATTCCAAAATCATGATTTGATGACAATCATATTTAAAAATACTATTTTAGTATCAATTATTGCGACTATCTTTGCGACAATACTTGGAACTATAACAGCAATAGGTATTCACTCTTTAAGTAAGAAGAGAAGAAAACAAATGATTATGTTAAATAACGTTCCAATATTAAATGCCGATATAGCTACAGCAATATTATTATTCATCGTATTCCAAGTAATTGGAGTAATATTAAGAATAGATCCATCTAATAGATTAAATTACTTTACATTAGTAATATCACATATATTCTTTGCTACCCCTTATGTAGTATTATCAGTACTACCTAAGCTAGGTGAAATTGATAAGAACTTATATGATGCAGCACTTGATTTAGGTTGCAAACCTAGACGTGCAATATTAAAAGTAATTATTCCAGCTATAAAGATGGGTATATTTACAGGTGCAATGCTAGCATTTACAATGTCAATTGATGATTTCGTTATTAGTTATTTTGTTGGTGGAGATAATGCTCAAAACTTCTCAACTTGGTTCTATACTAATAGAAGAACTCAAAGATCTGGACAAATGCAACTTGCTGCTGCATACAACACGCTACTTACATTAATAACTATTACTTGCTTAATAGTTTATAACATAATTAAAAGAAAAAAGGAGAAGAAATTAAAATGAAAAAATTATTAGGATTATTATTAGGCGCAGCTTCAATGTTTAGTTTAGCTGCATGTTCAAATAAAGAAACATTAAAGGTTTTAAACTGGGGAGACTACATTAATGAAGAAGTAGTTGAAAAGTTTGAAAAGGAAAATAATTGTAATGTTAAAATCATTTTATCTGAATCAAATGAAGATATGTATTTAAACATTAAAAACCAAAAATCTAAATATGATATCGCAGTACCAAGCGATTATATGATTTCAAAGCTACAACATGATGGTTTATTAAATAAGATTGATAAATCTAAATTAACTAACTATTCTGAAGGTATGTTTAGAGAATCATTACAAACATTAATTAATACTGATGGTGCTGAATATAAAGATTATTTCATTCCTTATTTCTGGGGTTCGCTAGGTATTATGTATAATAAGCAAAAAGCTGGTGTAGAAGAAGCTGTTAAAGCAAATGGATTTAAGTGTTTATTTGATAAATCAGTACTTCCTTCAGGAACTACTAGAGGAATGTATGATTGTGCAAGAGATGCATTTGCTGCTTGTGAAGCATATCTAGGATATTCACTTAATACTACTAATGATGAAGAATTAAAAGCTTGTAGAGATTTACTTAAAGCTAATAAATACGAAGGTAGAGGAGGAGATGACCTAAAGGGTAAAGTTGCTTTAGGTAACTTAGATATTGCCTTAGTATATTCAGGAGATTATTTTGATCAAAGATATAAATTCATTCAAGATGAAGATGATCCAGATACAAAATTTGGTCTATACGCTCCAACTGAAAAGAATAATGTATTCTATGATGGTTTAGTTATTCCAACAACTAGTGAAAAAGTAGATTTAGCACATAAATTTATTGATTTCTTCCTAGATACTGATAACTCATTTGAAAATACTGATTATGTAGGTTATTCTGCAACAATAGAAGCAGTTTATCAACAATATGTAGAATTAGCTAATGATACATCTAATCCTGAAGATTATGAATATTATTCAGCATTAATGGCTATTGATGCTTATGATCCATCTAAGATTACTGGTGGTGAAGTATATAAATTCATCTCTAATGATTTTGATAGCACACTAGAAAGATATTACGCTGATTCTAAATAGGTGATGTAATGGAAAAGAACGGTATAAAGCCAATTACAATATTTGGAATATTAATTATACTAATTGGTTTAGCTATATTTTTTACAGGCCCAGTATTATGTTTTATGAACAAAGATGCAAGATACATTTTCATTAGCTTTGGTGGTGGAATTATATTTGCTTTAGGTTGTATGGTTACAGGTTTACCTACCATGAGAAGATTAAGAACAGATTTAGAAATTGATAAAGCAAGAGAAAATTTATATAACGCTATGCATGGAAAAACAACTAATGAAAGTAACGATGAATATTCAAATAGAGAAAAGTTTTGCAAGTACTGTGGCAATATAATTGATGAAGATAGTGAATTTTGCAAATATTGCGGTAAAAAAGTAAATTAATTTATTGACTTAATTATATAATTATAATATAATATCTTTGGTTTAATTCTTGGTTTTTCGAATCTCCAACGAATTACTTAGATTTAAACGACAATAAAAAATAGGAGGAAAAGAAAATGTTATCTAAAGAAACAAAAGCTAGAATTGTTAAAGAATTTGCAACTAAAGAAGGAGATACAGGTTCTCCAGAAGTACAAATCGCAATTTTAACAGAAGAAATCAACGTCTTAAATGAACACTTAAAGTTCCATATCCATGATTTTGGTTCTAAACGTGGTCAAATGATGAAGATTGGTCAACGTAGAAGTTTATTACAATATCTACAAAAGAAAGATCTTAATAGATATAGAGCATTGATCGATAAACTTGGTTTACGTAGATAAAAAAGGGCTTATTGCGGCCTTTTTTTGTTATATATAAGGAGGGTAAAATTATGCAATTTAAACTTTACAAATTTGAAGAAAACTTTGATGAAAAACAACTTCATCCATCAATTGTTGAACACTGTAACAAGTACACTGATCCAACAATGAGAAAAATCAGTAAATTCGCTTATTTAAAGATGATTGAGCTTGCTGATGAAGCATTTGAAACTGAATTTAAAGATGAAGAAATTATCTTTGAAGGTAAACCACATTTTGCTAACAAACCAGATGTCTTTTTTAATATTACTCATGAAGATAATATCATTGGTGTAGTTGTATCTGAAAAAGAATGTGGTATTGACTTAGCTAGAAAAGTTACTAATTTAAAACTTGCTCAAAAGATTTTATCTAAGGATGAATATGAAGATTTTGAAAAAGCAATCGATAAAGAAGATTTCATCGCAAGAAAATGGGCAATGAAAGAAGCTTATGCTAAAAAAGAAGGTGTTGGTCTAAGCGATAAAATCTTTAGACAAACAATTAATGTTAAAATAAGTAAAGTAACTTTCCACGATAAAGAATACTATTTATGCATTAGTGAATAGAAATTTGGTAAATTATTTATGATTTCTTATAGAAAGAATAGATAATTTACTTTTTTTTATGCTATAATTTAAATTGTAGAGTACGTTATAGGAAGTGATAATGATGAAAAAAATATTTTTAAGAAGATTTTTATTCATAATAATTGCTATTTGCATATTCTTTGTTGCGCCTAAAAAAGCATTTGCTTATTCTTATTTAAGTGATAAAGCTGAAATTCCTGTTGCATTAGAAAATACAGGCGCAAGATCTATTTGTCAAACAGATGATGGTTATATTTGGATTGGCCAATTTGCTGGACTAAATAGATATGATTCAAAAGAATTAGTAACCTATAACAAATACTCATACAAAAATAACGATTATGTTTTAGAAAACGTACGTGTTTTAGAACAATATCGTAATAGATTATTTATGGTCTCATCAATAGGACTATCGATGTATTATAACTATGAATTTAGAAAGATTGAATTATTTGAAGATAACGTACTAATTAATGACCTAGGTGTTGATAGTAATGGAATACTTTATATTTCAACTTCAAAAGGTTTATACATCTATGATATTGAAAAAGATGTAATGTCAAAAAGTGAAACAATTACATTTGACTGTGAATCACTAGCTTTACACAATGATAACTTATACATTGAAACACCAGAAGGAATATGTAATGATTCTGGAAAATTAATTTATCCTTCTCAAGTAGTTAATACAATTTATTGTTATAATGACATTCTAGTTATTTCAGGTAGAGATGGAATGATTAATTTCTACGATTTAAATACACAAGAAGTAAGAGATGAATCAATTAATTTAGGTAGTTCAGATACTGCTCATAAATTCATTTATTCAGACAAAGACAAAACATTATTTGCGGCTTGTGAGAAGAGCTTACAATCAATTGATACTCTAACTTATAAAGCAACAGCAGCAAATAAACTAGAAAAAAATACAAAATTAGTAGACTTAGAAATTGATTATGAAGGTAACTTATGGATAGCATCATATATTTCCGGTGTATCAATCATTACTAAATCAACACTAGTTGATATTATGTTTGATGTAGATACAAAGAAAATACCTGAAGCTAATCGTTTAATATATGCCGTTGAAAAATATGGAAATGACTTATATTTAGCAACAAACGCTGGAGTTGTTGTATTTGATTTAACAACAGGTAATGTTAATTATAATCATCCACTTATAACAGCAATCAATGAAATAATTAGTTATGATAAAGAACAACAACAATTAGACCCAAATTATGATGTTAGAATTCCATATAATGATGTTAGAGATGTTGAAATATGGAATGATAAATTATATTTTGCTACATATGGATCAGGATTATTTGAATACAATCCAGCAACTGAAACCTTTGTTCAATATAGAGGAACAGATATTAACCCTCTAGATCCAGATGCAAATAAAGCAGGATATTATGTAGCAGCACAAAGATGCTTAAAGGGATTTGATGATTACCTATATATCGGTACAGCAACAAACTCAATTGTTAGATTTGATGGAACAAACTTTATCTTTAATAGAGAATTAGCATCTAAAGGACAAATCCTATATATTGATGAATCTGTATTTGGTGATGTTACTTATGTATGTAGTGGTTATGGAATTTACACAATTGATAAAGATTTAACTAGTGATTCCTTAAAAACAGTTCCAGGCGTTGAAGCTGGTACATCAGGTATGCTTAAATTCTATCAAGATGGAGATTATTTCTTCTATAACATTTATGGTCGTTTCTTCTATATTAAAACAAGTAAAAACGCAAATAATGAGCTTATAGTAGAAGAACCAGAAGAAATAAATATTCCATATGTTAGTGGTTCAATTGTTGAAATAAATAAGGTTAAAGTAGGTAGTACTTATAAATATGTTTTAGCAAGTGAAAAACAAATATATATTATTGATGATTTAAAACAAGAAAACTTTAATTATTCTTTCTATGATTCATCAAACGGCTTAAAGAGTCCTATTAAAGGTAATTCTTCAGGTTGTTATGATGAAGAAGAATGTATTTATTATTTCCAATCACAAGAAGGTGTATTTGCATATCACTTTAATAATGATGATTCATCTGAAGATAAGCGTTCAGAATTAAAAATTGCTATTAACTCTATAAAAGTAGATGATAAAATCTATAATGGAACTAGTTTTACAATAAGCAAAAACACTTATCGTGTTACATTTAATTTATCAGTATTTGCGTTTAGGCCAAATAAGGGTTATAAAATTTGGTATAAACTTGATGGTGTTGATAAACGTTATATTCAAGTAGATGAAGGTACTACAAGTGTAAGTTATACTAACCTTAAAGGTGGTAAGTATCAATTCCACGTTTATGTAGTAGATGAAAATAATCAATTAAGTAATCAAATTGATATTTCATTTAATAAACCTAAACATTTCTATGAATATCCAATATTTATTGCTTTAATGATTCTTTTAGGTGTTGCTATTATAATTGGTATAATTGTATTCTACTTTATGCATAAGATTAGATTAACAATTAAACGAGAGTTAGAATATAAGAAGATTACACTAGAATCAATTGAAGCAATTGCCCGTACAATAGACGTTAAGGATGCCTACACTAATGGTCACTCTAGAAGAGTAGGTTATTATTCAAGAGAAATAGCTAAAGCTATGGGCTTAGGCGAAAAAGAAGTAGAAAATATCTTCTACACAGCATTATTACATGATATTGGTAAGATTGGTATTCCAATTAAAATCATTAATAAACCAGCAAGATTAGATGATGAAGAATTCGGAATTATGAAGACTCATACAACTAAAGGCGGTAAGATTTTAAAAGATATTTCAACTATTCCAAATATTGTTGAAGGTGCAATGTATCACCATGAAAAATATAATGGTACAGGTTATCCTAGTGGATTAAAGGGTGAAGAAATACCATTAATTGCAAGAATCATTTGTTGTGCTGACTGTTTTGATGCTATGGCAACAAAACGTAGCTATAAAGAACCTTGTAGTAAAGAATATATTATTAATGAATTTGAACGTTGTAAAGGAACTCAATTTGATCCTGAAATAGCGGATATAATTATTAAATTAATTAAAGAAGATAAGTTTAAAACTATTCTTGAAGAAGATACAAAGCATAAAAATGATGATATTGTTACTATTGAAGATAGTAAAGAAGGAGAATAGTTATGGACTTTTATGATGTAATTAATAATAGAAGAACTATTAGAGATTTTGTTGATGAAGATATTCCAAAAGATGCATTAGAAAGAATAATAGATGCAGCTTTTAAAGCCCCTACAAATGATCATTTAAGGGATTGGGAATATATTATCATTAATGATAAAGAAACGCTTAAAAAGGCTTTAAAAACAGTTCCTAAAGGTATTACTAATGAAGAATTAGAAGAACTATTTGTTAATTGGAATTTAAATGATAAATTACAACAAGAATGTTATAGAAATGCAGTACCTAAACAATACCGTATGTTTCTTGATGCTAATTTAGTAATAATCCCTTTATTAAAGGAAAAAGTAGATATCCTACATCCTGAAAATTTAAGTCATTTAAATGGTTTTGCATCCATTTGGTGCAGTATTGAAAACTTACTTCTTGCCGCTACATTTGAAGGATACGGATGTAGTTTAAGAATACCTTTAAATGATGAAGATTTGATATTAAAACAAGAATTAAATATACCTGATGGATATTTCATTCCTTGTATCTTAGGTATAGGAAAAGAAGATACTTCAAAGCCTAGAAATAAACAAAAAGAAATTGATATAAAATCAAGAATTCATTATAATAAGTTCTAATTTTTAAGATAGAGTTTATGCTCTATCTTTTTTTGTGAGACAAAATAAGTGGAATAAATATATTTTATTATTTAAATATATAAATATTTGTAGTATAATAAGAAATGGTGAAAAAATAGAAAAAGGAGAAAAAAGAGATCTTTATGAATGAAGTTAAAAGATTCGAATACGACTGGGCTGGTCGTAAATTAGTAGTAGAAATAGGAGAAGTTGCAAAACAAGCAAATGGAGCAGCAATGGTTCATTATGGTGATTCAGTAGTTTTATCAACAGCTGTATCAATTAATAACCCAAGTGCTTTTGACTTCTTCCCATTAATGGTAATTTACCAAGAAAAATTATATGCTGCAGGAAAAATTCCTGGAGGATTCTTAAGAAGAGAAGGTAGAAGTTCAGAACATGAAACTTTAACTAGTAGAGTTATTGATAGACCTAT
>JAGCWW010000034.1 GCA_017961685.1 Acholeplasmatales bacterium | reverse complement strand
TTCTTCAGTAGTATATACTCTATGCTTTATGGTTTTTCTCATATCTTATCCTCCTTCATTTTATAAATACAAAAAAACACATTAGTTTTCAATACCTAATGTGTCTTTTTTTTTAATTGTCCGAAATCATCAAACAGATTCTTTAGTTCGAGTCTTTTTTATCACTTTTACTTAATTCTTTTATATTTCCTGTTATAACACTTGCTATTCCAGTATCACCACTAGATTTTAAATATTCATCTGCAATGCTTGACACTTTATGTGTAATTTCTCTATATTCATCTGTATCATCAGGCATTTTCTTTTCAGGTTCAAATTCTTCAAGACTGATTTTGCTTGTGAACTTTTTCTTTTTAAGAAAGTATAAGCCTGCAGATAAGATAGAGAATATAATAGTTACTAAGACAAAAATATATAAGAATATTAATGTTTCTCTATTTGTATTTTTAAAGGCAATAACATAAATATAGACTAATAAAAATAGAATAGATACACCAATTAATCCAAGTGAAATAAAGAATAATGCTTTATATTTTGTTAAGTTGTAATACTTCTTTCTATAAACATATTCTATTAAGAATTCTTTATTATCCTTAACAAATATTACTTTTCCTTCATAAGCACTTATAAAATCAGATATTGATATTTCTTTCTTCTCATTTTTATCATCTTTTACGATAATTGATTTATCATTTATATCACAAATTAGAATATATAATGCTTCACCATTTTTCAAATTGCATCTAGCAAAAGCGGGTAATATTTCTTTTTTATTCTTTAATTCATCAATTGTTAGATTAAGAATATCACCGACTATATTTAAATCCTTAAGAATTCTTAAATAGTTAAGAATAGATATATTTTTTTCAAATTTGACTTTTAGCTTTAGATCACTAAGTGATAAATTAGCTCCTTCGCTTACCATGTAGTTATGTAGAGCAATTGCACTACTATCTTTAGGATTTAATTGGTTTAATGCGATTTTTTCCATATATCTCACCAATTTTTATTATAGAAATATTAAATAATTATGTCAAGTTAAAAAGGGATTGACAATCAATCCCTATTTTTTAAACATTATTTTTTCACTATTAAGCATTCTTGTAAGGATAAAGACAATTACCATTACATATACTAAGTTTGATAATACACAAACTAATAAGCAAATTGAATTTACATTAGTTGATAATATTGCTGTTAAAGATTGTACAGCATTATATACAGGGATTAAATAATATACTGGGTTAGTTGCTGCTCCAGTTGACATAAAGCCTGAAATACCAATTAGCATTACCAAAATCATAACAGGAATACTTAAACTTGATGCTTCTCTTACAGACTTTGCAAAAGCACTTAATAAGCCTAAAATTGCAATAAATATTAATGTTACAGATATAATTACTAAGAATAATAATACATATGTTCCAAATCCATAAACGTTAAATGTAAATTGGCTAGATGCTGTACCAAGCATCTTAGGAAGACTAAATAAGATACCTATAAAGCTTGCTGTAGCAGAAACGATTGCCATAACACTTAATGCGATAATCTTACCAATTGCAATATGACTACGTTTTGTTGGAGTCATTAATAATGTTGCCATTGTACCACGTTCTTTTTCTCCAGCGAAACTATCAGCACAGAATGATAATGCTCCAGAGAATAAGAAGATTATTAGCATAAATGGTAACATCATTGATAAGAACTTCTTACTCGCATCATCTTTATTTGCTAGGTTATATTCAATATCTTTATTTATATCAAACATATTACATTTTTCTGTTTCATACCCAAGCAAGAATGCTTCATATTCTGAATAAATCATATTTGATTCATCTTTTGATGAATTATAATAAATTTCAACATTTGGAATTTCATCAGTTAAGCCCATTCTATGAGCTTCAGCTACCTCTAAGAAATCAGTAGGATAATAAATATATAGATCAGCTTCTTTATTTCTAATCTTATCAAAGAATTCATCTTTTGTGATTGTACTTTGCGTTTCAATATCTGTATAAATATCAGTTATTTCATAATCATTTGCTTTAAAGAAGTTTTTAATTGTTTCATCTTCTGGTTCGTTTTCAATTCTAACTATAAATGATTTATAGCTTGATTGTTTTTCTTCAACGTTTGTGATGATATTACCCATAAATGAATACATTAAGAAAATGATTAAACCAGGTAGAATCATACCAAGTAATACTCTTATATCAGTAAAACTTCTTCTAAGTTCTTTTTTAACAATTGTAAATATCGATCTCATTATTCTTCCCCCTTTACTTCTTTGTAAATGTCGAAGAATACGTCTTCAATTGATTTTTCTTTAGTCAATTCTTCTAAAGATCCTTCTTTAATCATTTTCCCATCAATAATAATACCTACTCTATCACATAACTTTTCAACAAGTGAGAAAATGTGAGTTGAAAGTATTATTGTTTTACCTTCATTACGCATTTCAATTAAGAAATCAGTAACACTTTTAGCTGTAATAACATCAAGACCATTTGTTGGTTCATCAAATATAATAATATTTGGATCATGAACTATTGATATTACTAAGCTTGCTTTTTGTTTCATACCTGTTGATAAATCACCAACCTTAACTTCGGCAAATTTATCAATACCAAACTTTTCAAATAATCTCTTTTTTCTTTCTAAAACTACTTCTTTATCTATATGATGTAACTCACCAAAATATTCAAATAAGAAATTTGGTGTAAAGAAATCTTCTAGTTTTAATTCGCTAGTCATAAAGCCAATTTTGTTTCTAACCTCATCTGGTTCAGTAATGATGTTTTTACCATCAATAATAGCATCACCACTATTTGGTTTAATTAAAGTTGCTAGCATTCTTAAAGTTGTTGTTTTTCCTGCGCCATTAGGTCCTAGTAAGCCATATATTTCTCCTTTGTAGGCTTTGAAAGATAAGTTATCTACAGCAACTTTAATTTTTTCTTTTGTCTTATCAATTTTTTGTTGTTTTTTTGTAATATTAAATTTCTTGACTAAATTATTAACTACTAATATTTCCTCCAAGAAAATCCCTCCTATCCTCTATCATTATATAGTAAATTAAACGTTAAATCAATAGTGTTTTAATGAATAAATTATTGAAAATTATTTTTTTTGCATTTTTATACAACTCTAATTTAGGCTGTTTTTTGTCAATATAAAGTTAATAAATAGAGAATTTACAAAAATTATGAAAGCCTTTTTATTTTCTTTGAAAAAAATTAATGTTATACTAAAATTGTATTTTTCGGGCAAAGAAAGGAGGCAATATATGATTGGTGAAATAGTTTTAATTATCATTGGAGCAGTCATTTCATTCTTTGGAATGGTCATCTGTTCATTCACAAAAGCATCAGATAAACAAAAGTACGCCACTTTTGGTACATTCAGTGCTTTCTCATTTTTTTTAGTATCATTTATCAACATATATAGCCATGATGTAGGTCAGTTTGTACTTATGCAGCGCTTCTCCTTTACTGCAGGTTTATATGTTATGATATCTTTTGCCTTTACACTAAGTTATATATTTAATATTAATTATTCAACAAGAACAAAAATAATTGTTGCACTAGTATCATTTGTCTTTGTAGGTTTATTTGCAACATTTGGAAATTATCAACCATGGGTTAAATCAATTGAAAGAATAACATTTGATAATTGTGATGCTATTCAATATAAGGTTCATGGAACTTGGTTATATTATTCCGCAAACGCTGTTGCTTTACTATTATTCATTATTTGGTTAATTATTATCGTTATTAAAACAGCATCTAATAAGGATAGAGAATTTAGAGTATTCCGTTATTTACTAGGTTTTGCACTAGTTCCTCTATTTATATGGATCTTCTCAATGTTTAGGATAGTTCCAAGTATGGTAGCAAATGAAATTATGTTTATGATTCTACTATTAATCATTTTATATGTAGAAATCTTCTATTCACTAGTTAAAGACTCTAAATTATCTAGAACAATTCTAATTGAAAATACGGAACAAGGTGTAATTATTCTAGATGATAAAAAGAGATTCTTATATGCTAATCCGAAAGCTGCTGAAATATTTGAAATAATTAAAGCAGATAATAAAGATGCTATTACAGCATTTGTTAATATTAATTTAATTGGTGAAGAAAAATACTTTAATGGTGAAAGAGATTATAGTATTATAATAGAAAATATTAAAATTGGTGAAACAATGCATAAAGGCTTTGTTATCTGGATAAAATAAAAGCATTTCCTAGTCGAAATGCTTTTTTTCTATTAATACTTTAATTGTTTCTTTATCAATATCTTCTACACCAATGTTATTTGGAATAATATTATTTATATTCTCTTTAAAACGATTTGGCATAATTACTTCTTCTATATTACTATTTTTAATTATATTATTTCCAATTGAAATAACACTTTTAGGGATATTTAACTGTTTTAACCCTGTACATCCACTAAATGCTTCAGCACCAATTATTCTTAAGTTTTCAGGGAAATTTAGGTTCTTTAATTCATAACAGTTAGTAAAGGCATTAGATCCTATTTTTCTAATTGTTAATGGAAACACAATATTTTCAAGCATATGGCAATTATAAAACATTTCACTAGGTATTTCTGTTAGATTATTAGGTAATTTAATATCAGTTAATTTGATACACCCCATAAAGCTTTGAGGTTCAATAACTCTAACGGAATCATTTATAATGATTTGTTTTAAGCTAATCATATCTTTAAAGGCACCTTTTTCAATTGCCATTACGCCATAATTAACATTTATATATTCATGTTTATTTTTATCAAATTCATTTTGAAATAGATTTACGATATTACCATATTCAGTCATATCAGGTGTTACATTAAAGAAATGTTTCTTTTCTTTTTTATTAAACATAATATCACCACCTATATAAATTATATCTTATTTTAATAAAAAAAATAAGTGCAATTGCACTTACTTTAAATAAATATAAATAAATATACCTACCCATTGTAATATAGTTCCAGCCATAGACATGAAATGCCATATAAAATGGGCTGTATTTTTCTTACTAAATAGGGCAAAAGGAATCATACCTAGTGTGTAAGCTAAGCCTCCACCTAAAATCCATAGTAAGAATCTAATATCTGTTTTTAAGAATAAAGGTATAAATAACACTCCACTCCAACCTATTCCAAAGAATAATAAGTAATGTAAAAAGCGTAGTCTACCAGGACCAAATATCGCAACCATAGTTAGGCCAAATACGATTAATACCCACATAATGATAAATAATACTATTGATAATGTCGGCCAAGTATTATGCATGAATATTAAATATAGTGGTGTAAATGTTCCACCAAGCAGTAAATATATTGATGAATAATCAAATCTTCTAAATATTCTTTTTACTCTTCTACCATATTTAAACGCATGATACATTGAAGAAAAAGCCATTTGCAAGATTATACATGATCCATATATAATACCTGAAATTAATTTAACTTGAGTGTTTGAATTAATTATCATTAATATTAATAATAGTATTCCTACTAACGCTCCAACTCCATGAGTTACAGAGTTACCTATTTCTTCAATAACTCTTCTTTTTGGAGCTTCATTTTTTATTCTATTTTCATTTTTTCTTTCTAACTTATTTTTATATTTTTCTAATTTTAAAGGATTATCAATTTCAACCATTCTTAAGTTATATTCATCCTTTAATTCTCTTAACTCTTTTAAGTATTCCATTCTTATTTTATCTTTTTCATAGTAATACTCTTCAGTTATTTCTTTCTTTTGTTCTTCTAAGAATTTTTCATTTTTCTTATCGAGTTCTTTACGCATCATATTACCACATCCTAAATCTATTTTAAGTCTTAAAATATATTTATGCAATCTAATTGAATGTTTTTATTCTCTACTCTATTTTAATCTCTTCTACTATGAGTAGAATATAATTATATTCATATAAAAAATGCCTAAATTTAGGCATTTTATTAATTATTAAGTACTCGCTTTAAGAATTCTCTTGTACGCTCTTCTTTTGGATTATTGAAGATATCTTCTGGTCTACCTTCTTCAGCGATAACTCCCTTATCCATGAAGATTACTCTATCACTTACATCTCTTGCGAAGCCCATTTCATGTGTTACAACAATCATAGTCATACCGCTTTGAGCAAGTTGTTTCATAACATCTAATACTTCACCAACCATTTCAGGATCTAGTGCTGAAGTTGGTTCATCAAACAATATTACATCAGGATTCATACATAGAGTTCTAGCAATTGCAACTCTTTGTTTTTGTCCACCTGATAGAGTTTGAACTCTCTTTTCTTTAAAGTCTTGCATACCTACTTTTGTTAAGTTTTCAATAGCCATTTTTTCGGCAATTGATTTTTTTACTTTCTTTAATTTTCTAGGTCCAAGAGTACAGTTATCAATAACATTTTTATTATTAAATAAATTGAATGATTGGAAAACCATTCCAATTGATTGTCTAAGTTTATTTATATCAGTTTTGGCTTTTAAAATGTCAATACCTTTATATAGTATCTCTCCACCATCAGCTGATTCTAACTTATTAATACATCTAAGTAATGTTGATTTACCTGAACCAGATGAACCTATAATAGATATAACTTCACCTTTTCTTACATTAAATGTAATACCTTTTAACACTTCATTTTTGCCAAATGTTTTTTTAACATCTTTTACTTCAATTAATAAATCTCTATCTATTTCACCATTAGATGTTAATTCTAGTTCATCATTTTGAATATTATCCATAATTAACACCTCCTAGTTTGAACCTGGAAGTTCTTTTGTTGGAACTTCTAGTTTCTTTTCGATATGTTGAAGTAATTTTGTTGTTGAGTAAGTTAATAGTAGATAGATTAAGGCACCAGAAATCATTGTTTCTGTATAGAAATAAGTCTTTCCACTTGAAATCTTTAATACATAATACATTTCGACACATCCGATAACATTTAATACGGAAGTATCCTTAATATTAATTACAAATTCATTACCTATAGCTGCCATTGAGTTCTTCAATGCTTGTGGGAAGACAATTAATAGCATTGTCTTAAAGTATGAGAAGCCAAGTGAACGGCTTGCTTCATATTGACCAATATCAACTGATTCAATACCAGAATGAATTACTTCTGTTAAGTATGCACCTGTATTAATAATTACAGTTACCATCGCAGCATCAAATGGTTGCCAGTTAAATATTTTTAAGAAACCATAATAAATAATCATAGCTTGAACAATCATTGGTGTACCTCTAAAGATAGTTACATACACCTTAATTATTCCATTAATAGTCTTTTTAAATACTTTAACAATCCACTTATCTTTTGGCTTAACTTTCATTGTTCTTAAAGAGCCAAAGATAATAGCAATAACTAAACCCAGAATTGTACCAAATAAAGATATTTCCATTGTGGCAACAATACCATTCCAGAATAATGTCTTAAATTCTGTAACAACACCTGTATATTCTCCAGGCATAATTTTATACATTATCCAGAAAATACCATAGAATATGTAATAAATTGTATGATTCAAGAACCAAGTTAATGGCCATAAAATTGAACCAAATGCACTACTATGATCACATTCAAATTCACCTTGAGTTTGAAGTAAGTATACATAAACATCAATTAAAACAAATAAGAATATTAAAGTTAAAATACATGAAGTTATTCTAATGTATTTATCTTTGATAAATTTCTTCTTTTTAAATACATAATGGAAAACAATAGCTAAAACAAATAAAATACCTGTAAAGGATGCTAAAATTATTTTTAGCACATTAGGTAAGTTATCTATTAGCATGTACTTATCATTACTTATTTGTGTAGATGCAGCAAATAAGAAAGTAAGTAACGCATAAAGAACTGATTGATAAATAAGCTCTCTTTTGCTTTCTCTAGTAAATACCTTATAACATTTATGAACTTGTAGGACAAAATCAGTTAAGATTATAAATACACCAGTTATGGGTATTAACATTAAAATAAATAAAATAAGATATACAGGTTTTTTTGTTTCAATGTATTTAAACATTCTAGCAATTAAACCTATTCCTAAAAGCGCTAGGATACATCTTATGAATTTAGGTGGTTTATTATCAAACCATCGCTCAAAAGAGTTCATTATAAATCAATCCTTCCAAAATAAACTAAATTTTATTCACCACTATTTTTTAAAACTGCTTCAAGCATCATTTGTGTTCTTTCTTCTTCAGTAATATTTGCTAAAGCTTCATTAGCCTTATCAATAAAGTTACATTCTTTTCTAACACCAATTGATACCATTACATCTTCTTCAGAAACTGTGAATCCTTGTCCAGCAGCAAATTCTACGTAATCTAGTGAATCATCAGCAGCACATAAACCTTGAGCAACTGGTTTTTCAACGATTGTAGCATCAATTACACCATTTTTGATTTGGTTAATTAGTAGAGGGACTGTATCTAAGTTAGTTCCTGCAGTAGCACCAGCAGCAACAGCTTGTGGAACTAAATCAGCATAAAGTGTACCTGATTGTCCAGCAACCTTAGCGCCAGCAAAATCAGATAATTTTGTAGCTGATGAATATGTTGAACCATTCTTAATAATCATTACGTGAGTTGATTTGTAATAACCATCAGTAAATGAAATTGATTCTTTTCTTTCTTCTGTTGGGCTCATACCAGCAATAATCATATCAATTTCACCATTCTTTAATGATGGAATTAAAGCGTTCCAATCTAAAGCCTTGATTTGTAATTCTAATTCAAGAGCTTCAGCAATCTTCTTTGCCATTTGAACATCATAACCATCTGCATATCCACCTGGCATATTACTGATAGCAACATTTGTATCTGTTTTTGCATTATCAGTCCAGTTGAATGGTGCATAATCACATTCCATACCTACAACTAAAACACCTTTAGTCTTAGTTCCAGGAATACCTTTCTTACCACAAGCAGAAAGTGTAATTACTAAGCTTAAAGTAAGAACTAAAGTTAATAATAAACTAAATATTTTTTTCATATTTTCTTCTCCTTTTTGTATTATTTAATACAATTTCCTATTTTAGCACAAAATATTTATATATTCAACATACTTTGTATTGTTAATATATAAAAAAATGAGCTAAAAATCTATTCTTCTAACTCATTATTTTCAACTATTTCTTCTTTAGGTTTTTCTTCATCTTTTTTAACAAATATTTGCACAATAAATACACCTATTAGTAATAAAATGCATCCAAACCATTCTTTTAAAGTTAATCTATCATTCATAATAATCATACCAAATGTTAGAGCAAATACTGACTCTAATGACATTAGTAAGCTTGCTGGTGTACCATCAATACGCTGTTGACCTAAATTTTGTAAAGTATAAGCTATACAGCTTGATCCAATTCCTAAGAATAATACAGGTAGAATTGCTTTACCAAGTCCTTCAAAACTAAACTTAGTGTTCTCAATAGGAATCGCTAAACAAAGCCCTAATATACCAATTGTAAGGAAACAAACATTTGATAAAACAAAAGGATTTACTTTACCTTGATAATGATCAATTATCATTATTTCAATAGTAAAGAATACTGCCCCTAACATACATAATAAATCACCAACATTTATGGTAAAATCATTCTTTAAACTTATTAAACCAACACCTACAACTGCAACAACAATACCTATTATTTGCATATAAGTTAATTTCTTTTTAAATATTATAAATGTGAATATTGGAACTAAAACAATATACATCGCAGTTAGGAAACCTGCTTTACCTGTTGAAGTCCTTTCAATTCCAAGTTGTTGAATAATTGTTGCTATACCTAGTGCAACTCCTGTAATAACTCCAATTATAAATGTCTTTTTGAAACTATAATAATTTGCTTTATTTTTATCCTTTTTATTAAAGAATAATGTAACAGGAATTAAGATTATTCCAGCTATTAAAAATCTTATACCAGTTAAATACATAGCACTAACATTGTCACTAGCCTTCTTTTGTGCAACGAAGGCTAAGCCCCAAATCATAGTACAAACAATTAGTTCAATTATACCTATAATTTCACTTTTAGTTAATTTTCTCATCTTGTTCACCACTTTAATACACAATGAATTATACTTTAATATGATAAATATGTAAACACAAAATATACAAATTGTTTATTAAAAAATGTATTATAAAACTCACCTTGAAATAAAATGATATTATATTTATAATATAACTACAAGGAGGCGATATTTATGAAAATAGGAATACTAGGTTTAGGCCATATAGCAAATAGTTTATGTGAAACCATAAATAAAATGGATAGTAATTATGAATTATATGCTGTAGCTAGCCGTGATATTATTAAGTCATTAGAATATAAGAAAAAATATAATGCGACTAAAGCTTATGGATCATACTTAGATTTAGTTAAAGATGACGAAGTAGATTTGATATATATTGCTACTATCAACTCCTTGCATTATGAACATATGCGCCTATGTATTGAGCATAAAAAAAATATCTTAGTTGAAAAACCTTTTACCTTAAATTATAGTGAAGCAATAGAAATTGAAGCCTTAGCTAAAAAGAATAATGTGTTTGTTGCTGAAGCATTATGGACTAGTTATATGCCATTTAATAATATACTATCTGATTTATTAAAAAATGAGGTAGTTAAGAGCTTTTATGGTGTATTTAATGTTAATGTAATTAATCATGAAAGAATAAATAAAAAGGAACTTGGTGGAGGAGCGTTATTAGATCTTGGAATATATCCTATAAGCTTTGCACTTAGACTTTTTGGATTCTCATATAAAGACATAATAATTAATAATATGTACTTCTCTAACAGTAATGTTGATACTCATACAGATATATCAATAATGTATGATGATTTTGAAGCGAGATGTGTTTGCAACTGTACAAAAGATTATCAATCTTATGTTAATATAGTTACTAAGAATTATCGTATTTATATTGATAATGCATATAACCCTACTTTTATTAAAGTCTTTAATAGAAAGGAAGTTTTAGTTAAAGAATATAACTTTAATAATCTAACAGGTTATGAATTTGAAGTTATGGACTGTTATAATTCTATTAAAGATGGTTTATTAGAACCACGTAAATGGAGTCATTTTAAGACTTTAGAGCTAATGCATATTCTTGATACAATAAATATAAAAGCAATGAAATAGCCCTAAATATAGGGCTTTTCTTTATTTATTAGAATTATAAATATTTTATGATATAATATTAATGGTGATACTATGGTTAAAATAGATTTAATTACCGGCTTCTTAGGTTCAGGTAAAACTACATTTATCAAAAAATATGTAAAATACTTAATAAGTATTGGTGAAAATGTATGTATTTTAGAAAATGATTTTGGAGCCGTAAATGTTGATATGATGTTTCTAGATGACTTAGATTGTGGTAAGGAAATGGTAAGTGGAGCTTGCGATTATGACTGTCATTTAAGACGTTTTAAAACTAAACTAATTCAAATGGCTATGATGGGTTATAATAGAGTAATTGTTGAACCATCTGGTATATATGATACTGATGAATTCTTTGATGCACTTTATGAAGAACCACTAAATAAACTATATGAAATAAATAACATCTTCTTTTTATATGATATAAATACATCAAATTTAAGCTATGAAGCAAAATACATCCTAACTTCTGAAGCATCAGTTTCATCAAAAATAATAGTATCTAAAAAAGATTTATATGATAAAGAATTAGATTTATGTTATTTAAATAATATCTTAAAAGAATTTAATTGTAATAGAGTATTTAATAAAAGTGATGTAGTTTATTTAAATGAAATAAGTTTTGATGAATTAATTAATTCAGGTTATAAGAATTATGATCATATAAAAATACCAATTAATTTAGATAATAATTTTAATTCTATTTATTTACTAGATAAAGATATTACAATATCAAAAATAAATGAAATAAAAGATAAATTATTTAATGATTCATCTTATGGTAATATTGTTAGAATTAAAGGATTTGTATATGAAAATAATAGTTGGATTAAGATTAATTTAACTAAAGATTCTAATGAAATTAATCCAATAGAATTAGGCCAAAAAGTTTTAATAATAATTGGAGAAAACCTAAACGAAGAAAAAATAAAAAATCTCTTAAATTAGAGATTTTTTTGCTTTTTATAGATTGGCAGTAACATTCTAGTTCTACTTTTATATTCAGCATATCCTTCCTTTTCGCTTTGGCGCTTATCTGCCATAGGAATAGATATAAATAGAAACATTAAATTATTAACTAAAGCGCCTATAAATAAGAACCAATAATTAGGAAGTACAGCAAGCATCATAAAGTATACTCCCCACCACATAGATATTTCACCTAAATAATTTGGATGCCTTGAATATTTCCAAAGCCCTACATCAATAAGTTTATGTAGTTTCTTTTTTCTAAATTTATGCATTTCAACATCAGATATTAATTGTAATAAGAAAGCAAGTATAGAAATAATAAAACCTATTATTATTAAATAAGAGAAATCTTCTGCCTTATTGAAAATAAAGGCAATTGGTAACATACATAAATATACTACTATTGTTGGGAATAGATGAATTCCAAAAAAATTTACTAAAGGATAAAGTTTAGGGAATTTTTCTTTATACATTCTATAACGCCAATCTTCATGATATAAATTAGTAAATGTATAAGCCCAGTTAATAGTAAGTCTAGTTCCCCAAAGTAATACCGCTATTAGAATAAAAATATTTATATTATTTATTCCAAATTTAATAGAATAACCTATTACAACTACTATTGGTATAACACTCCAGTACGGATCATAAACAGATGAATTATTAAATATTAAACTAAAAATAAAAGTTATAGCTGTACTTACTATATCAGCGAGTAATAAATTTAACCAAAAATCAAATTCTAATAAATTATAAGTTATTATACCTACTGTTATAGCTATAGCATAAACTAATAAAATAACAATAAAACTAGCTATTCTATTTTCCTTTATTTTTCTCATCTTATAACCCCCAAACACACTAATAATATATCATAAATAAATATATTAGTAAATCAAAAAAACTCTTTATTATGAGATTTTTGACAAATTTATATATTTTTGTCTAATAAAAAAGATTGATTTATATCAATCTTCTTTTTTTATTAATTTCCTTCTTCTTCAGCAAAAGCCATAATAGCTTTTGTGTAATATAGAGGGTTAGAATATTCATCAATCATTATTACATCTTTGAAGCTTTCTTTATATCCATGATAGAAGAATTTTTCTAAGCTTATGCAATCTTTAAAAGCATTTTTCATAATAGCTTTTACGCTTGGATACATACCAAACATTTTCATATTACTACAGTTATAGAAAGCATATGGTCCAATAATTCTACATCCATCTTTTACAAAGCATTGGTCAATATCTTGGCTTACAACTGACATTAATGCAATACATTCATTTTTATCATCAAGTAAATATACTCCGTTTTCAAATTTATAATACATTATATTCTTACAATTATAAAATGATGTTTCATGAATGTATTCAATGTTACTTGACATAACTACATCCTCTAGTGATATACAATCTTCAAAAGCACTTCTTTCAATGCGTTTAACACTATTAGGTATTTTTATGCTTTCTAATTTTTTACAATTATCAAATAAAGAATCTTGAATAATTTCAATAGAATTTGGAAGTTTAATAGATTCTAAACTAGCACAACAATTAAATACTTCTTTTTCAATTATGGTAACACTTTCAGGTATTATAATTTCTTTTAAGCTTCTACATAACTTAAAGGCACCTTCTTCAATTTTTTTAACACCCTTAGGTATAACTATACTTTCTAAAGAATCACACCCAAAGAAAGTTTCTTCTTCAATTATATCAAGAGAATCAGGCATTATAATTTTTCTTAAAGAGCCGCACATATTAAAGACATTTCTACTTATTTTACATAAATTTTTAGGCAAATCGATTTTTTCTAATGAAGTACATAAATTAAAGGCTGATTCTCCTATTTCTTTTATAGCTTTTGATAGTTTAATACTTCTTAAATTAGTGCAACAGCCAAAAGCATTTTCACCAATTTTTTTAACATTACTACCCATTGTAACTGTTTCTAATTTTTTAGAAAAACGTAATACATCATCTTCTATTACTTCTATTTTTTCTGGAAAAGCAAATGATTTTAACCCGCTATAAATAAAAGCATCTTTACCTATTTCTTTTACGCTATTTGGTAGTTTTATTTCTTCTAGAGCTTCGCAATTTTCAAATGCTCTACAACCTATTTTTTCTAGTCCATCATATACATTTACTTTCACTAATTCATGACATTCTTCAAAGGCATTATCATTAATTTCTATACATCCTTTATGTATTTCACATGTTTTTATATCTTTATTAATAGCTTGAATTAAAACTTGATATTTATTATTTTTAGGTCCAAAATAATATGCATTATCATACTTTATTAACATATTCTTTTTGATGAATAAGTCTGTTAATTCATAATTCATAATAAATGGACATTCATCTTTTATAACAACTTCATCTAAACTCTTACAGCCACAGAATATCCCTTTACCAGCTTCATTCATTTTTGATGGTAGATTAATACTTCTTAGACTTTTGCAATCTTCAAAGGCATTAAAGGAAATATAATCCATCTCATCAGGTAAAACAATTTTTTCTAAACTAACACATTCTTTAAAAGCACCTTGATCAATTCTTAAAACATTATCTAAATTAATTGTTTTTAAATTACTACATCTAGAGAAAGCGAATAGTCCTATTTGTTCTACTTCTTTAGGCAATATAACACTTTCAAGTTGACAAAAATATTGGAAAGTAAAGTTTTTAATAATTTTTACTGTTTTAGGAATAACTAAATTAGTTATTTTAGTGTATTTTTTATTATTATGAATTATTGTTCCTAAATCATCTAATAAATAAAATATAGTATCTTCTCTCATTATTATATTTATGATATGATCGCATTCAAATTCCATATTACACCAATCTTCTATTTTTCCATCATAATATAATTCATTAAAATATGTTCCACTTAATGCTTGATCTTTAAATACCTTGATACTTTCAGGAATAGTTATACTTTTTAATCTTCCTAAGGATGAATATCTATTAGTAATTGTATCTATGTTATTTGGAATAATTATTTCAGTTAGTTTATTAAATAATTTGTCCATATATTCATATTCACCATTATCATCTAGAAAATATAATGTCCTATCATATCTCATTATATCCATTTCTTGTGTGAAGCCAATTTTAAAATAGTCATCCATACTACCTAAAAAGAAAATATTTTTTAAGTGTTTATAATATTGAAAAACGCTATTTATAGGCTTTTTAATACTATTTGGAATAACTATATCCGTAACTAATTTATAGGCTTTGTTATTATAGAATTTATCACCATTACTATCTAGCATATACAATTTTGTATCCTTACTAATAAAATTCATAGATTCAGCTATTTCTATTTGAAACAAATCTTCTATTGTGCCATCATAATATAATTCTTCTATACTATATGTTCTATATGCATCATATCCAATTTTCTTTAAACTTTTAGGTAATCTTAAAATAGTAGCTTCTTTACAGTTATATAAAGCATTATCCTTTATTTCAACTACTCCATCAGGTAAATCTAATTCACTTACCCATTCCGCTCTAATCCCATGAATTACTTTTTCCGAGAATGGATCAAAAATATATAAAGATTCCATCATCATAGGCTTTTCATTATTATCCATATTTATCACCTCAAAATCGTTATTATTACTTTTATTATATTATAGAATTATAATATTTCCTATTGATGAATTGTCAATTCAAATGCAACACCCATCAAATAAAATTTCCATAGGAGTCTTATATTTTAAACATTTTCGTGGCCTGTTATTTAATTCTTCTATATTTGTTGATAATTCATTTATATCAACTTCACTTAAATCCA
>JAGCWW010000033.1 GCA_017961685.1 Acholeplasmatales bacterium | reverse complement strand
ATTGTAGGATCTATCAAATTTTTGACTTTTTCTGGGAATTTAACCAAGAAGAAATTGCATATATTACTAAAAAACATTTTAATAGATGTATCATCTAACTCATTATATGTTATTAAATTAAAATGTCTTTGGAATCTTTGACTTAAATAATTTCTACCACCTCCTGGGAGACCCATTGCACCTAATAATATTATATTTTCAACTGTAATAAATTGTTTTGTTCCTAAATGATACCAACCATTAAAATCTAACCATTGTCTTAATAATTCAATTGGTGGTTGTGCTCCAGAATCCTGTCTTACAGGCATATTTAAATCATCAATAAAAATTGCACCTGGTTTTTCTGGAGCATATCTTCCTCTACCTCTTCTTTGCAATTTTCCTTGAATTGTATCTTGAGTTTGTCTTGCTGATGTTTGTGCAGAAAAGTTAATTATAATACTCATATATTTATCTCCTAATCCTTTTCCTAATACTTCATTAATATTTATTGTTTTTCCTGTTCCTGTAGGCCCTGTTGTAATAACATGTTTATTACTTAAAGATAATTGTTTTATTACAAATGTATTTCTTACACTATCAGGTGTAGGTACAATAATTTCTGTATATCCAATATTATGTGGCAAATCTAATTTACCTATTATATTAATCCAAGGTATCCATTCTTTCTTTTCTGGATCAAACATAAAATCATAAACTGTATCTTTTTCTGGTAAAGCAAACTTTTTATCTATAGCTTTTAATTGAAGTTGTTCTTTGAAGTATTTATTAAAAGCTTCTCTACCTTGTTCATTTGTTGTTACACCTAAACCCCATATTAAACTGAAATAGAAAATACCTTCTAAAACTTCCTCAATAGCTTCAACTTCATCTGACATATTTTTAAATTGAGCTTCTTGAGTTCTAAATTTATCAAAAAATGTATCAATAATTCTCATAACACTTGAGGCTAAATTATTATCTACAGTAGGACATGGTTCTTTTATCTTTTTTCTTACAAAATAAATTAAATCTTCTAAATAACTATCAAATAATGTAGTTAATTTATTTCTAATTAATTCTCTTACATCTCCTTTTGATTCTACTTTCTCTTTCTTCTTTTTTTCTTTCTTATCATCTTTCTTATTTTGATTATTTTGTTGGGCATTTGCTTCATTATTCTTTTGCAAAGTATCTAACATTGAATCTAATTCTTTTACCCAACAAGTATATAAAGGCTTTATTCCTAAACTTGAAGGTTCCATATAAACCATACCACATCTAGATACAGTTGCAGGGGAAGCAACCACTAAATCTTCAACTTCAAACATAATAGTAATCATATCATTTAATAAAATAATATCAGAAGATGCCAAACATAATTTTTTAGAATCATCTAAAACAGAATTCATATCTTCTATCCACATAGCATCAACAGGTCCATCAAATATAATCCAATATTTAACTTTTCCTGAAGTATCTCTTTTAAATTCATTTATTATAGTTGGTACTATACCAAATGACCATTCACCTGTATCTGCATTTTGTTCTGAATATAATTGACCATGAGTGATAGCTTTTGGATTAATGATACTTGTACTTGTTTTGAAATATGTTTTGTCATCTGCTAAACGGCTTATAGCTTCCCTTAAAACATTATAGTTGCTTGTTTTCCCACCACCAGCAGGTCCAACTATCATTAAACCATGTCTAACCTGTAAAGTATCATATAATTGTATAATTTTATCTTTGAAAGCTTTTGAAGGTATTAAATTATATTTTCTTTCACCACATACTGTATCTACATTATTTAATAAATCATCATAATTTGATTCTGGTCTTTTTGTTGTTGGGAATAAATCACTTATAATATTTCTGAATAAAGTAATATCTTCAGATACAAATTTAGGAACATTTACATCTTCTAATGCTCTTAATAATAATTGATCTTCTGGTGTTTCATGTTCTGTTCTTTTTAATCTTCTAGCTGCATTTAAAACAGATTTAACTGCTCTCATACCAAAATCATAATGACCTTGAGTTGATAATTGTTCTGAAGATAATTTCATTGTTGATACAACTTTTGTTGCTAATTCATTAGCTTTAACATATCCAGAGGAATATAAATTTATTTCTGCTATTAATTTATAATCAGGAACCATCATAGATATAGATCTAAATAAGGCCTTTAAGTTATCAGGTAACTCAGTTCTACCAGCATAACCAGGATTCATTGTAATAAATACACAAAATGTTGGTAATATTTTAATTACAGAATCTTCAAAATTAATTTCAGTTTGTCCTTTATCTTTAGCACCAAATAAAGTAAGTAATTGTTGTGCAATAACTGAAAGTACTTCTATATTTATACGATTAAATTCATCAAAACATATCCATGCACCACAACAAGCTAAACCTTTGAAAAATTTTCCAATCATAACATAATCTGTATCATCAGAACAATTATAAACAACACATAATTTACCTAAAGTACGAGCTAAATCTTTTGTTGTTTCTGTTTTTCCAGTTCCTGCAGGACCAGCAGGTGCTCCACCTAAATTTAATCTCAAGGCACCCATTAATGTTAAATTACATTTATCTGTTAATGGTGTAATAACTAAAATTTCTGCATTTCCAACATATTCATAACCATATGGAAAATCTGTTTGAACTGATTTTACTACACAATTATCTTCATATTTATCTTTATCAGTGCTTAAACTTTTGTCCCAATAATAACGCATATTCATAATCCAATCAAATTCATTTATTCTTTTTACACCTTTTGTCATTAAATTTTTCATAACATTCATATTATGTACATCTAAAGTAATTAAATTAGCTAAAGTAATACTCATTACTCTTGTTTGCTTTTCTCTAACTAAATCAACTAAATCTAAAATACGTTCATCATATGTTTTCATATAATTTTCCAAAGTACCATCTATTATATTTTTCTCTACTTCTTTAGTCCACATAATTTGGTTTACAGCCATTATAATTTGACCAGGATGACCTTTTACCCATTCTTTTGATTTTCTTTGATAATAATCATTTACTGATAAACCCATATAATGATGAACAGCTTTGAACATTTGTGCCTCTAATTT
>JAGCWW010000032.1 GCA_017961685.1 Acholeplasmatales bacterium | reverse complement strand
GTTAGAAACTTGTAAGATTAATTTTGATATCAATTTATTAAAATAATCATCGGCAGGATTATTTTAAATTTTTTTACCCCTAGATTAGGGGTTTTTGGTGTTTTACTAAAATTAGCACTTGATTAATAATAGTAAATCACCCAATACGATTATATCATGAAATGCTTAAGCAAAGGAAACAAAAAAAGACTATTTATTATTTAGTCTTTTCCTTAATGATGCGGGATTACCACAATAAAATGAATCTTCTAATACATCTTTAGTTACTACACTACCAGCACCTATGACGCTATTTTTACCAATTTTAACTCCAGGAAGTATTACTACATTAGATGCGATCCATACATTATCTTCTATTATGATTGGAAGATTTTTTTGATTTTTATTAGATAGTCTTTCACTAACATCCATTGGATGAACTGGAGTAGCAAGAGTACAATTTGGTCCAATTAAGACATTATTACCAATAATAATTTTTCCATCATCAACAAGTGCTAAATTGAAGTTAGCGTAAAAATTATCACCAATAAAGCAATTCTTACAGCCATAGTTTGAATGAATTGGTGGTTCAATATAAGCATTCTTACCTATAGATCCAAACATTTCATTTAATAATTTACTTCTTTTCTTTAAACCAGAAGGACTTGCTTTTGTTTTATTAAATTTATTAACAACATTAATACATTTAAGCTGATAATTAATAATATTTTTGTCGTTACAATCATAATATTCTTCACTAAATAATAATTTATCAAATGCATCGTTACGCTTCATATTAACACCATCCTTTAATTAATTATAACATTTATTAATTTTTAAAAATAAAAAAGATTGAATTAATATCAATCTAATCATTAATAGTGGCGGTCTCAAGGGGAGTTGAACCCCTCTCTAAAGAGTGACAATCTTTTATACTAACCGATATACTATGAGACCACAATTAGATTATAACATAAATTTATAAAATTAAAAGAAAAATTTTTATTTATAAATTACTTATTTTCATCATCTTTTAATACATTGATATTTTCATAAGGATAACTGCATAAAACTTTATCTAAATATTTAATCCCACAAAAGTATTTACATATTGATGTATTCTTTATGGCACATTTATGTATATTTGTATTCTCTTCTTTATTCCAAGGGCAAGTCTCCTGAGACCAATTTATATCATCCTTATTAGTTGTTAAATCAATATCCATATTTGCTCCACTTAACTCTTTTATTCTTTTGTCCATAAATATTCTCCTATATTTTATATTCCATGAAATTATTCTTCTTTATAAAACCATACTTTGTATATAATAACTCACCCATTTTAGATGCAGTAATATGTATTAAAGAACAATCATTTTCTTTAGCGTATTCTACTATTTTATCTAACATTTTAGTAGCTAAGCCTTGTCTTCTATAGCTTGGATCAACATACATACTAGATAGTAATCCAATCTTACCATTAGGGCAATTATAGTAAGGTGGTTTATACATAATAGACAATGATCCTGTTGCGATTATTCTATTATTATCTATAAAGCCAAATATAGCAAAATTATCACTAATTAATTGTTCAGTATAAAACTTAAATAGATTAGGTTTTAAATCAAAAGATTCAACTGAACCTTCATCTTTTAATTGTTTTAATCTTAATTCAATTATTTCATCAATATAATTAATATCTAATCTTTTCAATTCCATATAATCACCTAGATTTCTTCTATATCAAAAATATATTTAAACTCTAATAAATCGTTTGAATTATTCTCTTGTCCTTCTAATTCTTCTTTTAAACTATTATTCTTATCAATGATAAAATATATCTTTGTTGCACCATATTCTTTAGCTTTAGGCATGAAATAATCTTTAACCCATAAAGTATCAGCTGGATTATCTAAAAAGCCATTTCTAGTATCAGCAACATAATCACATTTATGTAATTTTATGGCATCTAAAGCATGATTTAAAAAAGTTCTATATGTATCAAGCTCACAGTAGCTTTTCCATACAACTAAGACTTTATTTTTGTTATCAAGATAATATACATCAGCATATTTTGATTCAAAGATTACTTCCATAATTACTACTCCATATTCTTAAAATTATTAAAACATGAACGCTTATTAAAATCTTTTTTATTTGGTTTTTTAATCTCTTCTATTGCATGGCCTATAGGTAATATGCACACTAAGTTATAATTAGATGGTACATCTAATATTTTAGCAATTTTATCACAGATCCTATCAGTATCCGTAATATGTCCTTCTATCCAACAGCTTGCATAACCTAGTTCAACTATTTCAAGTAGCATATTTTCTATTGCGGCTGAATAATCTTGTATTGCATAGCATTTATCTCTATATGCATAAATATTTTCTGATAAAACACATATTAAAGCAGGTGCTGTATCACATACTTTTGGCTCAATTACATCTAATACTTTTCTTAGAGTCTCTTTATCATCAATAGCTATTAGGCTTGTTGTTTGTTTATTACATCCTGATGGTGCAGATAGTCCAGCATCTATGATTTTAATTAAATCAGCTTTAGGTATTATTTCATCCTTATATTTACCCCTATAACTATTGCGGCTTTTTATGCATTCAAAAGTATTCATTGCCTCACCTCCAAAAAATCGCTTATTTAAAAGAAAAGATAGAGGTTAATCTATCTTACTTTAATAACTTTTCTTTAATTGCTTTAGCAGCTTGACGACCAGCGCCCATTGCTAGAATAACAGTTGCAGCACCAGTTACAGCATCTCCACCTGCATAAACGTTTTCCTTAGTAGTTTCCATTGTTTCTTCGTTAATTACTAAGCACTTTTTCTTGTTTAATTCTAGTCCTGGTGTAGTTCTAGAAATTAGTGGGTTAGGTGATGTACCTAAAGCCATAATTACCATATCAACATCCATAATGAATTCTGAATTTGGAATTTCTACTGGGCTACGTCTACCTGAAGCATCAGGTTCACCTAATTCCATCTTAACGCATTTCATACCTGAAACGCATCCTTTTTCATCCATCATGATTTCAACTGGGTTAGTTAACATATGGAAGTTAACTCCTTCTTCTTTAGCATGATGAACTTCTTCAACTCTTGCTGGAAGTTCAGATTCACTTCTACGATATACGATATTTGCTTCTGCACCTAAACGTAGGGCAGTTCTAACAGCATCCATAGCAACATTACCGCCACCAACAACAGCAACTTTTTTACCAACTACTACTGGTGTATCATAACATTCATCAAATGCACGCATTAAGTTTACTCTTGTTAAGAATTCATTTGCAGATAATACTCCATTAGCATTTTCTCCAGGGATACCCATAAACTTAGGTAGACCTGCACCTGATCCGATGAAGATTGCATCGAATCCTTCAGCAAATAATTCATCAACTGTTATAGTTTTACCAACGATAACATCTGTTTCAATTTTAACACCTAATTTTTTGATGTTTTCTACTTCATGAGCAACTACTTCCTCTTTTGGTAGACGGAATTCAGGAATACCATAAACTAATACTCCACCAGCCTTATGTAATGCTTCAAAAATAGTTACATTGAAACCAGCCTTAGCTAAGTCACCTGCACAAGTTAATCCTGATGGACCTGCACCAATTACAGCTACCTTTTTACCATTCTTAGGTTCTGTTTTTGTTAAATCATAATTATTTTTTCTTGATGTATCAGCTACATAACGTTCAAGCTTACCAATACTAACTGGTTCACCTTTAATACCTAAAACGCACTTACCTTCACATTGTTTTTCTTGTGGGCAAACTCTACCACAAACTGCAGGTAAAGATGAATATTTAGCGATTTCTTGTGCTGCAGCTAAATCATTACCTTCTTTAACTTCTTTAATAAATCCTGGAATATTAATTCCTACAGGGCACCCTGTAACACATTGTGGATTCTTACAGCTTAAGCAACGAGATGCTTCTAATCTTGCTTCTTCTTCGTTATATCCTAAACAAACTTCATTGAAGTTCTTTGCTCTAACCTTTGGATCTTGTTCTCTAACAGGAATCTTCTTCATTCTATCCATTATTTGTCACCTCCACAATGACCACATCCACCATGATGTGTATCTCCTTCTTCGAAGGCTAATTTTGCTCTGCCTTCCTCAGTCTTATAAATTTGTTGTCTACGCATAGCTTCATCATAATTGATTAAGTGTCCATCAAATTCAGGACCATCTACGCAAGCAAACTTAATTTCATTTCCTACAGTTACACGGCAAGCACCACACATACCTGTACCATCAACCATGATAGGGTTCAAACTTACAACTGTTGGAATACCTAATTTCTTAGTAGTCATTGATGTGAACTTCATCATAATCATTGGCCCAATGATAACAGCATGGTTATATTCCTTACCTTGATTATTAATTAAATCTTCAAGGCATTGGCTACCATTACCTTTAAATCCAAATGATCCATCATCTGTTGCTAGATATAGGTTTGTTGCTACAGCCTTCATCTTATCAACCATGATGTATAAATCTTTATTTCTTGCACCGATAATAACATCACTATCAATTCCATTTTCCTTTAACCATTTAACTTGTGGATATACTGGAGCTGTACCTACACCACCAGCAATAAAGATAATTTTCTTTTTCTTTAATTCTTCTTTATCCATTGTACATAAATCTGATGGATTACCTAGTGGTCCAACAAAATCAGCGATTGAATCTCCTTCATTAAATTGAGCTAATTCCATAGTTGATTTACCAACTGTTTGGAAAACAATTGTAACTGTTCCTTTTTCTCTATCATAATCAGCAACAGTTAGAGGAATACGTTCACCAAATTCTGTATTTCTTGTAATAACAAATTGACCTGGCATAGCACTCTTCGCAACTCTTGGTGCTAAAATATCCATTAGATATATGTTATTTGCTAAATATTCTTTCTTAACGATTTTAAACATAAAAGCCACCTCTATTTTATATTTTTTATTTTGTTATTTTCCACTTCTATATTAAATTTAGTATTTCTAAATTTATATACGTCATCAACTATTTCATTATACCAATAATTATTTGTTTTTTCCATAGGAAGTTTTGAAATATCATAATTTTTTAGGTTTTCTGTATACAAAATCCATACATAATGTCTTTCTCTTACGGACCCACTATATTTAAATACCCCTAATTTCTCAATTATGTAGTATCTATAAATGTCTTCAATGTATTTCATATAGTTAAAGCGAAAACTCTTTTTTATATCAACCATAAAGGTATAATTTTCTTCATTTGTTTTAATAAATAAAATGAACTTTTCATTAGCTTGCATAATATAAATTATACCCACAACTAATAAACCAATAAATCCTATAACTGAGCCAATATATACAACATAAGGTATATCTTCATAAACGTTAAAAATTCTAATTAATAATAGTGTTATTCCTAGTATTAAAATAACAATAGATGAAATGATTAAATACAATCCATTCATCTTCATTGTATTAAATGAAGGGGAAGTTTTCTTCTTCATCTTTTTCTTAAAATCTCTATTTCTTCTAATACTAGAAGTGTTTGCGAAAACATATATTAAATATACGACATAAGCAAGTAAAACTTGCCAAAAACTATATAAAAAATAATGTTTAGCATCACTTATAATACTTGTTATATCAGATAGGGTTACTACTAAAAATATAATAGTACCCGTAACAAGATATGATTTTCTTGTTTGACATCTAATAATTAATTTCGCAAAAACAAACATAATTAATAGTGTATATAAAACACTCATAATATTACTCCTTACATTTATAAATTATATCCTTTATATCAACAAAGACATCTTCAAAAGTCTTATCCTCATCAAATGTTCTAAGCATTTCTCTATTTTCTTTTACTGCCTTATCAAAGACTTGATCTACGGCTTTAACATATTTCATAGATCTTAATTTACTAGTATTTAAAGTAACAATATCTTTAATATCATCCTCATGTAAAACTAATGCGACAAAGAATTTTTCTTTCATGTTTATACATACATAAAAAAAAGAATCATCAACCTTTATTTCCATATATTCATCATCATAACATTTTCTTCTATCCTTAATGATAAAATCATCACCAAATACTTCATTTATTTTTGTTACATCATATATTTCACAGCCTCTTTGATAACTATACAATTCATCTGTAAAATAACAAAAAGTTGCTTTTTTCATATCAGCTGCTTTTCTTGTCATTTTGTAATAGTAATTTGGATTTTTACTTGCATATAAGTGAAGATAATTTTTAGCTCGATACTTCTTATCAAATATTAAAGACATATTCTTAGCAACATCTGGTCCTATAAGAATTGCTGTATATGCTAAAAGTAGTGGCAAACCTATAAGCATTAAAATTATACCTAGAAGCATTAAATCTGGATTTATAAGTATTAAAAACATTCCTAGAAGGAACAATAAAAGCAATACGGAAAATATTATCGCAGATATTATTACTTTCTTTTTATTTTTCTTTTTTTCTTCCATAGTTTCACTTGCTTTTTCTGTATTATTTTCCATAGTTATCCCCCATTAATTAATGTTTCTTTTATTTCTAAAATAACATCTTCAAGTTTTTTATTATCATCAATATCTTTTTTGATATCTCTTTTATCTTCTTCTATACTTTTGAAAAATGTTTTAAAGCTATCCTTAATCTTAACATTAATTGTAAACCAATTATATTTTTTATTATTGATTTCATCTCTTTTTTTAAGATCTTCTTTGTTAAGTAAAAGTATTTCATATTTTTTTATATTCATGCCTATATAAATATAAGCGTTATAACTATCTAATTCTACTTCTAAAAATAAAACATCATTTATTTTTCTAGCATCAAGTATATTTACATTTCCATATGCTTCATCAATTTTTTCATCAATATATTTACTATCATAAACATCTACATTAAGATATTTTGTTGAAGTTCCAAATAAGATTTGATTAAATCTTATATGAGGATTTTTATCATGCTTAGATGGAGGTAAATAATTATAGTAAAACCTACTATTTTTTGATGCATAAACATGTAAGTATGCGCTATTTAATTTATCTTTATTAAACGCAATATCAAGCGTACTTGAAAGTGATGAGCCTATTAAAGCAGTCACATAAATAACTAGAGGAATAGCTCCAAAAACTGCTCCAAGAGTTCCAATAAGAATTAATGGTCTAGCTATATCCTTCTTTTCATCTAAAGCTAATATACCAAATATTAGACAAATAACTCCACCAACTAGAAGAATCCAACTAATTATTTCAATTATAATCCATATTTTTTTCTTCCTACTCATATTAATTCCCCCATTAATATTTATAAATTCGCTTTTATTTTAAAGAATATTTCTTCAGCTGTTAAATTCTTTATTTTTAGATTAATCCCCTTTTTACTTCTCATTAGATTAATAAATCCTTCTTTTTTAAGTGATTCATCCTCTAATTGTTCTAAGTATTCAAGCTTTTTAGCTTCATTTTTATCAAATATATCCATATATAAATTCTTATCAAAAATGGAAATATAAGCTATTCCATCTTTATTTTTCATTTCAATATAACAGTTAGTATTATTAATTCCAAAATTAATAATCTCTAATTCTGGATGATTTTTAATAAACGCCTCTAATTCTATTTTTCTATATTTTCTTATTGAATCATTTCTAATAAATAATGATAAAAAGATAGTCGATGAAAAAATAAATAAGCCAAATAGTCCATAACCAATTGGTGATGTAATATCTTTTGTTAATGTAATTATTAAGATTATTATAGAAATAACAAGCGTTATTATAAAGAAAAACATACTATTTCTTCTACTCATAAAAATCACCTATATTTATTATAACATAATTATAATAAAAAAATGAAATTGCTTTTTGGCAATTCCATTTTTCCTATATATTAATGAGATTGAAAATTGTTTTATTAGATCTTTGGAAGTTTAGCGATAGATTTCTTTAAATCTTCATCTGTTGGGATATAATCACTCATTTCACCATCGTGGAACTTTTGATAAGCTACTAAGTCAAAGTAACCAGTACCTGTTAAGCCAAATAGAATGTTTTTAGCTTCTCCTGTTTCCTTGCACTTTAAAGCTTCATCGATTGCTACTCTAATAGCATGGCTTGATTCTGGAGCTGGTAGGATACCTTCAGTTCTTGCGAACATTTCAGCAGCTTCAAATACTTTAGTTTGTTCAACTGCTCTAGCTTCCATTAAGCCTTCATCATATAATTCAGATACGATTGGACTCATACCATGGTATCTTAAACCACCTGCATGGTTTGGAGATGGGATGAAATCACTTCCTAAAGTATACATCTTAGCTAAAGGACAAATTCTACCTGTATCTGCAAAGTCATAAGCGTAAACTCCACGAGTTAAACTTGGGCAGCTAGCTGGTTCTACAGCGATGAATCTATAATCAGCTTCACCTCTTAGCTTTTCACCCATGAATGGAGACATTAAACCACCAAGGTTAGATCCTCCACCTGCACAACCGATAATGATATCAGGTTTAACACCGATCTTATCGAATGCTTTCTTAGCTTCTAGACCGATAATTGATTGATGTAATAATACTTGGTTTAATACTGAACCTAGGATATATCTATATCCTGGAGTCTTTACAGCAACTTCTACAGCTTCACTGATTGCGCATCCAAGTGAACCTGTTGTTCCTGGATGTTCAGCTAAAATAGCTTTACCAATTTCAGTAGTCATAGATGGACTTGGTGTAACTGTTGCACCATAAGTTCTCATAACTTCTCTTCTGAATGGTTTTTGTTCATAACTAACCTTAACCATATAAACTTTAGCATCCATATGGAAGAATGCACTAGCCATAGATACAGCTGTACCCCATTGACCTGCACCTGTTTCTGTAGTTGTTCCCTTTAATCCTTGCTTTTTAGCATAGTAAACTTGTGCAACTGCACTGTTTAACTTATGAGAACCTGAAGTATTGTTTCCTTCAAATTTATAGTAGATGTGTGCTGGTGTTCCTAGAGCTTCTTCTAAGAAATAAGCTCTAACTAGTGGTGCTGGTCTATACATTCTATAGAATTTTTGAATTTCTTCTGGAATGTCGAAATATCTTGTGTCATTGTCTAATTCTTGTTTTGCTAATTCTTCACAGAATACTGGTGTTAAATCTTCTAAAGTTGCAGGTTTACCAGTAGCTGGATTTACTAGTGGAGCTGGTTTAATCTTCATATCAGCTCTTACATTATACCATTGTGTAGGAATCTCATCTTCTTCTAGATAAATTTTGTACTTTTCGTTTTGTTTCATATTTTATATCCTCCTAAATTTTAAAAAATAAAAAACTTTCCGCCCATTTAGGACAGAAAGTATAAATATCTGTTATGCCACCTAAACACGTACCATCATACATGCGCTATTATAACGGTTAGCCTCCGTCGCCCCTACTATTATTTCGGTTTGCCCTCATAAGTCCATTCATTAGAATCTTTATTACTGCATTTCACCATCGCAGCTCTCTAGAAATAAGTTTTTTCTAATTACTACTCTTAATCATTGGTTATCAACTACAAATTTATTTTACATCTTTTTTCATTTTTTTGTCAATATGTTTTTAATAATTATTTTTTCACTGTTTGAGGAGTTAATTCTTCATTAGTCACAGCTTCATTATTTTGTTCAGTTTCTTCTAAAGTCTTTTCTACTTTTTTCTTACGTTTCTTATTAGGCATACTTCTATAATCATCATTTCTATAAATTATAATGAAGAAGATTAAAGCTAAGACTTCGATACAAGCAACTATTAAGTAGAATACATAATAGCTTGTTTTATCTATTACATTTCCTAATAATACTTTTAGTGATGCTTGGAATACATTGACAATAAAGATTTCAACAATGATTGCTAAAGTACCATTATGCTTACCTGTAATGTGTACTATAAATTGTCCCCATAGATATGCATGTATACCCCAAGTTATACCTTTAAGCATACCAGCAGCCATAATTACTGGTGCAGGTGCTCCTAAAGCAAATATTAAGTATCTTAAGACTGCCGCTGATGTTGCAATAGTATATAGGTGACTAAATTTAAATTTCTTTTTAAATCTTGCTAAGAAAATTATTACGGTACATTCAACTATAACATATACTGCAAATATATAACCAATAGTATCAACACTCATATTTTTTGTTGTTTCTAAATAAGTTGATGTAAAATCATCACCAACATTTAATGTTCCAAAGAATACCATAAAGAATACTGTAAATATCCAGTACTTCTTGTTATGAATAAGCGCTTTAACATCACGTTTCTCATGATTTTGTTCATTTGTAACTTTTAAGAATATAGCTATAATTGCACTTGCAACAGTTAGTCCAATTGCAACTATTGATGCTACATAAAATGAACTAAATTTCGCAATTAATCCAGATAAGGATAAACCAAATACATAAGCTATTGATCCATATACTCTAACCTTAGAATAATCTGTTTTATTATGGTTTGCGCATACACTTGAGAATGCTTCAAGCACACCAAAGTTATTTGCTTGGAATATATTAATAATTATAATTAACGCTATTATTGCATAATAGTCAGTAACCTGGAAGAATATAAACATACTTATTGCATTTAATATGGTTATTACCGTATAAATAATCTTTGTGACTTTTATATTCCTACAAATAACGGAATAAATAGGTGATAAGCTTATACCAACAATTGGTGGTATTGCTAAGAATACTCCTATTTGTGTATTGTTAAATCCTAAATTCTTATAGTATATAGCTAAAAACGGTAGGAACATTGCTTCAGCACAAAACTTTAAGAAGAATAAAATCTTTAATTTTGTAACTTCACTCATGATATTCCTCCATTCTAATCAACACTTATAAATTTTACATCATCACACTTAAAACTACAAGACTTACATGTTGATGAAATAGTTATCATATATTTCTTACCTAAAAGTTGAATATCACATGCATCAAAGTAGCTTGGTAGTTTGTCTACTAAAACATCTTTAGCACCCTTAAATTCAACTATCATTTTTTCTTTCATACCCTTAGGCCAAGCAAGTGCTTGACTACCATTAAGATGAATATATAAAGCTTTATTAGTATACTCAACATTATATATTTTTGCATCATGAAAATCACTAAAATATAAATATCTGATTTCTGGCTTATCTATGGGCTTTAATAATTCTTTATAAGTAAATAAATTTTCATAATTATTTAAAATATTTACTAACTTTTCTTTATCATTTATAACATTAAAAGTCTTTCTATCATAATGCTTTAAATAATCCTCAAAATAAATGTATTTGGGATCTAGTGCTTCTTTTATTAAAATGATTTTTTTTAGTAATTCACTATTCTTATCATTCATAATCATCACCTATAATAATTATAACACAAAAAAAGAAGAGATAATCTCTTCTCTTTTAATAAATAATTGTACAAGTAGATAATTTATCAAAATCTACTCCACTTAGTTTTAAATAATATTTAGTATTATCAGTACTATAATTTGTTTCTTCTACTTCATTATATTCTAAATCATAGATGTTAGATATTGTTGCTTCTACTGTTGAATAATCAGCAAGTGTAATGTTTATACTATCACCAGCACTAAAATTAGAATTAATATTTACAAGTACATATCCATTTTCTAAATCTAAAGAAGTGATTGTTGCTGTATTAGAAATCATTTCCCATTTAGCTTGTACTCTATAATTTGAAGCATAAATGATAGGTAATGATTTAGCACTATCATAATAATCTATTCCTTCTCTTATCATTTCCCAACGAACAAATCTATATCCAGGATTTGCGAATTCACATTTAATAGAAGATAATGCTTCTTCAAAAGTTATAGCCGAATTAATAAATGTATATTTCATATAATCATATCTAACATATGAATCACAATTACCATAAACAATTAATGTTTTATTAGAATTGTTATAATTTTGAATATATTCATTCACCTTTAAAGTATCAGTTCCAAGTGCTATAACTTCAAATGATGCTACTCTTGTACCTGTAGAATAAATATAACCTTTTAATCCTAGATAGAAACAAGTCTTTAATGTAGGTGATATTCTTATTATATATTCATTTTCATCATCTATAGCAATTGATGTTACACTACTAAAGTTCATATCAAATATTCCATTTATTTTTGCTCCAAATGTTTGAGAAGATAGATTATTAAGACTTTCAGAACTATATGCATTATTATTCATACTATGATAGCATAATTCCAAATTATATGTGCCATTTTCAATTTCTTTTGTTCTTGTACCATAAGGTGTAATCTTCATGTAATATTCATAATAATCAACTGGATTTTCATCACTTGCTAATGTTATTAAGGATTTTTTCTCAATTACATCTTCTGATATTTGATCTCCAAAGATTATGCCTATTTGATCTCCCTTAGTTGCATATTCTAATTTTTTTGAATACATTTCTATTCCTAGTACTACTAGTTGTGTACGTGTTACATAGCCATCCTTTGGCGATGTTAGTATAATAGTATCTCCAACTCTTACAACACCTCTTAAAACTTTACCAGTAACTATTGTTCCAACATTAGCAATATTAAATTTATCATCAACATACATTTCAAATGTAGATTCTTTTGATAATCTCTCAAAATAGCTATTTTCTCCATCCGTTTTAAAACCATATCCATCGCTTGTTAATGTAGGCTTAAGATTTAATACTTTATCTAAATCTATCCATAAACCAGCACGAATTCCTGCAGCCCTTTCCACGCTATAGCTTCTGTAACAACTATTATAAGATCGAATGTGATCAGGATCACCAGAACTTGACCTTAATAACCATTGATAATTATCTACATCATTAAATACGTAGTTATATACTCCCATACACTTTCCATATTCAGTTGCCCATCCATAACAAGGTTCAAAAACATTAATACCATAAACATTTTTTAACTCCTCTTCAGAAGGAATGAATATTTTATCATAAGTATCTTTAACTTCACCAGTTCCATAATTCTTAACTCTTGTTGTTTCAATCATTTGTTTCTCAATATTTGAAAAACAATCATCATAAAAAATATTTAGTAACCATTGTCTAACATCAGATAATCTATAATCATTTAAATATCCTACTCCACCATTATGTGCAAATGAAACCGTATTAGAATTTCCAGTAATTCCTGTAAGAGAATTAAAATACATATTATCAAGAATTGATTCTGTAAATATATAAGTTAGGCCATCTTCTTCTTTTAATATTCTCCATTTTATTGGTTCATATTTAAACCAATAAACAACTTCCTTTTCATATCCGTTTATAACTTGAAAATATTCCTCATCATCATAATTTTTTCTCGAATCCTCTCTATATCCAGTAAAATATATTCCTCTATAATCATTTTGCCCATCGTTATTCAAATCAAGGTCTATATACCACATATAGTTAGTTTCATTTACATTAATATATTTATTAAAAGGAATCCAATCAATACTAGGATGAGTATCTAAAATATTATTAAGATTAGCTACTGCATCAGCATCAGTTTCTACACTTTGTGGATACATTCCAAAATAAATGTAGTTATATTTATTATCACTTTCTTTTTTATAAGCACTTAATTCAACTGTAATAGTTACATCATTTTTAGGCACTACAAATGAATAAGTATCACTATAAGTATAAGTAGTACTATTACTTCTACCCCACTTAAGATAATAACCATCAGGTAAGTTAATTGGAGTGATATTTAAAGTTTTATAGCATTCATATTTATCTCCACTAACAACACCACTTAATCTTAATCCATCAACCTTATTATCTATAATTACTCTACTTTTAGGTACGCTAAATTTTGCTTCTATAGTTGTATTTACACCTGGCATAGTTATATTTAAATCATTATAATCATTATAGAATTCATCATTTATATACCAACCCTCAAAGCCATAACCATCTTCTACAAATTCAATAGATAAGCTAATAGGTGTGCCATATTTTAATGCTTGACCATTATAATCTAAATCACCATACAAAACACCTATTTCATCGTCATAAATAATTCCAAGATTATAAGATAATCTATTATACATTATATTAACTTCTAGGTTTTCTCTAATTGTTTGTTGAGTAAATACACCTTCACTAAATCCTTCATAACTAGGCGCTACAACTTCTGTTAGAGAACCTAATTTTCCAGATAATGTTACTGATTTATCAACTTCATATTTATTTTCATTAACTAAATCTTGAAGACAATAACTAACCTTATAATTAATAGTTGGAAGATCTGTAGAAATAAAAGTTGCTTTATATGTTGTATCTTTAGTTACGACTACTACTGTCTTATTCCAGCCATTAAACTCATAATAATTTTCACTATCATATGGTTTAGTTGGAGTTTCTCCTTCATAGATAGGCATCTCTCCATATTCTACTTTTCTTATGCATAAAGCTTCATCATCATAATTTACCCATCTAATAGTATACTCTCTTTTAGTCTCAGTAAATCGAGCATAATAAGTAATATCATCACTAACAACTGCATCATTTGTTAATTTAGTTCCAGTAGATGTATACCATCCATCAAAACTAAATTCATATTCATCAGTTGATTCTTTTATAGGAGTTGTGCCATCAAACGATGGCTTACTTCCTTCTAAAACATCAATATCTGTTTCTAGAGTTTCTTCACCCATCATCCAAATTACAGTATATTTTTCTAACTGTTTTGTTGTTTTCTTTGTTGTTGGTTTCTTTTCTGTCGTTTTATTTGTAGTAGTAATACTAGTTGTTTTGCTATTTGTTTTAGTAGTATCTTTATCTACAGTTCTACAAATAGAAGTTTTAGGATCAACTGTTGTTTTACTAGTTGTATTATTCTTTTTCTTACATGCACTAAAAGTTATTAATAACCCCAAGCTTACTAAAGAAACTAATAATTTTCTTTTCATATAAACACTCCCTTAATATACAAAATACAAGATAATTATAATATATAAATATGAATATATCTAGTGATAACAAAAAAAGAAGGGGTTGAGGGGTCCCTTCTTCTTTTATTTTTAAATATCCAATTACTAACGTTTTGAGAATTGAGGTGCTCTACGTGCTTTCTTAAGACCATATTTCTTTCTTTCTTTAGCACGAGGGTCTCTTGTAACCATACCTGCTGGTTTTAATACCTTACGTAAATCTGGATCTACTTCCATTAATGCTCTTGTGATTCCTAAACGGATTGCTCCAGCTTGTCCTGAAATACCACCGCCACATACATTAACATCGATATCAAATTTTTCTTTTGATTCAGTTAATTCAAGTGGTTGAAGTACATCTAGTCTAATAGCTGCTGATGGGATGTAATCTTCAAATGTTCTACCGTTAATTGTAATAGTTCCCTTACCTGTAGTTAAACGTACACGAGCAACAGAGCTCTTTCTACGTCCAGTTCCTAAATATTGAGTCTTCTTTGCCATAATTTCTTCCTCCTACTTAATAACCTTTAATTCCTTTGGTTGTTGTGCCTTTTGAGCATAATCAGGACCTGCATAAACAAATAAATGTCTAAAGCATTGATCACCAAGTTTTGTGTGAGGAAGCATACCTTTAATAGCTTCTTCAACCATTCTTGTAGGGAATTTCTTCATTTGATCTTTTGCAACAGTTGCTGTTAAGCCTCCGTTGTAATCAGAGTGACGGTAGTAAATCTTTTGATCCCATTTTTTACCTGTTAGTTTAATTTTGTCAGCATTAATAATAATTACGTAATCTCCACAATCACAATTTGGAGTAAAGATAGGTTTATTCTTACCTCTTAAAACAGCGGCAACTTGAGTTGCTAGACGACCTAAAGTCATATCTGTAGCATCTACGATAAACCATTCTCTTTGTACAGTTAGGCTACTTGCCATATAAGTTTTCATAGTTAGTTTTCCTCCTTAAATTATATTTTAAGGGCTTTTGTGGGTTTAAAAATGTACCATAACTATAATAATATATTATTTAATATATGTCAATATTTTTTTACTTGAGTTTTATTTGACAACTATCATATCAAATGATAGAATATAGGAAAGATATGGCAATTAGCGTTTAGAATTATTCTGCTCGCCATATCTTTTTTATTGACATAAAACGATAATATGATATAATTACCATAAAGATAAGGCTTATTAGCACTTAGCAATAAGGAGCTCGCCTTATCTTTTTTTATTCCATTTCTTAAATCTTTTCTTATCAATATCAGAAAATTTAAAATTAGAATAATACTTACCAAAGGATTTTTTGCTTTTTTCATAATACTTCTTCTTGCTAATGAATTGAGGCATAACCTTATTATTAGGATTAGGAGAGTATAGTAATAGAAAATCATTTTTATTTGATTTAGAATGGCTCAAAATCCTAACAACAAAATAATCACTATTATTAGATTTGATTATATAAGATGGATGTTTTCTTTTATTGTTAAACCACCAGGATCCTTTATAAATATTCTTTTTCTTACTAATAAAAATCACCTCTCATATTATAATACGGAGAAAGAGGTGATTTTTGCCTATATTTTTAAATAAAATTATAATTCTTTCTTTAAATAATCAAGAAACCCATTTAGGCCTTCGATTATATCTTTACTAGTCTCTTTGAAGTTACCTGTATACCATGGATCACTTATAGATTTATTGTGATAACCTGCATAATCAAGTAATAGTTTTATCTTATTATCTTTATCATGTCCAACAATTCTTAAAGTGTTATTTATATTATAACTATCAGCGCAAATTAGATAATCAAATCTATCATAATCACTTCTAGATAGCTGTTCTGCGCGTTTATTATCAAAGTTTGTATAAAAAGTTTTCCCTATACCTAAATTTAATAATTCTTTTCTTGCAGGTGGATATATTTTATTTCCTATACCATTATATATTTCTTCACTACTTGTAGCCCTTGATTCAATAATAAATTTATCTTTTATATTTAATTTTTCAACCATATCTTTAAATATATATTCAGCCATAGGACTACGGCAAATATTTCCATGGCATATAAATAAAACTTTAATCATAATAACTCCTCATTTATGAAAATTAAACCTAGTATAAAATACTAGGCTTAAAATCATTATTAATTAATACTTTTGTATTCAGAAATTACAGCTTCTAATTGTTTTTTTAACTCTTTATTTTCAGCTTCTAATTTCTTTATTTTCATATTAGCTAATTCAATTTGACCAGTTAAAGTTTCAAGTTTTTCCTTACGTTTCATATTACTAATTCCACCAATTAAATCAACTGGTAGATCTATTAAAGTTGGATTGATTAAATCAACTAAAGAGCAAGCTCTACTTAATTTGATTTTACCATTAATCTCATCAATTTCATTTTGAAATTCTAATATTATTTTTCTGTAAGATTTAATCTTTAAATCATTGGTTTTAATTGTTTCGCTTAGCTTTTCTCTTTCATCAATTAGAGCCTTTGCTCTTTCTTTTTCTAAATCAGTCATGATTACTCCCCTTTAATCGTTAATTGAAAATACCCATATCTTTTCCAAAATTATATACATAATCCATTCTTTCCATTGTCTTTTGGTTTAATACTTGGCTCTTAGTCTTAAGTGCTTGTAGAGTTAATTTATATAAATCTTCTCTACTTACTCCACCTTGCATCTTCGCAATTTGAACCATACAAGCAAGTACTTCTTCCTTACAAATGTCATATATATCTAATCCTGAGTTTTCTCTAAAGATTGATAACTTTTGTTCTACCTTTAGTGGCCAGTAGAATTTTTGTGTTTGGTCAAAGCTTACGTTTGGATATGGTTTAATACAATATTCTAAACGTTGATTTGCTTTAGCACTAAATACTTTGATATTTGAATAGTCCTTTACTCTTTGTTTAATTGTTTCAAATGAAACTGGACCTTCAACATCAATTATTTTTTGAATCATATTTGGTAAGCCTTGTGAGAAGCCTGTATCGTTATTATAAGCTACTCTACCAAGTCCACTTGCTTTCTTATATTGAACTGATTCTAATTTTACTTCTACTTGTTCTTGTTTTTGGATAGTTGGTTTAATTTCATAAGTTTCTTTGATATATGGATCATCAATTGCATCAATTATCTTATTAATTGTTGCTTGTCTATCCTTATAATATTCAACCGCATAAATATTAACTATCTTCCACTTTAATCCGTTTAATACAGATTGTTGAACATAAAGTTTATCTCTAACAGATATTTTACCATCAATACCTGTAGTATCAATTAAGATACCTAGGATATAAGATTTCTTATCTTCTGATTTAATAGCTACATCAACTTTATAAATACTTGAACCTACATTAACAGCACAGTCATATCCTTTTTCTTCTAAGTCATTCTTAATGTAATAGCTTATAGACTTTTCTAGAGTAGAAGCATTATCAATTCTACTATAGCTTGACTCTTCAGCAAACTTTAAGAAATCCTTTAACATCTTAGGACCCTTACTCTTAGATTTTTGTTCACTAGCGAAATCGCTATACTTAATAGTTGATACTACTATCATTTGTTCCTTACTACGAGAAACAGCAACGTTTAGACGTTTTTGACCGTTTTCTCTAGCAAGAGGGCCATTGATTACTGGTGTACCAGTAGCGCTCTTTCTAAAGCCGATAGATATAATAATTATGTCTCTTTCATCACCTTGTACGTTTTCTAATGACTTAACAAACCAAGGCTCTTTAGTCTTTTCAGAAGCTTTATCTACAACCTCTCTTAAACTACTATCCTTAGATAATAGATTAATGATTGCATCTTCAACTTTTTCTTGTTGCTTGATGTTAAATACAATAATACCTATAGATTTATTTAAAGTCTTAGGATCTGTATAAACTTTCTTAAATACATCAAGTATTGCATCAACTTCTTCTTTAGTAATTGATGAATCCTTCTTCTCATCTTTAAGTTCAACATATTTAAAATCAATCATTGAACTTGCTGTATTTGGAGATGGGAATGTAAATAGGTTAGAATTATAGAAGTTAATATTAGAGAATTGAATTAATGATTCATGTTTACTTCTATAATGGAATGATAATCTATGTCTAGGTAGCTCAATAGCTATACATTCATCAAGTAAGCTAGATGCATCTTCAAATTGAATATCTTCACCTTCAAGCTCTAGACCAGCTGAGAAGTATGCTGAAGGTGGCATTTGTTCAGGATCCCCTGCAACAATTAAACTCTTACCACGAGCAATAGGTCCTACTGCTTCGTGTGTTGGAATTTGTGATGCTTCATCAAAGATTACTAAATCAAATTTACTTGAAGTCTTTCCACTCTTTTCATCTACTGCTAAGTATTGTGCAGCTGATAGTGGAGACATTAAGAAGCATGGGAAATATGCTCTAATAATTTCATCATAATTAAGTAGTGTATCTCTAATAGTTACACCTCTACCACTACTTGAAATAGATTTTTTAAGTCTACCAATAGGTGAACTAGATGCATAATTTATACTATTATGATTTAAGTTCTTTGTAAGTTTTGCGGATACATGTTCAATGATTAAGTTAGTGTAATCATTGATTAAATCCTTATATTTCTTTATCTCACCTTCAAATTGACTTGAGTTAAAGTAATTAATATTACCATCTCTAAAATATAGCTTAATTAAGCCATTTGATATAGATAGAATAAATTCATCTACTAAGTCAACATATGAGAATTTATTAGCTTTTAGATCATCAATTAAAGTACTTAATCCTAATTCATCTAACTTTAATCCTAGCTTATTAATTTGAGCTATATTTAATAAGTCTTTAAAGTTATTAGGGTTAGCTGCATACTTAAGTAAACTTTCAAACACATCTAAATCAAGATTATCTTTTTCAATAATCTTATAATCAACATCATAAGTCTTATTTAATTCTTCTTCTTTAACAACATAGTTTTTAAACTTAGCTTGAGTCATGTTAAATAATAATTTAACTGATGGAGTCTTTAGACTTGCTAAATCTAAGAAGTATTTAGATGCATTAACTTGATTAGTATATGTACCTATATTCTTTAAGGAATCCATAAAGTCATAAGTATTTTCATATTTCTCTTTAATGTTAATAGCATCTTTATAATTATTAACATAGCTTACGCCAATTAGTTTATCTAATTCTTTTGAATTGTTCTTGATAAAGTCTAAATAATTATTATGCTTTTCAACAATCTTATAATAAGTAATTAATTCTTTCTTATTAGGTTTAAATTCATTTTGCTTGAATGTATTGAATAGTTTTAAATACTTCTTTCTTACACCCATCTTCTTAAATAAACCTTTTGTAGTTTCTAAATCTGTAATAGCTTTATTCGCATCAATATCTTTTAATTTATCGAAATTAATCATCTTACTATTACTTGATTCCATTTCAAGTAAATCTAATGAACTATTTAATACTTGCATATTAACATCATGATTATTAACATTCATAAATTCAGTTGCTGTATCTATGAATAATGGCTTATTTAAGGATAAATCCATTAATTTAATGAAGTAATTAATACTATGAATTGATTTAACAATTTCTAAGTTAGATTCTTTAATTAAATCATCAACTGATTTTAATAAATCTTGATAAATTCCTAAGAATGTCTTAAATTCATTAACAATATAATCTTTATTTGCATAATTAATTTCATTAACCTTTAATAGCTTTAATGGATTAGAATCATAATCTTCTACTCCTTCTACACTATTAATGTATTCATTAAGTAGATTAGTTATTTCATCTAACTTTTCTTTAGTTAAAGATTCTAAGAATTCATTAGAGAAATTAAGTTTATAATTTAAGGCACTATAATATTCATTATTAACAATCGCATCATACAATGATAAGGCATATTTTTCTTCATGCATCTTATTAATTACATCTTGTAGGATTGCTTTCTTTTCTTCTAGTTCCTTACACTTCTTTTCAAAGTCAGTAGGATCTACTGTTTGACCTAATTCCATAGAATCACGTAATTTACTGAAGAAATCACCCTTATTAGCTTTATTAGAATGTAGTTCTAGACAGAATCTACCAAGTTGAATCTTTTCTAAACGGTTAGCAACTACATCGAGGGCAGCTTTCTTTTCAGCAACAAATAAAACTGTTTTACCATGATAGAAGGCATTAACAATCATATTAACGATAGTTTGACTCTTACCTGTACCTGGAGGACCATCAAGGATGAATGATCTTCCTTTACCACAATCTAAGATTGCCTTTAATTGTGTTGAGTCATAAGGTAGTGGTGCCGCAAAATCAGTGTATTTTTCTTCTTCATTGATATTTGCATAATCATCTACTTCACCTTCATCAAGGCAGTTTTTATTAGCAATAATACTTTCAATAACTTTATTCTTCTTTAATTCTTCTTTTCTCTTTCTTACATCCATCCACATGATGTAATGAGAGAATGTTAAATTCGCAATATAGAAGTCTGATTCATGAAGTTGAATAATATCTCCCCAGTGTTCTTTAAATGTATGAACAATATTTAGATATCCATCGCTTGCGTTTGCTTGATATAAACTTGAAAAATCAATATCTGGATCATCTAGGACATAATATTCAAAGAATGATTGGTTAAGCATTAATTCATCTAAATCATAGCTCATTGTATAAAGAGGCCCTGACTTATCCTTTGTAATAGTAATAGGTAATACCATAAATGGTGCATAACCTATTTGTTTAGCCTTTTTTCGCATATAAGCAAGTTTACCACAGCATAGATATAATGTAGGTGAACCAGTTTCATCCATTGCTTGATTTGATTTTTTAATTAGTTGTCTAAGTGTTTTATCAATACCTAAGGCAATAGCTTTTTCACTATCAAAGTCTTCTGCAAATTTAATAGAATTAATAGATGTTGAACCATTAATATAAGCTTCTTCTAATTCATTATCTTTAGCTGTTGCGACCATAAATTTAAGTGAATCTTTCTTTTCTAGAAGATCATAAATCTTTGTTTGTGAGATTAATTGTAGGATACTTGATGGTTTTAATCTAATATTAACTAGTGGGTTAGATTCATTTAAATCAAGTAGTTTTTTCTCCCAGAATGAAAATCTATCTTTTTCTTCAGCTTTTAATACATTAACATAAGTTCTACTCTTGATACTATCAACTTTAGTTTGTCTAACTTCTGCTTTTTTTATCAAATCATTAATATCAATATTAGAATCCTTCGTTGGAACTGGTGAATAGATATAATCAAAGTTGTGACATCTATTAATATCAACAGCACAGAATGAACCAAAGTAATTCTTTAAGTGACTATTAGCTACATCAATAGCATCTTGGAAGCTTGCGTTTTTAGTTGAATCAATAAAAGTAGATTCAATTAAAACTAAGTCAATGTTCCCTTCTGTAGCACGCGAATAAATTTGGTTACTATCAAATGATATACCTGAATCTAGTTTAGCCTTACCATTTAAGAATACTCCAATAAAGGCATGAGCTTCTATTAATACTAAAATAGTATGATATCCTAATTCTTCTAAGCATGAACAAAGTAAAATAGATGAATCAAGACAAGTTGCTTTTTTATCCTTTAATACCTCAAAAGGCATTCTAATTCTTTGAGGATTGCTTATTAATTCTTCTTTATCATTATAAGCATAATTTACTCCTGCAGGTGGATTTTGATATACGATACCATGTTCATGTAATGCTAGATAAACTGCTTGTAATTCATTAAGCATATTATTAAAGTTAATACCATTTTGATATGCCTTAATAACTTTATTTTTTGCCTTACTTGCGGCATTTCTAGTTATTTTTTTTACTGCATCATCAGTTGGAGTAACATATTTAGCGTATAATCTTTCATCCTTATAAATAGCTGTTGTTGGTTGATTTAAAGGTAGGATAGTAAATGTATAATGTTCTTTGTATAAAACTCTATTTTCCTCATCAACTAACATTAAATCAAAGCTAGAAGGAATTGGTTCATTAAAAGTATAGAAGAAATTATTGTCTACTATTAAATCAGGAATATCAATTCCAATTTCATAGTTTTCAGTAATCTCATCTTCTATTTTAATATCTGGCATTTTAAATGCTGAATGTTGAAAGCTTGCTTTAATTGTTAGATTTTTAAAAGTTCTCTCAGTATAGTTTATGATAAATAGCTCATTGATAAAAGAAAAAGATCTATCATATTCTTGACCAATTGATAAGGATTTAGCATGAGCAAAAACATCAGCAAGATATTCTGAATAAGTGAATTCTTTATCGACGCTAGCACATACTCTAATTTCGTCTTTAAAATCTCTATTGATTTTAGTTAGTTTTTCTTCCATATATTCCCCTCCTATAATAGTTACCATACTAAAATTATAACACGAATTAAATTATATTAAAATATAATTCAAAATCATTTTACAAATATGAAAAAATAAGATAATATAATAGTATAATAGAATAAATTAAATACTGGAGGTGTTTTAATGAAGAAAATAATTGGAGGATTACTATGTATTAGTTTAAGTTTTTCTCTTCTATCTTGTAAGAAGAAAAAATCAACTGATAAAACTACTACAAAAGCTAATACAACAAATATTAGCACAACAACACAAAGACAAACTACATCTAAACACACTACTACTATTGATATACCAAGAGATAATATCGATTATGAATCAAATTATAGTCCAATAATATCTGATAAATTACCTAGAATAGATATTGTAGTTAATGATTCAACTATTCCTGAAGAAGAAAAAATGGACTTTGTTACTAAACCAGGATTAAACGATGAACCAGATTATACTAAATGCTTAGTAACTGTAATTAACGAAAGTGATGTTGTTGAATTAGATGCAAAAGGTGCTGGCGTTAAGGTTAGAGGTAATTACACAAAAGAATATGATAAGAAGCCTTTAAGAATTAAGTTTGATAAGAAACAAGCAATGCTTGGACTTAATGACGATCCAGATAATCCAGATGATGGAAAATACAAGAATTGGCTTCTTCTAGCCGAATACAAGGATTGGTCATTAGAAAGAAATTCTACTGCATTCTATCTAGCTCACTTAATGAGTGATTATTATGTAACTGATTTTAGATTAGTTGAAGTATACATTAATGGTAATTACTGGGGTGTATATTTACTAGCTGAACAACAAGAAGTTAAAGAAGGTAGAGTAGATATTAGTGAATATGCAGATGACTATGAAGGAACTGATATAGGATACTTCTTAGAGTTTGATGGTTATGCTTATCAAGAACCTGCATTACAACAATTCTATGTAGATTATAAGCCTTTATATGACTATACTAAAACACAACTATTTAGTAATTTCCAAAGAGGATTTACTATTAAAAATGATTTATATTCAACAGCTCAAAGAGATTTCATTCATTCATATATTCAAAATGTATTTGACATTTGTTATTATGCTATCTATGAAGAAAAATATTATTCATTTAATAGTACATATACTTCTATTAGTCTAGATTCTAGTTTAAAGAATTCATATGAAGCAATAAGCAAGGTTATCGATGTTGATTCGTTAGTTAATTCCTTCTTATTAGCTGATATAACTTGTGATACAGATACTGCATGGTCAAGTTTCTTAATGGATGTTGATTTTAGTGAAAACGGAAATAAGAAACTAACATTTGAAGCTCCATGGGATTATGATTCAGCACTAGGTAACACAAAAGCTTGTGTTAGTGGTGAAGGAGAATTTGCCGCAAGCATCTTCATTAATGCTATAAATGAAGAAACTGGTAACCCTTGGTACATGTTATTCTATCAATGTGATTGGTTTATGAATTTAGTTAGAGATAAATTCAATTCAATGAAAGAAAAAGGTTATTTTACTAGAGTTTTAAATTATATTAATACATTATCAACTAAATATGAAACTAGTTTTAATAATAACTATACTAAATGGGATAATATTGGACATCCTGAAAAAACAGGATGGGAACAAAACGAAAACTCAAGAAAATGCACTACACAAAAACAAGCTGCAGAACAATTGCATTCTTGGTTAACTACAAGAATTAACAGCTTAGATAAAGTTTATAATAAAAAAAGTTAAGTCTCGTTTGAGACTTCTTTTTTTCTTAAAATATAAAAAATGTGTAAATTAATTACATTTTTAAAAGAGTAATAGCCTAATTTTATTTTACAAATAAAAGCATTTATTATACAATATATTTAGCAAATATTTGGGGTATCGCCAAGCGGCTTAAGGCATCTGGCTCTGACCCAGACATTCGGGAGTTCGAATCTCTCTACCCCAGCCAAGAAAGAGGTGTTTATATGAAAAAATTATTATTAACATTTGCGAGCTTAGGATTATGTTTAGGTGTTGCTGCTTGTAGCAAAAAGCAATCAAAAAGCACTACTAAAGGCAACAATTCATCAACAACAAATAAAACAAGTCAAACAACTAAAAGAAATACTACTTCTAATAAGGTTACAACAGCCGATTATCAAACTGATAACCCTAATTATGTAAGTGACTTTGAACCAGTAGTATCTGCTTCACTACCTAAAATAGAAATTAATGTAACTGATGAAAATCCATTTAAGTTCTATGATGATGTAGAAACTGTAGATTCACCAAAAGAATATGCTAACTGTACAGTTAAAACTACTGAAGGAGAAACAGTTGAACTTGATGGAGTTACAGCCCAAGTAAAGGTTAGAGGAAACTATACAGTTGAATATGATAAGAAACCTTTAAGAATTAAATTTACAGATAAGCAATCTATGTTAGGCCTACATGGTGGCAAAAAATATAAGAACTGGGTTCTTCTTGCTGAATACAAAGACTGGTCAATGCTTAGAAATGCTACTGCTTTCTATCTAGGACATTTAATGGATGGAAATTATGTATCAGATTTTAGATTAGTTAATGTTTATTTAAATGATGAATATTATGGAGTATATCTACTAGCTGAACAACAAGAAGTTAAGGGTGGTAGAATTGATATTACTGAACCAGATAAGAATTATGAAGGTACAGATATTGGTTATTTCATTGAATTAGATAAGTATTATAATAAAGAAGATGCACTTCAACAATTCTTAATTGACTATAAGACTTTATATAATGATGAAGGTAAAGCAATTAGTAATTATCCAGAACAAAAAGGATACACTATCAAAAGTGATGTATATTCAGATACACAAACTAACTTTATAAAGAATTATATTCAAAATGTATTTGAAATTTGTTATCAAGCAATTTATAACAATAAGTTCTATGAATTTGATTCAACTTATTCAACAATCAAAGAATCAACTACTCTAAAGAGTCAAACAGAAACTATTTCAAAAATTATTGATATTGACTCATTAGTTAACTCATATCTACTTGCTGATATCGCATGTGATGTTGATGTTGCTACATCAAGTTTCTTCATGAATGTTGATTTCGGTGCTGAAGGAGATAAAGTTATTCGTTTTGAATCACCTTGGGATTTCGATTCATCATTTGGTAACACTCTAGGTTGTCTTGATGGTAAAGGTGTATATGCTGGAAACATTATCAAGAATGTTCATGGTACAGAAGTTGCTAACCCATGGTATCTATTGTTCTATCATGCAAATTGGTTTAAAACTTTAGTTAAAGATAAATACAATGGTATGAAAGCTAATGGATCATTCACAAAAGTTATTAACTTTATTAATACAACAACTGAAAACTTTGCAACTGATTTCACAAATAACTATAAAGAATGGAAAAACATAGGTCATCCTGAATATTACTGGATTGAACTTGAAACATCTGATGCAGGTAAATGTAGAACTCATCAAGAAGCTTCTGAATGCTTGGTTACTTGGTTAACTAATAGATTAGATAATCTAGATAAACTTTATAACAATAAATAGCTATAAAAAAAGTCTCTACTGAGACTTTTTTTGTTCTTCCCTTATTCTTTCAATTTGCTTTTCATGAAGAGAATTAAGCATCTTTATACTTTCTTTATACTTAATCAAATCCATATCTTTTTTGTTTTTAAAATATAATACTATAATTAAAACTTTATTCAATATTATTTGGAATACAATTAACAATAGCAATACTACTACTACAATAACAGCAGCATGATTATCTATGTCGCCATCAAGAGCATAATAAAGTCCAATCAAGAACGCTACTGTCGCATAGATCAATGATGTCACTGAGGAAAGCTGATTATGAAAAATATTATAAAAACTATGAATTAAGCAGAAAGGTACAACAAATAACATCCAACACCATTTCCACCAATAAACATCTTCTTCACTTATAATCATACAAGCTATAATACCAATTACAATTGTAGAAACTATTAATTCTTTAATCAAATTCCATTCTTTATCATCAAGTTCTTTTTCTTTTTCAGTTAGTTCTAAATTATCTATTTCTTTTTCACTATCTATTTCAACTACTTCATTACATTCTTCAACTATTTCTTTATCAATCTCATCTATTCTTTCTTGAGCGATTCTTTCCTTTATTTCTTCAGTTGATTCAGATGTATCAAGAAGTTTATCAATTGAAATATTATATAATCTTGCAAGGCAAATTAAATTATCAGTATCAGGTGAAGTTTCAGCACGTTCCCATTTAGATATTGCTTGTCTTGATAGGCCAAGAATTTGAGCTAATTCTTCTTGTGATAAGCCTTTTGCTTTTCTTAGTTGTTGTAATCTGTTTGCTACTTCTAAGTTCATATAACCACGCTCCTATTTATACTTCTATTTTATCAAAATATATAGTATAATCTACCTATTTTATTGTTCAATTTCGCAACTTTAGGTTGCATTTTATCATTTTAAAAAATATAAGAAAAATAAAAAATCGCTATTTTAAGCGATTTTTATTATTAAACTATTCTATTTCAGCACCAAATGGAATAAATGATAATTTAATCATCTTGAAGCATTGCTTTCCAAATGGAATTCCGATGATTGTAATACAGAAGATTACACCAGCAAATGCCCATCCAAGACCCATTTCAATACCTACTAAAATTAACCAGAATACATTAGCTACAGGATGTCTGTTGAAATGTGTTGTTGCATGATGTCCAAATGGAGTTAAAACTAATCTAGCAAATTTGAAGCATTGTTTTCCAAATGGAATACCAATGATTGTAATGCATAGAATAGCACCAACAATCCAGAATCCTAAAGCCTCCCATAATCCGATAAATATAAACCAAATAATATTTCCAATTGTTTTCATATTTTATACCTCCATTTTTATTATAGTATTATAAAAATATTTATACAAGAAAAAAGATGACTTTTTTAGTCATCTAAATCTTCATCGTGTATTCTTTTTGATTTTAAAACGAATTTATCAATTGGATCAAATATAATATAGAATACAGGAATTGTTATAAATAATACCCACATTGGATGCCATAAATCAAATTCAAATCCTAAGAATAGATAAACTATTGTTACTAAAATAGGATAAGCAAATGATGTGAAGGCATGAGTTTCTACTATTGCTTCAAATAGTGATGCAATTAGTGGAACGAATAAGAAGAATAACCAACAATCCATCCATGCATTAAAGACAAAACCAAATACTAAGAATAATACTGTAGCAATTAATGCTGTAACACTACTAACTGTAATCATAAATACAGGGTGTTTAGTCTTTCTTATGAATTCTGCATCATGATCATTATTACAAATATGACCTTTATGAATCTTTATATATTGATCATCATCTTTTTCTTCAGATTTCTTTTCTTCTTCTACTTCAATAGTTCTTTCTCTGATTTCTTCTACTGTTTCATCAGTATTTAATAATTCATCTAAACTCATTCCATAAAGCTTAGCTAGACAAATTAAATTATCTGTATCAGGACTAGATTCAGCACGTTCCCATTTAGATACTGCTTGTCTTGACAATCCTAATGCTTGAGCTAATTCTTCTTGTGAATATCCTTTTTCTTTTCTTAATTGTTGTAATCTGTTTGCTATTTCAATGTTCATAAACCATTCCTCCTTGTTTACGACTTCATTTTAACAAATAATTTTCGGTTGCATCTACCAACTTTGCTTTTCAAATTGCGCAACCATTGGTTGCATTACTCTTTTTCATCAATTTTTTCTATATTTTCAATAGTTTCGTTATTTATCTTACCTAAGCCATTTTTACGTGTTTTAATACCATAAACTATAGCTGTTATGTCAAAAATTAAGATGTGAGAACCTATCCAAGCTGCACATAAGGCAAAAAAGTTCTCTGGAAGTATTTTTATGATCTCATCAGCATCTTCATCGAACTCCCAGTTGTCTTTTCCTGGGAAGAATAATTTATGGAATGCCTCAAATAATTTATAAAAATCAATTAGTCCAAATATACCAATAATTATAACAAAAAGTATTGTTGTTACACCTGCATAGAATAATGGATGGAATCCTTTATATTTAACAAACTCTAATACTTTAAACTTAACTAATAAGAAATGAGTTAATACATAAATAAATGATATTATAAAACACCATAAATCTAACCAGAATAGTGGAATGCAATCTTTAAAGTGTGCTGCTCCTTCTTCTGAATGAGCAAGTACTCCTGTATAGAATGGTTCACCCTTCCAAATAAAATCCATTACCCCATCAAATGCTTCTTTTATTTCAGAGTAAGTATAACCAGATTGTTTTTCGATATTAAGCAATTTAATAGCTACATAATAGAATGGTCTAAAAATAATAGGAATTAATATTGCAAAACTTATTGATAAAATTATACACATTATAATAAATATAATTGTCGTTATATGATTAAACACTTTCTTTTTCATTATTGTCCCCCCTGTTGATACTTAATGATATAAAGAATTGCGATGGACCATAAAAGATCCATATAATACATTCAGCCAATAATTCTATATCATAAATACTCTTTGTCTCATCTAAAAATAAATCTAAATTACTAAGTGCAACACATATATCACAACCAATAAAAAGAATAAAACCTATTAATAAAAATAAAGCAAATCCTTCTTTAGTTTTAATAAATAATATTAAACTATCAATCATATTATTTAATAAATTTAAAGCATAAGTACATATTAACATATTAAAGATTTCTTTAGTAATAATTAATACAATTAAACCTATCACTAAAATCAAAGATTTCCCTATAATAAGCCATTTTTTATTCATCAGCTTACTTGATAAATAAATAATAACTGCATATAATATATGCGCTAAATTAAACGTTGTTAAAGATAACGGACTATAGTCATCTTTAATTAATAAATAATAATCACTTATGGCAGTAAGTATGAATGCAAGAATATAAAGTAAGCATATTAATCTATTCTTCTTTTTAATGATATTTATTAAACCAACAATAAAAACATATACAATTATAACCATCAATAAACTATATTTAATACTTGAAGAATCATAGTTAGTTTTAAAATCAACAATTATATATGTAGTATAGATTAAGGGTAATATTAAAAAGTATAGTAAAACAAATGGATTACTTAATTTCTTTATCATATCTATCACCATAACTAATAAAATTATACCATTATTTTAATAATAAGAAAAGAAAAACCACTTTTAAAGTGGCTTATCTTATATTAGCTCCTGAATCTAATTTAGCTTCAAGTACTTTTAATTCATTATTCTTTTCTTCACATAAAATCATACCAAATGATTCAACTCCACGTAGTGTTACAGGTTTTAAGTTAACAACAACTAAAACATGTTTACCAACCATTTCTTCTGGTTTATAAAAGTTTGCTATACCACTAACGATTTGTCTAACCTCACCATCAATATCAATTTGTGATACTAATAGTTTATCAGCCTTTGGATGCTTTTCACATGATTTAATTACACCTACTCTAATATCTACTTTATCAAAATCATCAATTGTGATTTCTGGCTTTGTTTCGAGTTTTTTTGGTGCAAACTTTTCTTCTAATTCTTTTAGTTTTGCATTAACATCTATTCTTTGGAATAGGATAACTGGTTTATCTAGAGTTGCTCCTTCATATTCACCAAACTTATTAGTTGATGCAAAATCTTTCTTATTAGTCTTTAACATATTAAAGATTTTTTCAGCTGTTTCAGGAATATATGCTTGCATAAATACATTTGCATATCTAATAGATTCAAGTAAGTTATATAAAACTGTATGTAATCTATTATGATTTGCTTCATCTCTACCTAAAATCCAAGGTTCAGTTTCATCAATGTATTTATTAGCTCTTCTTAAGAAGTTAAATACATCTTCAAATGCATCAGCAATTCTAAATTCATCCATGTGCTTAATACAATCTTTTTTCATCTTATAAGCACATTCAATTAAATCTTTATCAACATCTTCTACTACATTAGTATTCTTAACTATTCCATTAAAATACTTAACGCTCATAGAGATTGTTCTATTAACTAAGTTAGATAAGTTATTAACTAAATCAGCATTAATTCTTTCCATTAATAATTCATAAGTAATTGATCCATCTGAAGCAAATGGTATTTCATGAATGGCATAATATCTTACCGCATCTACACCAAATTCATCTACTAAATCTTTTGTATACATAATATTACCTTTAGATTTACTCATCTTATCATTTCCAAATAAAATCCAAGGATGACCAAATACTTGTTTAGGTAATTCAATATCTAGTGCCATTAACATAATTGGCCAGTAGATTGTATGGAATCTTAAGATATCTTT
>JAGCWW010000031.1 GCA_017961685.1 Acholeplasmatales bacterium | reverse complement strand
TCAGCTTCAAACAAGAAAATGCTGGTACAAGAGGAGTTTATTACATAACTGTAACAACTCAAAAAGCTAATACTTATCCAAAATTAGTAAAATGTCCTCTTACAATTTCTGTCAATAATGAAGTAATCAAAAATCTTAAACCTGAAATGGAAGTTTCTCCTGATGTTGTAGTTAGAACTCAAATATTAGAAAAATACTATAAAGATGGTAAGACACCTGACTATTTAGTAGATGGAAATGCTGATAAACCATATTCATTTGAAGTCAAATCATTTGATCAATATAATAACTTAGCTGAAACTATTGAAAAAGATCTTGATCTTAAAGTATCATTTGTAAATGGAAATAGTTTAGATTTATTAAAAGATTTATCTTCTTTAGGTGATGATACTACTGGATTTAGAAAATATACTGTAACTGTAACCAGATTTGGAACCTATGTTATCAGCACTGATAGATCTGGACCTAATGGATTATATTTAGAAAAAGAATCTAAATTCAATGTTGTTCCTGGTACAATTGATTTATCTAAAACAGTTGTTCAAGCAAAAGATTCACCAATTAAAGCAGGATCTAAAGCTGCTATCACTATTGTATGCTATGATAAAAATAATAACCCTCTTAATGTTAAAGATTATCAAGATAAATTCACTGCAACATTTGTTGATGCAGGAAATACAAAACATGAATCAAAATCAGGATATGATGAAATACTTAAGAAAGTTGTTTATACTACTGTAACAACTGTTAATATTGTTGGAAATGTTAAAGTTGATGTTGTATATGATAAAAAACAAAAAGTTGATACTTCTAAAGTTGTCAATGTTGTTATTCCTGGAGATCCAGACCCACTTAATTCAGTTTTATCTCGTGAAGTAACTTCTGGTACATGGACTCAATATAAGAATGGAGATAGTTTCAGTGTTGATACTAATGATATGTTATTATTAAATATTACTTTATATGATAAATATAATAACAAGATTCCATCTATTCCAAGTGATGCTGATGTTGTCAATCCTCTTATGTCAGGAAATGATATGAGTGAAATTAAATTCACTACTGTTAAAAATAAGGCTAACTTTGACTTACATTTCAATTCTAATGGAGATTATGTTCATACTTATCAACATTTAACCAGTGGTACTTATGATTTAACTTACACTGTTAAAACTACTTTAGGAGAAGCTCCATTCAAATATCATGTTATTGTTAAGAAAGATGATAAAGGCCATGGAAATGGTGATTTCGATCCTGCTCAATGTGTATTAAAACCTAAGAATGTATCATTTGTTGCTGGAAATTATGAAAAATTCACTCTTGAATTAAGAACTAAGAAAGGATTATTATATAATGATGATATTGATACAGAAAAAGATATCGAAATCCAAACTAAGAAAATCAATAAACCAGAAAGAGAAGATAAAACATTCAAATATTCAATTGAAAAAACTACTAATGAATATGGTATTTATACCATCACTATTTATTCAGAGAAAAAAGGAATATATAATATGGATGTTTTATTGGCTAATCCAT
>JAGCWW010000030.1 GCA_017961685.1 Acholeplasmatales bacterium | reverse complement strand
TCTGTATTTCAAAAATTATGTGATGCCTTAAAAGATAAATAGGTATTTCCAGAGAGCTGCTACCTCTGAAAGTATATTGTCATATTTACTCCTCATGATTACTTGGTCTCTTGGTGGTTGGTGCACCACATCAAGTAATCACCAAGAGGCTGAGTACATGATTAAAGGGAGAAAACAAATGGACAAAAAAACAAAAATTGAAAATTTATTAACATTAGCAAAAGTTTTTGCTGCAAAAGAAACAAACAAAATTTGGTGGCATTGGGACGCGCAAGAGTGTTATCAATGTGAATCCTACACAGAATTCTTGAGCTTCGTCAAAGAGTGTTATAGTTTAGGTTTAAGGGATATAAGCAAGTCAAGAAGAAAGATGGGTTCACTAAGTTATAATAACACTTTTACAAGAAAATCTACAAAGAATGCAATTGGCACAATTGTACAAGATACCTTATATATTACATATAATTTTAAGGTTATTGTTATTAGTTATAAAGCATATGAATTAGGAACTAGACAAGGATCATTCTCAACAAAAGATATATCTGAAATGTTATATAAAACTGGAGAAATGAAACCAAATGAAAAAGCTGGTGCATATGCAAATAGAAAGATCAATGAAATGTTCAAGCAAAAGAACAATACTGACAAGTCTTTATATAAATCTTTATGTAATAGTAATCATATTGATGATTATAAAGCTATAAAAATGTGCGTCCCAAGACAAATATCTTTTATAAGAAATGGATTTACACATAAAATAATTGATAAAGTATTTAAAGCAGATGTAAGTTCAGCTTTCCCAGCTCAAGGAATTAAATTAATTCCAACATTGAAGAGATGCAAGAGAGTTGCTGGATATGCAGAACCAAATGAAAAATATCCTTTTGCTTTTTATATCAATAGTCATCATCTAGCTATTTATAATGAATTAGATACTAGAGTTGATAGTAAAAATTATTTCATGGGACAATCATTACAAGTTCATGATAGTAATATATATAATAATATTCCTGAAGAAAAAGAAATCACAATTCTTTGTAAAGCTGCAGACTTTACTCTTGAAGATGTATTTAAAGAATTATATAACAAAAAGAATAATTCATCAGGAATAGAAAAACAAACAAGTAAACTAACAATGAATGCTGCAATTGGATATTTCCAAAGAAACACAGATCCTAAATTATCATTTATATCAGCAGTTACAATTGCAAGAAGTAATCATTTTATTTTAGGAAATGCAATTAAATTAACTGAAGAAAGTAATTTAGTATTATATATAGCTACAGATAGTATAGTTTGGAAAGGCAAAGAATCTAAAGTAGCAACTGACGATAAATATTTAGGTTCATTTACATATGAAGTAAAGAATGGTAGATTTTATGGCGTTAAAGTTGGTAGTTATCAAGTAGAATGTGATGGTAAAGTTATTACATTATGTAGTTATTTACCAAACGAAGGAAAAGAATTAATTAAATTTGGCGAATTGCCAGATCCAAAAATATCACTTAAATAGGAGAAATAAATATGATAAAATCATTATATGAACAACAAAAAAGCTTAATGAAGCAAATTAAAACTTTAAATAGAAAAGGATTAGATTCAAATCCTGTAAATCAACAATTAAATTATATTCAAAAAGAAATAAAAAATGAATTAAATAGATTAAACATTGGTGTTAGATCAGCTACATCTCCAAATGTTGCTAAATTAGCAAAATTAGAAGCATTATATGAGAGAGCAGGCTGGGGCCCTGAATTATTAGAAACAGCATTAACTTATAATAAAATGGCAGGATTAACTTTTAGTGAATCTTATCAAGGTGCAAGATATGAAGCTGTTGCTAATGTATTAGGAATGCATGGAATTTCAGATAAACAACTTAATGCTATTGTAGTAAATGTTAATAGTGGAAGACTTGATGGTTCTATTGGACCTATCTTAGATCAATTCCCTTCAAATAAAATAACTGTAAATGATGTATTAAATCTAACTCCAAAATTCTTAGCTATTTGGGATAAACTTACTGTAGAAGTTGAAGGTGATGATTACTTCGCATCATAGGTGATATTATGGCTGCAATTACAAGAAAAAGAGATAATATTCACTGGACCCTAAATAGATTATTAAGCTATAATAAAACATATAATTATGCAGTATCAGGAAGAGGTCCTGGTAAAACAACTGATACAGCAAGATATATGATGAAGATTCACAAACAAGGTTATATGATAGTTGTCTTAAGAAGACAAATAGTAGATATTAGTGAAACGACCATAACTGACTTTCAGAATGCATATAACGTTCTGCAAGAGGAAGAGAATAAAATAAAACTAACTTATAAGAAAGGAGATATGAAGACTGGAATTTGTGATGTCTATATAGAAGGCGAGGAAATGCCTTTCTTTAGACTAATCGCTTTATCAAATCCTAAGTATAGACTTAAAGGTCAGGCATTTGATAGAGAATTGGCATGGATCATATTTGATGAGTATAAGATTTCTCAAACAGAAAAGTATCTTCCTGATGAGTATGGTAAATTTTCAGAGCTGTATTCCACATTGGCTAGGTTTGGTATACAGCTCGAAAATGGAGATATTAAACCTCCAAGAGTATTGTTTTTAGGTAACAACTACTCACTCACAGATCCATACATGGCAAACATGAACATACCTCCACACAAAGTTAGACAAGGTGAAGTAATCACTGGAAAAGATTGGGCATTTGAAGATATTAAGATTTCAGATGAACTAAAAGAATATTTATTAAAACAAAATCCATTATTTAATTTTGGTAATGATGCTTATAATAAATATGCTTTGGAAGGTATCTCTGTGTCTGATCAAAGAATAAGAATTATTGAAAATGAGCCTCAAAATTTCAAGCTGGCTGCAGTTTTCTATATTGAGAATAAATATTTAGGTATCTATAGAAGAGATACAGAGACCACTAAATTTGAGGATAATTTAGAATACTGGATAACAGTACTAGATGATTACAATTCAAAGAGAAGAGATGTAATATGTTTTGATTTCTATTCATTAATAGAAGGAAATGTATTAATTAGCGTTGTTGAAAAACAAGCATTTATTTCACTTAAAAATCACTTTAGGTGGAGAAGGATAGCATTTAAATCAATTTATGAAGGCTATCTATTTGAACAAATATATAATTTAATATAAAGGAGGTACAATGGCTACAAGTACATTAAAATTTTATAAGTCAGAGATTTTAGTCCCTGGCAAAAATGCGATGTATTCTGCAAGTGCAAATAATTCACAATTTGAAACTTATTTACAAACTTGCTGGAGAGAAACAACTAATAATTTCCAATACATCAAGCATGATTTATTTGTAAGTATTAAGGTTGCAAAACCACAATCTGCTATTGCTGAAATTGATCCTGCATATCCATATAATTATGTAAGCATCAAAAACAGTGATGATGACAGAACATTCTATTATTTCATTGCAGCTGCTAATTGGAAAGCTCAAATGACAGTCGAATTAAGCTTAGCAATGGATACTGTTGCTACTTATTGGGATCAAATTTCATTTAATGATAAGACAACTTTAATAAGAGAACATAAAGATAGATTTGTAGTTCCTAGCAGTGATATATATGTTAACTCAGTATTAACAAGAAAAGTTGATAATGTTGATGAAGGAGTTAACACAACACAAATTAAAGATCAAACAATTACTATTTTAGATACAGCTCTTCCAAATTCAACTGTAAGACCAAGATTACAAAACTTATGGTATCTAGTTTATAGAAGTGAATTTTCAGGTACTGATGTAAATCAAAGCCCTGTAAACTGCTATTTATGTGCAGATGAAGATTTACAAGTTGAAAGTAGCAGTGGTGATGTTACATGGAATACTGATGATTTAGATGATAATAAAATATATTATGCAATTGTTAGAGACAATCCTAATGCAACTATCGCAGTTGAAAATGGTTCATCAGTTATTAGAACTTATCAACTAGGTGGAGCACATTCATCTTCTACAACTTATAAAGTATTTAAACTTTATTGGGATAGCGTAAGCGATTATTGGGTTGCTAGAGCATTATATTATAATAATGGAGGATCTCAAACTTATAGTGGTTATGAGGGATTAAATGATATTCAATATGTTGGATTTACTGGTGGAGCAAATATAGTATGGGTTGCAACTGCTAATCAAGAAATAATTGACGCAACTGATTATTCATGGATTGATAGATATTATGCAACTAGTGCTTATGCAACTAAAACTGAAACAGGAAATACAACAGATGGTTATATTCTTAGTATTGATAATTCTTTTGATAGAACAGACACAAGAATTTTAAAAATTATAGAACTTCCTTATTGTCCAAGTGATTTAATTTCTTATAATGATGTAACTGACTTATGGACATACGATTCAAATGTTTGGACATTTGTTGATGCTAAATTAAAATTAAAATCATTGGGTGCTTCATTTGAAAGATTCTTAGGTAGATTTGAAATACCTAACATGAATTATACAATAACTGATTTAAATCAATTAAGACCTGCAGCTACAAGAAATGATGATTTAGAAAGTAAAATGTATCACAGTGCTATTGGTCCTATTAAACTTGTGTATGATTCATTTGCAATAGATTATGCAAGAGAAAGATATACACATAGTAGTATATTACCAGCAGCTGAATATGCTATTGATTTTAAACAAACTAATACTATTAATAGTAAGTTAGGATTTAAAGTTAGAACTACTTCTGGTAGTTATAAAGAAGAACAAGATTTTGATAACTTATTATTAGCAACTAGAAATAATGAATCAATGATTTATAATAGCGAATATCTAAATTATATAAGAAATGGTTATAATTATGATAAGAAAGCTAATTCTATACAAGTTGCTCAATCTATTCTAAACTCTGTAATAGGCATGGGTACTTCAATTGCTAGAATGGGACTTCAAGAAGATGTTACTTCTAGGGTTGCAGCAGCAAAAGGAAAAGCAAATGCAACAAATACAATAACTGTTGGTAATAGAACTATATATAATTGGGGTGGAAGAGTCGTTCCATCAGTACCTGCAGGAAGCTCTCTTGCTGCTACTGCTGTTACTGGATCATCTGTTGCTGCATCATTAGGTATTGGAGCATTAAGTTCTGGATTATCTTCTGTTGTTAATATGGCTGCTACAATAGCACAAAATCAAAATTCAATGGAAGGAAAATTAGCACAGCTAAAAGCACAATCAATTTCTACTGCTGGATCTGATGATTTAGACTTAATGAAATGGTATAGTGGTAATACACTAAAAGAAATTACTTATAAACCAGTTGAACCTGTTAAAGAAGCTTTATTAGACATGTTCTATTATGCAGGTTATAGCTGTAATAATATAAAAGGTTTACCTGATATGTATTCAAGAACTAACTGGAACTTTATTCAATGTGAACCTGTTTTACAACCTGTAAATGAAACAAACATTTATCAAAAATATCTAGATGATATTAAAGAAAGATTTGCTATTGGATTAACAGTATTCCACAATGCTACAGACTTTAACCAAGTATCAAACAACACAGAAATCAGCATTGCAAACAAGATAGCACAATAGGAGAAATAAAGAATGAGTAAAAAAAATAAAATGATTAAAAGAGATATTAAAGCTCTTAGAAGAGAAACAATTAATACTTTATTAAATAAGTATTATAATATCTATATGGATAATTTTGAAATTGAAGGCTTAGATGCAGAACCAATTGACTATGTTTTAAGAAACTTCTGGGCACTTGGTACTCTTGCTGCCTTCGAGATTGAAATTGCTGATGAAGTTGGATTTACTACTTATGCAGCTCAAAAATGGAACATGTATGATTTTCCAGAAGAAGTTGAATTAATCAACAAGAGAAATGTACCATTCATTCCAAAAGGACCACAAGTAGTAAATAAGGATGTTGTAATTGGATGGATTCAAAGTAATCATAAACCAATTAAAACGATTGTAGATTTCTATGTTAAGAGAATTGCAGAGGTTGAAATGGTTATTAATACTAATCTTCAATTAAGTAAGATGCCTTTCTTAGTTGCAGTTTCACCAGATGATCAAGCAAGAGCTGAAGATATAATTGATAGAATCTTAGATGATGAAGTTGCAGTATTTACCAGCTTAGAAGAATTATCTTTAGTACAAGCATTAGCAACTAATACACCATATATTATTGATAAACTATATGGTTATAAGACATCTGTAGAAAATGAATTATTAACTTATTTAGGAATTGACAATGCAGATGAAAATACTAGATTATTATTAGACCAAGTTAATGCTAACAATCAAGTAATCAATACAAACAGAGAAGGTTTTTTATATCACCTTGAGACTTTCTTTGACAAATGTAATGAATTATTTGGTTCAAAGATTACAGTTAAGACAAGAGCTGAACAAGTTCAATCTGTTTATACACAAGCTAATAAAGGCGTAAATGGTGGATCTGAAAATGCAGCTGAAGGATCTGCTGATAATGGAGGTACAAATGAATAGACACTGTTATTTTGAAAGAACTTATTTTAGTTTAGAAGATGTTATTAAACTTTCTGATGGAGAATATATCAATCACAACTATCTATTAGGACAAGAATTTGATGATGCTTTTATAGGCGTTCTTCAAGCAGTATTTCCTTATCCTGATTTATTTCCAGCTAATCCTTTAACTTCATCTGAAGTAAATAAATTATGGTGTAGCTATATTGTTCCTAAATATTTAAATAACTTTGTATGCTACAAAGATAATGATGATGAATTAGCTTATGATGATAAATGTGTTCAACATTTCATGACTCAAGTATGCTCTATAATTCAAGCAACTTATGATAAATACAAACAGATACTTGATATTTATAGTGATGAAGAAACAAACTTAATGGCGCAAGTAAAAGCAAGCAATACAATTAAATTTAATGATACTCCACAAAGCTCAGGTGATCATACATTTGATGATTACGTAAGTACATACACTAAGTCTGAGAACGCATCTGATATAGGAACACCTATTGCTAGAATAGATGAAATTCACAGACTTTATCATGATGTATATTCTGAATGGGCAGATGAATTTGGAGGCCTATTTATGTATGCTTAATGGAGGGAATTTTATGGATAAATTTGTGTCAGGACTAGCTATTGGTAGTAATGCTACTGGATTAGTATTTGGTATCGCATCTGTTGAATTCTTTAGTACATTTTATTTAATCTTAGGATGCATTTCATTTATTATTGGAATTGTTGCAGGAACATGCAAACTAGTAATGATAATTAGAAAAGCATTAAAAGATGGTAAAATCACTGCTGAAGAAGTTGAAGAAATAATTAATCAAGCTGAAGAAATTAAAAACGATATAGACAAAGAAATTAAGAAATAATATATCTAGGAGGGAAATATGATTTATATTATTGATCTAATACTTAAGGTTATTGGTTTCGTTGGAATATGTATACTGATAAGAAAAATTTACAAAGAAAAAAGAGGAGAAAAACATGAGTAAATTAGATGAATTAAGAGAAACAATCGCAAAAATGTTCGAGAATGCTCAAGAAAAAGAACAAATCGAACAATTAGCAAAAGTTAACAACAGCATTACTGAGGTTGAAAAAGAACAAAAAGAGTTAACTGATAAGAATGCTGAGTTGATAAAGAGTTATAAAGAGCTCGTAAAGCACACAAGCTTTAAGGAAGAACCTGTCCAAACTGTTGCACAAGCTACTGGAGAACTTCCATCTTTAGATGATGCATTAAAGACCTTCTTGGCATCTAAAAAAAATTAAGAGGTTAATATTACTATAATAAGGAGAAAAAAATATTATGGCTAAAATGACTATTAATGATTTAAAAACATTTGTTGCTAATTATGTAGCTGCTGCTAGTCAAGCTTCTGCTTGGAGTGCTACAACAAACAACCTTTTCGGACTATTAGACAAAATAGGTTTACAAATTACTCTTGATGGACTTTTCGTAGATAAGCTTCCTGAATTTGATGGAGAAGATTTACCATTAGGTAAAACAATTGAAGAATGGTTTGTTGACTTAATTCTTCCTCAAGATTATGATTCAACTGGTGCTAACACATTAGCTCCTCATTATCCTTCTGTTGAAGATGCAAGTTATAACTATAGTTTAGGACGTAAAGTTATCGCTACTACAGTTCCTTATGACAACGTAGAACGTGCTGCTTTAACTCCTGAAGATGCTGCTAACTTCGTAGCAAAAATTATCCAAAGATTACAAAACTCATATGCATTATATACATATGCTCAAAAGAAACAACTAGTTGCTAACGCTATTGCAAAAGCTCAAGCTTTAGATAGTGCTTACACAACAGGTGCAACTGCTTACACTACTAACTCAACAGTATTAAGCAAAGGTACTCGTTACAGTCAATCAAGTGTTGCTTACTTATGTATCAAATCTGCAGATGCTGCTATTAATAAAACATTAGCAACATTAGCTGCAGAAGGTGAATATGTAGTTAAAATTAACCAAGTTAAAACAATTACTGCTATTACAGATACTACATCTGCAGAAGCGTTCATTACTCAAGTTAAGAAAGATGTTGAAGAAGCTTCATTCGCTAACCAAGGTAATGCATTCAGTGGTGCTTTAATTGGTGCTGCTCCAGAAATGGTATTATTAGTTAAGAAAGGAACTATGCCTGTAATTGAAGTTGAAGCTGAAGCTGGTGCTTTCAATTTAGACAAAGTTGCTATTCCTGCTAGAATCAAAGTAGTTGACGATTTTGGAAATGCTGACAGCTCAGTTACTGCAGTATTAATGGATCCAAGAGGTGTTAAATTACATCGTGGATATCATGCAATTCGTGAACAATTAAATGGTGAAGGCGACTTCATGAATTACTTTGATCACAGTGAAAATACTGGATTCATTTCTAAATATACTTACTTCAGAGTTTACAAAGCTTCTTAGTAAGTAGTAGTTTGACTGAGGTCCTATGCTTCCCCTCTTAAAGGAAGCAAACTTTAATAATTTGATAAGGAGAAGTTTAAAATTATGAGAAAAATGTATAGTGAAGAACAAATTAAAGCTATTGCAAATAAAGCTGTAGCTGATGCATTTGCTGAATTAGGAATATCATTAAATAACCAAGGTGAAATTAAATTTTCTAGAGATGTTGTTTTAGCTGCTCAAAAGAAAATTATTACACCTATTATTGAAACTGGTCAATTATCTGGAATTGAAAATGGTGATTTAGAAATTACTACTGGTGGAGGAGGAATGGTTAACTTTACAGCTTATGAAAATAATTTTTCAGGTCAAACTTTCTTTGGTTGGGATAATAAAGAAGCAATGGGTATTATGTGGACTGGTACTTTTGATAACCCTTATGTATCAATGCTTCCTAATGGTGGTAGTTTAAATGTATTAGATACTAATACTAGTATTAATTTTGAATCAGAAAGTATTAACATGCCAAATGTTCCTGACTATGACCCAGCTATAGGTGGAAGAATCTGGAATGATTCACAAACTGCTAAGTTTGGAACAAAATAGTTTATGACTAAATATAAACTTGGTATAGAACTTGAGTTTATAGTTGAAGGAGGTAGTTATCTACCTCTTTTAACTTATTTTAATAACAAGTATAATGCTATATTCTCAATGGATTATAAATATAGTAGTTTAACAGACATAGTGCTTAAGCCAGACCCTACAATTAAGGGTGGTCTTGAGATAAATATTCCACCAACATATACAGATAAATTAGAAGATATATGTGAAGACTTAAATCAATTTAATATAATATTTGATGATAAATGTGCTATGCATATTCATGTAGATGCAGCCAATATAGATATAGGTAAGTTATATAATTATTATAAAGACAATGAAAGTTCTATATTACAAGAAGCAAAGAAATTAAATCTGTTGCCACCAGTATCATTAAACAGTTCAGTGACAAATATTAAATTTAAGTATACTAATATGAATATTTGGCAAGCTTATATTCAACATGGCACAGTAGAACATAGAATATATAAATCAACAATTAACAGCGAGCTCATATCTTTAGCAATCAAGCAGACTATAGAAGTCATAGAGAAGAGTCAGAGTTAATCTAAGAGAAGGTAGAAATACCTTCTTTTTTTACCCCCCCCTCCTTCTCCAAATTTAACCCCAAATTTCGTCTGTGCTGCATTTTCCCATTTACCCCACCAAGTATACATCCAATTACAAAGATTGATTGTAGGGCAAATTTGAGGCCTTAAATCGCAAAGTAGAGTTACACAACACATGACGTACAAAACTGATGGGATCTAGTGGGGGGGGGGCTGAGTTATAATGTCTGTACGTTCGGTGTGGTAGTATTCATCAAGTAGTTATAATGTATCTACTGCGGCAT
>JAGCWW010000029.1 GCA_017961685.1 Acholeplasmatales bacterium | reverse complement strand
TCTCTATTATGTCTTAAACCACAATATGGACATATCCAATATCTATTGCTTAATGTTAAATCTTTGTTATAATATCCACAATTTGAACACAATTTACTAGATGGATAATATTTATCTACTTTAAGTAATTTTCCACCTTTATCCTCTAATTTGTATTTAAGCATAGATGTAAACATATGCCATGAATTATCACTTATTCTTTTTGATAATTCATATTCTTTATTTTGACTCATTTCTAACATGTTTAAATCTTCTATAATAACTAAATCATACTTCTTGGCTATCAAAGATGATTCTTTATTTAGAAAATCTTTTCTTTTGTTAGAAATGTGTTCATACAATTTATTTATCTTTATTCTCATCTTATCATATCTATTGCTTCCTGCTTTGCAATTAGATAATCTTCTACTTAGATATTTAATTCTATCTATATTCTTTTCATAATATCTTAAATAATCTTGTTTCGTCTCTAAATATTTATCACTAGAAATATATAGATTACTTTGAGAATAATCTAGACTAACTATTTTATTTATTTCTTTTTCTTTTACATTTTCTTCATATTCAAAAAGTATAGATATATAATATTTCCCTGATGAACTCTTAGAAATTGTTGAACTTTTTAAAATATAACTTGATGGTATATCTCTATGTATCTTAGAATATATTATTCCTATTTTTGGTAATGTTATATGTCTATTGTCTATTATTTTTATATTATTATTTACGTTAACTGTTGAATATGAATAATTATGATCCTTTTTAGATTTAAACTTAGGATAACCAACTTCTTTATTTTTAAAAAAGTTGGAAAAAGCTGTATCTAAATGACGAATTGATTGTTGTAAAGAAATAGAATCTACTTCATATAAGAATTCTTTTTCTTTCTTTAAGTTGACTAAGTCTTTAATACAATCGGTTAAACTCATAGTCCTTTTTGATTCTTCATATAGTTTTTGTTTCTTATCTAAATAATAATTAAAAACAAGGCGTGAACATCCAAATGTTTTAGCTAATAATTCTTTTTGCGATTCATTTGGGTATATTCTAAATTTATATGCCTTGTTTTTCTTCATTATTTCTCACCTTGAGTTTCTATATATTTTTTTATTACATCTATTGTGACTTCACCAACTGATATTAAACAAAAAGATTTACTCCAAAAATTTTCTTTCCATAATTTTTCTTTAATCTTTGGATATTCTATTTTTATTAATCTCGATGAAGCGGATTTATATGCATTTAAAAATTTTGATAATTCACTTTTTGGATGCGCTTTGAATAATACGTGAACATGGTCAACATCATGATTCCATTCAGATATTGTTATTTTATACATTTTTCCAATATGTTCAAACATTTCTTTTAATCTATTTGATATTATATCGTCAATTACTTTTCTTCTATATTTTACTACCATTACTAAGTGATAATTAAGGTTAAACACCGAATGACAATTTGTATCTAGTTTCATAGTTATTTCCTCGTTTTTTTCATTTAATTCCTACATCTATATTATACCATATTTTGTATATTATCTCAACATTATATAGAAAAAAGTTAGAATTCATCCCCACCTTATAAAAGATGAGGTATTCTTCTAACAATTATGATAAATATAAGAATGGATTAATTCCATTCTTTTTTTATCGTATTATGTTATAATTGTTTTAGGTGATAATATGGATTTAATTGATAATATTGATAAAGTTCATACAACATTAATGGATATAGATAGAATTAAGAAAAATCTAAAACTAGGTGATGTTGATGTAGTAGAATACATTAAATCGCTTATTCTAGACGAAAAAGCTTATATCTATAAAAAGGGTAAAAACTATTATGTAGAAATAGATAATAAGAAAATATGTATTAATTCATATAGTTATACAATTATCACTGCACATATAATAAAGAGGTAAGATTATGTTTGATTTAAAGAGTAATTTTAAACCTACAGGTGATCAACCTGAGGCTATAAAACAAATTGTAGATAATCTTAATAACGGCGTAAAAGAACAAGTTTTAATGGGTGTTACAGGTTCAGGTAAAACTTTTACAATGGCCAATGTAATTAAAAGTGTTAATAAACCAACACTTGTTTTAGCGCACAATAAAACTCTTGCTGGTCAGTTATACTCAGAATTCAAAGAATTCTTCCCTAATGATAGAGTAGAATATTTTATCTCTTATTATGATTATTTCCAACCAGAAGCTTATGTTGTTTCAAGTGATACCTATATTGAAAAAGATGCTTCAATTAATGATGAGATTGATGAAATGAGACATGGAGCAACTGAATCACTACTTGAACATAGAAATACAATAGTAGTCGCATCAGTTTCATGTATTTATGGTATAGGTGATCCTGAAGATTATAAAGCTAGTATGTTAGTTTTAAGAGTAGGACAAAAAATAAATAAAAAAGATATTTTAAATAGATTAATTGATATGCAATATAAACGTAATGATATTGATTTTACACGTTCTACATTTAGAGTTAGAGGAGATATAATTGATATTATTCCACCAAATGAACATAGTAATGGTATAAAAATAGAATTATTTGATGATGAAATAGAATCTATTAAAAACTTTGATGTTTTAACTGGTAAGTCTATTCTTAAAAAAGATATTGCGGTATTATTCCCTGCAACTCACTTTATGACTAATAAAGAAAAGATGGAAGAAACTTTAAGAAGAATAGAAGCAGAATTAGAAGAACGTATTAAATACTTTAAAGATAATGATAAATTACTTGAAGCACAACGTATTGAACAACGTACTAAATATGATATTGAAATGCTTAGAGAAATGGGATCATGCTCTGGAGTAGAAAACTATGCTAGACACTTAGCTTTAAGAGGACCAGGTGAAACTCCATCAACACTAATGGATTTCTTCCCAAAAGATTTCTTGCTTATAGTTGATGAATCACACGTAACATTACCTCAAGTTAGAGGTATGTTTAATGGTGATAGATCTAGAAAACAAACATTAGTTGATTATGGTTTTAGATTACCATCTGCTTTAGATAATAGACCACTTAGAATAGAAGAGTTTATGTCTAAAATTAATCAAGTGCTATATGTATCCGCTACTCCAGGAGATTATGAATTAAGTCACAATTTCCCAATAACTGAACAAATCATTAGACCTACAGGATTACTTGACCCAGTAATAGAGGTTAGAGAAGAATTAGGCCAAATTGATGATTTAATTAATGAAATAGAATTAAGAAAAATGGCTAAAGAACGCGTTTTAATAACTACTCTAACTATAAAAATGAGTGAAGATTTAACTGCTTACCTTAGAAAAAGAGGATATAAAGTCGCATATTTACACTCTGAAATTAAATCACTAGAACGTATTCAAATAATTAGAGATTTAAGAATAGGCACATATGACTGTTTAGTTGGTATAAACCTACTTAGAGAAGGTCTAGATATTCCTGAGGTAAGTTTAGTTGTGATCCTTGATGCGGATAAACAAGGCTTTTTAAGAAGCGCTAGAAGTTTAGTTCAAACAATAGGTAGAGCCGCAAGAAATGCGAATGGTAAAGTTATAATGTATGCTAATACTATTAGTGAATCTATGGAATACGCTATAAAAGAAACTAATAGACGTAGAAGTATCCAAGAAAAATATAACACTGAACATAATATTATACCTAAAACTATCATTAAAGAAGTTCCAAATGTTATTACAATTAAGAAAAAGCTTGAAGAAGATCCTAAAATGCAAATTAAAGATCTTGAAAAAGAAATGTATGAAGCAGCTAAACAACTTGATTTTGAGCGTGCTGCAAAACTTAGAGATATAATATTAGAACTTAAAGCTAAAAAAGCAGGAAAGAGTTTATAAAATACTCTTTTAAAATAAAAATATTATGTTATAATAAGTTTGTTAAATAAATAAGATAGTTCGAAACCATCCTATCTATAAATAAAACTAGGGAACCAAAGAGTGTTTTTTAGTTTACACTCTTTTTTTTATCCCAAAGGGAGGAAAACTAAAATGAAAAAATTATATTATGAAATGAAATTACTTACTAGAAGTATACCAGGATTAATTATGACTCTATTCTGCGCATCAGTAATTTTGATGAATTTAGCCGCAAATAAAACTATTGTAACTATTGGTGATTGGTTTGCACTAGATGGAGGAATATTAGTTAGTTGGTTATGCTTTTTAACAATGGATGTTGTAACAAAACGTTTTGGCCCAAAAGCAGCAACAAAACTATCGATAATCGCTATATTAGTGAATTTACTGGCTTGCCTAGTATTATTCGTTGTAGCTAAAATTCCATCAGATGCAGATGATTATACAGTATTAAATTCTATCTTTAGTGGAACATGGTTTATATTGCTTAGTAGTACAATAGCTTTTATCGTTTCAGCTATAGTTAATAACTTTTCAAACGATGCAATTGGTAAAATGTTTAAGAAAAATCCTGATGGGAAAGCTGCCTTTATAACACGTACATATATTTCTACATTCATAGGACAATTTATTGATAACTTAGTGTTTTCTATATTAACATTTATGGTATTTGCCCCAATATTCTGGGATGGATTTAGTTGGACATTCTTACAATGCATAACTTGTGCACTTACAGGAGCTTTAGCTGAATTATTAATGGAAATAATCTTTAGCCCATTGGGGTATAAGATTTGTAAGAAGTGGGAAGAAGAAAAAGTTGGTCAACAATATCTTGATTATATAAACAATAAAGAAAGTGGTGAATCAAATGAGAGTACTAATTAGTGGAACATCAAAAGGAATAGGTAGAGCAATAGCTTTAATGTTTTTAAAGCATAATCATGAAGTAATTGGTCTAGATATTTTAAATACAACAATAGATGATCCTAATTACACACATTATCCATGTGATGTAAGAAATATAGGAATGCTTCCTGAAGTAAAAGATGTTGAAATATTAATTAATAATGCCGGAGTACAAACAAACTCTATTGATGATATTAATACAAATTTAGTTGGTTTAATTAATACAACTAATAAATATGCTTTTCAAAAGAAAATAAAAGCAGTTATAAATATTGCATCAGCTAGTGCATCTACAGGTAGTGAATTCCCATACTATGCCGCTAGTAAAGGTGGAGTATTATCATTTACAAAAAATACTGCTTTAGCACTTGCTAAGTATGGCGCTACATGTAATTCTATATCTCCAGGTGGAGTTATAGGAGATGCTAATAAGCACATTTTAGATAATAAAGAATTATATGATAAAGTATTAAATGAATCTTTATTAAATAAATGGGCTAAAGAAGAAGAAATCGCTCAATTTGCGTATTTTCTAGCAATTTATAATAAGAGTATGACAGGTGAAGATTTATTAATTGATAATGGTGAAAAATTAAAAGCTAATTTCATTTGGTAATATATTTTAATTATGCTATAATTAATTAGAGAATAAAAAGGAGTTGATTTAATGACTCAAGAAATGATCGAAATTGAATACAATAGAGGTAGAACTCTTTTAGAAAAAGATGATTTATCTAGCGTTAGAGAAGCTAATAAAATATTTACTGAATTAAAAGATTATAAAGATTCAGAAAAATATGCTTTAATGGCTGGTGAAAAAATAGTAGTTTTAGAAAAAGAATTAGAAGAGAAAAAAGAAGAAGACTATAATAGAGCTTTAATGCTTATGGAAGAAAAAAAGTCAGCTCAAAGATTAGATCAAGCTATTAAGTTATTTAAAGACTTAGATGATTATAAAGATTCTAAAGAATTAATGGATACTTGTATTAAACAAAGAGAAAAAGTTGCGGTTAGTGATAAGAAAAACTTAGATCGTTTTAAAGCTTTAGGCTTATTCTTTGCGTTAATAGGTTTAGTCATGGTTGTGTTTATCGTATGCGCAATGGTATGGCAAACAATAAGTGGACAATAAAAAAAGGCTACTCAGCCTTTTTTAATTTGTCTATTTCTGCAGTTAGGTTATTTTTATATTCATTATTGTGATAAATAATAACAAAATATAATAATACAAATATTAAGATATAAGCTATTACTAGATAGAAGATGAAGTAGCTTGTCGCATCTATTAATCTACCTAGAGTAATCTTCATAATTGCTGTATATAGGTTTAATGTCATAACCGCAATCATTACACCAAATGTACCATTTTTCTTTCCAACGATATTTACAATAAATTGAGCCCATAAATATGAATGGATTCCCCAAGTAATACCACGAGTTAAACCAATTATAACTATTACAGGTAGTGGTGCATTAAGTGCACTCATAAAGTATCTTATTATTGGGAAGACTATTGCGAGGAAGTAAAGCTGTCTTAATTTAAACTTTTTTCTAAAGCTAAATAAGAATATTATTACTAATCCTTCAACAACAATAAATGATGCTTGAAGGTATCCATATGAATCATATGAGAAGCCTTTAGTAGCTTCTAAGTATGTTGAATAGAAGTCATCCGCAACATTTGTTGTTCCAATAAATAAAGCCATAAAGATAATAAATACAAAGTATTTCTTATTCTTGAATAATCCCTTCAAATCACGCTTTTCAACAACTTCATTAGTTGGTGTAACATGCAATAAGAAACTAAATATTATAGCTACTAAAGTTAATCCTCCTGCAATGCATATCGCAAAGAAGAAGGAATTCATTCTAGTTAAGAAGCCTGATGTTACTAAACCTGCAACATAGGCAAATGAGCCATAAACTCTAACCTTAGAATAGTCTGTATTATTTGTTGTTGCACAGACGGATGCGAATGCTTCAAGTAGTCCAAAGTTATTCGCATGGAAGATGTTAAAGACTATTATTACAGTTAATAATAAATAATAGTCAGTAAGTTTAAAGTATAAGAACATACACAATAAACTTATACAGCTTATAATTGAAAATGTCATTTTCGCAACTTTAACATTTTTACATAACATAGAATAAATAGGAGTTAGGCATATACCAATTATTGGTGGTATTGCTATTAATAAGCCGATTTGACCTTCGCTAAAGCCAAGGGATTTATAATATAAGGCCAAGAAGGGGATAAACATAGCCTCAGCCATGAACTTTAAAAAGAAAACAATTTTAAGTTTTGTTAAATCGCTCATATTACACCTCCTATTCATATGGTATTATAGACTTAATTTATAAAAAAATATCATAAATTTTTATATTTTTTATAAAAATAATTAGATAAAAAAAGATGTATGAAATAAATCATACATCAATATTTATTATTACTTAACTTTTCTACCAATACCAAATCTATTTCTAATCTTTGCCATTTTCTTTTTAGCAAGATAAGAAGCATAATCTCTACCATTATCTAAGATTTCATCAAGCTCTTTAGAATTAATTAATTCATTATACTTATCTTGAATTGGTTTAATTTCATTAACTACTATTTCAGCTAAATCAGTTTTAAATTGAGCGTATCCTAAACCGTCATATTTCTTTTCAATTTCTTCATAAGTAGCTCCACTTATACAAGAGTAGATACTCATTAAGTTAGAAATACCAGGTTTGTTTTCTTCATCATATTTAACCTTACCATCTAAGTCTGTAATAGCACCTTTAATCTTATTCTTGATTTGGTTAATATCATCTAAAATACCAATATAAGCTTTAGGGTTTGGATCAGATTTACTCATCTTCTTAGTTGGATCAATTAATGACATTATTCTTGCACCTTGTTTTGCAATATATGGCTCAGGTACAACAAATGTTTCACCAAATCTAGCGTTAAATCTAATAGCTAAATCACGAGTTAATTCTAGATGTTGCTTTTGATCTTCGCCAACAGGAACAATGTTTGTATCATATAATAAAATATCAGCTGCCATTAAGCATGGATAAGTTAATAGTGCTGTAGTTACACCTTCAACATGACGTTTTTTCTTATCCTTATATTGTGTCATTCTTTCTAGTTCGCCAATACCACCAATACATTGCATCATATATCCAAGTTCAGCATGTTCTAAAACTTCTGATTGAATAAATAAGTGTACTTTATTTGGGTCAAGTCCACATGCAATATATACAGCTGCTAAGCTTTTGATATTCTTTCTTAAAGCAACTGGATCTTGTGGAATAGTAATAGCGTGTAAGTCCGCAATAAATACTAAAAAGTCGATATCTTCTAATTCATTTTGTAGTTTTACGAAGTTTTTTATAGCTCCAAGATAGTTTCCTAAAGTTATAATACCAGTAGGCTGGATACCAGATAATAATCGTTTCATTTTAAAACCTCCTAATTACATACATAACTATTATACATAAAAAAATATTTATTATCAATTAAAAATGTGTTAAACTATATGTGTATTTTTTAATTAATAATTAAAAAGGAGGTATTAATATGATTAAAATATATATAACACCTACTTGTTCATCATGTAGAAAAGCTAAAAAGTGGTTAGACGAACATAATGTTAAGTATAAAGAAATAAATTTACTAACTAATAAGCTTACTGTTGATGATTTAAATTTAATACTAAAAAATACCGAAAATGGTTTTGAAGATATAGTATCTCCAAGATCAAAAATCATTAAAGAATCTAATATTGATATTAATGAAATGACTGTTAGTGAATTAAAAGAATTCATTATAAATAATCCAACAGTCCTACGTAGACCAATAATAGTAGATGATGATAGATTACAAATTGGTTATAATGAAGAAGATATTGATGTATTTATGCCTGAAGAATTAAGAAAACTAATGATTTCTGTTTGGTGTAATAGTGATGATGAATGTGATTATAAAACTATACTTAAGAGGTACTTAGAAGAATCAAGAAAAAACGATAGATAGGAGGGCTATTATGGAAGCTGTTATAGTTAAAGATTTAATAAAAAAATATCATAAAGTAACAGTTATTAATTCCCTTAATTTATCTGTTGAAGATAAAAAATGTGCCGTAATATTAGGTATGGATGGTTCAGGTAAAACTACTTTAATTAACTTACTAGCAGAAAACATAAGAAAAACTAGTGGTGAAATAACTTATAACTCTAGTTATAGTTTTATGCCTGATGCTGAAGGCTTATCAGAACATTTAACAGTATATGAAAACTTATATTTAATGGCTATGGCAAGCGGTTATTTAAAAGAAGATGCGAAAAAAATAATTGATGAATATGCTAATAAGTTTAATATAACTGAAAGATATGATGATAAGGTTAAAACATTATCCGTTTCTTTAAAAAAGCTAGTATCTTATATCTTACTATTAGTAATGAATACAGATATTTTCTTACTAGATGAACCATTTAAAGGAATTGATGTAAAAATTAAAAGAGTAATGCTTGATAGCTTAAAAGAATTAAAAAATAAAAAGACTATAATTCTTACAACTGAATTAGTTGATATAGCTAAAGAATTATCTGATGATTTATATATTCTAAAAGATGGTGTCTTAGAAAAGATAGATAAAGATAAAGAACTATTAGAACTAGAAAATAAATTACTTAATGCGGAGGTGGTAGAATGAGTTTCTTTCCTTTCGCAAGAAGAACCTATAAAGAATTCTTAAGAGATCCTGTTAGTATGATCTTTGGGGCAGCTTTCCCTGTTATATTAATGATTGTCTTACAAATTATATGTAAGAATCTAACTAATGAAGGAATGGAGATTGCTTCAGTTTATCAAATAGATAAAATGATGATAGGTATATCTATTTATTCATTCTCTTTTACTTCATTTTATGCAGGCATTAGAGTATCTAAGGATAAAAATGATTACTATATCCAAAGGTTTTATTCAGCAAATATGGAGTTAGATGATTATATCTTAGGATATGTCGCACCACTATTATTTATAACATTCTTACAATCAATTGTATGTATTACTACAGCATTCTTATTAGATGCAATACTTAGTTTAGATATCTTACATTTTGGACTAAATTATTTATTACTAATAGGTATGATGTTACCTTGTGAAATAATTTTTATTTGTATAGGTATAATGCTTGGTGTAAGCTTTAAAGCAAAAGAAAGCATTTATATCTTTATTGGAATTATTATAGTGACAATACTTACTTCAAACATTTTCTTTAATGTTTCATCATTTGGTTCTGCCTATGTAATATTCTGTAGGGCATTACCATTTTATCCAACTTATGAAGCGTTAGTAGGCCTATTAAATGGCTTCACTGAGGCTTTCCCATATTATTTTGTTACTATAGCATATGGAATTATTTTATTTATCTTAATGATAATTATCTTCAAAAGAAAAATGAACAGATAGGAGGGTTAATATGCATCAAGTATTAAAGATGAAAGCACCATTATTATTGTGCTATATGTTGTTTTTCATCATATTTCAAATAATGACATTTTCATATGTACATATTAGTGGTATACCATCATATTTTATGCTTGATTTATTAATCGCTTTATCACTAGGTTCTATTATTTTCATGATAAAAAATAGAATTGCATCAGTTGTATACTTATGTATTGTGATGTTACTTTATATGATTTTATTCTGTACAAATGCGATACTATTTAATATATTTGGTGATGTTTTCTCTATTGAATACTTACAGGTTTTAAATGAAGCTGGTGAAGTATTTGAGTGGAGTTATTTAAAACCATTTATAATGGTACCTGGTATTTTAGTTTTCTTAGCTTATGTTACAATAAATGTTTTATATATCATATTCTGGAAAAAGGATACTTACACAGTTGAAAGAAGCTATGTTGTTACAGGTATGTTTACATTTATCGCATCATTATTAACATTTGGTTTAATCTTTAGTGTTAATATGAACTTTGCGAATAAAACAACAAAGGTTAATGGCGAATTGGTTAGAGATGATGCATTTGTAAAAACATTAACAAAAAAAGCCTTCAAGCATTATGGAATGCTAGGCTTATATTATAAAGAATTATCTTTAGAAATTAGACCAAGTAAAAAAGAAATTATTAGTCCAACAGACTTTGAAAGTCAAAGTGAATATGAAGGAATACTTGAAGGAAAGAATGTTATAACTATAATGGTAGAAACCTTACAAAGCTTTTCTATTAATAAAGAATTAACTCCAAATCTTTATAAGATGCAAGAAGAAGCAATCTATTTTAATAAAAACTTTTCAGTTAATAAGACAAATATGAGTGAAATGATAGGTATAACAGGAAGCTATTATTCATTCTATGATTATAATTATGATATCGATTTTGCCCTACCTAATATTTTAAAGCATAAATATAAGACAACTTATGTTCATGATAATAATGGATCTTTCTATGGTAGAAGTAAGACAATGAGATATTTTGGATTTGAAAATATTGTATTACATGATGATTTATATCCTGAAGGATTTACTAATGAATTATATCCTGATGGTATAAATGGTTGGGAAAATGATACATGGCACTGGTCAGGTGATTACACTCTTGATAGTGTAACAATAGATCAAGCCCTACCTTATTTAATTGATGAAAATAATTTATTCTATTCCTTCTGGACTACTTTATCAATGCATGGTCCATATGATGGAACTGGTAGATATAGTAATTATTCTAAGTGGCAAAAATTAGGTTACTTAGATAAGGTTAAAAAGGCAGAGAATAATAAAACTTGGATTAATCCATTAATTGATGATGCTGAATATAAAGGATACTTAGAATATTATGAATGTGCAGTAATGGATTTTGATGTGGCTTTAGGTAAATTATTAGATGCTTTAGAAGAAAAAGATTTATTAGATGATACTCTAATTGTAATATATGGAGATCACGAAGCATATTATCATGATATATATCTAAAAAGCGCTCATACAAGCGATAAAACAAGAGTAGATGAATTATATGAAACAACATTAATAATGTATAATAAGGATTTAACTGATTATTATTTAACAAAGAATATCGCAAACTATTATAATACATTTACATCTCCTTATGTTGTTGCTCCAACAATACTTGATTTACTAGGTGTAACATTCAATAAGGAAAATTATGTAAATTATTCAGCGTTTGATAATAGGTATTTACCAATTTTCTATTCAACACAACAAAAGGCCTTCATGAATGATAATTTCTATTCATATGATGGTAGTAAAATAGAGTATGCAAAAGATAGTAGTATAAGTAGTGAATCATTTAAGAGAAATGCCGCTTTAACCTTAAATAGATTAGGTGTCGTAGATAGCCTATATGAAAGTTGTAGGGATAAGCAAACAGATTGACTTTAAATGAATTATTATGTATAATAATTACGATAGGAGAGGATGAAATATGGTATTTGAAAAGATTAAAGAAATCATTATAGATGAACTTGGAATTGATGAATCTAAAGTAACTATGGATGCTAGATTTAGAGAAGATCTAGGTGCTGATAGCTTAGATGCAGTTGAAATCATCATGCAAATTGAAGAAGAGTTCGGTGTAGAAATTAATGAAGATGTAATCCAAAATATGAAAGTTATTGGAGATATCGTTAAATACATAGAAGAGAATAAATAAAAAGCCATTTGGCTTTTTTTACTATTAGGAGAAGAATATGCAATATAATTTTAAGGAAGTAGAGGAAAAATGGTCTAATTATTGGCTTAATAATAAGATATATAAGAAGATGAATGATAATTTTCGTCCTCGTTTTTTCTGCTTATCTAAATATATTAAAACTAATAGTAAAACAAACATTTTAGGTGATTATTTAAACTTACTTAAAGTTGATAGTGTTGCTAGATATAAAAGAATGCAAGGCTTTAATGTTTTAAGCTCTATTGGCTTTGATTCATTTGGAATTGATGGAGAGAAATATGCCATTAAAACAGGTAATAGTCCATATGATTATTCTAAAAAGAATATGGTAAAAAAATTAGATATAGCTAAAAAACTTGGCTTAAGTGTCGATTATGATTTAACAATTAATACAAGTGATCCGGATACTTATAAGTGGAGTCAATGGCTATTTACTAAAATGTATGAATATGGATTAGTAAAACTAAAAGATGTTGATATCTATTATTGTAGTATGCTTAAAAAAATAGTAGATGAAAAAGATGTTTTATATGATGGAGTAAATTATAGACTTAAAAATGATAACTATTTAGTTGAACTTAAAACAACTAAATACTGGTTTATTGATATTGAAAAATATAATGAAAGACTACTTTCTGAATTAGATAACTTAAATTATCCAGAATCTTTAAAAGAAGAATTTATAAATCTAATTGGTAAAAAAGAAGGTTATGATTTAAAAATAAGATTAGAAGGAGATAGATTTATCTTTCATACCTTTAGAGATAGAGTAGATGATTTATTTGGATCAACTTTTTGTATTATTTCACCTGATAATAAATATGTTTTAGATATAACTAGTGAAGATGAATATAATGATGTCTTAGATTACTTAAATAATTATTCTAAAAATGATGGAGTAAGTGGCATATTTACGGGTGCATTTGCGATTAATCCAATGAATGGTAAATTACTACCCATTTGGGTAGCAAATTATCTAGATGATAAATATGGTAATGACTTTAAAATATGCACACCTTCAACTGATGAACTTGACTTTGAATTTGCAAGCCTATATGGCTTAGATATTATTAAAGTAATTGATAGTGAATTTGATTTAACACTAGAAGATGGAGTTCATATTAATAGTGGTTTTATTGATGATTTAAATATAAGTGAAGCAAATAAAAAGGTTATTAATTATTTAGTTGAAAATGATTATGGAGAGGTTAAAAAAGCATATAAGCTTAGAGAAATATGCTTATCTAATCCAATCTATTTTTCTGAAGCAATACCAGTAATATATTTAGATGATGGAACAATTAAAGTATTAAATAGTACAGAATTACCACTAGATAATCCTGATATTATTGTTAAACCATCAGGTAATGAAAACTCACCATTATATAATGCGAAATCATGGTTAAATGTTTATACTAAAGATGGTAAAAATGGCGTAAGAGAGCTACAAACTATGACTAGCTTCGCATCATTATCATGGTATTATTTAGCATTTATATTAAAAAGTAATGCTGGATTACTTCCTATAAATAGTCCTGATGCAAGATTAGAAATTAATAAATGGCTACCACTAAATTTATATTTAGGTGATATAAGCGCAACTGATTTATTATATGCTAGATTTATGATTTTATTCTTAAAGGATATTAAATACTTAGATATAGATGACCCATTTAAAAATGTAGTAGTAGAAAATAAAGTAATTATTGATGATAATTTTGATATTGAAGGTAGTATAGATAAATATGGTGCTGATGTATTTAGATTATTCTTAATTAATATAAATGATAAGATAGATAATCTAGATTTAGAAATATATAGAAGATATGTAGATAGATTAATTAGATTATTTGATCTAGAAATTACAAGTGATTATAAATTAGATGAAAACTTTAATAATCTAGTTAATGAAATTAATGAAGCTTATAAAGTTGGTAATCTAAAAGAAGTAGTAGCTTTAATGGGTAGTAAAATTAATGATTTATTAAAGGGTAAAAAGATGAATAGAAAAGAAGCGTCAATTATTTTAAAGCTGCTTCATCCAATCATTCCTTTTGTAACAGAGGAATTACATTATGAATATATAAATAAAAAGAATATATTATCATTTGAAGAATGGCCGATATAAGACTAATTTCAAAAAAATGTCTTATTTAGGCTTTTTTTGTTGTAAAAGAAAAGTTAATTGTTATATAATAATAATTAAGGAGGATTATATTAAATGAAAAAGTCACAAATTTTTAGTATTTGTACAATTGCACTAGGTGCACTTGGATTAATTTTTGCTTTATTCTTAGCAGGAATTACAATGAAAGCTTCTGCATATGGCTATAGTGAAACTGAATCATATTCTGGATTAAAAACTATTTTTGGTGAAAAGGATGGCTTCGATTTCTCTATTTTCCTATTCATCGCTTTCTTAGCTGCTATTGCTGGTTTAGTATTTGCTATTTTACCTATGGCAGGAATTAAGAAAAAAGCATTCCCTATCGTTTCAATTGCTTGTTTTGTTGCAGCTGGAATTTTCTTCTTTATGACAAAGCAATTTGTTAACGTTGATGGAAAATATTTCTATGATTGGAGCCAAATCGAGGGAGAAATCTTTGGAGCTAGCATGAAAGTTAACCTAGGTGTTGGTGCAATTTTAGGTGGTATTTTCTTCATTGGTGCTGGTGTAACTTCAGCTCTACCACTTTGCATTAAAGACTAATTCATATAAAGAAAGCATCGAAATGATGCTTTTTTTATTGTATAATAATAGTGGTGATATTATGGATATTAAAAGTATTATTGAAAAGAATAAAAATAAAGAAGATAAAGCCATTATTAAAGAATATGATGAATTAGAAGATTATTATTCAGAAAAACTAAATGCTTATGTTTTTCCAAATGGCGTTATGTTTATGAATGATTTTGATATCGATATAGATATATATACAACATATATTTATGCATCTAATGTTAAATGTAGAAACTTATATGTTATAGATATGGCAAAGCTAGATGATATAAAAACTAATTCCTTATATGGTAATGCGATAGTTGTTTTAAAGGATTTAGACTGTAAGGAAGTAGTTTATAAAACATTATTAAATGTTATTGGAAAGAAAAAGTGTAAGAATATAAGAAAAGAAGATTAATTTGTTTTATACATTTTAATCTTTTTTCATTTTTTTGACATTATATTCATAAAGATAGTTAAAACATATATTTATATAATATATAATAAAAGTGTATTATACGATATAAGGAGGGATTTTATGAATATTTTAAAGAAAATATTAATACCTGTTTTATTATTTTCTAGTATTTTTACAATAGCTGCTTGTGGTAAAAAGAAAGATAAAAAGAAAACACAAGAAATCATTACTCATGAAGCTACAAAAGGTAAAATAGGTAAAGATGGTGGAACATTAAGTGATAAAGATAGTAATTTATCTTTAAATATTCCTAAAGATGCTTTAGATAAAGATACCGAAATATCTTTAAAATATGTTAGTAATTCAAAAGAATTTAGTTCTAACATATCACAAAGCTTTTTAGGTGGAGTTGAATATGGTCCATCTGGAACTAAGTTTAATAAAGAAGTAGAAGCAACTGTTAGACTTACTAAAGCTCCAACTAATGCGACTATATCAGTATTCTGTTATAATGATGTAACTAAAATCTGGGATTATGTTACTAGTGCAACAGTAGCTAGTGGAGTAGCAACTTTTAAGATTAATCATTTTTCTAGATATGAAATATTAGATAAAACTCCTGATATGACTAGTAAATATCGTGATTTGGTTTTAGAAGCAAAAAGAACTAATAAAAATGATGCTTGGATTACACAATCATTTTATGATTATTTGGTTGATGAAAAGCATGTTTTAGATTATTATGAAGAATTTGAAGGCTATTACTATTATGGATGTGGTTTAAAGATCTTTGGAAAATACCAAATTGATGGAGTAAGTGGAAATGCAGAAGATTTATCAATGGTATGGGGTGATTCCAATAAAAAAGGTGATACTTATGGACGCTCAACTGTTGCTGGTGAAACAGTAGATTCAAACACATTTAATAAAACATTAGATAATAATAGTGAAAATAAAGAGTTAATTGATGTAACTATAACTATTGAATATAAAATGATTACACCACAATTTACAATGAGCTCATCTAAGACTACCTTAAGTGAAGGTGAATCAGCTGATGTAAGCTTATATTGTCATTATTCTAATCCAACTAATCCTATTTATCCTGATTTTGCTCTTCCTGGTTATTATTTAACTATAACTAGCCTATCAAGTAGTTTTACTGTTGATAAAACAAGCGTTACAACTGATAATAATGGTAGAGCAACATTTAAAGTAACATGCAAAGAAGAAGGCGAAGAAGGGGTAGTTAAAGCCATATTTGATGTTTCAGGAGAATTTGGAACTCATGCCGAAGGAATAATACATTTTGGTAGTGAAGATGGTTATAAAGTAACTGGACATGTAGCTGAAGAATATGAATATGTTTATACTGTGCCAGAAATAGAAGCCGAAGGTGCTACTGTTGTTTCTAATGGAAAAGTAAATATAAAAGTTGAATACGATATAAGTGGTACAATTAAAGAAGAAGATGGTAATTTAAGCGGCTCTATTAGTGTGTCTAATGTAAGTATCAACGTAACTAATACGGAATATCATTTCTATGTAATAGAACCAGAATTTGGAAGAATAGATGGATATTATTATCTTTTAAAATCAGCATCTAAAACTTCAGCAAATAAAAAATCATATGACATTAATGGTACAATTTCTAATGATTCCTGTGAACTAAAGATTACACCAAATGATTATATAATATCAGTTGATACTGTTTATGCTGTGAAAGAAAATGGTGCAGGTAAATCATATTATGATGAGTATCCAATGAGTGTTGCTGTTAAAAATAGTGAAGGATTATTATTACCATTCAGCTTAACTGAAGGCGAAAGAACTTATAACGACAATAAAGTTATAGATTCAATAGAAGTTTTAAATGATGGACATGGCAGTACTAGTATCTATGGATACTTATCATGGCTAGATCTTGGTTTATATGTTGATCAATCATCAATAAAACAATCAACTACTCAAACAATAACAATTGCAAAATAAAAAAAGAGGATTTATTCCTCTTTTATTTTGTCTCCTTGGTATATTTTATTTTTTCTCATATATTTATCTATTTCATTTAATACAACAAACTTCTTTAAACTCCATGTTGGTTCAATTAATAAGTTCTTATCAGAATCACCTGTTAAGCGGTGAATAACCATTGATAGTGGAATATATTCTAGTTGAGTAGAAACTATTTTTACATATTCATCCCTAGTTAAAATAGGGAATTTTTCTTTTTCATACATCAATTCTAATGGTGTATTTTTCATTACATAAAGCATATGTATTTTAATTCCATCTATACCTAAAGATCCTACATATTTAGCTGTTTCAATCATCATGTCAAATGTTTCATAAGGTAAGCCATTAATAATATGAACAACAACACTAATATTGGCTTCTTTTAGCCTTTTTATACAATCATCAAATTGTTTTAAAGTATGTCCTCTATTTATTAATTTTGATGTCTTTTCGTGTATAGTTTGTAGGCCTAATTCTATTTGAACAAAAGTCTTTTTGTTTAACTCTTTTAAGTATTCTAAGCATTCATCAGTGATTGAGTCACAACGTGTTGCGATAGATATACCAATTATATTTTTATCTAGTGATAAAGCTTCTTCATATTTTTGTTTTAATTCCTCTAGTGGTGCGTAAGTATTAGTATTTGCTTGAAAATAAACAATATAATAAGCATCATTCCATTTATTTTCCATCATACGTTTAACATCATAAAACTGTTCAGTAATTGTTTTATTTTTATTACCCGCAAAATCTCCGCTACCATTACAAAAAATACAGCCAGAATGAGGGCATTTAAAATTACCATTTAGTGGTATTTTAAACACTTTTTTCCCGTATTTAGCTTTGTAGTAATTATTTAGTGTATTAAAATGTTTTTCATCATTCATTAAATTCATTTTATCACCACTTAAATTATAGCATTTAAATATTTCATTTTATATGATTTTTTGATTTTAAAATCACAATATATATGTTATAATATATATTGAGAGTGTAGGAGATATATTATGTTTAGAAGAATTAAAGCTAGTTTAGCAAATCCAAGTTCAATATCTTTATATAGATTAGACAACGTTTTTCTTGCGTTATTATATATCTTATCTTTATGCGTAATCGCAACTATACCTACAATTATTTCAACTGTTAAGACAAAAGGTATTAGTGAAGATACAAAATATAGGATAAGAGAAGTATTAGTTGAAGAGAGAAATGAATTCTATGATGGGGAAATTAATGATAATACATTAACTGTTGATAGTAAGCAAACAAACCTTATTTTTGAAGGTAATTGTGCTATTCTTTTTCCAAATGATGATACAGATCCTGTATTATTCGCCCAAAATGGAACTTATTATGTTGTTAAATTAGAAGATCATGGCATAAATGTTTATTTTGTTGGTAACAAAGTAAAAAGTTATACATATACAGAACTTGGCTTAGATGGTTTAAACTTTAATTTCTTAAAAGAAACAGATTATAAAACAAGGGTTTTAGAATTTGAAAGAGTAGAAAAAGCATGCGATACAATCGTAAATGATTTAAAACCATACTGGGGAACATTTGATGTTTTATCTACTTTCTTTAGAATAGCATTTATAGCACTAATATTTGATTTATTATGTGCCTTACTTGCTAGAGGAACAAGAAACTTATATTTCAAAGAATGCTTTGTAATGGCAATATATGCTTTTGCACTAGAAACTATTGGTCAAATATTAGATTCATTATATGGCTTCGATATATTCGGATATATCGGATGCTTCATAGGTATAATTTATTATATTATTGCACTAAAGAATGTTGACGTTTTAAAAAACGATAATAAATAAGGGAGTGATTGTTTTGAATATTTTTGATGTAGTCCCTGCTAATTTTTTTAGCATATTAGCTTCGAAAAACAAGAGTATTTATTACGATTGTTTAAAAAGAGTATATGACTTATATGATAAAAAAATGGGTTTTGATGTGACAAGGGAAGAAGCAATGGATGAATTAATCGATTATTTCGATGAAAGTCCTGATTTTCAAGAGGATGATGAGGTTACACAAACTCCAAGAGAAAAAGCAAATTATGTTTTAAATAGACTTTATCAAACTGGTTGGTTAGTTTTAGAAACTGATAATAACTATAACGATTTAGTAAGTTTTAGATATTATGCTTTAACAGTTCTTGAAGGATTTGATAGAATAGCCGCTCCAAAAGAGGAAGAAGAAAGTGATTATGCTGTATTTGAATATAAGGGTTATTTATTCTCTATTTATTCACTTCTTACAAAATCATCAAATGAAGAGCTTAATTTAGTTATTAACCAAGTCGCAAGATTAGCTTTAGAATTTATCGCTGAAATCAAGAAGATTAACTTAAAGCTTAGAGATTATATTACAAGTATTAGTCAAAATACAGGTGTTAGAGAATTAATGGAAAAATTAATTGACTATAAGACTCAATTAGTTGATAAATCTTACCAAAGATTAAAGACATTTGATAACGTTGATAGATACAAACGTAGAATATTAGAAAAGCTTGAAGAAATTTATGGTAATGACATTTTAATGAATAAACTAATTGGTGCTCATATGATTGATAAGGGCTCAACTAGAGAAGAAGCTGAATTTGCAATTACTAGATCTATAAATGATACAATTGATATTTTCAATAACTTAGATGATTTAATTGATGAAATCGAACAAAAGAATAAAGTTTATGTCAATTCAACAATCACAAAGATTAAGTTCCTACTTAATAATGAAACTGATACTTTAGGAAAGTTAAACTACATCTTAAAGTTCATGACAAAAGATCAAGGAATGACAGAACATCAATTAATGAGCAAAATTGAGAACTTATTCACAATAAGTCAACAACAAGCTCTACAAGTTAATTCACTACAATCACCTAAGATTATGACTAGACCAATTGAAAGTAGTGCTTTAACAGTACATGATAGACCTGATTTAGATGAATTACAAAAAGCCTTCTTAGAAGCTTACAATTCTAAGTTCAGTGAAGTAGCTATAAAGAAGTTTGTTGATATGATTTTATCTAAGGCAAGTAGAGTAAAAGCATCAGAATTATTTGGGGATAAGATAGATACTGATGGTATAACTAGACTATTATATGTCTTAGTATATGGAACAACAAACGATGGATATAATATAACAAAATTAAACGAAAAATACGAAACCGAAAAATTCTTAATTAACGATTTCGAGATAGCAAGGAGATAGGACTATGAGTTTTCAAGAAAGTTACGAGAAATTTAATGATAAAGAAAGACAAATGTTTTCTAACGTTTGTAATCAACTTTTATTCAACAACTTCTTATCAAAAGATAAAAAAGATACAAAGGATGCTTATTTCTTTGTCTTAAACTATAAGAGAATGTTTGATGAATATTTTGAAGTTATGGGGTGGGAAGTAATCCTTTCTACAGAAAATGGTGCTATTCAACTATACAATAGAGCAAATAAAAACTTACTAAGATTAAAGAAAAACGAAAGTATCATTCTTATAATCTTAAGAATCTTATATCAAGAAAAAGTAACAAGCTACACTGATAGTGGAAACACAGTAAGTGTTAAAGTAGATGAAATTCACCAAAAATATGAATCACTAGAATATAAGAAGAAGATTTATAAAACAGATTTAGTACAAATAATTAGAATGTTTAAGAGATTTAATCTTATTGAACCACAAGGCGATGTAACAAGAGGTTCATGTGATATTGTTATTTTCCCAACTATTTTACTAGCCGTAAATAACTACAATATTGAAATATTGTATCAAATGCTACAAAGCTATGATGGAGGTATTCAAGATGAAGAAGCTAACTAAGATTAAATTAATTAACTGGCATTATTTCTCAAACGAAACAATTGAAGTTAAAAATGACATTCTACTAACTGGTGCTAATGGTGCTGGTAAATCAACAATAATTGATGCCATTCAATATGTACTAACTGCTGGTGAACAAAAGTTCAACCTTGCCGCAAACGAATATTCTAACCGTGAACTTAGAGGTTATGTTTGCTGTAAATTAGGTCTAGATGATAAAGAATATTTAAGAGAAGGAGATGTTACTACTCACGTTGCACTAGAATTCTTTGATGATATGGATAGTAAATATTTTACTGTTGGTGTTATCCTAGAATGCAAGAAGGGTAGCCCTGAAGTTAAATTCATGTTCCACTCATCTTATAGAGAAATGAAAGATGAAATGTTCATTAAGAATGGAATGATTTTAACTATTTCTCAATGTAAAGAAAACAAATCATTTGAAAACTATTATGTAACCAAGAAAGAAGCAAGAATTGCATTTAGAAATATATATGGTCCAATTAATGAAAAATTCTTTACATTAATTCCAAAGGCTTTAGCATTTAAGCCAATCAAAAACGTTAAAGAATTTATCTATCAATATCTTTTAGATGAAAAGAAGATTGATGTTGAAACTATTCAAGATAGTATTAGAATGTATAAAGACTTAGAAAGAACATTAAAGCTTATCAAGAGAAAAATCGCTAGCTTAAGCGAAATTAATACTATCGCTTCTAACATTAGAATTAAAAACGAAAAATCAACAGTTAATGACTTATTAGTTAAACTTGTTGGTATTGAAGAATTAAAGGGTAAAGTTGCTAAACTAAAGATTGAATTAAAGAAGATGGCCTCTAATAGAGATGATCAAATCGATAAAATTAAGACTTTAGATAACAACATTAGAATTTATGATGAAAATAGTAAGGTTCTATACAGTGATTTATTAAATAGTGAATCTTTTAAGAGTAAAGAACAATTACAAAATCAAATCGAAAGATTACGTTCTGAATTAAGCGTAATTGAAAATAAGAAACAAAAATATTTACAAGCTGTTTTAGCAAATAATACAATGCTAGATGCTTATATTGATAGAAATAACTATAAAGCTTATAAACAACTTAGAGGTTTAAACTTAAAAGATGTTGATGAAGAAAACTTTAATGATTTAAAGACTAAGCTACTTGCGATTAATGATGATTTAAATGATCGTAAGGAAGAAGTTTATGAAGAAGCAAGTTTATCTCGTCAAAAGAAGAAAGAGATTTCTAGACAATATGAACAAATCATTAATATCATTAAATCACTTGAAGGTAGAAAGATGCGTTATAATCCAAACGTTGTATCTTTAAGAGATTCTATTAATGAAGCATTCCAAAGAGCTGGAATAGATGCAGAAGTTAAGATTTTAGCTGAAATGCTTGAAATTAGCGATTTTTCATGGCAAGATGCCATTGAAAATTATCTAGGAAGTCAAAGATTCACATTAATCATTGAACCACAATACTTTGATTTCGCTCTAGATGTATTCAATGAAATTAAAGCTAAGAAACAAGTATTTGGTGTTGGTTTAGTTAACACTAAGAAGATGGTAGGCTATGATACATGCGATGCTGGATCAGTTGCTGAAATTATTAATTCTTCTAACAAATATGCTAAGCGTTATGTAAATATGGTTTTAGGAAATGTAATGCGTGCTAAGGATATTCATGACCTTGAAAACTATTCACGTGCTTTAACTAAGGATTCTGTAGTTTATAATAACTATACAGTTAGACAATTAAACATCAATATTGATAAACCATTTATCGGTAAAGATGCTATTAATAAACAAATTCCTAAGTATCAAGCACAAGAACGTGCAATTCATGCTGATTATATCGCAATTGATGAAGAAATCAGAAAGTATGAAGAAGAAATTAACTTTATCACTAGATTAAACATCAAGGATATCGTTGAAGGTATGAGTAGTGTTATCGCTTATGAAACACAAAAGAATTTAATTAAAGACTTATCAAATAGAAAAATTGATGAAAAATCTGATAGTGCATCAGACATCCAAAGAGAATATGATAAGGTTACAGCAAGACTTAAGTCACTAAAAGATGAATTAGTAGCTGCTCATGAAGAGTTAGGTAGAATTAAAGGTGGCATTAAGCAAACTGAAGATGAAATTGCTCAATATGAAGATGATATTATTAACTATCAACAAATCTTCACAGAAATCAAGAACAACAACGTTAGTCTTGAAAATGAAGTATTTGAAATCTACCGTGAAGATAGTAAAACAATGAATACTCATGAGTTATATAACAAATATAACAAAGAACAAGAAAATAACAGTAGAGCAATCACTCACTTAGAAGATGAACTAAAGAGATTACAACTACAATATAACAATGAACATAATTTCCAAGGTAACCTAGGTTATGCTAATATGGCTAATTATGTTGGTGAATATGATAAGCTAGTTAATTCTCACTTAGTTGAATATGAAGATAAGGTTAGAAATGCAAGAGAAGATACTGAAAGAATCTTCAAGGAAGATTTCCTTGCTAAGCTTAGAAGTAATATTCTTCAAGCACAAGATGGTGTAAGTAAAATCAACAAAACTTTAAGTGAAATTAAGTTCGGTGAAGATACTTATGAATTTATATTCCCTAAATCAAAAGAATTCTCAGGAATTTATGATATGGTTATGTGCGATAGCGCAGAAAGTAATGGACCAATCATTACACCAGAATTCGAATTAAGATTTAAAGATGAACTTGCTATGCTATTTGATACATTAGCTGTTGAAGAAATTAATAGTGAAGGTGTAATTTCTAAATTCACTGATTATAGAACATACATGGATTATGATATTAGAGTAACTAATGTCAATGGTGATACTTACCTATTCTCTAAGACAAGTGGAGAAAAATCAGGTGGTGAAAACCAAGTTCCATTCTATGTATCAATAATCGCTTCATTCGTACAAATTTATCAAGCATCAAGATCATCAATTGGTTTAATTATCTTCGATGAAGCATTCAATAAGATGGACCCTAACAGAATTGCAAGATTAATGGAATTCGTTAGACCATTAGGCGTACAATTAATAATTGCTACACCACCAGAGAAGCTTGATGTTATCACAAATTATGTTGATACAACATTAATTGTCTTACGTCAAGGAAGAAACTCATACATTATGCCTAAGATCAATAAATAATCCTAGATAGGGGGAATTATTATGGGAAACAACAATGAAAGAATATTTAATGAAGCTTGTAAAGCCGCCTATGAAGGCGTGCTTTACGGTGAAGTTAACAATGAAAGCTTTGACTATCAATATGGAATAGACTTAGATAAGAAAATTGCTTTAGGTGGGGTTACAAAACTATTCACTGTTGCATGTGTCTTAAGATTAATTGAAAATAAAAAGCTAATACTAGATAGTAAACTTCCAATTTATTTGGATGAAGAAAAGTGCAAAGGATTATGTAATATCAAAGGTATTGATCATTCAAAAGTAATTTCTGTTAGAGATTTATTATACCAAACAAGTGGTATTAATGATTACTTCAATGATTTTGTTAGACCACAAATATCAAAAAATGATGTAAGCTATACATTTGATGATAAGATTGAATGGACTAAAATGTTAAATGGTGTTAATAGACCTGGTAAATCAGCTTATTATTCTAACTTAAATTTTGACTTATTAGTATTTATCATTGAAAAAGTTACTGGTAAAACAATTGAAGAAATTTATAAAGAATATATTATTGGACCACTTAACTTAAAGAGTACTTATATCGCAAAAGAAGATTCAAAATATGTACCAGCTATATTCTATGATGGTAAACCTTTAAGAAGAAATAGCTTACTTGTTAGTTCTTATGGTAGTGGAGGATTAATTTCTACACCAAGAGAATTAATGAAATTCATCAGAGCATTCTTCAATGGATGGTTATTTGATGAAAACTTAATCAAAAAACTAACAGAATTTAATCCAATGGAAAATGGACTTCCAAATGTGCTTTATGGCGGTGGATTAATGAAGATTAAGAGTAAAAGAACTATACTTGGTCAAATAGGCTATACTGGCGCATTTGCTTTTGCAGATCCAGATAGAAAAATATATTTTGTTGGATACTTATCACAAGATGGATGCCAACCAATATTAGCTAAAATGATTCAAGAATTATTTGAAAAAAATTAAAAAGAGGATGATTCCTCTTTTTTATGCAATTTATATTTCATATCCTTTTTTGGCAGGATTAATAAAATACAATAACTTTAAGCAGGGTGATTTTATGAATGGTGATGTTATTGCCGCAAAGAAAATATTAGATACTAACTATACATGCGTTATGTGCTATAAAGGCGCAGTTTTAACTAGTAATAAAGCTTATAATGAAGCCGTTTTAGACTTTTATAATAGTAAGTTTGATTTCTCTATGTTTTCTTTAGCAGTTACTAAAATTGATAAAGAAATATCTAAAATAATTATTGATATGAAGATCAAAAATGTTTTTAGCTATGATATAAGTAGCACTGCTTTAAATTTCTTAAAGGATAATGAAATAACACCATATTATAATAATGTATTTGAAGAATAATATGGATAAGTAGTTTGGGGTGTTTTTAGATGTTAATGAAGAAAATGTTTGAATATAAAAAATTTAATTCAAATATTACAGATGGTTATTTATCATATGAAGCTATTGGTAATAAGACTACCAAGATGTATGAAATAATCATCACTTTTAAGTCGCTTTTAGAATCAGAAGATGCCATTGAATTCTATAACGGCGCATGTGAGTTTTTAGATAAAGCATTAGGTAATAATTATCAACTTATGCTTAATTATAAGGAAGAATTAAAATATGATAAGTTTGATATGGTTAAATATTACAATGATGTTTTAAACGATTTATCTAAAACAAAAACAAGATTAATCATAATGAAAGGCTTAAATATAAGCTTTGATAAGGATGAATATACAATTTACGCACCTGATACAGTCGTAAATTTCAATTTATATACTAGAGAAATTGAAAAGAGATTTTCTATTTTAGGTTTTCCAGTAAAAATAAAGATTGAATCATTTAAGCAAGAAGAAAATGATGTAAGAAATGTTGAAGTAGTTGAAGAAGATGAATTTGGCGTTCAAACTGTAAAGGTTAATAGTGAAGAATTAGCTAAAACTAAAGCTCAACCAAATACAAATAAAGAAAATGACTTTAAATATTTTGGTAGAAAAAGAGAAGCTAAAATCACTTCTAGCTTAGTTGAACCAATAAGTATTATTCCAACAGATCAACTAGGGTTAAGTGATTATGAAAACACAAAAGGACCTCTAAGCTTTAGAATTAGAGGAGAGGTTTTAAAGAATGAATCTAAAACAATAGAATCAAAGAAATTTAAAACAGGTAAAACAACTATTATTAGTATGGCTGTAAGTGATGAAACTGATACTATTTTAGTTACTAAATTCTTATTTAAACAAGAAGAAATAGATTCTATTACTAAAATCAAAGCTGGTGAATGGGTAGAAGTTACAGGTAATGCTGAATACAGTTCTTTTGATAGAGATGTAGTATTAAAGGCTAATACTATTGAAGTAATAGAAAAACCTAAAAAAGAAGAGAGAATGGATAATGCAGAGACAAAAAGATGTGAATTACACTTACACTCAAAGATGTCTGCAATGGATGCAATAGGTGAAATAGCTGATTATGTTAAAATAGCCGCAAAATGGGGTCATAAAGCCATTGCCCTAACTGATCATGATGGTGTTTATGGGTTCCCTACATTAATGAAATCTATTAAAAATGGTGGCTATGATATTAAACCAATTTATGGTGTAGAACTTACAAAGGTAAGTGATAGAAAAAATAGAATCGCCTTTAATAATATGGATATTGATTTATTAGATGCGACATTCACTGTATTTGACGTTGAAACAACAGGTTTATCTAACCAATATGATGAATTAACTGAAATTGGTGCTTATAAGGTTCATAATGGTAAGCATATCGCTTCATTTGAAAAATTAATTAAGTGTAATAGACCATTACCAAAGAAGATAGTAGCAAAAACTCATATAACAGATGAAATGCTAGCAAAAAGTGGTGAAGATAGAAATGTCGTTTTAAGAGAATTCTATAATTTCATTAAAGGTACAATATTAGTTGCGCACAATGCGACATTTGATACAGGTATGATTTATGAAGAATTTAAGCGTGCTGGAATAGAATGTGAAGAATTCCCTGTAATAGATACACTACCTTTACTTAGAGCATTGCATTTTGAAGACTTAAAAGGTTTCGGTCTAGATAAAATGGTTAAATTCTATAAGATAAAACTAGAAGAACACCATAGAGCAACAGACGATGCTTATGCGACAATGGAATGTTTTAACGTTATGTATGATGAAATAAGAAATAAAGGTATTACTAACTATAATAACTTAAATTCTCTTATCGCAGATGATGCGTGGAAATGGCCATTTGGCGAGCATATCACTCTTTTAGCAAAGAACCAAATAGGTTATAAAAACTTATTTAGAATACTTAGCGATTCCTTAACTTGTCATATGTATAAAAAGGCTAGAGTTGTTAAGGAAGTATTAGATAAATATAGAGAAGGTATATTAATTGGTAGTGCATGTGTAAATGGTGAAATATTTGAAACAGCACTAAATCGTAAATATGAAGAATTATTAGATTTAATTGATCTTTATGATTATATTGAAGTTCAACCTAAGAGTGTTTATGCCCATTTAATGATAGATACTTACGTTGATCCTGATTATATGTTAGAAGATACAATTAAAAAGATAATCAAGGCAGCAAAAGAAAAGGGTAAGATAATTGTTGCTACGGGTGATGTTCACTATGTTAATCCTGAAGATAGAAAATATAGAGATATCTACCTTAGAACTAAAGGCTTAGGTGGTACAAGACATCCACTTGAAGATTATCCAGGTGTAACAGAGCAACATTTTAGAACAACTAATGAAATGCTTGAAGAATTTAGCTTCTTAGATAAAGATTTAGCATATGAAATAGTTGTGACTAATACTAATAAAATTGCGGATATGATTGAACCAATCCAAGTATTCCCTAAGGGATTATTTGACCCTGCAGATGATGAATTTAAGGACTCTTTAGGTGTTCCTTCAATTGAAGAAGAACTTAAAAACATGGTTAATAAAAATGTACATGACCTATATGGTGAAGAGCTGCCTCAAATCGTTAAAGAAAGGCTTGATAAAGAGCTTAACAGTATCGTAACAAATAAATTCTGTTCGGTATATTATATGGCTCATATACTAGTTAAGAAGTCACTTGATGATGGATACCTAGTAGGTTCAAGAGGTTCTGTTGGTTCTAGCTTTGTAGCCACTATGATGAAAATTACAGAGGTTAACCCACTTAGTCCACATTATAGATGTCCAAGATGTAAATTCTCATCATTTAAGATGAATGAAGAAGAAAAAGCTAAATATGGTATTAGACCTATTGAAGTAGAATTACAAGATAAATTAAAGAATGCCGATTCAGGTTTTGACTTACCTGATGCTATATGTCCTATTTGTGGTACACCACTTAAGAAAGATGGACATGATATTCCATTTGAAACATTCTTAGGATTTAAGGGAGATAAGGTTCCTGATATCGACTTAAACTTCTCAGGTGAATATCAACCTAAAGCTCATGCGTTTATTAGAGATGTTATGGGTTATGATAATGCCTTTAGAGCAGGTACACTACAAACAGTTGCGGAAAAAACCGCATATGGGTATGTTTTAGGGTACTGCGAAACTAATCATATAAATATGCGTAAGGCTGAAATTGATAGAGTTGCGCATATCATTGAAGGTGTAAAGAGAACTACAGGTCAACACCCAGGTGGTATTGTTGTTGTACCAAAGAGAATTGATATATATGATGTAACACCAATACAATATCCATCAGATGATACAACAAACGACTTTAGAACAACACACTTTGAATATCATACATTTGAAAGTAACTTATTAAAACTAGATATACTAGGACACGATGATCCTACTATCATTAGATATTTAATGAATTATGTATATGATCATCCTCAAGATTTCCCATTTGATAGAGCTCAAGATATTCCAGTTGATGATCCTAATGTTTTAAGAATATTTGATGGTACTGAAGTATTAGGTGTAACAAAAGAAGATATCTTAAGTGAAGTTGGAAGCTTAGCTATTCCTGAATTTGGTACAGAATTCGTTAGACAAATGTTACTAGATACTAGACCTAAGACATTTGCCGAATTAGTTAAGATATCTGGTCTATCACATGGTACAGACGTATGGTTAAATAATGCTAAAGACTTAATTACAGGTTTAAAAACTGATTATGGTAAAATACAATTTAGTAAAATCATTGGATGTCGTGACGATATCATGGTTGACTTAATGTATATGGGTCTAGAACCATCTATGGCCTTTAAGATTATGGAATTTGTTAGAAAGGGTAAACCTAAGAAAGAACCAGCAAACTGGGTACCACTTGTTCAATATATGAGAGAACATGGTGTACCTGAGTGGTACATTTGGTCTTGTGGACAAATCCAGTACATGTTCCCAAAAGCCCATGCCACAGCCTACGTTATGATGGCTTTAAGAATTGCTTGGTTTAAGGTATATAGACCATTATTATTCTATTCTGGTTTCTTCTCAAAGCGTGTAGATGCCTTTGATGTAGTTACAATGTGTAGTGATAAAAATACAATTAGAAATAGAGTTAAAGCTCTAATGGAAGGTAATATAGAAGAAGATGAAAACTTATCTGATGCTAAGATAGGAGATCATTTAAGTACCTTAAGAGTTGCTCTAGAAATGGTATGTAGAGATTTCAAATTCAAGATGGTTAATATTAATGAATCATTAGCTACAGACTTTAAGATAATAGATGAGGAAAAGGCTTTATTATGCCCATTTGTAGCAATTGATGGACTTGGAGCAAACGTTGCTTTAAACATCGTTGAAGAAAGAAATAAAAAGCCATTTACATCTAAAGCAGATGTCTTAGCAAGATCAAAAATTAATAAAACTATATTTGATTTAATGGATTCTTATGGCTGCTTTGGTGACCTACCAGGTGAAGTAGAAGAACAAGAATTTGATTTATTCAGTTTATAATTTGAACAGTACCCATTAATGGGTATTGTTCTTTTTTATTGAAAAAAAACGATAATGTGTTATAATGAAATGGGGTGATTAAATTGGAATTACGAAATCCATTATTTAAAAATTTAGAACGCTCTAGTGATGAATACTATGGCGATAGAGAATCATGTGCAACAATTCATGGTACTTTTGGAAAAACAATCATATTACTTTTAGTTACTGTTGCTGCTGCAATTGCTGCGATTGCCTTTATGTATAACGGGCTTTCAGAAGAAAACCTAGGTACATTCGTTGGTGCATTAATCGCTGCAGTTATAGTTGCATTAGTTGCTGGTTTAATCGCAACTTTCTCAGTTAGATTATGTCCAGTCTTCTCATTTATTTATGCAATAGCAGAAGGCTTCTTGCTTGGAGTAATCTCTTTAATATGCGATTTAGCATATCCTGGCGTTGCTTTAGTAGCTGTTATCTTAACATTTGTTGTAACATTTGTTATGGGTATTCTATACTTCACAGGAATTATTAAAGTAGGACATAAATTTAAAGCATTTATTCTTACATCATTTATCGCTATTATATTAGGTTCAATTATTTTAGCTATCTTAGCTGCTTTAAATGTTCCAGGAATGAGAGATATTCTTTATAATCCAAGTAACCCAATTGGTTGGATTATTGATATTTTCGTTGCTATTATCGCTGCATTATCATTATGCTTAGACTTTGATTATGCTGCTAGATTAGCTGACACAGAAGCTGATAAGAAATATGAATGGAAAGCTGCATTCTGCTTAACAACAAGTATCATTTACTTATACTTAAGAATCTTAGAGCTTGTTTGTAGAGTAGCTGCTGCAACTAAAAAGTAAGAATAAGAAATACTCCAATTTGGAGTATTTTTTTTGATTTTATATATATTTATAAATATATTTGTGCTATAATTACATTGTCGTTTTTTAATATGGGCGGAAGGAGTAAGCAACTATATTGCTAATAATCGTATGTTTAAATTAAGGTTTTTAGAAAGTAGAAGAAAAACAATTACATATTTAGCTATAATGATGGCAATCGTTCTTATTTTCACTGCTATATTAATTGCCATTGATGGTGATGCATATTATACATGCTGTTCAGATGACTTATTACAATACTTTAAAATGAATGAAGATTTCGCTTTAAAGCTTAAGACGGGTAAGTTATCTTTCTATAACTATAATAACTATCTGGGTGCATCTTTCTATTCAGATACTTATTATGTACCATTAGATTTATTTACGATAGTATCATTCTTATTATCGTTTGTGATGAACTATGAAATAGCCTTTGGTTTAACTGAAATGTTTAAGTTATTCCTAGGAACATTAATGTTTGCGTATTTCTTGCATTTAAGAAAATGCTCAAATAAAGCGATATTTGTTACTTCATTATTATATTTTGTATGTGGATATAACTCTATAATTATGGCTTTCTCAGCTTTCTTCTCATTAGTGTTCTATTATCCATTTACAGCAGTATGTATTGAAAAATACAAACAAGGAAATAAATTATTATTACCAATTTGTTCAGCATTATTAGTCTTCTATAACTATTATTTAGGTGCTTGTACAATGGTATTTATGGGTATGTGGTTTATTCTAAGTTATTTCTTAGATAATAAATTACAAACAGTAAAAGATGAAATCTTAAAGGTTAATCCTAATGCTAAACATGTTACATTACTTGCGATTCTAATCTATTTAAAGAGAGGATTTGTCCAAGGCTTTATATGTGCAATGTATATGGTAATTGGTATATTGATTGCTTGTATTATATTACTTCCAAGTGCAAGCTTCATTATGGCTGATTCATACCAAAGACATGAAAACTTCTATAAGTGGAGCTTCAATGCAAAAGCAGGATACACGCAAACTACAGCCCTAAAGATGTATGCTAGAGTATTAGGTAATTTATTTACACCAACTTACTCAACAGATTTCTATGGCTTCATTAATGATTACATTACTGATCACATTTCTTTATATATCACAATTACTGGTTTAGTAATTATGCTTTATATCTTTAAGCTAAAAGATAGAGAATCAAGAATTTATAAGATTGCTTTATTATTTGAAGTATTATTCCTAGCAATTCCTGTATTCTATATGTTATTTAGTTTAAATGGTGCGCCTTATACTAGATGGGTTGGTATGCTAAATATACTTAACTTACTAATTGTAGGTCATGTTATAACACAAACAGACTTTAAGTTTAACTTATTAAGCATTAAATCATTAATCACAAATGGTTTATTAGTTGTCGTTATTGTGTTAGTTTTAAATTATTACTTAGGAAAAGTTTATAATGTCAATTTAGCAATCATTAATAATCAATTAGTACTTAATGAAAAATATGAAGACATGAAGTATGATGTTGTTATGATGTTTGTGGCATTAGGTATTATATTAGTATTATCAATTGGTTCAATTGGTAAGATTCAAAAGAAGTTTAACGTTATGCCTTATGTACTTGCGGTAGAACTTGTTATTGGTTTCTTATGGATGTTTGAACCAAAGGCTGAAAACTATGGTACATTATCTTTCTCAGATAGTAAGGAAAGATTAAATGGCTTTATGAGTTCTAACTTAGAAACACCTTACGATGGTGATTTCTCAAGAACACATATTAAAACATATATTACTGATGATTTTATTTATTCAACAAGCTACACAAGAACAAATCTTTATTTATCAGATTTAAGAATATTCCATTCCTTCTATGATTGCAGCGCTAATGAAATGTCTAAATTATATTATGATAATGGTTCATATAGTGCTGAAACAAGAAACTCAAAAGAAGTAATGAATGGCTATTCAATGTTCTTACAACAAGCATTAGCTAATAGATATGTTGTAGTAGATAATGATGAATATCCTTTCTACTTCCCAGAAGAATATTATGATTTTGTAGCTGAAGATGGTGAATTCTTAGCTTATGAAAACAAGAATTACGCTCCATTTATGATTTATGATAAAACAATTAATCACGATAAGTTCTCTGAAGTAAATGAAATAATTAAGCAACAATACATTCTAAATTATTGTTATACAGGAGATGAAAAGACATCTATTCCTGCTGGAACTCCTGTAATTAATGGAACTTATAAGACTTGTTATGAAGGAATTAAAGATGAAGATTATAATACAGTTCAATACAAGATATTAAATCAAACATCAATTCCAAGTAAGGGTGTAATGCACTTTTATTTCTCAGGATATGATGGAGCAAGAACAATGTCTTTCCAAGATGTATGGCTAGAATTTGAAGATGGACATAGAGAAAGTGCTTTATCAGGCTATGCTTTCTATGATGAAATACCAACAAGTTTATGGATTTATATGAATGGTGATTATACATCACTAGATTCTTATGAAAAAGATTTAATTGTTGAATTTACTGATTATACTGAATATGAAAAGTATTTAACAAGAATGCAAAACTATAAAGATTTAAGCTTAAAGATGGATGGCTCTAAACTTAAATTAAGCTTCGAAAGAGAAAATAAGAATAATGATATTATTGTTGCTCTACCTATTGCTTATAATGAATGCTGGAAATTAGATAAGAATTATAAGACAATTAAGGTTAATGGAGGATTACTTGGTATTATAGTACCTAAGGGAGAACAAAATATTAGTATCAACTTAGAATTTATCCCAAGAAGATTAAATGTAAGTGCCCTTGCATCAATGCTTGGCATCGCCATTTATGGTGTTGTAGTTATTGCAAATGGCAGAAGGAGAAAAGAGTATGAAGAAGATTGCAATTATTGTTCCTTGTTACAATGAGGAAGATGTAATAGATTCATTCTATGAAGAAATTCAAAAGTGGTATAACGAAAACTATGAAATGAATTTATTATTCGTAAATGATGGTAGTAAAGATAAAACTTTAGAAAAGATAAGAGAATATGCAAAAAATGATCCTAAAGTAAAATACATATCATTTTCTAGAAACTTCGGGAAAGAAGCAGCTATGCAAGCTGGATTAGAAAAATGTAAGGATAAGGATGCTGTAATCATAATGGATGCTGACTTACAACATCCACCTCATTTAATTCCAGAAATGATTAAGAACTGGGAAGAAGGATATAACATTGTTTATACAAAGTTCTCATCTAGAAAAGGTGAATCACTATTAAAGAGATTCTTTACTAGATGCTTCTATGGTGTATTTAATCATTATGCAGATGTTAAAATGGAACGTGGTGTTAAAGATTATCAATTATTAGATAAAAAGGTTGTTAATGCCTTCTTATCACTTCCTGATAATAATAGATTCATGAAGGGTATTTTCTCATGGGTTGGATTTAGTAAAATATGTATTCCATTTGAATTTATTGAAAGAGAAAAAGGAAAATCAAAATGGAATTTCAGAAAACTATTTAAATACGGATGGAATGGTGTTAACCAATTCTCTAGTATCTTAATGTTATTTGTTAAATTAGCAATGTTCTTAGTATTTGCTGTTGCTGTAACAGAAACAGTATTATACTTTACAATTGATGGTTATTTCTTCAAAGAATACATTAGAGACTTAAAACTAGATATATTTGTATACATTGCTTTCTTCTTAATTAGAATGCAATTCTACTTAGCTTATAGTAATCGTAGACAAATATTTAATAGACCAATTTACTTGATAGAGGAAGAGACAAATGATTAAGAAATTATGGCGTTGGGGCGTTAAAAAGTTTTGGAATAGAAAATTTATTACATTCTGTGTAATTGGTGTTTTAAACACATTAATACATATTGGAACATTATGGTGCATGTATAAGATTTTTTCTGCAGCAAACATACTACAAGAAGAAAGTATGGAAACTTGGAAAGTCTTAATTAGTAATGCAGTAGCCTTTATAGTGGCATCTACATTCTCTTATTTTGCAAATAACTATATTACGTTTAGGAATAAGAAATCTGATGCTAAAACATTCTGGGAATCAATGTTTATATTTGCGGCTAGATTTGGCTTAACTGAGCTTTTAACATTCATTTTTGTATCAATATTCAAAGCAATGCACTTAGGTGATATTTGGATTGATTATGTAGGACCATTTACAGCATCAATCATTATGATACCTGTTGCTTATGTCTTCTTAGCTTTAGTTCTAGATCATTCTAAAGATGAAGAAAAGAAGGAAGAAACTAAAGAAGAAAATGCTATAGATATAGTTGAAGAAGAAAAAGTAGAAGAAAAAGTTGAAAATGAGGCAAATTAATATCCATATGTATGTTATAATATATATGAGGGGTGATAAAAATCATGAAAAATATTAATAAAAATATTCTAATTTTAATCGCTGGTGGTACTGGTGCTGGCAAAACAACTGTAACTAACGAAATATTAGATGAACTTCATGAGAATGTTACGGTAATAAATCAAGATGATTATTATAAATCTTATGATGAACTACCTATTGAAGAAAGAAAAAAGATTAACTTTGATCATCCTGATGCAATTGATATGAATTTACTTCTATTACATTTAAAGAGATTACTTAAAGGTCAATCTGTTCCTATGCCTAGATATGATTTTATCAAGCATAAGAGAAAAACTGTAAAAGAAGTAGTTAGACCATCTAAAGTTATTATTCTTGAAGGTATTATGGCTTTAGAAGATGAAAAGATAAGAGAATTAGCTTCTATTAAGATTTTCGTTGAATCTGATGATGATGTTAGATTTATTAGAAGATTAGTTAGAGATGTTAATGAAAGAGGTAGATCTGTCGATGATGTAATTGATCAATATCTATCAACAGTTAAACCAATGTATCATATCTTTGTTAAACCTACAAAAAGATATGCAGATATCATAATTCCAAATGATAATTCACATTCAATCGCTGTAGATATTATTATTGCTAAGATTAAAAATATTTTAAGAGATTTAGATGAGGATTAATATGATTGGTATTATTGGAGCAATGAAGGTTGAAGTAGAAAATCTTTGCTCACTTATTGAAGACTTAAAAGTCGAAAATCATAGATGTAGAGATTTCTATGTTGGTACTATTTTTGGCGTAGAGGTAGTTGTAGTTGAATCTGGTGTTGGAAAAGTCAATGCCGCAGTTACATCAACTATCCTTATGGAAAAATATGCTGTTAATTTTATCATTAATACAGGAATAGCTGGTGGAGTAACTGGAGTAGATGTGTTTGACTTAGTTATTGGTAAAACATTAGTTTATCATGACTTTGATTTATCACCTATCGGTTACCAAAAGGGCGTCATTCCTGGAATTGGTAGAGAATTTACTACAGATGAACATATAAGAAGCGTATGTGAAGTAATCGCAAAACGAAATGGTGTTAAATATGTTATAGGTAACATCGCATCTGGAGATGTCTTTGCGACTAATGCAAGCATATTAGATGGTTTGGGTTTAGATATCCAAGCTGTTGAGATGGAAGGAGCAGCAATTGCTCATACATGTAAAATATATAATAAGCCTTTTATTTCCTTAAGAATCATATCTGATATTTTAGGTTCTAAGGAACAAACTGACAATTATAATTTAGTTGAAAAGAAGGCTGCTGAATATGCTATTATATTTGTTTGTGAAATAATAAAAAATAGTATTGACAAAGTCACAAAAAACATAGTATAATAAAAAAGGCTATGAAAGTAGCCTTAATATGGCCCTTTGGTGAAATGGTTTAACACACATGCCTTTCACGCATGCATGTATGGGTTCGAATCCCGTAAGGGTCACCACTTGAAAATTAAGATGGCTTAGGTCATCTTTTTTTGTTTTTGTAAATATTTATTCCTATGAAAAGGCTTTATCATTGTAAATTAGAAATTATAATTATACAATTATAATGGAAGAGTAGGAGGGACCTATAATGTTCTATGAAGCAGAGCCAATAATAGATGGCGGTTTAAAGTTTCTATTTACAATTGCAATCATCTTATTATCAACTAAAACATTAGGCTTATTAATGCGAAAAATAGGCTTACCACAAGTATTAGGTTATATCCTAGCAGGTATTATAATTGGACCTGCAATATGGGGATTAATTCCTGGTGCTGATTTTGATGGTTTATTATTCCCACTACATCAGAGCGTGGAATTAAAAGCATTCGCGGAAGTAGGTGTTATTTTAGTTCTGTTCATGGCCGGACTTGAAACGGACTTATCGGAATTAAAACGTACTGGTTTAATTTCCTTCTTAATTGCTTTAGGTGGTGTATTACTTCCTTTAGGCTTAGGTATTCTAGCAGGTGGAATGTTCTTAGGATTTAAGAATTTCCTAGCGTGCGTCTTCATTGGGACAATAATGACCGCAACATCTGTAGGAATTACTGTTGAAACTCTTAGAGAAATGGGCAAACTAAAAGGAAAAGTTGGAACAACTATCCTTTCAGCAGCCATTATTGATGATGTATTAGGTATCGTTGTATTATCAATTGTTTTATCAATTGATGGTGCAAGTGGAGCATCTTCACCAGTATTAGGTGCTATAAATCCTAATGGAAATGTTGCTATTTCTATTATTTGGATGTTATTATTCTTTGGATTAGCTATTGGTGTAGGTATTGTTTTATCAAAACTATTTACTCACCTAGAAAAGAAGCATCCTAAGACAAGAAGACAATTAATTTATTCATTAGTTGTATGTTTTGGTTATGCCTTTGTAGCTGAATATGTTTTTGGTGTTGCAGATATTACAGGTGCGTATATCGCAGGTGTAATTCTATCTACTAACAACAAGAGCGCAGCGTATGTCGATAAACGTGTTAACACGAATACATATATGATTTTTGGACCTATATTCTTTGCGAATATCGGTATAGGAATGGCCTTTGATCAAATGGATTTAATGGTATTCCTATTCGGCTTAACATTCGTTCTATTTGCGATTTTAGGTAAGATTATCGGTTGTGGTGTAATAGCTAAGGGACTTAAGTTTTCAACCAAGGATTCACTCCGTATTGGTGTAGGTATGATAGCCAGAGGAGAAGTTGCTTTAATCGTCACAAGTAAGGGTGTTGAAGCGGGAATTATTGATGGAAAATACATGACTGTAGTCGTTATGTTAGTATTAGTAAGTTCAATACTTGCTCCAATATTATTAAAGCTATTATTTAAAGATGAACCAACAGATAAAAATGATGGTGAAACTGTAAATGAAATTGGAAATAACACTAGTGTTAATGATAATGTAGTAGCTGTTAAATCCCCTACAAACACAGATTCTAGTGATTGTAGCGCACCAGCGTAAATATTAAAAATAAACAAAATATAGGCGTGAATAAGTAGTTAAAAAATGGGTATAAAAAATACAAAATAGATATTTACATTTTAAAATGTGTATGCTATAATTAGTGTGTTGTCTAGTGGATTGAATAAATGTGCCCATAGCTCAACTGGATAGAGCGTTTGACTACGGATCAAAAGGCTGAGGGTTCGATTCCTTTTGGGCACGCCATTATGTCGGGACATAGCTCAGCTTGGTAGAGCGCTTGGTTTGGGACCAAGATGTCGC
>JAGCWW010000028.1 GCA_017961685.1 Acholeplasmatales bacterium | reverse complement strand
TCGATAATACTGCTAATAATATTAGCTAATACTTCCATTTCTTCAATATCTTCTTTAGTTGTAGTATTTAATTCTTTAGCATCCTTTTTGAAATCTTCCCATGTTCTCATAATTATTTTCCTCCATTTCGAATTTTATAATCATTACATTCTTTAATTGCTTTTTCTATTTCTGATTTTGGTGTCTTTTGTGTCTTTTTTCTAAACATATGTAGAAGAACAAATGTATTATTTTCAAAATAGAAATATAAAACTCTATTAAATCCTGGTCTTAATTCCCATATTTCACCTTCTAAATGCTTTGTAATATTAGGTGACATCTTAGTACCTTGATTTTTTAGTAATTCAATATATAGAGTTATTTGCTTAAACTGTATTCTAGCATCTTTATTACTATCAGCTTTTTTAGCAAGTTCCATTAATTCATCATTTAGTTCTGAAAAACCATTTTTATCTTCATAAAATACAATATTGTACATTTTCATACCTCATTATCTTCAATATTATGATAGCACCAATGCGTTCAAAAGTCAATATATGTTTTGTCTATATGTTTTACGTTTACAACTTATAGATTTTTGCTTTGATGTAATTTAGTGTCATTTTTTATTGTTTAGTGTCATTTTTAGTGTCAAAACTGTTACTGAAAATGACACTAAAATTACTGAAAAGGAAAAACAAATATTAACATTCATTATCAATAAAGAACCATTTAAAGTGATTGAGATATTAAATGCTTTAGGCTTTAGTATTACGACTATCAAAAATATCTTATATAAATTAGTAGGTGATGATTTGATTTCATCTAGTGGTACTATTAAAGATAAACGATGTTTTGATAACAAAAATTAATGCTGTTTATAAATAATTAAATGAATCAGAAATAGAAGTTAAATTTTAAAATTCTAGTCTAGAAAAGGCCCATGATATTTAAAAAAATGTATAAAATAGCTGTTTTTTGGTGTCCGGAAGGTGTCCGGTGATTTTGAAAAACGGCTTAATAGAGCCATAATTACGCTTGGTTAACTTTTCTAAGCGTTAATTGTTTGATTATTATAATTGCAAAGAAAAAGATATTAAGCAGGACTTCTCACCCTGCTTTTTATTTTGCTTAAAATTCAAAAAGGTGTAAATTGCTCTATAAACAAGGTGATATTATGAGAAGAAAGTATTTAAATGATTTAATTGAATGGATATACCTATTGGTGTGAAGGTTGCTGGAATCATAGCAGAGAAAAAACAATGAATTTGTTTCTAATATTAATTCAATAATTGACTATTATTCAAATGAAAATTTTATAAATAGACTATTTTATTGAATAATATTCGACGAAACATCTTGAAATTAAAATATTTTGTGCTATATTATAATTATATATGAATTTTTTACAAGGGCGTAAATTTTATTTAGGTCCTTTTTCTTTTAATTTAGGATGGTGAGATTATGAGAAAAGAAAAACTATTAAAAGAATTAGATGAAGTAATTGGTTTTATTGAAACAAAGAGTCCTAAGAGACTTACTAAGGAAAAGAAAGTTCAGATGGTAAAGGATACATTAGTCAATTTTAATGAATATGTATCACCAGGATGGCTAAAATATAGAAAGAGTGTTTCAACAGATGATGCTGGTGGTGCTATATTAGAGTGGACGGATGAGAATCAATATGTTTATGGATTAAAGGGTGAAAAATTTATTGATTGCCTAGGCGGATTTGGTATTTATACATGTGGACATAGAAATGAAGAAATATTAGAGGTTGTTAAGGCTCAGCTTGAGCATCAGGCCCTACATTCACAGGAATTATTAGATCCATTAAGAGGATATTTAGCAAAGGCTGTTGCTGAAATAACTCCAGGTGATTTAAAATATTGTTTCTTTACTAATGGTGGTGCTGAAGCAGTTGAAATGGCATTAAAACTTGCAAGAATTGCAACAGGTGGTAGATGGTATATTTCAACAGTTCATGCATTCCATGGTAAGTCAATGGGTGCTGTATCAGTTGGTGGAAAAAGTACATATCGTATTCCATATGCACCGATGGTTCAGCAAGTTATACATGTTGAATATGGTGTGTCTGAAGACATTAAAAAGGCTATATATAATTTGATTGAGGTTGGTGAAAAGCCTGCTGCAGTTATTTTAGAGCCTATTCAAGGTGAGGCTGGTGTAATTGTACCACCTGATGGATATTTAAAGGAAGTAAGAAAGATTTGTGATGAAACAGGTGTTGCCCTAATTTTTGATGAAATTCAAACAGGTATGGGTAGAACAGGTACTATGTGGAGATGTGAAGCAGAAAATGTTACTCCAGATATTATGACATTTGGTAAAGCATTTGGTGGAGGAATAATGCCTATAACAGGTATTATTTGTAGACCACAAATGTGGACTAAGCAATTAATTGATAATCCGTGGCTTTTAGGCTCACCTACATTTGGTGGAAATCCACTAGCTTGTAGTGCAGCTTTAGCAACAATTCGTTATATGATTAAAAATGATGTTCCAAAGGAATGTAAAAGAAAAGGTGAGATTTTAAAGGCTGGATTACTTGAATTAGGTAAGAAATTTCCTGAAATCATCGATGAGGTTAGAGGAGTTGGCTTAATGCTAGCTGTTGAATTTAAGGACACTAAATATGGCTATCAAGTATCTAAGGGCTTATTTAAAAGAAGAGTATTAACTGCAGGCACATTAGTAAATGCTAAAACAATTAGATTTGAGCCTTCAGTATTAATAACCGAAGAGGATATTAAATTAGTTATCGAAAGAATGGAATTAGCGTTAGAATGCACTAAGAGAGTATTTAATTTATAAATAGTAACTTAGGAGGGATATTATGGAATGGATGATGTATATAGATGGTAAGTGGACTAAAGGGGAAAAGGAAAAAACATTTGATACTATAAATCCTTTTGATGGTTCTGTATTAGCTTCTATTTATGAATCAAGTGAAAAGGATACTTTAGACGCTATTAAGGCAGCTAAATATTCATTTTATGAGGATAGAAAATGGCGTGATTTAGATTCACAAACAAGAGGAGATATTTTATTAAAAATAGCTGATACATTAGAAGAAAAAAAGGATGAATTTGCGAAATTAGAAGTATTAGATAATGGTAAGCCATTAAGAGAAGCGATATGTGATGTTGATGATGCAATTCATAATTTTAGATATTATGCATCATTAATTAAAACTCCACAGGGAGGAGTTTATGAAGTTAATGAAGGCTTTGGTAAGATGCATTCTTATACAATACATGAACCTACTGGAGTTTGTGCATTAATTACTCCATGGAATTATCCATTATTAATGGGTGTATGGAAGCTAGCACCAGCTCTTGCTGCTGGAAATAGTGTAATATTTAAGCCATCACCATATTGTGTTTTATCTAGTATTAAATTATTTGAAATATTTGAAGATGTTGGTATTCCAAAAGGTGCCTGTAATTTACTAATAGGCGGTGCTGAAGTAGGAAATATATTATCAAGCTCCATGGATGTTGATATGATTACCTTTACAGGATCAACAAAGGCAGGTCAAAGTGTCATGAGAAATGCTGCAGGAAATGTTAAAAAGATTGGGCTTGAATTAGGAGGAAAATCACCAAATATTATTTTCGCAGATAGTGATTTAGAGGGTGCTGTTGAATGGGCAATGCTTGGTATATTCTTAAATCAAGGTCAAATATGCAGTGCAGGAAGTAGAATTTTAGTTGAAGAAAAATTCCATGATGAATTTGTTAAAAGATTAGTAGAAAGAGCAAATAATATAACATTAGGTAATCCTATGAATAATCCTGATATGGGTCCTATTGTTAATGAAACACAAATGAATAGAGTTTTAAATTATATATTTATAGGTATTAAAGAAAATGCGAAACTTATAGCTGGTGGATATAGATATACTGAAGGTGAATGTAAGAATGGATATTTTATTAAACCAACAATATTTGATTATTGTGATAGAGATATGACAATTGTTAAAGAAGAAATATTTGGTCCTGTTGTTACTATTCAAACATTTAAAACTGAAGAAGAAGCTATTATGCTTGCGAATGATTCACCTTATGGACTTGCAGGTGCTGTTTTTACATCAGATGGTGCTAAAGCATTGAGGGTCATTAAAGAAATTAGGGCTGGTATAACATGGATTAATTGCTATAACCCATGCTTTAATGAAGCACCATGGGGTGGATATAAAATGAGTGGTATAGGTCGTGAGCTTGGAGTTCATGGTTTAGAAGAATATCAAGAGATTAAGCAAATAAATATAAATCTAAACCCAGGAAAAGTTGGCTGGTATGAGCATTAAGGGAGATGATAATATGTTATGTGATGAATTACCAAAAATAATAACTGATGTTTTACCAGGACCTAATGCAAAAGAAATAATAGAAAAAAGGAGGAAATATATACCTAATGCCATAGGCTGTATTTATCCTGTAGTAATTGATAAAGCGGAAGGTGCGATTGTCGAGGATGTCGATGGAAATAGGTTTCTAGATTTTATTGGAGGTGTTGGAGTATTAAATATAGGATATAGTCATAAAGAAATAATAGATGTTGTAAGGGAACAATCAGAAAAATATTTTCATGCAATGTTTAATACAATGACTCATGAAGGATATGTTAATTTAGCAGAAAAACTATGTGAAATAGCTCCTGTAAAAGGTGAAAATAAAAAAGCATTTTTTGCTAATTCAGGTGCAGAGGCAGATGAAAATGCAGTAAAAATTGCTAAAGCATATACTAAAAGACCAAATATAATTGTATTTTCAGGTGCTTTTCATGGAAGAACTCATTATACGATGGCAATGACATCTAAAAAGGCTTATGCTAAGGGAATGGGTCCTTTAGCTGAAGGAGTATTTAGAGCTAAATATCCATATTATTATAGAACACCTAAAGATATTAAAAGAGAAGATTATTTAGATTATTATATTAAAAGCATTTATGATGTATTTGAAGAATGTGCAGAAGCATCAACAATAGCTGCGATAGTTGTCGAACCACTTCAGGGTGAAGGAGGATTTATTCCTGCACCCATTGAATGGGTAAAGGCATTAAGAAAAATATGTGATGATAATGGAATTTTATTAATTGCAGATGAAGTTCAATCTGGTTTTTGTAGAACTGGTAGAATGTTTTGTACAGAATATTGGAAGGAAGAGGATGTAAGACCAGATATTTTAACAACTGCTAAATCAATTGCTGCAGGTATTCCTATTTCTGCAATTGTAGCATCAAAAGAAATAATGGATTCAGTATCAAGTGGTGTAATTGGTGGTACTTTTGGTGGAAATCCTCTTGCTACTGCGTCAGCACTTAAGGTTATTGAAATAATGGAAAGAGATAATTTAGCTAAAAGAAGCCTTGAAATAGGTGAAATAGTAATGAATAAATATAAAGATCTTTTAAATAAATATGATGTGGTTGGTGATATAAGAGGCTTAGGAGCTATGATTGGTATTGAATTTGTAAAAGATAAAAAAACAAAGGAGCCAGCTCCTGAATTAACTAAAAAAATTATTATAGAATGCGCCAATAATGGTTTACTTGTTGAAGGTGCAGGTACATATAATAATGTAATAAGATTTTTAGCACCTTTAGTTATTTCTAATGAACAGCTTTTATGTGGATTAGAAATATTTGAAAAAGCTATTATTAACTCAATAAAAGAATAAATTAAAT
>JAGCWW010000002.1 GCA_017961685.1 Acholeplasmatales bacterium | reverse complement strand
TTAGCTACTGATCAAATCTCTAACTACAAAAATCAATTAGTTAAAGTAGTCGATGCAACTGTAACTAAAGCAGCTCTATACAAATGGGATGGATCAGGCAGCGAAGGTGATGATCTATATTATGAAATCCAAGTAGGAGATACTAAATATACATTCGTTGTCGAATCATATCTTTGCGACAAGGATACTGATGTATATAAAGCAGTAAAAGCACTAGAAGTAGGTGATGAAGTTACCATTGAAGGTTTTGCATACTGGTATAATGGCATTCAATTACATACTACAAGCGTTGAAGTAGCATCTTAAAAATATATTTAAAGGGCGTTCATCGCCCTTTAATAACTGCCATAGTAGTATAACGGCTATTACTTTTGCTTCCCAAGCAAAGAACGCGAGTTCGACCCTCGTCTATGGCTCCAATATGAGAAGTACGGAGTGATACCATGGTTGTATCACTCCTTTTTTATTGTAAAACTGGAGTTCAACTCTCCACAACTCCTTATAATTTCCTGGTTTTGTATTAAAATTGTATGTTTTTATTTGATTATTAATAATAAGGGGTTGCATTTTTTATGTCAAAAATAGAGGGGGTTGCAAATTTTAAGACTAAAATTACAGGTGGTTGCATTTGAAAAGCGGTTATTTCTTGATGTAAAAACTATTATTGCATGATTAGAAGAAATAGCTGCCGTAGAGTTAGATACTCCACAGATGCTATCTATAAAACATTAGTTTTAATTATTGTTTAAGCCTGTTTAAATGTGACACAGAATACTTTAAAGATACTAAATTTTCTAAAATACCAAAAATTATATAAATTATCTCAATTCAGTAGAAAAATTTTCTCAAAAGTGTTATAATTTGTTATAGAATGTTGACGTTTTAAGAGAGGTAAATAATATGGCTAAAATCGACTATGCAGATGGCATTTTAAAATTAAGAGCTAAACTTAATCTTTCTCAAGAAGAACTTGCTAAATTATTAGGAGTTTCTTTTATGTCGGTTAATAGATGGGAAAACGATAAGTATGCGCCTACGAAGTTGGTTAAAGTTAAATTAAATCAATTATTTAAAGAACACAATATTGAAGTAAAAGAGGCAAATGAATAATGACTATAGATAAATTACAAAAACAAACAAATATAAATATTCAAGAAAAAGCAAATCTTATCTGGGAAATTGCTACACATTTGTATGGTGAATATAAACCACATGAATATGGTAAAGTTATTTTACCTATGACAGTTATCAAAAGATTTGATGACGCTTTAAAAGATACAAAGAAGGCAGTAGTTGAAAAGAATAACGAACTTAATAGTTCAAATAAAGAAGTAAATGATAAGACTCGACACGCTATTTTAAAGAATGTTGCGAAGCATGATTTTTATAATACAAGCAAATTTGATTTTGCTGAGTTAATTGCTGATGCTGATAACATTAAGGAAAATTTTACATCTTATCTACAATCTTTTAGTGATAATGTTAAAGATATTATTCAACGTTTTGATTTCTTTAAAGAAATAGATAAGATGAGTGAGAACGATCTTTTATATACAATTATCAATGAGTTTAATGCGAAGAAAGCTGATTTCTCACCTAATGTAGTAACTGCTCAGGATATGGGTTATATCTTCGAAGAATTAATTAGAAAATTCTCAGAGTCATATGATGAACAAGCCGGAGCTCACTTTACTGCAAGAGATATTATTTATTTAATGACTGAATTACTTGTTGTAAATGCTAAAGATGAATTGAAGAAAAATGGTGGTTCTAAAACTGCATATGATATGACAATGGGTACATCTCAGATGCTTACATGTCTTGATGAAAGATTACAAGATATTAATGAATCCATCAATTTGACTTGTTTTGGTCAGGAGTTTAATCCAGAAACATATGCTATTGCTAAAGCGGATACTTTAATTCGTGGTGGTGATGCCGATAATATGAAGTTCGGTGATACTCTATCTAATGACCAATTTGAAGGTTATACATTTGACTATATTATTTCTAATCCACCATTTGGTATAGATTGGAAAAAGGAAAAAGATTCAGTTGAAAAAGAAGCTAAACTTGGTGAATCTGGTAGATTTGAAGCTGGTTTACCTGCAATAGGTGATGGACAAATGTTATTCTTACAAAATGGTTTAAAGAAACTTAAACCTACTGGTAGAATGGCCATTATTCAAAATGGTTCATCATTGTTTAATGGTGACGCTGGTTCAGGACCATCTAATATTAGAAAATATATTATTGAAAATGATAGATTAGAAGCAATTATTCAACTACCTAATGATTTATTTTACAACACTGGTATAGCTACATATATATGGGTTGTTACCGGTAAAGAGGGTAAAGAAAATAGAAGACTTGGTAAAGTTCAATTGATTGATGCTTCTAAGTGTTATGTTAAGAGAAGAAAGAATATTGGTAATAAGAGAGTAGATCTTTCTGATGAAGCAATTAGTTTAATTGTAAAAGCCTATAATAGTTTCGATAACTTAGAATTCAACGAAGATGGATTATTTGTCGAGTCTAAGGTTTTTGATAATACTTATTTTGGATATACAAAAGTAACTGTTGAAACAGCTGAAACTGTTGATAAAGGTAATGAAATATTAAAGAAGGGGAAGAAACAAGCGGTTAAAGGCAAGACAGATAGTGAAATAATTCCTTTAACTGAAGATATAGAGAAGTATTTTAATAAGAATGTTTTACCTTTCAATGAACATGCTTTTATGGATAGAACAAAAGATAAGGCTGGTTATGAAATACCATTTACAAGAATCTTCTATAAATTTGTTGAGCCTAGAAAGAGCGATGATATTTTTGCTGAATTTAAAGAACTTTCTAATCAAGAACAAGATTTAATGAAGAAGATATTGGGGGAATAAACCATGAAGTATAGTGAAATAAAATGGATTGGTGAAATCCCTGAAAATTGGAATGTAAGAAAAGTTAAACAGTGCTTTTATATTTCAAAGGAGCAAGCACATGAAGATAATCCAACAATACTAAGCTTGGCAAGAGCAGGCGTAAAAGTTAGAGATATTTCTAACAATGAAGGTCAATTGGCTGCGTCTTATGATAACTATAACCCGGTTATGCCAGGGGATTTATTATTGAATCCAATGGATCTTTATAGTGGAGCAAACTGTAGCTTGTCTGAGGTTGGTGGTGTTATCAGCCCTGCATATATCAATTTGAGAAAAAAAGTAGAATTAAATCCAAAGTTTTATGATTATTATTTTAAAACACAATACTGGGCTATGGCTATGTTTGCTCATGGGAAAGGTGTTTCTTTTGATAATAGATGGACGATGAATGCTGAAACATTATTGAATTACTATTTGCCTTTTCCATCTTCTGATGTGCAAGATAAAATCGTAGATTTAATTAATAAAAAAACTGCTGAGATTGATTCATTAATTGAAATAGAGAATCAGCAAATAGAGAAACTTAAAGAGTATAAACAAGCAGTAATTACTGAAGCAGTAACAAAAGGTCTAGATAAGAATGCTACTATGAAAGATAGTGGTGTTGAGTGGATTGGCAAGATACCTGAAGGATGGAATGTGAAAAGAGCCAAATTCATTGCCGAAGAGTTTATAAAGGGAAGCGGAATAACTAAAGAAGATGTTCTTATTGACGGTGACATTCCTTGTGTAAGATATGGTGAAATATATACTAAATACGATAATTATTTTAATGAATGTGTTACTAGAACAAATTTATCTAATGTGTCATCACCAACTTTTATTGAAAAGGGTGACTTGCTATTCACTTGTACTGGAGAATTAGTTGAAGAAATAGGGAAAAATGTACTTTATCTAGGCGAAGAAAAATGTATAGCTGGTGGTGATATTATCGTTATGAAGCACAAGCAACATCCTGGCTTCATTAATTATGCAATGAACTGTACAAGGTCTCAAATGCAAAAGAGTTATGGTAAAGCCAAATTAAAAGTTGTCCACATTTCCTCATTAGGAATTGGTAATGTGTATGTGTGTCTACCTTCATATGATGAACAAAAAAATGTATCAGATTATTTGGATGATTTTACAGAAGCTATAAATGAAATTATTTTAATTAAACAACAAAAAATAGAACAATTAGGTGAGTACAAGAAATCTTTAATTTATGAATATGTGACAGGTAAGAAGGAGGTAATTGTATGATAGGCTATTGGATATCGTTTGCCTTGTTATTTCCTTATATCTTTTTTAGTGTTATCTGTTTCAATAAATGGTCTAAGAGATTTGTTAAAGAAGAAATTACACCAGAAATGGAAAAAGAAGCTAACAAAAGAACAACAAGATATATATTGTTTTATTGGTTGTGTAATTTGTTTTATATGGCATGCTTCATTGATAATTTAGTTTGTAAATATATATTTGGCGGATTAATTATGCTAATCATATTTATGAATTTAGCTAAAACATTTTCCATTCCTAAAGAAAGAAATGGTTTTGAAAGATGGAGTATGCTTCAAGATTTTTGTGTTGGAATTGGATTAACAATATATTTGATATATATTATTCCTGATAATGATATTAAAGAAGTAGTAATACCAGTACTTGCTGCTGTTTATGGCGGTTTAATCACATTAGCTGGTGTTTCATTGACTATTAGAAAATCTGATATTAATAGAAAAGAAGATGAAATAAAGAAAGCTAAACCACTATTATTCGTAATAGACCCTAGAACTATAAAAGAACAAGACATAACTAGCACTAAGTATTTAATAAGTGATAATAACATAGGAACTTTAGAAAGAGCGGATAATAATGAGAAATCGTACATTATTCAAGAAATTATTTTGTATAATTCTGATTATTCTCATGCGACATTAATAGGTTTTCGCATTAATGAAGATTATCATTGCTATGATTTTGGACAGGTTATACCAAAAAATACTTGTTATCGTTTGTTTAATAATTTTAGGTTTAGACAAAGTAGCGAGATTAAACTTTTATCTTTAGTGATAAAAGATATGTTAGACAATATATATGAATTAGAGGTATGTTTTGAAATTCAAACAAAATGTGATAATAATATAATCATAATTACTGGTTCTAAAGGGCTAAGATTTGCAAGCATATATTTTGAGGTAGCAGAGGAAAACTAATATGGATACAAGCGAAAAGAGATTTGAACAAGATATAGAAACATATTTTCTAAACCATGATTTTAGAAAAGTTTTGCCTTCATCATATGATAAAGAAAAGATGCTTTTTCCAGAGATTTTGGAAGAATTTGTTTCTAAAACTCAACCTAAAGCATGGGCAAGATATACTAAGTTATATGGAGCATCTGCCGTAGATAAATTAACTAGAAGAGTAAATACAGCAATATCAGAAAGTAATGTTCTTGATGTTCTTAAAAAGGGAATCAAGGATATGGGTATTGAAATCAAATTATGTTATTTCAAGCCATCATCAAATTTAAATCAAGATTTAGTTAAATTATATGGGGGAAACATCTGTGGTATTACAAGACAATTTCCTTATTCAAAGAACAACAATAACACAATAGATACAGTTTTATCTATTAATGGTATCCCTTTATTTGCCTTTGAATTAAAAGATCAATTAAAGGGTCAAGATGTTAATAACGCAATGAGACAATGGAAAGAAGATAGAGATCCTAAAGAACCTATTTTTAAGTTCGGTCAGAGATTCCTATGTTACTTTGCAATTGACTTATATGATGCATTTATGACAACCGAACTAAAGGGAGAATACACTAGATTCTTACCATTTAATCAAGGCTCAAATGGGGCAGGAAACCCAGGCGGAAAAGGAAATCCTAAGAATGATGAAGGATATCCAACTTCTTATATTTGGGAAAGAGTATTTAGTGTTGATTCAATGATAGATTTGATTGCTAAATTTATTACTATCACTGAAGAAAAAGAAGAAAAGAATGGGAAATCTTATATTACGAAGAAAATTATATTCCCTAGATATCATCAATATGATGTAGTTAAAAAGATTTTAGAGGATGTTAAAGAAAAAGGTGCTGGAATAAATTATTTAATTGAGCATTCAGCAGGCTCAGGTAAATCTAATTCCATTGCTTGGATAGCTTATAGATTAGCATCTGCATTTGACAGTAATGATAAATATATTTTTGATTCAGTAATTATTGTTACAAATAGAATTGTGCTTGATTCACAACTTCAAGATACTATCAATTCATTTGATCATAAGGCAGGTCTTGTTGAGTGTATTACTCAAAAGAAAGGCTCTGGAGGTCTTGTTGATGCTATTAATGATAAGAAAAAGATTATTATTTGTACTATTCAAAAATTCTTATATGCTTATAAAGACTTCGATGAATTAAAGGGAAGAAACTTTGCTGTTATCATTGATGAAGCACATCAGGGTCAAAGCGGTGAATCTGCTAGAACATTAAGAAGTTCATTGATTGATGTTGATAAAGAAAAGAAAGCGTTCGCTGTAGAAAATGATATGAATCCTGATGCAATAGAAGAGACTGAAGAATTATTAAATATCTTAGGTCAAGGACATCACGAAAATCAATCATTCTTTGCCTTTACTGCAACACCTATAAATAAAACATTAGAGTTATTTGGAACTAGTATCGGTGATGAAAAGAAAAAACCTTTCCACACTTATTCAATGAGACAAGCAATAGAGGAAGGCTTTATTTTAGATGTTTTAAGTACTTACGTAACTATTAAAGAAGCATTTAAGTTAATCACTAATACTGAGGAAAATCCTGAATTATTAGAAGAAAAAGCAAAAAGAGCTTTATTTAAATATTATAAACAACACGAATTTACCATTTCTCAAAAAGTAGATATGATTATGGATAACTTCTTAAACAATGGTAGAAAGAAGATTAATGGTCATGGCAAAGCTATGATAGTAACTGACTCAAGACAAAGTGCAGTTTTATATTATCAAGCTATTAAAGAATATTTAAAAAAGCATCCAGCTGAAACAAGTGGATGTGGTGTATTAGTAGCATTCTCAGGCAAAGTTAAATTTGATGGTGATGATACTGAATATATTGAAGCAGAAATGAATGAATATCCTGATGGAAGAAAGATAAATTCTGATTCCAAGTTTAGAAAAGCATTTAAGAGTGATGATTTCAACATTATGGTAGTAGCTGATAAATATCAAACTGGATATGACGAGCCATTACTTCATTCAATGTTTGTTGATAAGAAACTTAAAGGCGTAAATGCTGTTCAAACTTTATCAAGACTAAATAGAACTGCTCCATTTAAGAATGATACTTTTGTACTCGATTTTGCTAATACATCAGATAGCATTAAAGAATCGTTCCAACCTTTCTATGAAGAAACTACATTGGTAGGAAGTAGTGATGTAAATAGAGTTTATGATTTAAGAAGCAAATTAAATGAGTTTGCTATTTTCAACGACGAAGATATAGATAAGTTCTATACAATCATGAAAACTAATTCAGACAAGAAAAAACAAGATGATTCTGCTATTGGAAAACTTGTAAGTGTCATGAAACCAGCTGTAGATAATTATGCTGATTTAGATGATGATAAGAGACTTCTTGCTAGAGATACAATGATGAAGTTTATTCGTTCATATGGTTTTGTAACTCAACTTGTAAGAATTAATGATGAAGACTTATTTAAAGATTATTTATATATTTCTCATTTGATTAGATTATTGCCTAAGACACAATATCCTGTATTTGATTTAACAGGTAAAGTTTCACTTGAATATGCTAAATTAAAAGAAACTTTCAAAGGTGCTATCGAACTAGAAAAAGAAGGTGGTGAAGTTGTTCCCGGGAGAGGTGCAAAACCAACAAAAAAGAGTAATAAAACTGATACTTTAGAAAGAATTGTTGAAAAGGTTAATGAGAAATATCAAGATGATTTTTCAGCAGCTGATAAAGTAGCACTTGATAGTATATTCCAGATGCTTATGGGTGATCCTGTTGTTAAGAAAAAACTTACTGAATATGCAAAAACTAATGATGCTCAAATGTTTATTAAATCAATATTCCCTAAAGAATTTGAAAGAGTGTTAGTTGAATGCTATACAAAGAACGATGATGCTTTCCAAAGATTACTTGGAAACGATCAATTCCAAAAGGCTGTAATGGACATTATGGCTAAGGAACTATATAAAACATTGGTTTCTGGAAAGGAAGATAAATAATTATAAGAAATAAGATATAAAAATATATAGAGAGACGATTACTATGTTTTGTTTATTTAGTTGTAATAAGAATATTAATATGCAAACCAAATTAACCACTGATGAGCAAAGTACAACAATTGCAACACTACAGTCTGATATTTTAACAACTAATGTAGATGAAACACTTAATATGGCATTGGCTTTGAGAATAGATGATCAAATAATTTATGTTGTATGGTTGAATTATCCATCTGTAAGTGCTTTAAAAGAACTTGCTAAAGAAGGATTGACTATTTCTATGCATGAGTATGGTGGATTTGAACAAACAGGTATGTTTGGTTCTACAATCACATCTAATGACTCTAGAATTGGTGTGGTACCAGGAGATATCGTTTTTATAATCCAAATTTATAATAGTAGCAGTTGGTCTTATACTAAATTAGATCACATTATTTTATCTAAAAGTGAATTAACTAATTTACTTGGGGATGAAGATGTTGTTATTACATTAAAATAAAAGATATTTGTTTAATGGATATTTTAAAAGAAAACTTAGTTTTTTATATATGCTTTTAGTAAAGAAATATTAATAGAGGTGTAATAGTGGAAGAAAAGGATTTTATTTATGTATATTTATATACTTATCATTTTGAGTTTAAAAAAACAAAAATGTGTAAAAACAGAATCGAATATATAAAAAATGATAAGTTTGGTGATAATTACAATAATGAAAAGTATTTTGGCTGGAAACTTTTAGAAACATTATTTAATGAAAAATTAAGCATTGATATAAATAATCTAAATCCAAGAAGATTAGAGACTGGTAAATGGGTTGTAGACGATTATTACATTAGCATTTCGAATAGTGGCAAATATTTAATGGTTGGTGTTTCTAACGAGCCTATAGGTGTTGATGTACAAAGAGTTTCAGAAAGTGGCTCATATTGTGTTTACAACAACGAAATGTGTTCAGAAGAAAAAGAAGCGTTTAAAGATAGCAAACCATGGAAATACTTATTGATTCATGCTGAAAAAGAAGCTATTTATAAAGCTTTTTTTGGCGATAAGGATTATGCTTGGGATGAAATTAAAAATAGAATAAATGTATTAGAATATAAAAACAAACTTACATCATACGAATATGGAGAATACTACTGCTCTGTTTGTAGTGATTTAATTGAAAAAGGAGTACAAATAAATATCGCTATTAATAGAACTGATGAACAGCTCATACATTTAACATAATGTATTATTCTATTAAACATATAATAATAGGAATGCCAAAACTATTTAATAGTGAACTACTTAAAAATGTGTTCTATAAAAAAAGAATAAACCGAAAATGTTGAAGTAGAATTTGACATAATATAGAATTAAGGCTGAATAAAATTTATCCATTTTCAATGATAATTTTTCAACCATTGGTTTGACTTTATAAAATTTCCCTAAATCAACCACTGGTATGTGGATTAATTATTAATAATCTATTACACTAAGGATAGAAAAGGTAAAAAGATTATGAACCTAATCAAAATTGATAAACTCATCTATGTGATAAAAAAATGAAAAATGTTTAAGGAGCAATAACTATGTGGCCACTATATATATTAATTGGATTTGCTGTTTTAATTTCAATATTTATTGTTTACTTTAGTACTCCTAAAGGAATAGGACAAGTTGGTGAATGGCAAATATCAAATATGTTAAAAAAGGTATTAAAACTTAAAAATGGATATTTAATAAATGATGTTATTATACCAGATAAAGAGAATAATAAAACATCTCAAATAGATCATATTCTTTTTCTTAATGCGGGTATATTTGTTATTGAGACAAAAAACTATAGTGGAAGAATATATGGAAGTGAAAACCAAAGAGAATGGACTCAAGTCTTAAACTATGGTAAAACAAAGAATAAAATCTATAATCCATTAATGCAAAATAAAACACATATCTATAGATTATCTGAATTAATTCAAAGAAAAGATAATCTATACTCATGTGTTGTCTTTAAACAAGGTAATATAGAATATATAGATGCCCCTGTATATGGATATCGTTCACTCCAAAAATATATCTATGAAATCTTAGAAAATAATAATATTTCAAATGAAGATTTATCTAAATATTATAATGTTGTTCTTAAATATAAAGAAAACCCTATTCAAACTAAAAAAGAACACATAAAGGAAATCAAAGCCATTAAAAATAGCGTTGAAAACAATATATGTCCTCGTTGTGGTTCAAATCTTGTACTAAGGAATGGAAAGAATGGGGAATTCTTTGGATGTTCTAATTATCCAAACTGTAAATTCACAAAATCAAAGGAATAATTAATATTTGCAGCAAATATAAACATTAATAATTCAAGTTACACTAATCATAAATAATCTAACTTTACATGATACAATTTTTCTTCAAATTATGTTACACTATAGTATATAATGTAAACAAATTCCCTTGCCTCTCTTCGCATTTGCGGGGGGGGGGGGTAACTTATAAATGTTATTATCCAAAAATGGGTCTAGGTAAAAATCTAGACTCATTTTTTAATAAAAATATAAAATTTTACTAAATTCAATAAAAAATTGAGTAATTCAAAAAAACGTTAATTTTTTTATTGAATATTCAATTGTAAAATGAAATTAGTTCAAGGAGGTGTTGAGTTATGAGCACAGGTCAAAAAATTAAAGAATTAAGGAACAAAGCTAATTTAACGCAAAAAGATTTAGCTGAAAAACTGCACGTTACATACCAAGCAGTTTCGAGATGGGAAAACGATGATGCTGAACCATCTATAGACACATTAAAAGAATTGTGTGCTATTCTTGGTTGCTCTATCGAAGAAATATTTGAGATGGGGAAACAAGAAAAAGAAAAACCAGATGAAAAAGTAACAATAGTAGAAAAAGTAATCGTTCAGGAACAAAAGCCGATACTTGGAGTTTGTGAACAATGTAATAGTCCTATATATGAATCATCTGATCTAAAAAGAGTAGCTGAGTCACATTATGAGGGGAGTGGAAGATTTACTCATTTAGTAACTAAGCAAAAGATCTTATGTAATAATTGCAATGAAATTAGACTATTAGCAGAAAAGAAAGAAGAACAAAGAATAAAAATACAAAATGATATAAAACTAAAGAAGCAAAGAATTCATTCATTTATTTGGCCATCATTAGTATTCTCAGTATTTATTATTATCGCTATAGTATTTTTTACTAATGGTGATAATCCAACAGGAATAAAACTATTAGTAGCTGGTCTATTATCATATACACTACTTGCAACATTTATTCTAAACAACACATTTATTTCAGGAATGTGGGTTGACATAGCTTCTTGGGGATTTGTTAAGCTTCCTGGAATAATATTTAGTATTAGTTTCAGCGGGATAGTATTCCTAATTGCTATGAAAATTCTATTCTTTATATTAGGAATTGTATTAGCACTAACAACAACTATTTTAGCTACAGCTATTGCAATGGCATTAAGCATATTTGCTTATCCATTTGCCTTAGCCAAAAATATAAAAGGTATAGTAGATGAAAAATTATAGGAGAAAATAAAGAATGATAGAAACAAAACATGTTGAACTAAAAGGCAGTCCACAAGGCGAAAAGTATTATAGAAAAATGTATGAAGAATGTATGAATTATATTGATGATCTAAAAGCGTTTCGTTGGCAAGAAACACAAGTTGTTACTGAAAGAAACGGGCGTGCTTCTACACGTTATCAAATAATGGCTCGTGATACAACAATTGCTAATTATAATGAATACAGAAAACAAGAAATCGAATATGAAGATGCTAAAAGTAATATTAAAATTTATAACAAGATGGAGTTTTCAACTTTATTATTATTATTTTTAATTCTTATAATACCTTGTATTGTTTACGTTACTATAAAGATGATTCAAAAAAATTCCATCAAGAATAACAATGAAGTATGTAGAGCAAGAATGAAAAAAGCAGTAGAACTTGCTAGAAATATAAGGTGAGGCAAAACTATATGAAAAAGATATTAACATTACTAATAGTATTATCTATTATTTTGCTTGGATTAACTGCTTGTGGAAATAATAATGAAACAACAACCATAAACAATCCTGTATCGGAAAACACTACCACAAAAAATAATGATAATACAACATCTACTAAAGATTCAATAAACGATGTTACTACAACTATAACTGAAGAAGATGATGCTACAAAAATAATAAGATATAAAGAAGCTGCATTATCAAAATTAGATGAATTAGTTAATCCGGTTATTGCTAAGATACAAAATAATGAATTAAGATCATCTATTCAAACATACTATAATACTGAAACAAGATATATTAATGATATAAATGATCTTGAAACTGCAAAATCAGTATTAAATAAAGTTATTAATGACACTAATGACTTTGCTTTAAATACATTAAAACCACTTGCGGTTGAAAAATTAAATTCAGTTGTAAACCCACTAATCAATAGAATATCTCATGCAGAACTAAAATCATCTGTTCAAACATTCTATAATACTGAAATGGAAAAAGTATCATCAGTTCAATCGTTAGATGATATTGCTGATTTATATAAAGAAATCATCGATGATACTAATGACTTTATTACTCAAGAAACATCTAAAATAGTAATAGCTCTAAAAAATGAAGCATTAGAAGAATTAGATCCATATGTTACAACTTTAATAAGCAAAATACCATATGATACCTTAAAAACTGATACACAAGCCTTCTATAATACAGAAAAAGAAAAATTAGAAGATGTTGATACTATTGAAGGTGTTAATCCATGTGTTGAGGAAATAAAGAATGATCTTGAAACATATGCTTTAACTGAGGCAAAGAAAATAGCTGTATCTAAACTTGAAGAAGTTGTAGATGCTGGTTTAGATAAGATTCCAAATGAAGATATTAAATCTGATCTTACAAGTTTCTCAGAAACTGAAATTGCAAAATTAAATGCCATAACTAATATTGAAAATGTTCCATCAACTTTGGAAACTGTTATTCAAGAAACAGAATCGCATATCAAAGAATTGTTAGGAAACATAGTTAAAGATTATCTATCTAGATTAACTCAAGTCGAAGAAGCAACTGCTTATGATTATCTACCTCCAGCAATGAGCCCTACATATTCAGCAAATATAGTTACAGAATCAAGCATAACTTATGATTTCACATCATTTGTTAATGTATCAAGCATCAATCAAGCTGGGTTTGGTGAACAATGGCAAATGGTTGTTGAGAATATCAATCAAAGTGTGGAAATGGCTAAGGTATTTAATATAGTTCAAACTGCACTTGGTGCTGCAACTAATGCTGTTGATATTTATATTACAAATTCATATGCTGATGAAATGAATTATCAATTTGAAGGAAATGATTATAATGGGCTCTCTGCATATGCAAATGGTATATTAATATTCAATATCAATATCACAACTTCAGTAAATGTTCCTATTGCTGGATCTATAAAACCAACAATAAAAATGGCATATGATTTAACAAACGATTCTAAAGAAACCTACATAAGCCTAGGTGATTCATTTAAAATCAAATATGTTATAAGTGATAATAGTTATGAAATGGCTACAACTTATGGCATAACTCTCTTTGGACATAATGGTTCAAGATCATCATATCTTTCTATTACTAAAGAAGATGAAAAGACTGTAGGTCATATCTATGAATACACAACATTAGATGGTTCAGATAAAATTCAAGCTTGTGCTGATTTCTATATTGAAAATGGATATGTATCTGTAGTAGGTAATAAATCTTCTGGAATGACTGGATTTGATGGATATATTAATGAGTTATATCTTGCAAATAGCGGTAGGCTTCTCGGATATGAAGTAAGAGAACAATTAACAATTGCTGGTGTTTCAGGAAAATATAATACTATTTGGTTTAACATATGGGATATTCAAGGTATAAACAACGTTAAAGTTACCGATAAATCAAAAGATAATAAGTCTGATAGAAGTACAGTAGATGTTTATTTAAATAACTCAGAAACATTGTTCTCACCAACATACAACAAACTTATTATTAAGACAAGCAGAAAATATGATATTGAATTTAGAACGAGATATTATTATACATATGATTCAACAAATGAAACATATGTAGCAAATGCTGTCAATGTTCCAATGTTCTTTATTCAAGAAGGCGATAATTTTGATTCGTTTACTACAGATATGTTAGCTGACAATAGTATTACTGCATCAGTATCATTAAATAAAACTTACTTAGACAAGATTTTAGCTGACTATAGTACTCTAATTGATATATTTATTAGGAATAAAGACTTAATGTCTTCTGAACAGATAATAGCTTATCTTAATAGAAACGAATAAATGATAAATAAAAGGTAGTGTTAGTCTAAACCGCCAATAATTTAAAAATATAATCACAAGATGAAATCATACTATTTCCTTGATTTCATCTTTTCTTATTTAAAATATATAAATCAATTAATAAAAATACCACTTTTTATTGTAAAATAAAAAAGAGGTATTTGCTTATGAAAAAAAGACTATTAATTTCTCTGTTTTTATTTATATTTATTCTCGCTCTTTTGACAGGATGTAAGAATAATACTACGACAGAAATAAAAGAAGACATAATAATAAATAAAGAATCAACACTTATCGATACTGATAAAAAAGTAAGTGATTATGGTGAAGACTATAAAAGTGTTCTTTATGCTTATCTTTATAACTTCTATAATAAACTTGAAAGTATTAGATATGATGTAGAAGGTACAATAAAAGCTAAAATCTTATTTATCGATTATAATGTCGCATTTGATTCTTATACACTAAGAAAATCTAATGTGACATATTCTGAAGATCATTCACATTCAATATTTATGAATGTTGATACAATAAGATATCAAACAAAGACAAAAATAATCGAAAATACCGATTCTAAAAATGATAAAGTATATGATTATGATGAATATCAAAAAATAAGTTATTCAGATTTTCAGCCTCTCCTCTTAGGATTTATTTGTAATGATACATCTATCCTTAGCGCAACCTTAGTAGAATCAAAAGAAGACACTTATACAATAAAATATACATTTGACCCTAATGAATCTACAGCTTATATTAAAAAAGCCACTAAAACTGGAGGAGATTTAAAAGATTATCCAGAATATATAAATATTCAATTAGTAGTCACAATGAAAAATGATTACACACCAGTTGAAATCATTAGTGATTTTACCTATAATGCCACAAAACCACTACTTGGTAGTGGCCTTGTAACACAACACGCTGTGACTTCATATTCTCTTGTGAATGAAGATTTAGTAATAGAAAATGAAAATAAATATATCGCTCTTCTTGGTGAAGATACGGAAGTAATCGATATAGAAGAAAAAGTATCAGATGAGCTAATAGATGCTTTTAGAAAGCTTGATTTTGATACTGGAGTAGAACTAAAAGGAAAAATCGAATCAGAAATCTTATCTAACATCGACACTGATATAATAATAGATTTAGATTTAAATCTAAAAACTAATCTAGATGATCTAAAAGAAGAAATTATCTATAAACTAGCTTCACTATATGGAGAAGTAAACTTAAATGATGGTGCATCTTCTCTAATAGGACTAGTTAGCTCTATATTTAGCAATGATATAGGTGAATATAGTGAATTATTAACTAATCTATCTACACTAAAGACATATTATATTGGTGATGGAAAACTCTATCTAGAGGCTTTAGATAGTAATTGTAACACTTATAATATCATCGCAATTAAATTGATTGATATCATCGATGAGTTAGCATCTATCATCAAATTCAATGATGTTGAATCACTTATAAATGATGATTCATCTATCAATGAAATATCGATAGAAAAAGAAATAATTAATAATGATCAAATATCATATAAATTAGTTTTAAGCGATGAATTATTATCTAATCTTGAAGAATCAATAGATGAAATTCTAAATGCTCAAGAGATGGTTAAATCTCTTCTATCATATGATAAAATAGATGAAATTAAATTTAGTATTGATACAAAAGACGGTTTACCATCGAAGATATTAGGCCATATTAGTTATCTAAATGAAGATCAAGATAAAATTAATTTAATCAATATAGATTTAAGTTTCTTAGAATCAATCCATGAATATAAAGAAGATTTTAAAGTCGCATCTGATTATGACAGTTATTTAAAAGGTCTTGACCTTTTAAATAACATAAATTATCTACTAGATAATTTCCATATCGATTATATGACTAAAGATGCTGCACTAGAACTCATAGAAGAATATGAAGAATTAGATGAGATCGCAAAGAGAGTAATAGATGATAGAATCTCAACTTTAAGTACTATGATTGAGCATCTTGATTCTGATATAGAGAACCTCTTTATAGTAGGTTCACTATTAAGTGATATTGAGGCTATAGATAATGATGGTATATATAAATTATGTCTTGCATATGATAATATATATAACTCACTTGAAGTAAGAAAAGCACTAGGAGAAGATCTATTAGAAAAATTCAATGGAATAAGTGAATATGTCGATTATTATGATTTTGAAAATGATCTTGCGAATATCGATTATACAACTGATGTTTCTTTATGGGGACTTACAAATGAAAAAATAAATAATTATAAATCATTATTTAGAATCTGCAATATCAATACTAATATCAAAATAGAAACATTTAGTAAACTTGGAATTATGGGTATTATCTATATGGATACTATCATAACCAAAATATTAGAATATTAATATAAAAAATATATAGTTTTAATTTTCAAAAATATATTTATTTTTAAAATAAATATGCTAAAATCTTTCAATATGAAAGGTGGTGTTTATCATGTATAATGTGCCAAAGAACTATAAAGAAAAACTAAATATTAAAGACACACAATATGCCATTAAAAAGCTAAAAGACTTCTTTGAAAGAGATCTTGCTAAAGCATTAAATCTATTAAGAGTATCTGCGCCTCTATTTGTGAGAACTGACTCTGGTCTAAACGATAACCTAAATGGCGTAGAACGCCCTGTAACATTCGAAGTAAATGGTGTCACATCGACAGCTGAAATCGTTCATTCTCTCGCCAAATGGAAAAGATATGCTTTAGATAAATATGGATTTAAAGTAGGTACTGGTCTTTATACAGATATGAATGCAATTAGAAAAGATGAAGAACTAGATGCGATTCATTCTGTCTTTGTCGATCAATGGGACTGGGAAAAAATAATCACAAAGAGTGAAAGGAATCTTGAAACTCTTAAGTCTGTTGTTAGGATAATCTATGGTTCTCTAAAGAGAACCGAAGAATATATTAAGAAAGAATATCCTGTTCTTGATACTAACCTTAGTGAAGACATAACATTTATTACAACACAAGAATTAGAAGATGAATATCCATCTCTCTCACCAAAAATGCGTGAATATGAAGCATGCAAGAAATATGGTTCCATATTCTTAATAGGTATTGGCGGTAATCTCAAATCAGGAAAACCTCATGACCTAAGAGCTCCAGATTATGACGATTGGAATCTAAATGGTGATATTATTGTATATTTCAAGACCTTAGATATCGCTCTTGAAATATCATCTATGGGAATAAGAGTAGATGAAGAAAGTCTAGTTAAACAACTAAAACTAACAAATCACGAATCAAGATTAGATCTACCATTCCAAAATGCATTAGTAGAAGGAAAACTCCCTTATACTATTGGTGGTGGAATAGGTCAATCTAGGATGTGTATGTTTTTCTTAGAAAAAGCTCATATTGGTGAAGTACAATCTTCGGTATGGCCTAAGTCAATGCTGGAAGAATATAAGAAGAATGGAATAAATCTTTTATAAGATAAAAATAAGTTAATTTGTAGATACTGGTCTTAGGAATGCAAGACTTATTTTTATATGTTTAGATGAAGGACAAATGCTTGAGAATGTAGTTTATAATGAATTAATATATAATCGCTATTCAGTTAATGCTAAAACATACGACAAAATTGAGAAAAATAAAAACAAAGAAAGCATTAGAAAAACATTTAAAAAACATTTATAATTATTGAACACATGAAATTATTGCAAATGGATTTGAAACAAATATTAAAAGATTTTTTGATGTATGTCAAAAAGAATAATTTAGAACTTTATAATGAGTTTTCTTTCCAACATGAATTGGGCATTTATTTAAGATTAAATCTTCCAAGTTATAAAATTCAATTTGAAAGAAATATTATAGATTTTTATAACAATTCAAACACCATAAAAAAATATATTGTCATAATTAATGATAATGAAAAATATGCTATTGAATTAAAATATCCTAAAAATGGCCAATACCCAGAACAAATGTTTTCTTTTATAAAAGATATAAAATTTATGGAAGAGGTTAAAGAATTAGGTTTTACTAGTACCTATGTTATGACTATAGTAGATGACCATAACTTTTATACAGGAAATATTGGTGGCATTTATTCTTTTTTAGAAGCAATAAAATCATAAATGGGAATATTTCTAAACCAACTGCAAAAAGAGAAGAAATAATTAATATAAAAGGTAGCTATGAAATTAAATGGAATAGTATTGATAAACAAATAAAATATTATTTGATTGAAATATAAACTGTTCTCAAAATTAAGATGTTTTTGCTTTAAATGAGGTTCCCCAAATGACTGGAACTTGAAACAGTTTGTTGCCTTGTCAAAACTGATAAGAGCCTTCGGAAATAAACCACTTTATTACAAAGTAATAAAGAAAGATTTATAACGCAACAGAAAAAGAATAGTTCAGATTTATGAAGCCTAAATAACAAAATTTTAGGCTTTTTAATGCAAAAGTATTCAATTTGAGTATAAAGAATTTCACAATAAGTATTTTAATTTTTTCTATTGCAGTTGAATAAATTTAACACAACCGAAAAAAACATAGAATTCTATGAAAAAAGGCATTACATAAATTGACAATACATATTAAAAATGTTAAACTATAATCGAAAAAAACATAGAATTCTATGAAAAAGGAGAAAGCACATGATTGAAAGAAATGTTTATTTATCTAAATTGATTTCATCAAAAGGAAACGGTTTTCCAAAAATAATAACAGGTGTACGAAGATGTGGAAAATCATACTTGTTAAAAGAAATATTTAAAAAGCATTTGCTAGGTG
>JAGCWW010000027.1 GCA_017961685.1 Acholeplasmatales bacterium | reverse complement strand
TGTATGCAATTAAATCCAAAATAAAACTGATATTTTTCTACCTTAATTAATTCAAAATTCTAATATAAAATATTCATTAATTACTATGGTAATAAAAATGAATTTCTTTATTAATACCAATAATAAATATTTAGTTTGTGATTAATGAAAATAATTAAGATAAAAATTAACCTTAGATGAAGCGAGTATTTTACTAATGCAAATATATTTAACAGAAAAATTATAAAAAAAGCAGATAATGCATATCTTTATTATGAGCTAAAAGAAATCATATATGGTAAGAATCATGATATAAAAATAATTAAATTGATATTTAATACCACCATTAAATTTAATATATAATAAACTAAACTGTTCTAAACAATTACTTTAATAAATTAAATTTTAAGTGGATTTTGTCCTAAGTAATATCCCACATCATTGACGGATTGCGGAGCTTCAATACCAGTAACAATTTCCTTCAGAGGACAGAAATACCAAATTCCTGTTTTTTCTTCTTTTCGAAACAAGCCAAGTAATAACCCAGTTCCTTCAGGACAATTACTTAATACATGTACTCCAATTAATTTATTTTGGTCAAATAGTCTAATAAAGGCATCCATAATACCAGTTAAACTATTACCTTTAAAACTATTTATAATAACAGCCATAGAAAATACATTTGGAGGAATATTAGCAAAGTCTACTGATAACACTTCATCATCGCCTTCTCCTAAACCGGTTTTATTATCACCATAATGGATAATAGAATTATTATAAGAATGTAAATTTCTATGAAAGACAATTTCTTGAAGATTATTCATATTATCAAAAGTAAGAATAGAAGCGTCTAAATCGAAGTTGAATCCTTGTTGAATATCCCATCCTAATCCAATATAAGTAAATCTATTTTCCACCTTCTGCCATTTACCTATGTCAAATACCGGCTCTCCAGGTAAAGGATGTTGAACGTAATTATTAGCTCCGGTTTTACTCATACTATAATCGCCTAATAAGGTCAATATTTCTTCATAGCAATGAATTACTACATTTCCACTTAAAGGATCTGCCATACATCTGAAATACCATATATTCTGTGTAGGTTCACGTTGAAACACGCCTAATAAAAGACCTATGCAATCCTTCGTTCGAGTCAAGGTGTATCTACCGATTTCGTAATTGTTCGTATAAACCCTGATATAAGCAGATTTTGCTTTGATCAAAGAATTTTTGGAATAAGAGTTAATTGTCACAGCTAAATAATGCACATCTTGTGGTACCTTGTTTAATATGACTTGAATTACTTCGTCATCGCCTTCTCCTTCTCCTGTTAAATTATCTCCGAAATGAATCACACTGTTTTTCATGCCTTTTTTATTATTGTAATAAACTGCTTCGACTAAATTATATTTTTCGTCGACTCCGGTTATGGAAGCATCTAAATCGAATGTTTCTTTGCCGGTGAAATCCCAACCTAAACCAACAAATACTGTTGGCTCGTTGATTGGTATCCATGTTCCTGGAATTAAAGGATCACCGTTCTTGTGAGGAGAATAGCCTTGCATTTTTAATGTTTAAT
>JAGCWW010000026.1 GCA_017961685.1 Acholeplasmatales bacterium | reverse complement strand
TTTAACTTGTTCATTAGGAGTAAATATCAATTTTAGTGAAAGACCAGAATATAATTGTACTTTAGCCCAAGCAATGGAAGGAAATGTTAATGTCCAATTAAGAGGAAATAGTCCAACAATTGTTAAAGCTACTGGTTCCAACGATGTTTTTGGTGAGATTGTTCTTTCTACTAATACCATAACTTCCAAATTTGGCACCTTGGAATTAAATTTAGTTTCTGTCACAGCGGATAATGTTGTTGTTAATTTAAAGTCTCAATATACTGGATCGATTACGGATTTAAATATATATAATTTATATTTGAATGGTCAAAAAATTAACTGCTATTCAAATGGAGCATCTTTGACACTTTTAAATTCGGATGGAACTTCCAACGCAAATATTCAATGTACATTTGATTCAAGCTATTATTCGCAACAAACAAACACCCCATGTACTTTAACAGGAAGACCTTCCGTTTCAATGAAATTATTTACTACCATTTATATCAATACAAATCAAGTCACTTCAGGAACAAGAAATTTCGGAGAAACTATTATTTATTTAGACTCAATACAAGGTACCACTGTTTATATTCAAATAAAGCCTTCTTTAAGCGGAAAAGTAAGACCTTATATAAAAAATCTAAAATTGCAAGGAGGATCAACAGAATATGATGTTAAATGTGATGTCGCTGATCAAATCCAATTATATAAAGACTCTAGCGTATCCATAAAATGTTATATCCAAAGTTCAATAGACCAAAATACAGCATGTAATTTAATAAATGGAGGTGTTACCATAGAAACAGATAATGGAGATACATTCGGCAATATTGTTATAAGTACCGAACCTTATTATAGTAATAAATATCCCTCTGCTTCATCTTTCGGTAATTCCCAAATAAAATTAACATCGATAGTAGGAACACAAGTAAATATAAATATTATCGTGTCATCAACTACCTACTATTCCAGTGTGAGTCCGGTAATTTATGGATTATCTATAGGTTCGTCGCAATTATATTGCGTTTCTTCTCAAACTTTAACCTTTTATAACAATATGGCTCAAATGAGTTGCACTTCTTCATCAGAAATAACATGTGGTTCAAATTGCCAATTAAGCGGAACACCGACAATAGTTTCTTCAGGAAGTCAAGAAGCCACTTTTGGTACTACCGTGATAGAAAACACTGTTGTTCAAGCTACTTCTTCTACCCTTGGAAATATTTCTATAAAATTAAAAGAAGTCACTGGAAATATTGTTTATTTAGGAGTTACTTCTACACAAGAAGGAACAAGTTATCAAGAAACAGAAATAAGCAATCTCTACGTCGATGGGCAATTACTTACATGTATAGAAAATATTAAATTCAGCACGACTGAAACCAAGGTGAAATGCACAGTAAAAGAAGCCATTCCTTATAATAAAGTTGTTTCTTTAACAGGTACTCCAAGTATAAGAATAGACTCAACTACAGAAAGTGTTGATTTAGTTAATCTTTCAAACGATAATATAGAAATAACCGCTAAATCAAACAGTGCAATTGTTTTAGAGCTTATTTCAGTCAAAGAAAACATCGCTACTATTACAATAACTGCGACTGATTTGAATAAAAGAACCACATTTACGAATTTCTTAATGACCGGAATGGCAATAAATAATTGTCCTTTTGAAATAAGAGAAGAAGAAGTTATTTTGAGTAATAATCCTTATACAATAAAAGTAAGATTAAATGAAACATTCGAAAGAGATGTCCCTTGTTCATTAAATGGAGTCAGCACTGCGCAAATGGTCGCGGATGAGACAACTTTCGGCCCTTTAACTAATAGTGCTTCTAATACAATATATTCCACAAGTTTTAAATTCGGAGAAGGTACTGTGACTTTATTATATGTTCAAGGGTATTCGGTTATATTAAGAGTAACAAGCACTAAAACAGATTACACAAGAAACACTGTAATAAGTGGGTTATATATCAATGATAATTTACCTTTAACATGCCAAATAAAAAACGATTTAGAATTTAACGAATATGGAACAGATGTCGAATGTAAATTAGCCGAGGCGATGGCCCCAGATGTTTTATGCAGATTATCATATAAAGGAGAAATCGACGATAATTTCGAAAGTCTTAGTGTGACTTATAATTATGTTTATTCAACATATAAAGAATTTGGAGGAGTTAGTATTGGATTAGTGGAAGTAAGTGGCTTGAATGTGAAAATATTGGTTAACACGAGTTATCAAAATACGACTACGACAAATAATGTCCAAATAAAAAATTTATATGTGAATAACAAAGAAATAATATGTGAATATAATGACTATATCGAATTTGTTACAAGCGGGACTGTTTTGGATTGCAAACTTAGTTCATCAGACTCAAGTGAAACATTTACATTATCCGGAAATAACATCGAAATAATATCTTTAGCCGATAATTTCGGTTATATATGGATCGATGAGAGTAACAAAAGTGTCAGAACTTATCCGAAGGAAATAGAAGGTGCTAGAATATCCCTTTCTTGCGTCGCAGGTAATAAAGCTATTATTAAATTCTCAACACCCATTGAAGTTTATACTTATGTAACTTTAAAAAATTTAAGACTAAAAAATAATGAGTATTCAAATACATATGATTTAACTTGTCCAAAAAAATATCTTAATTTAAATGAAAGAAATAATTATATAGATTATATTCAATGCGAG
>JAGCWW010000025.1 GCA_017961685.1 Acholeplasmatales bacterium | reverse complement strand
CGTAAAGCAACACATTGTGCAAATGGTTCTTTATATGGTATGACTGAAAAGATTCCATCTGAAGATGATTATATGACTTTAGTTGATGATCTTCATCCATTTGTTATGCGTAATCCACCTAGAGGTAGAGTGGGGGACCAACATCCATTTGGTAATGCTATTGAAGTTGCTAGACGTTTATCACGTACTCCAGGCGCTTTAGTATCTGTTATTTTAACTGATTTCTTACCATATTGGCCTTATCAATTCCCTGGTATGGAAAAATGGTTAGATTTAGTTAGACAATTCCTTAGCGATAAAAAGGCTTCTGGTTTAACAAATTGGTATGGTATTGAAATTTGGAATGAAGCTGAAAATACTTGGAGAGATTCTAATGGTTATACTTTCTTTGAATTATGGAAAGAAACTTATAAGGTTATTCGTGAAATGGATCCAGATGAAAAAATTATTGGTCCATGTGATGGTTTATATGTTGAAAATAGAATGCGTCCATTTTTAGAATTTTGTTTAGAAAATGATGTAATGCCAGATATTATGTGTTGGCATGAATTAATGGGTGTTGAATTAATTCCAAGAAGATATAAAGCTTATCGTGAATTAGAACGTTCTCTAGGTATTAAGGAACTTCCAATTACTATTAATGAATATTGTGATATTAAACATGAATATGAAGGTCAACCCGGTTCTAGTGCTCGTTTCATTGCTAAATTTGAACGTTATAAGATTGAAAGTGCTTTAATTTCTTGGTGGTTCAACAATTTACCAGGTCATTTAGGCAGTCTATTAGCTACTGATTCTAAAAAGGGAGCTGGTTGGTATTTCTATAAATGGTATAGTGAAATGTCTGGTGATATGGTTAATGTTAAACCTCCAAATGATAATAGTGCATTAGTTGATGGTGCTGCTTGTGTTGATTCTGATGAAGAATATATTAGCTACCTCTTTGGTGGTCCAAATGATGGTACTATTCAAACTACATTTGTTAATATTCCAAAATTTATTGGTGATGTTGCTAAAGTTATATTTGAAAAAATTGATTGGATAAGTAAAGATACTGAATCTAATGGTCCAAACACCGTTTTTGAAAAGCAATATGCTGTAGTTGACGGTCAAATGACTATTACTCTTACCAATTGTAATGCAAATTCTGGTTATCGTCTTTATATAACTAAAGGTGATCCAGATGGAGAAATTGAAGAAACAATTGAAGTTCCTATTATTGTTATTCCTGACGGTACTTATAGAATTGTTAACCGTAATAGTGGAAAAGTATTATCAGTTGCTAATGATTCAAAGGATAATGGTGCTAATGTTCATCAATGGACTTACGATGGGAGAGATAGTCATCATTGGGAGATTTCTGACGATGGAGGATACAGAATTCTCAATGTTAATGCCAAAAAAGTACTTGATATGGATGGCCAAACTATGAAAGATGGAGGTAATGCACTTATATGGCCTGATAATGGAGCTTTAAATCAACGTTGGCTTATTGAAAGTGCTGGAAATGGCTATTTTAATATTATTAACTATAATAGTGGAAAAGCTCTTGAAGTAAGTGAGAGTTCAACTAAAGATGGAGGAAATGTCATTCAATGGAGTTTAAATAATAATACAAATCAACAATGGCAATTAATTCCAATTGATAGTGATACACCACTTAATATTACTCATAAAGTAACTAATATTTAGTCTTTTATTTCATTAAATAATCTATTAATATAATTTTAATCATTCATAATATTATTGGTCTAAAAACTTTTAGAAAAATATTAAAATATTTTTTATGGAAAAATTAATTGATTTATTCATTGATTTTTTTAGATTTTTTTATATTTGTTTATTTTTATATTTTTTAGTTTAATTGAATTATTTTATATTATAATTAATAATAATGGGGATTGGGGATTGGGGATTG
>JAGCWW010000024.1 GCA_017961685.1 Acholeplasmatales bacterium | reverse complement strand
GCAGGAACTGAATTTGAATGGTGGTATAAAGTAGGAGATCCATTATGCGAAGAAGGAGCTTCTGTATTAAATGAATATATGAGACTTATAGTTAAGGCAATTAGAGAAAGTGGTGGAAATAATGAAAAAAGATTTATTATGGTAACTCCATTAGCTGCAGGATATCAAGCTGCAATTGAATCTAATTTCATTTTCCCAATAGATACTAAATATAACCCATCTAATAGAAAAATAATTTTAAGTGTTCATATGTATGCTCCTTATAATTTCGCTTTAAATGCTGATAAAAGATTTACTAAATTTGAAGAAAGTTATAAAGCTGAACTTAGGAATAATTTCAAAACTTTATATAAAAGATTTTCTTCTATTAACCAACATGTAATTATAGGAGAAATGGGAATTGTTAATAAAAACAATACCCAAGATAGAATTCAATGGGCTGAATATTATGTTTCAACAGCAAGACATTTTCATTTAAGTTGTATCTTATGGGATAATGGTATATGGGATGTTACTTCTCAAGGAGAAATAATTGGAGAAATGCATAGAGAGGAATTATATTGGCATAATGAGAGGTTAATTGAAACTTATATGAAAGCATCTGCAAATAAATTTTATGATTTTGAAGGATTTTCACCTGATATGGAAGATACATTTAATACGACTGGCTTAATAGTAGATAAAGATGTAATTACTTATGATGATTCCCTTACTTCAAATGATTTAGTTAATGATATGGGATTTGGATGGAATTTAGGTAATACATTAGATGCTTATGATACAGGTATAGAAGGAAATAATGGAGTAAATTCTGAAATGTTTTGGGGAAATCCACAAACAACTGAAGAAATGTTTATAGCTTTACGTAAAAAAGGAATAAAAACTGTAAGAATTCCTATTACATGGCATAATCATTTAATTGATAAACAATATACAATTGATCCAGAATGGATGAAAAGAGTTAAAACTATAGTAGATTGGGCTCTCAAACAAGGATTATATGTTATAATTAATTCACAACATGATACTGCTCAACATTTAATTAAGAGAATGGCCTATGGAGAAGGATATTATCCATCCCCAAGAGATATTGTTGAATCCCAGAAATTCATTTATAATTTATGGAGACAAATTGCAATTGCTTTTAATAATGGATATGGTAATCATTTAATATTTGAAGGATTAAGTGAACCAAGATTAACTGGTTATAAATATGATAAATATTATGATAAAGATGATTCAAATTGTAGAGCTGCTGTAGAAACCTTAAATAAATATATGAAGTTAATAGTCAAAGTAATAAGAGAAACAGGAGGAAATAATGCTAAAAGATTTATTATGATAACTCCATTATTTGCAGGATATCAAAGTGCAATGGATTCAAATGTAGTATTCCCTGATGATTCTAAATATAATCCAGGAAAAAATAAATTAATTTTGAGTATTCATATGTTTGCCCCATATGATTTTTGTCTAAATGGAGATACAGATTATATAAATATATTAGAATCTTATAGAGAAGAAATTTATCAAAACTTTGTTAATTTATATATAAAATATGTATCTAAAGGTCATAGTGTTATTATTGGAGAAATGGGAGCAGTTAATAAAAATAACACTTTACAAAGAAATGAATGGGCTAAATATTATATCAAAAATGCCAGAAAATTCCATATGGCTGTTATATTATGGGATAATGGTATTTTCGATAATTCATTATCAGCAACTGAAGTTTTCGGTATGTTCAAAAGAAATACATTAACTTGGCTAAATAGTGATTCAATTGATCTTTACATTGCTTATTCTTCTCTTCCATTTGAAGAAATTGACTTAAATGATTTATTCCAAATAGATTTAATTGAGCATTTTAATAAAGATTCATTGGTAGTAGATAGAAAATCCTTAGAATTTAATGTAGATGTAACAGCTGCCCAAATATCAAAAGAAGTAGGAATGGGATGGAATTTAGGAAATACATTAGATGCTTTTAGTGATAGTATTAAAAGACATAATCAAGGATTACAATCTGAAACTAGTTGGGGTAATCCTGAAACAACAGAAGAAATGATTAAAACAATAGCTGAAACAGGATTTAAATCAATAAGAATTCCTGTTACATGGCATAATCATTTGGTTGATGATAGTTATACAATTGATCCTGAATGGATGAAAAGAGTAAAAACTATTGTTAATTGGGGTATCAAACATGGATTATATGTAATATTAAATTCACATCATGATATTTATACTGACCCAAAAAATCCACTTGTATATGGAAGAGGATATTATCCAACAAAAAGAGATATTATTGAATCTGAAAAATTCATTTATAATATTTGGAAACAAATTACAACAGCATTTAATAATGGATATGATCATCACTTAATATTTGAAGGATTAAATGAACCAAGATTGCTTGGAACTGAATATGAATGGTGGTATAAAGTAGGAGATCCATTATGTGAAGAGGGAGCTTCTGTATTAAATGAATATATGAGACTTATAGTTAAGGCAATTAGAGAAAGTGGTGGAAATAACGAAAAAAGATTTATTATGGTAACTCCATTAGCTGCAGG
>JAGCWW010000023.1 GCA_017961685.1 Acholeplasmatales bacterium | reverse complement strand
CCAATCCCCAATCCCCATGAAATTCATGTACCTAAATATATTAATTAAACAATTATTTCCTTTATATATTTTTAAAATTATTATTCATTAACTTTTAAATAATATATAGTCATAACTTTTAAATTAAATCATTTTAAACTTCGAATATATTTTTATAATTTATTCATCTTAGGATTAAAAGTGCTCGACTTATATTCAGTAGGGGCCATCATACTTTTACTGAATTTACCGAAATTCAATTCACTTTTTTCTTTTCCAAAAGAAATTTTCTTTCCTTCAAAAGGTCTATAAGTGCCAAGACCATAATTCGGCAAGGCTGTAACTTTGGCAACGGCTTTTTCCTTTCCTTTCTCCTTTTTGCCTTTGGCAATATTTCCATGCAAGGGAATAACAGTAGAAAATACCATATCTTTCTTTTCTATTTTTGGAGTCAAGGAAGTTCTTATTACTTTTGCTCCTTTTGGTGTTCCCGGTGCTTGAATTGGATAATTAAATTCATTTGTTTGGTTAGTTTCGATATTTGTTGAGGTTTGGTATTCGTTGTAATCATTGTAGTTCATTTCAGGAATGTTGACTTGTGTATTGGTAATAGTGGCCGTGTCAGTGATGTTAAATTCATTGGTAGTTGAAATATTACTTGTTAAAGCATTAATATCAAAAGATGGAGTAGTAGAGATATTTTCTGTTGAAGCTAAAGTGGCTTCGAATATATTATTGCCTATATTAGCATCTGAAGTATTAGTGGATAGGAAAGCGTTAATATCAAATTCAGGCGATGATGTTGTGGTTTGTAAGGCTGAAGTCGTGTCGATAATATTATTACTACTAGCTTGATATTCAGTTCCGTAATTATTAATATCAAACGATGTTGCAGTTTGTAACGCTGAGGTAGAGTCTATAATAGGGGTAGTTGTATCTGTAGTTATATTTCCTAAATCGAAATTTTGAGGTTCTAAATTAGTAATATTTGCTTGGAATTCTTTTATATCATAAGTAGTGGATGTTGTTTCTATAGGAGTAGTAATATCTTTGAATTCATTTGTATTATATGTTGTTTCTGTAGGAATAATATTGATATTTAAGGTATTAATATCAAAAGAAGGTGTGGTTTCTACTGTTGAACTAAGGCTTTCTGTTGAGGTTAAAGCATTAATATCGAAAGAAGGAACTGATTCAGCAGGAGTATCGATTATTGGTTCTGAAGTCTGTAAATTATTAATATCGAAAGAAGGAGTACTTTCTACATTTGTTGTTGTAGTTAAAGCATTTAGGTCAAAGCCTTCAGTTGTAGTTTCACCAATTTTTGTCTCTGTTAAATTTAAAGCATTTAAATCAAAATTATCAGTTGTAGAAGTGAATTGGGCTGTATCTAAATTTGTTATTGTATCAGCACTTGTTGCTGTGGTTAAATTCGTTAAATCAAAGTTTTCTGTGGTTATATTTTCAGTTGTTGGATAAGTATCTACATTTACAACTGGTGTTTCTGGAATGGAATTATAATCCAAAGTTGGAGTAGCTTCCATTGTTTGGAATGTCGAAGTATCAAATATTTGAGGTGTTTCTATATTTGTTGTTAATGCATTTAAATCGAAGTTATCAGTAGTAGTGGTTGGAATAGTATCAATTATTTTTGATGTTTGTAAAGTATTTATATCAATATTTACGTTCATATCAATATTTGCATTCGTATCAATGTTTGTACTGTTATCCAATGTCAAATTATTTAAATCAAAATTTTCAGTAGAAGTAGTTGCTGTAGTGTCTATTATAGGCTCTGAAGTTTGGTATGAATTAATGTCTATATTTGTTGTTTCTGGAATTGTATTAATATCCAAGGTTGGTGTTGCTTCTATTGATTGGAATGTTGAAGCATCAAATGTTGGAGCTGTTTCTTCATTAGTTGTTAAAGTATTTAAATCAAAATTTTCAGTAGAAGCAGCTACAGTAGTGTCTATTATAGGCTCTGAAGTTTGGTATGAATTAATATCTATATTTGTTGTTTCTGGAATAGTATTTATATCAAAAGTTTGCTTCAAAGCTTCAAAAGTTTGAGTTTCTTCGATATTTGTAGTAGATGGTATGCTTATATCGAAATTTTCAGTAGAAGTAGTTGCAGTAGGGTCTATTATAGGCTCTGAAGTCTGATAAGTGTTAATATCTATATTTGTGGTTTCTGGAATATCTTTTATATCTAAAGTCGGTGTTGCTTCTGTCGATTGAAATGTTGAAGAATCAAATGTTTGAGCAGTTTCCAAATTGGTTGTTGTTAAAGTTTTTAAATCAAAATTTTCAGTAGAAGTAGTTGCAGTAGTGTCTATTATAGGCTCTGAAGTCTGATAAGTATTAATGTCTATATTTGTTGTTTCTGGAATTGTATTAATATCCAAAGTTGGTGTTGCTTCTGTTGATTGAAATGTTGAAGCATCAAATGTTTGAGCTGTTTCTACATTGGTAGTAGTTAAAGTGTTTAAATCGAAATTATCTGAAGTAGTAGTCGGAATAGTATCAATAACATCTGATGTTTGATAATTATCTACACCTAAATTAATATTTGTATCAATATTTGTTGCTGTGTTTTCTGTGGTTGAAGTATTTAAATCAAAATTATCAGTAGAAGTAGTTGCAGTATTATCTATTATAGGTTCAGAAGTTTGATAAGTATTAATATCTATATTTGTTGTTTCTGGAATTGCATTAATATCCAAAGTTGGTGTTGCTTCTGTTGATTGAAATGTTGAAGTATCAAATGTTTGAGCTGTATCGATATTACTTGTTGTATCGATATTTGTAGAAACTAATTCATTTATATCAAAATTATCATTAGTATTAGTAATAGTATTTATATCACCAATTCCTTCTTGTCCTATAATATTTAAATCTTGATTTCCTTCTATTAAATTTTCTTCATAATTTTGGGCTGGGTCCAAAGTAGGTGTTGGCTTCAAATCTCCAAAATCAAAATTGCCAACTTGTTCAGTATTATTATTAAAACTATTTATATCAATATTCATATCAATATTACTTGTTGTATTAGTTGTATTAATTTCTGATTTTGAGAATTCTTCGCTATTTATGGGAGGTAATACTTTGATTGGAAAAATTTTACTAAAGTTAATATTTTCGGTATTTGTTTCGGTAGTTGTTGTTTGTTCTGTGGTGTTATAGTATATATCTGTTGAATATGTTTGAGATTTAATACCCTTGGATGAAGTGGCTTGATATTCTTCATAAGTTGTATTTGGTAAATCTGTTTGGAATGTATCCATATTTATTTATTTAATATGAATTATTTTTAATTAACGAATAAATATTAATTAAATAAAAATTTTTATTATTTATTTGATATATTTTATTTTCCTAATATTAATGGGGATTGGGGATTGGGGAT
>JAGCWW010000022.1 GCA_017961685.1 Acholeplasmatales bacterium | reverse complement strand
TCCATCATATAAGCCATTTTTCGCATCTTTAAGCATTTGCCTACATTCATCTAATCCTTTTGCACAATGTGTTTTAACATTCATGTTAGGATCTTTTTCTTTAATGACTTCTAAAACACTTTTAGCAACACCACCACTTACGGCAAACCCTTTACCGAAAGGAGAAGATTCACTGATTTTATTAGTTGATTCTAAGCGTGATAAATCAATATCTTTAGCTTGTATCATACCCATTAATTCTTCAAATGTTAAAACAAAATCGACACTTCCATCATTTTTCTTTTTTAATACCTCTAACTTTTTAGCACTACAAGGTCCAATAAATACTACCTTACTATTTGGATATTTTGTTTTAACGGCTTTAGCTGTTAGAATCATTGGAGTTAGTGTCATTGATATATTTTCTTTAAATTCAGGAAACTCATGTTTAGCCATTCTATACCAACTAGGGCAACAAGAAGTAGCCATAAATTTAATTTCATTTGGAACTTTCTCCATATATTCATGTGCTTCATCTATAGAACAAAGATCAGCACCTATAGCAACTTCAAAGAAGTCATCAAAACCTAATTGTTTTAGGCAATCACCTATATTATCTAATGTGACTCTAGGCCCAAATTGTGCACTAAATGCTGGAGCTACAATAGCATATACTGGAGTACTTGATTTAATAGCTTCAATTACTTGAACTATTTGTGATTTATCAGCTATAGCACCAAATGGACAGTTAACAATACACATTCCACAAGCTACACATTTATCATAATTTATTTTAGCTTTTCCTTCAGCATCTGATTCTATTGCGTGCATTTCACATGATTTTTCGCAAGGACGCTTTCTATGAATAATCGCTTCATAAGGACATACTTCCTTACATTTACCACATTTTACACATTTGTCTTGATCTATTACTGATCTACCATTAACTATTTTAATTGCGCCTACCTTACAGATATTTGCACAAGGGTTAGCAAGACATCCTACACAACTATCAGTTACATAGTAGGAATTAGTAGGGCAAGCATTACATGCGAAATCAATTACATTAATTAATGGTTCAGAATAAAACCTAACTGGTTTAATTGCATCCTTTATACCTTTAGAAAGTGGTCCGTGAGTATCAGCACTACGTACAGGTAGTCCGATAGCTAGTCTTATACGTTCCGCAACAATTGCACGTTCTAGGAATATTGATTCTCTATATTTAGCTTTTCCATTAAGTAGAATATATGGAATATCATTAAGGTCAGTATAATTACCATTATAAGCAATTTTTGCTACTTCCTTAAACACTTGACGTCTTATAAAGTTTATTGATGCATAGGAATCATACATAAAACCACCTCCATAAAGTAATTATAACATTTTTTGTAAAAACATAAATATTATTCTGCATTTTTGATAAAAAAATATTTGAAATATATGAATAAAATGATTTGTTTTATTATTTTTTATAAAAAGGCTTAGTAAAGCCTTTTTTATTTTGACACATGCTTATAATTATGCTATAATTTTCGCATAAATTAAAAGGAGAATAGGATTATGAGTGAAAATAATATAATAATACCTGAATTAAATAGTGAGACAATCGAATCTATGATTTATGAAATTAGAGGCCAAAGGGTGATGCTAGATTTTGAGTTAGCGAAAATATATGGATATGAAACTAGGGATTTTAATAATCAAGTTAAAAACAATATAGAAAGATTTGAAAAAGATTTTAGGTTTCAACTAGAGAGGGACGAGTGGAATGATATTTTGTGGTTGAAAAAATCCACCGCAAACACAATTTCAAAAAGGAGGTATCTTCCATACGCTTTTACTGAACAAGGAATATATATGCTTATGACTGTTTTGAAAGGAGAACTTGCTGTTAAACAAAGTAAAACAATAATTAGATTATTCAAACAAATGAAAGACTATATTATCAAATCAAATAATATTATTTCAACAAATGATTTATTTAAACTAATAAGTAAAGTTGATTCTAATACAGAAGATATTAAAACAATGAAAAATAAAATCAATAAAATAGAATCAAATATTGTTGATGAGACAAATCTTAAGCATTTTTTAATACTTGATGGGCAAAGATTAGAATCGATTGTTGCTTATCAAGCGATTTATAGACTTGCAAAAAAATCAATTTATATAGTTGATGATTATATAGATGTTAAAACACTTTTATTGCTCAAGGTTTGTAAGCAGAATATTGATATAATTATATTTACTGATAATAAAGCAAAAAACAATATTAATGATATTTTTATAAATGACTTCAAAAGAGATACAGGGTTAAATATAACATTTAAATTGAATAATAATAGATTTCATGATAGATACATTGTTATTGATTATAATACTTCTAATGAGATTATTTACCACTGTGGTTCATCTAGTAAAGATGGAGGTAAAAGAATAACTACAATTATGAGAATAGATGATTTAGATGCATACAAATTATTATTAAATGAATTTTTAGAAAAATAAAAAAGGGTAGATTAACTACCCTTTAATTTATGTTATTTACAAGGAAATTTTACTCTATCTTTATTATATGTTGTGTGAAGTAACTTATGAGACTTGTGTGAACCTGGTTTCTCTAAGTAATCAGCATATAATTTTTGAATATCTTTATTTAAGTGAGAACGTCTAACTTCTTTGCCTTCATCTTCCTTATATAGAACAGAAGCACGTTTTTGTCTATATGTTTCCATGATGTCTAGATCTTCATTTGGTAAGAAGATTGGTTTAACGAATGGTTGTCCACCACCATTAATACATCCACCTGGACAAGCCATGATTTCGATGAAGTTATATTTAGACTTACCTGCTTTAATATCATCCATGATGATCTTAGCATTCTTAGTAGTAGAAGCAACACATAAGTTTAACTTAATTCCGTTAATTTCAACTGAAGCTTCTTTAATTCCTTCAAATCCTCTAACTGGCATAAATTCAACTGGTTCTAATTCTTTACCAGTAATCATATTGTAAGCTGATCTAACAGCAGCTTCCATAACACCACCAGTAACACCGAAGATTACACCGGCACCAGTATATTCGCCGATTAAATCATCATCGAATGTTTCATTTGGAAGTCTATTCCAGTTAATACCAGCACGTCTAATCATCTTAGCTAATTCTCTAGTAGTTAATACAGCATCAACATCTCTTAAACCATCAACTTCCATTTGAGGACGTTTGTTTTCAGTTTTCTTTGCTGTACAAGGCATTACTGAAACTGTGAAGATTTCTTTTGGATCAATTCCATGCTTTTCAGCATAGTAAGTTTTAATGATTGCACCCATCATTTGATGTGGAGACTTACAAGTTGATAAGTGATCAGTTAATTCAGGATAGTTAAGTTCAATGAAGTTAATCCAACCTGGAGAACAAGAAGTAATCATTGGTAGAACTCCACCATTCTTAATTCTTTCAACTAATTCACTAGCTTCTTCCATAATTGTTAAGTCAGCACCAAAGTTTGTATCGAATACTCTATAGAATCCAAGACGGTGTAATGCAGCACACATTTTAGCTGTTCCACTAGTACCAATCTTTTCACCGAATTCTTCAGCGATAGCAGCTCTAACAGCAGGAGCAGTTTGAACGATTACTTTCTTTCCAGCCTTTAAAGCTTCATCAACTAGTTCGATTTCTGATTTTTCCATTAAGGCACCAGTAGGACATACGTTAACGCATTGACCACATTGAATACATGGGCTATCTGCGAAACTTCTGTTTTCAGCAGGACCAACGATAGCCTTGAATCCTCTGTTTTCAAATCCTAATACACCAATACCTTGGTATTGCTTACATACTTCAATACATCTACCACAAAGGATACATTTTGAAGTATCTCTTACGATTCCTGGAGCTACATCATCATAAGTAGTAGGAGTTTTAACACCCTTATACATATCTTCTCTAGCACCAACGATTCTAGCAACTTCTAATAATTCACATTGACCATTCTTTGAACATGCTTGACAGTTCATAGAGTGGTTAGATAATAATAGTTCAACTGATGTTCTTCTAGCAGCAGTAGCTTTTGGATCAGAAATTGAGATTTCCATTCCTTCGTTTACTGGGTAAACACAAGAAGCTACTAAACCTCTAGCACCTTTAACAGCAACTAAACATACTCTACATGAAGCAAGTGAGCATTTGCCATCTTGCCAAGTACAAAGTGATGGAATATCGTATCCACATTGTCTTGCAGCTTGTAGAACAGTTAGTGAACTATCAACTTGATAATCTTTACCTTCAATTTTAATATTTACCATTGACATATTTATTCACTCCTTACTTTTTTACAATTGCATGGAACTTACATGTAGCGATACATGATCCACACTTAATACATTTAGTTTGATCAATTTCAAGTGCAGGTTTTTTCTTACCTGGAGCTGTATATTCAGTAACATGGATTGCATCAACTGGACAAGCCTTAGAACACATTCCACAGCCCCAACAGTTATCCTTTTCGATAACGTATTGCATTAAGTTCTTACATACACCAGCATCACATTTCTTATCAACAACGTGTCTGATGTATTCATCTTTAAATTTACGTAATGTAGATAAAATTGGGTTAGAAGCAGTTTGACCAAGAGCACATAGAGAACCAACCTTAATTGTTTCACCTAAGTTTTCAAGATCTCTTAAATCATCCATAGTTGCTTTTCCATCTGTAACCTTAGTTAAGATTTCAAGTAATCTTCTTGTACCAATTCTACAAGGAGAACATTTACCACATGATTCATCGCAGATAAATTCCATATAGAACTTAGCAACGTCCACCATACAGTTATCTTCATCCATAACGATAGCTCCACCTGAACCCATCATAGAACCAGATGCGATTAAACTATCGAAATCGATTGGAGTATCTAATTCATCCTTAGTTAAACATCCACCTGATGGACCACCAGTTTGGATAGCTTTAAATTCTTTATTATTAGGGATACCACCACCGATATCATATACTAATTCTCTAATAGTAGTTCCCATTGGAACTTCAACTAGACCAACGTTGTTTACTTTACCACCTAAAGCGAATACCTTAGTACCTTTAGATTTTTCAGTACCAACAGCTGCTAATTTAGCTGCACCTTCACGTAAGATGTAAGGTACGTTAGCAAATGTTTCAACGTTGTTAACGATTGTAGGTTTACCCCATAGACCAGCTACAGCTGGGAATGGTGGACGAGGTCTTGGCATACCACGTTTACCTTCAATTGAGTTTAGTAATGCTGTTTCTTCACCACATACGAAAGCACCAGCACCTAGTCTAATGTGTAGACGGAAAGAGAAGTCAGTTCCTAGGATATTATCGCCTAGTAATCCCATTTCTTCAACTTGCTTAATTGCTTTTCTTAAACGTGCAACAGCAACTGGATATTCAGCTCTTACATAGTAGTAACCATTTTTAGCACCAATTGCATAACCAGCAATCATCATACCTTCAATAACAGCAATTGGGTTACCTTCTAGAATAGATCTGTCCATGAATGCACCTGGGTCACCCTCATCACCATTACAGATTACATACTTTTCATCATTTTGTTGTGCATAAGCAAATTGCCATTTTCTACCTGTAGGGAATCCTCCACCACCACGGCCTCTTAAGCCTGAAGCTAATACTTCATCAATAACTTCTTGTTGAGTCATTGTTAATAATGCTTTTTTGAAACCTTGGAAAGCACCATATCCTAATGCTTCTTCAATGTTTTCTGGGTTGATTACACCACAACCATGTAATGCAATACGCATTTGCTTTTGATAGAATGGAATGTCTTCTTGACGAGTACATTTCTTTCCAGTATTGAAGTCTACATATAATAAATCTTCAATAACCTTACCACCGATAATATCTTCGTTAACGATTCTTTCTACATCTTCAAGTTTAACTGCATGATATAGTGTATCTTCTGGATAGATTTTAACGAATGGTCCTTGACTACAGAAACCGAAGCATCCAACAACGTTAACATCAACTTTATCAGATAATCCTTTTTCTTTAATCAATTGTTCGAATTTTGCTAGGATTTCTCCTGAGTTACTTGATAAGCATCCTGTACCACCACAAATAGTAATTGATCTTTTACCATTTTTGCCAGCAAATTTCTTATCAAGATTTTCTGTACATGACTTAATCTCTTGATTTAAATCTTCAACTGTCTTAATTACCTTTGCCATAGTCATTACTCCTTATCTCTATATTCTTTAATAATTGCTTCAACATCTGTAACTTTGACTTTTGGATATACCTTGCCATTTATTGTTAGAGCTGGTGCGATACCGCATGCTCCAATGCAACGTAATCCATCAAGTGTAAATAGTCCGTCGCTAGATGTTTGACCAACTTTAATTTTTAATAATTCGCTGAACTTGTCTAATACGTTTGCTCCACCTTTAACGTAACAAGCTGTACCGATGCATACACCAATAACATATTTTCCCTTTGGTTGTAAAGAGAAGAAGCTATAGAATGTAACAACACCATAGATATCAGCAACAGGAATGTTTAATTCTTCACTAATTACTTCCTGAACTTCAAGTGGTAGGTAGCCGTATTCTTTTTGTACATCAGTTAAAACTAACATTAATGGAGATGGCTCATCAGCATATCTAGCACAAATCTCTTTAATTTGTTTAACTGCTTCACTTTTTAGTTTCATTTTAAAACCTCCTTGTAATTGTTTTAATTTTTTTGGCCTTACACTCTTTTAACATTATACAATGAGAGCACTCACTTTTCAAGTGGAAATTTGTGAAATCTATAAATTTATATTTATAGTATTGACTAACTATTAACGGATTAATTGCAATTATTTTACATTTTGCTAAAATATGTCAATTTTATGTAAAATAGACAAATAAAAATTATTTGTATATTTATAAATAGAAAAGGCGAAACTACTCGTTCGCCTTAATAAATTCGTCTATGAAATTGACTACTCCATCGTTATTATTGTCATCTTTTGTGATGTATCTTGCAAATTTTTTAAGTTCATCCTTACCATTAATCATACATACACCGTTATTATTCATGGTAATCATTTCTATATCATTTATAGAATCACCAAAACATACTAATTGATCAAGATTCGCATCATATAGGTTAAGTAAGTCATATAAAGAAGTACTCTTATTAAATCCCTTTTGGTAGAATTCATAATAGTCACAACCATAGAAGTTACCCCAACATCTAACTCCTATTTTATTCTCAAATTCCTTACAGTTTTCCATGAACTTTTTATCACAACCATTCTTTAAAATAAATAGTCCACCAGAGGGCCCATCAGTAATCGTTTTATTATAATCTCCATCAATTACTGTAGCGCCATCTTGGATGTGTTTAAAGAACTCATTATTATATTGTTTGTTATAAATATAACATATAGAATTATCAGTAAATATAGCACTTTCTAGTAAATCTAAAGATTTATTGTAAAAGGCTAGAAATAGCGATTTTTCTATGTTGTGATTGATTGGCTTAAAGTCTGAATTAGGTAGTAGGACTGATGTTCCACTATTGCATATTACATAGGTATCTAATTCTAGTTGTTTATAGAATTTTATCATACCTAAATAGGGTCTACCAGTTGTTATTACAAACTTATATTTTTCCTTATCTAAGTTCTTAATATATTCAATTGTTTTTGGATTCAATTCTGCTTTATCATTAAGTAGTGTTCCATCTAAATCCACCGCAAAAATATATTTCATTTTATCACCATTTGCTATTATACCAAAAAATTTAAAAAAATAAAGTATTCTAGTTTGCTTAAAATATTATACTATGGTATAATATAGAAGGAATGAATAGTATATTCATAGTATTTAATATCTAAGACTTTAGTTTTAGATATTCTTAAATTTTTAAAAAGGTGTGATTTTTTATGTTTGGAAATAAGAAAAAGAAAAGAATTGTTGAAGAAAGTAATGAATCAATAATTCCTTTTACTATCCCACAGATAAGTAAGCCACATGTTAATATAAAAAGAAAAGATCGTAAGTTTGAGATGACTCCAGCGTTCTCGGCAATCTGGGGTAGAGCTAATATCGATGAATTAGTTGCTCCACCTACAGAACCACTACAATATTCTGATAGATCACTAGATCCATTTAGAAGTCAAGAAAAGAGAAAGCTTGCTAGTGATGACCATCAAGAATTTGAATCTATTATTATTCGTAATGAAGATAGACAAAAATTCTTCCCAGGCTCTAGACCTATTGGCGATAATATGAAAAAAGATAAATATGAAGATATGGATTCACCAATCAAAAATGAAGCTAAACGTTCTAGAATTGAACGTGAAATTAAGGTTGAAGAACCAAAAGTCGTTAAACCAGTTGAATCATTTAAGCAAGTTGATTTAGATGAAGAGGATGATTTATTATATAAAGCACCAGTTTCTGTTAACTTTGATGAACCAAAAGATGAAGTTATTCAACCAGTTCAAAATGATGATATTGATGATTTCATCGCTAACTTAGAAGTTGAAGATGATGAATTTAAACCAGCTGAAGTTGAAGTTGAAGAATTCAAAGAAACTGACTTTGAAGAACCAAAGGTTGAAGAGCCTAAAGTTGTTAAGCCAGAGGTTAAAGAGACTAAACCTGAAAAGATTAAAGTTAAGAAAAATGATTATACAAAGTATAAATTACCACCTTTATCAATCTTTAAGACAGTTGATACTGATAATAATGTAAGACATGAGTGGATTCAAGACCAAATGGATATAATTAATAGAACATTAGCTGAATTTAACATTGACGGTAGTGTTGTTAATTATACTAAGGGTCCATCTGTTACACGTTATGAGGTAGAACTTGCCGCAGGTGTAAGTGTTAAGAAGATTACAGGTATTGAAGAAAACTTAAAGATGAATTTAGCTGCTAAATCACTACATATTGAAGCACCTATTCCAGGTAAGGCTTATGTAGGTATTGAAGTACCTAATAAGGTAGTTGATACAGTTAACTTCGGTAATATTTGTCATTCTGATGAATTTAAGAACTCATCAAAACTAAGTTTTGGTTTAGGTATTGATTTAAATGGTAATATTGTTGTAACACCTATTAATAAGATGCCACATGGTTTAATTGCTGGTACAACAGGTTCAGGTAAATCTGTATGTTCACATTCATTAATCATAAGTTTATTACTAAAGAATAAACCAGATGAACTAAAATTAATGCTAGTAGACCCTAAGAGCGTTGAATTCGTATTCTATGAGGATCTACCTCACTTAATTACACCAATTATTAGTGATCCAAAACTAGCAAGTCAAGCATTAAAGTGGGCTTGTGATGAAATGGATAATAGATATAAGATGTTTGCTAGTCTAAGAGTTAGAAATATCGAAGACTATAATGCAAAGCTAGAAGCAGAAGGTTATTCAGAACCTAAGATGCCTTATATGTTAATCTTAATTGATGAGTTAGCTGATTTAATGCAAACAGCCAGTGCTGATGTTGAACAATCAATTCAAAGAATTACGCAAAAGGCTAGAGCAGCTGGTATGCACTTAATTGTAGCAACACAACGTCCTACAACAGATGTTGTAAAAGGTACAATCAAAGCTAACATTCCAACACGTATTGCATTTAGAGTAAGTAGTCCAACAGACTCTATGACAATTCTTGATTATGGCGGAGCTGAGCAATTATTAGGTAGAGGTGATATGTTCTTTAAGAATGACTTTGGTACTACAAGAATCCAAGGTGCATTCATCAAAGATGAAGAAATCAATGCTGTTTGTGATTTTATTAGAAATCAAGCAGGACCAGATTATATCTTTAACCATGATAAGTTAAGCCAAAGCGCTGATGAACAATATCGTAAGGAAAATACTGATGAATTATTTGATGATGTTGCACGTTATGTTGTTGAAATGCAAAATGCATCAATCAATAATCTTCAAAAGAGATTTAACATTGGCTTTAATAGAGCCCAAAGCTTAATAGATTTACTTGAAAGTGCTGGAGTAGTATCTCCTGCAACACCAGGTAAGGCTAGAAGAGTTTTAGTTGATGAAGAACAATTAGAAGAAATATTACATAAATAATGCCTGTTTATACAGGCTTTATTAGTGAAAAAGGTGATGTTATGCTCATTAATAGAGTAAAAAAAGAAATGTCCTTAAAAGAAATTGAAAAAGAAGAGGATGTTGAGATACGTCTTAATAAGCTTCACTGGTTTATGAAAAGAAAATTCATTATAGGTACTATAATATCTATATTAACTTTCTTATTAACTATTGTAACTAAGGCTGGAGCTTATCGTATTTTAAGTACTCAAATGCCTATTTTTCAAGTTCTAGTAATTATATATATGTGTTTTTCTATTACATGCCTTGCGGTAGCTTTAGCTATAAGAGGCATTAAAGAAAAAAGAGAAAAGCATTACTATAGATGGGCTTTTTTCTATGATTTATATAATTTCTTTATGGAATGTATTTGTGTTTTATTATTAATATTTACATATCTATTCGCATTTATTAGAGTATCAGGACCTAGTATGAAACCAACATATAGATCAGGAGATATTCTAGCATGTAGATCAATAGGTTATAAACCTAAAAATAATGATGTTGTAATTGTATCTATGAAGGAAGTTGAAACTGTTGGTACTAACGATTTATACGTTAAAAGAATAGTTGCTATACCTGGTGATACTATTACATTTGATGTTACAACAAAAACAATTTATGTTAATGATAGTGTAGTTGAATCAGATATTACAATTTTCTATCACGAGAATGACTGGATAAGTAGTCATACAACTTATACACTTGGTGAAAAAGAATATTTCATCATGGGTGATAATAGAAAAGATAGTAGTGATAGTAGAAGCTTTGGACCTGTTAAACGTAGTGATATAGTTGCTAAAGCAATGTTTAATATATTATTCTGGAGATAGATTTGGAGGTGATTTAAATGGAGGTTAAAACTAATATTAATTGGTTCCCTGGACATATGCAAAAAGCTAAAAGGGAAATGAAAGAAAAAACTAGTTTAGTTAATATCGTTTATATGGTTTTAGATAGCAGAATTCCTAAATCATCATTTAATCACCTAGTTAAAGAAATCGCTTCAAATAGACCTATTTTATTACTTTTAAATAAAGCTGATTTAGCTGATAAAATTGAAACTAAGAAATGGATGGACTATTATAAGAGCCAAGGCTATTACTGTTTAGATATTGATGCTATTACAGGTTATAACATGAATAAAATAGTTCCATTAACTTATGAAATATTAAAAGATAAAATAGAAAGAAATAAAGAACGTGGTATAAAGTTATCAATGAAAGCGATGATTACTGGTATACCTAATGTAGGTAAATCAACAATCATTAATGCACTTGTAAAAAAGAAAATAACACAAGTTGGTGATAAGCCAGGTGTAACTAAAACCCAACAATGGGTTAAACTAGATTCTAATCTAGATTTACTAGATACTCCAGGAGTATTATGGCCAAAATTAGAAGAAAATGGAATGAATCTTGCTTTAACTGGTGCTATTAAAGATGATATTATGCCAATAGATGAAATAGTTAAATATGGATTTGATTTTATGAATACATATTATAAAGAAGCATTTTATGAAAGATATAAAATAGATAAAATAGATTCTATTTATGATATCTATGAAAAAATAGCTAAGGCTAGAGGATGTAAAATAGATGATTATGAAAAGATCAATAATATCTTCTTACATGATTTAAGACATGAAAAGTTAGGACGTGTTACAGTTGATAGACTTACTAGCGTATGAAAAAGAATTATATAGCAAAGGCATAGAATATATTGCTGGAACTGATGAAGCTGGTCGTGGGCCTTTAGCTGGACCTGTAGTTGCGGCTGCTGTTATTTTACCTAAAAATATGATTATTACAGGTGTTAATGATAGTAAGCAACTAACAGAAAAAAAACGAGAAGAACTTTTTAATATTATAAATGAAAAAGCATTAGCCGTAGGTATTGCTTTTGTAGATAATAATAAAATAGATGAAATAAATATTTTAGAAGCAAGTCGTCTTGCCATGATGGAAGCTATTAAAAAGCTTAAAATAAAGCCTGAGTATGTCTTATCAGATGCTATGCCAATGAATATAGATATACCTGTTAAACCAATCATAAAAGGGGATGCCTTATCAGAATCTATTGCTGCAGCTAGTATAATCGCAAAGGTTACAAGAGATAGATTTATGGATGAAATGGATTTAAAGTACCCAAATTATGGTTTTAAGAAGCATAAGGGCTATCCCACTAAAGATCATATAGAAGCCATTAAAAAATACGGTATAACTGAAATCCATAGAAAGACTTTCAAGCCTATAAAGACAATGCTAATTGAACAATTATCATTTGATTTTTTAGATTCAAAATAGTAAAAATTTTTCCAAAAATTTCCTTATTTTAATTAAAATAAGGTTTTTTTAATGCTTAAAAATGGTGTTGACAAGCATAAGGGGTACTAGTATATAATAAATAAGGAAAAAGGGTGATGACAATGAAAAAGATATTAATCGTCGAATCACCTTCAAAAGCAAAGACTATTGAAGGATATTTAAAAAATGAATATCAAGTATTATCATCAGTAGGTCACATTAGAGATTTATCTACTAAAGGTAAAAAGGGTCTAGGTGTTGATATTGATAATAAATTTAAACCAATTTATGAGATAATACCAGAAAAAGCAAAGACTGTAAATGAACTTAAGACTAAATGTCAAGGAAATAAAGTTTATCTTGCAACCGACCCCGATAGAGAAGGAGAGGCTATAAGCTGGCACTTAGCTCAAGTACTTGGTTTAAGCTTAGAAGATGATAATAGAGTTGTCTTTAACGAAATAACTAAGAATGCTATTGTAGAAGCATTAGAACACCCAAGAAAAATAGATATGGAATTAACTGAAAGTCAAGAGACTAGACGTATATTAGATAGAATTATAGGCTTTGAATTATCTGGCTTAATGAAAAGTAAGATAAAATCAGAATCAGCTGGACGTGTTCAAAGCGTTGCTTTAAAATTAATTGTTGATAGAGAAAAAGAAATTAATGCCTTCATACCTGAAGAGTATTATACAATAGATGCTGACTTTACAAAATTTAAAGTTCAAGCATCAGAATATAAAGGATCTAAATTAAGTATTAAAAGTGAAAATGAATGTAATAAGTATTTAGATTTATTAACTGATGACTTTACTGTTAAGTCAGTTGAAGAAAAAGAAAGCAAGAGAGAATCTAAACCACCATATATTACTTCAACACTTCAACAAGATGCTTCAAGCAAACTTAATTTTGATTCAACAAAAACAATGAGAATTGCACAAATCCTTTATGAAGGAAAAGAAGTAAATGGCCAGTTAAAGGGATTAATTACTTATATGCGTACAGACTCAGATAGATTATCAGATGCCTTTGTTCAACAAGCATATAAGTATATTGAAGAAACTTATGGTAAGCAATATTTAGGTAAGAAAAAACATAAAAATGTTGCTTTAAGTCAAGATGCTCATGAAGCAATTAGACCTACATATATTACTAATACTCCTGAATCTTTAAAGGAATATTTAACTAATGATGAATATAAATTATATACATTAATATATAATAGAGCATTAGCTTCCTTAATGGCTCCAACAAACATTTTAGTTACATCAGTAGTACTAGATAATAATGGTTTAATCTTTAAGACTAAAGGTGAAAAAGAATTATTTGATGGTTATACTAAATTAACAGGTAATAATAAATTAGAATATCTTCCTGAACTTAAAGTAGGAGATATATTACATGCTAAAGAGGTTAGTGGTAATAAACACTTTACTCTACCACCAGCAAGATATACAGAAGCTACTTTAATTAAAGAAATGGAAGAAAAAGGTATTGGTAGACCTTCAACTTATGCTGAAACTATTAGAAAAAATAAATCAAAGAAGTATATTAAAACAGAAAAAAGACAAATCGAACCAACTGATAAAGGTATTTTAACTATTTCTAAGCTTGATGAATATTTCTCAGATATCATCAATGTTGAATTTACAGCTAATATGGAACATGATCTAGATAGAGTTGCTCAAAGCGATGTATCTGGTGAAAAGATTATCAGTGATTTCTATCCAACATTTGAAGAAGAAATAGCTTATGCTAAAAAGAATATGGATACAATCGTTCCTACTACAGGTAATATTTGTCCTATTTGCGGAAGCCCACTAGTAATGCGTAAGAGCAAGTATGGTGAGTTTGAAGCATGTAGTGCTTATCCAAAGTGTAAGTTTGTTGTATCTAATGAAATGACTACATCAAAAGAAATAGAAGATATGACTTGCCCTTTATGTAAGGTAGGTCAAATCGTTGTTAGAATTTCAAAGAAAGGTAAGACTAAGGGTAAAGAATTCTACGCATGTAATAATTTCCCTAAGTGTACTTTCACTTCACAATTTAAGCCAAATGGTGAATTATGCCCTATTTGTGGTAAACCACTTGTAATAGATGATAATAACCAGGTTGTATGTTCTAACCCTAACTGTGGTAAGCTAGAAGAAGAATTAAAATGTCCTGATTGTAAGACTGGAACTTTAATTCTTAGAACCGCAAAAAAAGGCTCTAAATCGGGAAATTCTTTCTATGGATGTAGTAATTATCCAAAGTGTAAATTCGTAAGTCAATATAAACCAACAACACTAACTTGTCCAAAATGTGGTAAGAGATTATTTGATGTTGATGGTGAATATAAATGCTTAAATAAAGATTGTAAATAGCTTGATTATTCAAGCTATTTTTTTATTATTGAAATAAAGTAAATTTTAGGTTAAAATAATACTTGTAATATTTATAATATTAGGGGGTGAATAAGTTGTCTAATTGGAATTTTAGTGAAGAAAATGAAGAAAAAGAAAAAGATGATAATATAAAAAAGCCAAAGAAAGAATCTAGCTTACAATTTGATAATAGAGAAGGTCTTATTTTATATTTAGCTCTTGAACTTTTGCTTATACTTCCTTTAACTTTATATTTTTTCTATGAAATAAAAGTATATCCAATGGAACATTCTGATTATGATAAAATGACTTTTGGTTTCTTCTTATTAACAGTAGTAGGTATCTTATTTGTCCAAGGAACATCGTTTGCTCTTTTATTTGGATATTCAACAAGATGTGATTTAGACTTAGAAAATAAATTATCTGATAGAATGACTATATCGTTTTTATCAGTTAAGATTTTCTTTATGGCAACATTAGTTTCATTTGCTGTCCTACCTTATTTTACAGATTATAAAAATGGTTATAATGATTTATTAAAATCTTCCATTTTACTATATGTTATATTCTTTTCTCATTTGTTATTATATTTTTTAGAAGGTTATTTTTTAAGGAAATTAAGCAATAAAATTCATAATGTTCTAAAGATAATAATTTGTGCAATTGCTTTTGCGCTTTATGGCTTAGTAATCGGATTATTTACTTTTGATAAGAATTGTGCAGTTATCCTTACAACTATTACTTATTCGCTTGTAATTATATTAGTAAATATCCTATGTTTAGTTTATAAATATGCAAAAGAAAAGTTAAAGAATTATGATATTGAATTATTTGATTATGGTGATAAAAAACCAGTTATAATCAATCTAGAAAATAGAAAAGAATATGCTAAATGCTATCTACAAATAGTAGGATATTTTGTTGGTATATTTGTATTCTTCCCTGCATCAGTATGTGCCTTATATTATTACAATCTAATTGAAGATAATGTTGCAATGACATATGCTCCAATCTTTATTTCAACAGCTATATTTATTGGAACTATTGTTTATGGCTTTATTGCCTTTAGGAGAAAAAAATTTGGTGAAGGATTTATACAAGTATTAAAATCATTTACGCAAAATAATGGTGTATTAGCACTTTATATGATCCTACTTTTATATGTTCCAGTATTTATGCATTTTAGATTAGAACAAAGTGATCTAAATAGAACAATAGGTTTATTCATCATAATTTATTTGATTGATGTTGCTATTCATTTAGGACTTATTGTTTTAAAAAACCAATTTAAAGCAAAAAATAAAGTATTAGTAATTGTTAAATTAATTGTTGATTTCTTATCAATTTGGGTTTATGCCTTTATGCTTATGCCTTGCATTTATGATTCATTTGAATATGCAACAAAATATAAGATTATAACATCAATTTGTATAGTAGTTGCTTTAATTATTATTGGTTTAGTTAACTTCTTTGTTATTAGAAAAGTTAAACAAAAATTTGCACAAGATGATAATATTTATCAATTCAAATGGGAATATAAACTTGATTTAATTTCTATTGGATTTGCAGGATTACTTCTTGCATGCTTATATTCAGTAATATTCTTACATGTTTTAGATGTAGATTTATAAAATCATTAAAAGAAGATATTTTTATCTTCTTTTTTGTATTATTTAAAATAATCTTTTACTTAAAGTAAAAAGTATGATATTATATAAAGGGAAAGGTTTTGATACTATGGGATTATTTTCTAGATTATTTGGAAGTAAAAAGAAAGATAATAAATATAAACTTGGTATGAATAAGACTAGAACTGGTGTTCTAGGTAACTTAAAAAAACTTCTAAGTTCGAAAAAATTGATTGATGATGAATTATTTGATGAACTAGAAGAAATGTTTATCATGGCTGATATCGGTGTAGATACAGTTATCAAGTTTATGGATGACATAAAATTAGAAGTAGAAAGACAAAACATAAAAGATCCATCTTTATTACAAGAAATAATTGTAGATAAGATGTTTGAAATATACCTAAATGGTGAAGTTGTTAATGCTAACCTTAAAACTAATCCAAATGGATTAACTGTATATCTATTTGTTGGTGTTAATGGTGTTGGTAAAACTACTACAATTGCTAAACTTGCTTATAAACTAAAAAAAGAAAAGAAGAAGGTTTTACTTGCTGCTGGTGATACATTTAGAGCTGGTGCTATTGAACAACTTGAAGTTTGGGCAAAAAGAATTGGTGTAGATATTGTCACAAAAGAAGCAGGAAGTGACCCATCAAGTGTTATGTTTGATGCTATCACAAAAGCTAAGAAGGAAAATTATGATATTCTAATTTGTGATACAGCTGGACGTCTACAAAATAAGGTTAACTTAATGAAGGAATTAGAGAAAATCAAGAAAGTAATTTCTAGAGAATTACCTGGTGCACCTCATGAGACACTACTTGTAATAGATGCTACTACAGGACAAAATGGTATGAGTCAAGCTAAGATATTTAAAGAAACAACAGATGTTACTGGTATAGTTTTAACTAAGCTTGATGGCACAGCTAAAGGTGGTATAGTTCTAGCTATTAGAAGTGAAATGGGTATGCCAATTAAGTTAGTATGTATGGGTGAAACCTTAGAAGATATGGAAACATTTGATATTGAACAATATATCTATGGACTATTCGCAGATTTCTTTGATCAGGAGTAATTATGGATTTAAAAGAATTAGAAAAAATCAGTAGATTATATGATTTCTATAAAGAACTATTAACGGCTAAACAAAGGGATTACTTTGAAATGTATTATTTCTATGATAATTCACTAGGTGAAATAGCTAATGATAATAATTTAAGTAGAAACGCAATATATGATAATATCAAAAAAACATGTAAAATTCTTCTTGATTATGAATCTAAATTACATTTAGTTGAAAAAGAAGAAAAGAGAATGGGAATTATAAGTAAGTTAGAAGAAAAATATGATGATGAACTTATAGAGGAATTAAAAAATATAGATTAAGGGTGATTTTATGGCATTTGAAAACTTAAGTGATAGATTACAAATGGCATTACGTAGAGTAACAGGTCGTGGTAAGCTTAATGAAAAAGATATCGACGAAATGATGCGTGATGTTAGACTATCATTACTTGAAGCTGACGTTAACTATAGGGTAGTAAAGGAATTTACACAAAACGTTAAGGAACAAGCTTTAGGAGAAAAAATACTACATGGATTAAATCCAGGACAACAAGTAGTAAAAATTGTATTTGATGAATTAAAGCGTATCATGGGTGATGATGCTTCTGGTATTAACTTAAAGATGCAAGGTATGTCCGTTATTATGACAATGGGTCTACAAGGTGCTGGTAAGACTACAGCTATTGGTAAGCTTGCTAATTATTTAAGAAAATATGAGAAGAAGAACCCTATGTTAATTGCTGCGGATATTTATAGACCAGCCGCTGTTGATCAATTAGTACAAATTGGTAAGCAATTAAATGTTTATGTTTTCCAAGAAGGTGTAAACAAAAAAGCTTGGGATATTGTAGCTAATGGTTTGACTTACGCAAAAGAAAATGGTTATGATTGTGTAATCATCGATACCGCAGGTCGTCTACATATTGATGAAGATATGATGGAAGAATTAGTAAGAGTTAAAAATGTTTCTAAACCAGATGAAGTACTATTAGTAGTAGATGCCATGACTGGTCAAGATGCTGTTAACGTTGCTAAAACATTCCATGATAAATTAAATGCTACAGGTTGTATTTTAACTAAGCTAGATGGTGATACACGTGGTGGTGCTGCACTATCAATTAGACATATTACTGGAGTACCTATTAAGTTCATTGGTACAGGTGAAAAACTAGATGCCCTAGATATTTTCCATCCTGATAGAATGGCTCAAAGAATTCTAGGAATGGGTGATACTTTAACATTAATTGAAAAGGTTACAGAAAATATTGATGAAGATGAAGCAATGTCTATGGTAGATAAATTAATGAGTAATAAGTTTAACTACTATGACTTATTAAAACAATTCAAAATGATCAAGAGAATTGGTTCATCTAAAATCTTAGGTTTACTTCCTGGTATGAAGCAAGTAAGAGAAGCAGCTAAGAATATGGATGATAAACAATTTGAATTTATGGAGGCTATCATTGGTTCAATGACTGATGAAGAAAGAAAGAATCCAGACTTAATTGAAAAATCAAGTAAGCGTAGAGAAAGAATTGCCAAAGGTTCAGGTAGAAGTGTTACAGAAGTTAATAACCTACGTAAGACTCTAGAACGTCAAAAACAAATGGCAAAGCAAATGGCTGGAATGAGCGAAGAAGACATGAAAGCTATGCAAAGAAAGATGCAAAATGGAGGTAATGCTCCTGTTCAAGGTAGCGTAGCTCCAAAAAGCGTATATAAAAGAAAATAAGGATAGATTGAATCTATCCTTTTTTTTCTATTATTTTCTTATTTATAAATAGTATTATTGTTCCAGCTAAAATAAATATTCCTGGTAAAAATAAGCCAATATGAACGTTTAAATCGGTTACTTTAGGATTTGATAGCATTCTTTGGAAAAACGATAAAATACCCGAAGAAAAGCCTGTAACAATGGCCAGATTAGTTATTATATTATTATTTTTAAACGCAAGAGTAATAGAAGATATTACAGATGTTAAAATTAATATAAATACTAAGAATAATCCAATTGAAAATTCACACATATCTTTTCCAAATGTAAGTTCTAAAAAACAATAAGTTACTTTACTATCTCCAATTTTAACATATACTGTTGGTAGTATTAATGAAATAAAACCAAGTAAGTATAAGAAGTATGGAAGAAAATTTAAAAACTTTTTCATTTTAACACTTCCTAACATATTTATTTTATCATAATAGCAAAAAAAGGGAAACTTGATTTTTGAATTATAATGAATTATAATAAATGTAGCAATGGTTTTACAGTAGAAAATTGCAAAAAAGAAAAGGAGACTAGAGTTCGCGGCTCAAGTCTCCCTTTTTGCTTTTGGCGTGACAATGGTTTTCAGTAGAATAGTCTATTTCTAGACTGAGTTTATATTATGCTAATAATAAACTACCGTTTACTATTGTTTTGCATAATCGATATAACTACAAGAGTTATAACGAGGATTACTAAGTAATCCATATAAGCCCTCCTATGTAATAGCCATTGCCACCTTAGACAAATATTTCATTGCTGCACCTCCGGCATTGCTATTATAGCACAAGACTATGGCTTATTTAAGCCTTTTTTGTTTGAAAAAAACGCAAAAAAATGAACCTGAATTTAGAGCAATAAAGAAGATATTTTATCAAAAAATATAATAAAAAAATACGAGTTCAAGAGTAGAACTCGTATTTGCTTATTATTTTAAATATCTATTTATTATTTCTAATAAATATTCAAATGTGAAGTATCCCTTTTCAATATAGATTTTCATAATTTTACCATTGAATAATTCAAATTGTTCAAGAGTAACATATTCTTTCAAATCATCATAAGTATATAAGCCATATTGTTCAATGTCATTTGTCATCGCTTCAGAATCATATTTGAAGTTTTCATCTAAATCAAATACAACGTGGAAGTTAACTGTTGGCTCAACTGTAAGAACATTATTTGCTATAACTTGATAATCATATGCACAATCCACTTCATAATATGGAGCGATTCTTTGTTCAACTATAACATCAACAATTGTCTTTGTTGTTAATGTTTCATTATCAAATGCAAGAATATGTCTACCTATGAAACTTGTTGCATTATTGATATCAAATAATATGTAATCCATCATATCAACATCAAATAATGATTGTCTCCAAATTATTTCAATATTAGTTCCATCTTCGAACTTAATAGTAATATAGTCGCATAATTTTTCTAAGCCTTGTTCAACAAATATTACAGGTCTAATTACAAATTTACCTTCTTCAAAACTCCATGTCTTTACTAAATCCCCAAGTTGAATCTCTTCAATTGGCTTTAATGTTCCATCAGCCATTGTGATTAGTGTGCCTTTTGCTAAACAACCAGAGTCTTTACTACTTGCGCTATATGTACAATTGTAATTTGCAATATATGCATAAGAAGTTGTGCCGTCTGTTTTATTGACTATTTGAGCACTATTTGAAGTCCTTGTTAGAGTAAATGTCTTTTCACTATCTTCAGTATAAGATATTGTAAATGTTACACTTGTTCCAACTGGAACTTCATCATCTGTACTAATTGTTACTGTTGCATTACTTAAACTTCCTTTAGTTATTTTTACATAATTTGTTTGATTAAATGATGGCTTTAAGTAAATGTTACAAGTTGGATAGTAATCTGTTAATTGATCAACTGTTTCTATGTATGATAAATCTGTTGAATATACTTTCCAACCATTGAAAGTATTTAATACATACGTATAATCAGCATTTGTTGAATTAGTCTTATAATTGCCTCCTGTGTATGCTACTAGTTGCGTACTTTCTCCATCTTTAACTTTTACCATAGGTTTGTCAAGGTCTATTTCATTATCTTTTGTGAAATAAGTAATTTGATAATATGCAAGTGAAGAGAAAATACAATATAAATCTAATTTATTTCCATTTGCTTCAACTGCACCTAAGAAAGCATCAATTGTTGAACTTGTTATTCTTGGAAGAATAATTGTATAATCTGGATCTATATACCAACCAGAGAAGTTCAAATCGCCATCAGATGCAGCTACTAATGAAATTGTATCGTTAATTGTGAAAGAAGTAGGATTTGTATTTTCTAGATTAGTTGATATAGAACCATCTTGGTAATCATAATTGTAAATTATACTATATGAGTTCATTGACCACTTAGCATATAATGATATATCAGAATCTATTGAATAACCAATAGCTGAAGTGTTAAAACTACTATCTATGTACCATCCTACTAGACTATATCCTAGTTTAGTTACAAGAGGTAAATCAAATGATGTGATAGTGTATGTTGGTGAACCAGTGTTTATTGTAACGGGATCGCATGATTCGTTTGCACCATTTGTATTATATGTTATTGTAAAATGATAAGCATTAGATGAATAAATCCAACCATAATCATCGTTAATATCACGTGTAGAATAATATGTTCCTTTATTAGTATCTGTTAAAGTAGTTAATTGGACTACTTGGGAACTACTATCATATAAGTATAATCTTGCAGGTGTTGTTTTAGTTTCATAGTGAGTATCACCAGATGTTGTGAAATACATTGTATAAGATGCATTTACACCACCATTTAAGCTTAGTGATGCACTTGAATTATTAGTTGAGATTACACCACCAATTTTACCATTAGCAACGATTGTTCCATCATTAATTAATATGGCATCTTTTTTATCTATACAATTAGCATAGAAATTATATGTTGTGTTAGTTGCAAAATAACTCCATGGTAGAAAGGCTAAATCTATTCCGGAAGAAACATTTAATGTTGAATCATTTTCAATATGAAGTGATGAACTTGGAAGGAATAAATAGTCTGATGAACTTAATGATAAAGTAGAACCAGATTTAAGAATTATATTCATATATGGAACTGGTGCAGAAATTGATGAGGATGTTTTAACTGTTACGTTAATAGACACACTCAATGTACTATCAACATAATCCCCACATAGTTCAATATTTTCCATAATTCCCTTCTTTTGATTATTACCAGTTATGGATCTTAAAGCTGTTGTATCAGCGGAAGCATTTGTAGTAGAAGGTGTAGAATACTTTCTAATGAAATTGCTATTGCTTGTTGATGTTGGTTTAAATAAACAATTGCTTGATGAATTAGATCCAATAATAACTGCTGTTCCTTTAGCTTCACTAGTACTTATTAACTTATATTGTATATGAGAGAATGCTTGTAAAACAGCACCAGAATAATAATATGTCTCACATGAAATATTATTAATAGACCATGCTGTAAAAGGAAGACAACTTGAATATATACTTGAAGCAATACTTCCACCAGAATAATCGTATTTATTTAGCAAATCTGTTGCAGTTGCGCCACTATAAAGGTTCATTGTTCCATTACCTTTTATATAACCATATGCAGTAACTGAACAACCATTATTGAGATTAATAATACCGTCATTAACTAAAACACCTCTAATGTTTGCCCATGTTGATGAAGTACTTTGGTTATAAACAAGATTTGCATTAACTACTAGTTTAGAATTGTTTGTGAAGTTTAGTGTTATAAATTCTGGCAATATTAAAGATGAATAAACATATGTTTGGCTTCCAGAATTATTGTTATTACTAGGAACAGATGTTGATGATTCATCATATGAAACGACTAAAGTTCTATTTGATAAAGTATATGTTGTTTCATATGATGTGATATATGTTGGTAAACTGCTGAATAAAGTTGAAACATAAGTTTGAGCACTTGTAGCATCTCCCACTAATGTTATAGTTCCTGATGATGCTAATGCATCCTCTATTGTGAAAAAGGCAGAACTTATTTTTGCAGTTTTATATTTGAATAAAATGTTGTAGCCTTTAAATTCATAGTTTGGATTGCTTTGACTAATATTTAGTAAATAAGTTGAACCTATTACATTATTATAACTTGTTCCAAATAAAGTATCTGATGTAGGAGTAATATAACTTCCGTTAACTGTACCATATTTATATTTTCCATTATGCATACCATCGATTGAAATAATAGTAGTATCATTACCTATTAATCCAGTATAATTAATTGCTGGTATATTAGCTTTTACTTGATCCCATGTTTTAATGCTTGAGTTATAATTTAATGAAACATTAGTTGTTGTAACTGTAAGTTTTGCTTTATTAATTGTGTAAGTTACTATAACTTCAGCAGCATCAGATCCTTCACTACCTGTACAATTAATCTTAATGCTATATGTTCCAGCATTAGTTGGTAGACCATTAGTGTATGAGCTAGAAGATGCATATTGATAACTTAAATCATAATTTGTTGTTACAATTTCATCTCCAAGCTTAACAGTTACTGTTGGTCCTTGTTCTAGACCATTATATGTTGTGCTTTGGTTATTATCACATATAATTGTATAATTTATTTGATAAATAACAGTAATAGTAACTTCAATATTATCAATAATATTGTAGTTAGTTGTATCACTTGGTGTGTAAGTTACTAAGAATGTGTTAGTTCCTTCATTTCCTACACTTGTTGTTAGTGGATCATTAAATGTAAATCCATTAGGTAAAGTGATATCAGCTAGTGTTTGATTTGTATTAGCTCTTAGATTTGTTGGAACTGTATAAGAAGGATTAATCTTGTTAATCTTTAATGTAGCAGTCTTTGATTCAAGTGTAACTGTGTAATTTGTTGTATTGTATGAGAAATTTGCAACAACACTATAAGTTCCAGCATTTATCTTATTATTATTTGTGTATGATACTGATATACCTGATGGCAAGTTAGAAGCAACAAGTGATTTTGTTGTACCATCATAATTAACAGTTAAATCATTAAATACTACAACGTCAGTATCAATTTCTTTCTTGTTAATTTTTAAAGTTGTTGTCATATCATCAACTGTGTTGTAGTTATTTGTATCATATGTGAATGATGCAGTTACAACGTAAGTTCCAGCATCAGTTTTATTGTTATTAGTATAAGTTACATCAGTAATTTCATGTGGAAGGTTACTTACAGAAACTGATTTAACATTACCATCATATGTAACAGTTAAACTATTGAACTCAACTCCGCTCATATCAATAGAAGCTTTTTCTATTGTAAGTGTTGCAGTTTTTGATGAAGTTGATACTTCATAATTGTTTTCATCTGTTGCAGTGATATTTAATGTAACTACATAATTATCAGCATCAGTTTTTCCGTTATTAGAGTAAGTTACTGTAACTCCATTTGGAATGTTAGAAGCAGTAATTGATTTAGCACTGCCATCATATGTAACAGTTAAATCATTAAATACAATAACGCTAGTATCGATTACTTTCTTATTAATCTTTAAAGTTGCTGTCATATCATTAACTATGTTGTAGTTATTTGTATCATATGTGAATGATGCAGTTACAACGTAAGTTCCAGCATCAGTCTTATCGTTATTAGTATAAGTTACATCAGTAATTTCATGTGGAAGGTTACTTACAGAAACTGATTTAACATTACCATCATATGTAACAGTTAAACTATTGAATTCAACTCCGCTCATATCAATAGTAGCTTTTTCTATTGTAAGTGTTGCTGTCATATCAGAGATTAGTTCATAATTTGTTGTATTTCCACTAAATGAAGCAACATATGTATATTCACCAACGACTGTATAACTATTTGTATCATTGTAAGATACGCTAACTCCAGATGGAAGAGTACCACTGATTGTTAATCTATGAGCTAAACCATCATAAGGAATAGTTAAATCGTTAAATGAAATTCCACTCATATCATAAGTTGCCTTATTGATTGTAAGAGTTGCAGTCATATCGTCAATTAATTCATAGTTTGTTGAATCACCGCTAAATTTAGCGATTACTTCATATGTATTAGCATCAGTTTTACCATTATTTTCATAAGATACAATTACACCATTAGGAAGAGTTCCAGTAATAGCTAAACTATAAGCCTCACCAGTATAAGTGTAAGTAGCATCATTAAATTCAATACTACTCATATCATATGTTGCTTTAGTAATTGTTAAAGTTGCAGTTAAATTATCAATTTCATTATAATTATCTGTATCTTCAATAGTAAATACTGCTGTAATAGTGTATGTTTGAGCATTTACTTGACCGTTTCCTATGTAGTTAACTGTAACACCTTCTGGAAGATTACCAGTAATTGTTATACTATGAGCCTCACCATTATAAGTGACTTCTTTATTGCTAAATGAAATTCCAGTTAAATCATAATCGGCTTTATAAATATCAAAAGTCTTTTGTAAACTTCCTTTTGCGTAAGTAGAAGTTTCAGCAATTTCAACTTTGATAATATAATGACCAGCATTTATAGGCATTTCTTCTGTAAATGTAAGCCCATCTTTTGAATAAGTGATAGTTATTTCGCCATCATTATTTGAGTCAATAATTGGATTAACAATAGAAGAACCATCATAAGTTTTACTTAATTCATCTAAATTAGTTATTTCGATAGTAGTTATATTTTTATCTGTAATTATTGCATCAAAATGTCCGATATAATCGTTATGATTTGCGGCACTTACTTTAAAGTAGAAAGTATTTGAATCCTCTGGATTAGTAATAGTTATTTCGCTAACCCATGTCTCTTGATCTAAGCTATATAGCCAAGTTGCTTCGCAATCATCAACTGTTTTATAAGTTTTATCTACGACTATATTATGGGCATTATAATCATAAACTCCACTATATCCATTAACTGTGGCATTTGTGATAGTTGCAGGAATAATAGTTAATGTTGCTTTCATAGATTCTATTTCATTGTATAGGTCTGTATTAACAGTAAATGTTGCAATAATTTGATATGTTCCAACAACTGTTCCACCACCTACATAATTTACACTAACATTAGAGTTTAGTGAACCAGTTATTTCAATAGAATTAGTTGAACCAGTATAAGTGACTGTTTTATCAGCAAATTCAATACCAGTCATATCAATTGTTGCTTTATCAATTATAACCATAACAAATCCACTTGATATTTCATTATAATTGCTATTTAAAATAAATCTATAATATACAGTGTATTCATTTGGAGTAGAAGCAGAAGGAATTGTTGTACTCCATGTTTCATTATCTAAAGAATATTCGATATAACCAACACTAACACTACCTTCATTTACTAGTACTTGCATACTACCATTATAGATTAATCCGGTAATTGCAGTAGGAGCTGTATATGTTGCATTTGCTTTATTAATTGTAAGTGTTGCAGTCATATCTTCAATTTCATTATAGTTAATGTTGTTGCTACTGAATTTTGCAGTTACAACATATGTATTAGCATCAGTTTTACCATTGTTTTCATAAGTTACTGTAACTCCTTCAGGAAGAGTACCACTTATTGCAAGACTATGAGCTTCACCATCATATGTAACAGTATCACCATTAAATGTGACATGGCTCATATCATAATCTGCTTTATCAATTCTTAGAGTTGCTGTCATATCATCAATTAATTCATGGTTTACAGCATCACCAGAGAAATTAGCTGTAACTGTGTAAACACCATAATTTGTCTTACCGTTGTTTTCATAAGAAACAGTTACACCTGTAGGAAGTTCACCAGTTATTGCTAGGCTATGAGCTTCACCGTCATATGTAATAGTAGAACCATTAAACTCAATTCCACTCATATCATAAGTAGCCTTTTTAATTACTAAAACGGCTTCTTTATCAGGAATAAGTTCATAATTTGTTGAATCTCCACTAAATTTAGCTATAACAGTATAATTTCCAGCATTTGTCTTATCATTGTTTTCATAAGAAACAGTTACACCTGCAGGAAGTTCACCAGTTATTTCTAGACTATGAACATTTCCATCATAAGTAATAGTAGCACCAGTAAATGAAACTTTACTCATATCATAAGCATTCTTACTTATTGTAAGAACTGCAGTTTTATCATCAATTAATTCATAGTTGTCTGCATCTCCAGAGAACTTAGCTGTAACTGTGTAAACACCATAATTTGTCTTACCATTGTTTTCATAAGAAACAGTTACACCCTCAGGAAGAGTACCACTTATTGCAAGACTATGAGCTTCACCGTCATATGTAACAGTATCACCATTAAATGTGACAAGGCTCATATCATAAGTTGCTTTAGTGATATTTAAAATTGCTGTCATATTATGAATTACTTCATAATTTGTTGTATCACCAGTGAAATTAGCAATTATTTCATATGTACCAACATAAGTTTGTCCGTTATGCTCATAATCAACTGTTACTCCTTCAGGAAGTTCTCCTGTAATTGTAATAGAGTGGGCAAGTTTATCAAATGTAACAGTCTTACCAGCAAAACCAACATTACTCATATCATAAGCTGCTTTATTTATGATTAATGCAGCAGACATGTCTTTAATTGTATTGTAATTATCATAATCACCATTAAATTTAGCAATTACTTCGTATGTTCCAGCATTAATTTGTTCATTGCCTTCATAAGTTACTGTAACACCTTCAGGAAGAGTACCAGTTACTGTATTTGATTGGACAAGTTTATTATAAGTAACTGTCTTATCTATGAAATCTACATTACTCATGTCGTAATTAGCTTTATTAATCTTAGCTGTAATAGATTGATCTAATAAATCATTGTGATATTCATCACCAATAACTTTATAGTAAATTGTATAAGTATTAGCATTTATTGCTTTAGGAACATCAGTTGAATAGTTTTCATTATCTAAACTATAATAGATTGTTCCACCAGTAACATTTGCACTTAATAATTCTTGTTCATTTCCGTTATATGTTAAATTCTTACCTTGAATATTAACAACTGGATCAGTTATTATTGCTTCAAAGCTTGCGTATAACACATAATCTTTTAATGCATTAGTATAAATTGTATCAATTCTTGTTTCTTCTTCAAAAGTAGGAGAAGTGAACCAACCTAAGAAAGTTGAACTATATTTAGAAACATCCTTTAATGTTATTGTGTTATCTAAAATAGTGTAATTAGGTGGGTTATCATTAGTTAAACCTTCAACATTGTTATATGTTATTGTAAAATGAAGAAGTTCAAATCTAGCATATAACTCATAATCAGTATCAAGATTAATTCTTGTGATTCTAGCTGTTGATGTTTCACTTGTAAACCAACCTAAGAATTCATAACCTGTTTTTGTTGCATCCTTTAATATGAAGTCATCGCCTTCCATAAATCCTGATGGATTGTCTGGATTGTTTATACCTCCATCAAGGTTATAAATAATCCTATAATCATAAGCTATAGGTTTAGAATCTGTAGTTGTGTGTTTATCGGTTGTTGTTTTTCTTTCTGTTGTTTTTGTTGTCTTTGTCGTTCTTGTAGTTCTAGTTGTTTTTGTAGTCGTTGGTCTTTTTTCTGTTGTTTTATTGCCTTTAGAAGTTAAATTTCCAATTACAATAAATACTACGACTAACGCGACAACTAAGCCGATTATACCGGCTATTATTTCTACCGCATTCTTTTTCATAATTAATTGCCCCCTTAATTATTTTTAAGGTCTTTTATATTTGGTGTTTCTCCAAATAAATAACCATTATTTTTATAACATACAAATCTAAATGGTGAATAACCAGTAGTAGTTGTTACGGCCTTCATCATTAGATATTTAACCATAGTAGTAGTTGAATCAGTTGGGTTCAAATTATAAATGTATTCATGTAATAAATTAACCTTTATTTCTTTGTTTATATTTGATTCAGCTTCACTATCGTTAAATGAAACTTTACTATGATTGTTTCCACCACCATAATAAGCAATGACACAATCGATATATTTTTCTTGATAAATTGATGTTTCACCATTATCAATAATCATACCTTTGATTGGGAAAATCTTATCAATATTTATATCAATAGTTGATGTGTCAACAGTAATACCCATTGCATCAGCCGCAGCTTGTGCAAAGGATTTTATATTTTCGGTAATTAAACCAGAAATATCAATGTTATTTGTTTCTTTATAATCATAAAATCTTGTTTTACCATTAATGTTTAATTCAATTGGATATGACTGACCACCAGTATTATTTGTAAGTAAATCAGACATTTTATTTCCGTTTTGTGTTTCAAGCTTTCCTAAATATGTATTAATTACTCCAGGAATACTTGAATAAAGGTAAGCTCCATCAAACATTGAATCAAGTCCAATTGATGAAACACCACTACGATAGAAGAATACATCAGTTACATCTATTTTTCCTTTGTAGATTAAATTATCATTTTCATCATATAATCCAGAATCATCACATAATGCTTTTTGCGTTGATTGAATTGCTTGATACATACTTAATTTATCATCAAAATTACCTGTGGCGTAATCAGTAAGTAATTGATCACCTAAACCACCATTTGCAAAGAATTCAGAAATTGTTGATGTTACAACTGTTCCATCATACAATGTGAATTCATATTCTTTTGTCTCATCAGGTTTTATGTATTCATTACTTCCAGCGAAAAGAAGGAAGTTTCTTGCGTTCGAAAGAAGAGAATTCTTTATTTCTAAATTCTCAGTACTAAATGCTCTAACAACATTCTTACCATTTGATACTCTTGAGTTTTTAATTGTGTTGTTATCACCATTTATATTAATAACTGTTCCTACATAATCTAAGTATGCAAGTGAATTAGAGAAATCACAGTTTTTCATATTGACATCATTTACTGTTATATTATTTCCATCAACATACATTCCGCAGTTATCTTCACCAAATGTTTCAACTAAAGGCATATTGTTGTGATCACCTAAGGCATAGAATGGAAGAGGACCACGATATAAATCCCCAGGCATTAATACTGGAACAACTATTTCAATTCCTTCATCAGTTGTAATCTTACTTGTGCCTGTAGGATAAGTTAAATTGTGCATGTTTATAGTATAACCATTTCCATAAATATTTTTTTGAATTCTTAAACCAGCATAAACCAAATCATTTAATTTTGGCTCATTTAATGATTTAGAATCGATATTATTATTCCATTTTTCAATGAATTCATGGTTATAAGTTGTTTCATATTTATAAATTTCATCTTCAAAACTAAACTTCTTAGTTTTTGAATTGTAATGACCAAATAATTCAATATTGTTGTTGTCATCTTTTAATAAATTATAATTTGTAAGAGATTCAAATGATTTTCTTAAAACTACAATTTCACCATTACTTGATTGGTTTGTACAATATAATAAATCATCATATGTATAAACATTAATTCCATCTTTTACAACATTAAAGTTATAAGATTGATTTAAGATAGCTGGATTTTCTTTAATACCTAAAGTTACATAGGCATCTCCAACATCATTAATTGATATAACACCACTATTTAAATCAAATTCTAAATTAGTAGAAGAATCTACAACATATAAATCTTCTTTATAATCTTCAGGGACAACTCTAATATTTAGATTAAAGCTTGCGTTTTTCTTTTGACTATTTTCTAAATCGTATTGTCCGTAATAAATTGTATTATCAATATTTGATTGACTAGCTTTTATTTCGCTATTTATGATAATTGCTCCTGTTTCATAAATAATAGCATTCATTGATTTACTTACATTACCTTTCTTATTAGAACAAGTAATTATACAATCACCAATGCTTAATGTATTTAAATAGAACTTATCATTTTCTTCTAGAATTTCTGCATGAATTTCTTCATCAGCTTTATCTTTATTTTCAATAGACCAAATAAGCTCATTTCCTGGACTTATTTCATAATTCTTTTCCGCAACATAAGTTGCTTCAAGTAATTCCTTTTCACCAACCTTAAAGGCTTCTGTATCATCATATTTCCATTTGATATCAATAATATCATTTTCGATTATCTTATAGGTTGTTTTAACTGCCGCAGCACCAATTAACGCAATCAAAAAAGGTATTAATAGTAAGATTATTAAGTTTTTCTTAATCATATTAACACCTCCTTGTGTTAATTAGTTATATTTTTTTCTAACTGATTCGATTAATATAAAATTCTTTTCCATGTTTTTAAAGATATCTATGATAAAGTAGATTCCTAAAGCTAACATTAATAATGTCGCAAGGATATAAATTAAATAGATGTTGACACTTAAACATGCTAGAACTACCGATACTATAAAGAATATTATTGGTAGAATGTAAGAATACAAATTAGATGTGAATGTATTTCTTGGTTTATTTGATCTAATCTTTAATTCTTCATATAAACAAATTGAATCATAAATGAATAGAACTAGTGTAACTAAAACTAGAGAAACTAAATATATTTCTAAACTTATTCCACCAGAAATAGTTAAAACTAATCCAGTTATGAAAAATGATAGGAATGATAAAGTAAATGGAATAATCATTTTGATTAATAATTGCATCTTATACTTTACAGGTATCATCTTCATGATTGTGATTGTTTTTTCTTCCATTTGAATATAATTTGTTGCACCTTGATTAATAATTAATGTGAATAATATCAAAAGTAGAATATCCAATATAGTTATAAAGTTAGGCACAACACTTATGTAATAAGAGAATGTTCCTGTTCTAAAAATTAAGTTTAGTGAATTAATTATTAGATAAGCTAGGAATGGTTGAATTATAAGTAAGCACATAAATGATATGATGTAATTATCATTTTTAGTTAGAATGGAAAATTCTTTTTTAATTAGTGTTACTTTTAATGATTCATTCTTAAAATTGTCATTTATTTTCTTAGGCTTAGTAACAACTAAAGCATTCTTATTTTGCTTATAGAATAGTGTTGAAATAAATACTCCTAAGAAGAAGACAATGAAATTAACTAATATGAATAGTAAGTTATTATATTTCTTATCAACGATTGTTTTAATAAATGGACTTGCAGGAAGTTCAAATGACATAAAGTCTTTAAATGTATTTATTGTATCTTGTGTAAATAGAGTTAAGATATCTCCACCTGCAACTAAATTAACATATACATTTAATACTCTTGAATATAGGTACGTTGCTATTCCAAGAATAACTAAATAACAAATAAAACGCATCACAAAGTGATTTTTTAGTTTATTTTTAACTACTGTATATGGGCATAAAAGGATTAATGATATACCCATATCATAGAAGAATGTTATAAGTGGATATAACATAGTTATAAAATAGAAGCCAATTGATGCTTTTGTGATTAATCCATATGCAACAAATAGTGGATAAGTAAATAAGAAGCATACAACAAAGTAGTTTCCAAATAAGAAAATTAGTTTAGATATGATAATATCTCTATTTCTTATTGGAAATTTAGATGTCAGTTCTATATCGTTTTTATTGAAGAAGAGCTTATTTGCTCTAATCGTAAACGATAGCATCAAAATAACAGATATAACAAATAAAGCAAATGACATAAATGCTTGTTCAGCATAATCATAAACTTTGATTTTATTTAGAATACTAATTAACATGAATAGAAGTATTGCAACAAATACAAGGGTAAATAATAATTTAACAGTTAGTGCTAGAAACTTTTTCTTAAAGCTTCCACCACTAAAGAATAATCTAAAGTCTTTTAGAATTAAAGTTTTCAATTCTCATCATAAATCTTAATGAAGATATCTTTTAACTTATCCTTGATACTTGGATCTTCATCAAGATCATATAGTCCTTTAACATTTCCCTTATTTATTATTGCTACTCTATTACAAATGTCACTAACAAAGTCTATATTATGACTTGTTAAGAATACAGTATTACCCATCTTAGCATATTCAACCATCATTTTCTTTAATTCTTCAACTGCCATAAAATCAAGACCTACAGTTGGTTCATCTAGAATCCATATTTTTGGATTGTGTAGTAGACTTGAAATTAAAGAAATCTTTTGTTTCATACCATGAGAATAACCACTTATTGGAAAGCTTAAATCTTCTAAATTGAATTCTAATCTTTCGCATAATTTCGTATATTTTTCTTTAAAAGTAGATGGCTCAACTTTATAGATATTTGAGATGAATTTGAAATATTCAATACCTGTCATTTCTTCATAAAGGATAGGTTCAGAAGAAACATAACCAATTATTTTTTTAATCTCAATTGGATCTGTTGTGATATCATAATCAAAAATCTTGATTGTTCCACTATCAAATTTTTTCATACCAATCATACAGTCAATAGTAGTAGATTTACCAATACCGTTTCTACCAATAAAACCGAATAATTCACCTTCATAAACTTCAAGTGATAAATCAGTTAAAACTTTCTTTTGTCCATATGATTTATTAAGATTTGCAATTATAATATCCTTTTTCTTTTCCATAATCCACCTCATAAATAATTCTAAAAAAATTATTTATTCTTTCGCACCTTTAAAAAATATACAAAACCATTATATCATAGATATAAAATAATGCAACTGACAAATATTTAATATATGTCTCTTTTAGATAAAAAAGCAATAAAAAAACGCATTGTTATGCGCTTTATTATTTTTTAAATTCTTCAAGGATTTGCTTCTCGTAATCAGGCAAATCATCACCTAATTCAACCTTTTCTTCTTTAGCTTCATCCTCAATTTCTTCTTCAATTTCTTCAACTTCATCCTCATAATCTAGATATTCATCATCGTTTTTCTTTAAGATGAATGTTCTAATTGTAATGATTGTTGAAGTTATAAATACTAAGAAGAAGCTTACTGATAAAACGATAGCACCATATAATAATTTAGTATCATCTAACCAGTCTTCTTTAGCTGAAATATCACCATTAGGTGCAGCGAATTGTCTAATGAATAATACTAATATACCACCAGCAAGGGCAAAAGACATTGTGATAATTGGAATGTATTTATTTTGATCATAGCTAATTGATACTAATATAGTTGCGATTACACCAACCATAAAGATTATAATGAATAATACACCAGCATTGAATCCGTTATAATCAACTAAATCAAATAAGGTATAATTTTTATCCATTAATCTAAAATTCATGTTAGGTAAGAACATAAATATTGTACCTATAATAGCAATAATTAATCCTAATATTTTAAATTTTTGCTTAAATGTCATATAAATCACCGTAAATTATTATAAATAAATTTATGAAAAAAGTAAATATATATAAAAAATATGATAAAATAAATAAATAGGTGGTGTTATTATGCAAGAAAATAATAATGTTTATTTAATTGATGGAAGTTCATTCATGTATAAAGCATATTTTGCTTTAGCTGTTGTAGGTAACTTTATGAAAAACTCTAAAGGTTTATGTACAAATGCTATTTATACATTTATTAATATGATGACATCAATTTTAAAAAATAATCCTAAAAAAATATTAGTTGCTTTTGATGCTGGTAAGCATACATTCCGTCATGATTTGGTTGAAACATATAAAGATGGTCGTAGACCTATGGATGATGAAATGCGTATGCAAATACCTTATATCAAAAAGTACTTAGATTTAATTGGAGTTGCACGTTATGAATTACCACTTTATGAAGCTGATGATATCATTGGCACTATGGCTAAAAAAGCTGAAGAGGCAGGATATAGGGTTAATGTTTATTCATCAGATAAAGATTTATTACAACTAATAACTGATAACATCACAGTATTTAAATCTAAAAAAGGAATTAATGATTTAGAAGAATTTAATAAAGCTCACTTTATTGAAACTTATGGCTTTGATCCAATTAAGATGATTGATTTAAAAGCTTTAATGGGTGATCCATCAGATAACCTACCTGGAATTAAAGGAATAGGGGAAAAAACCGCAACAAAGCTAATCATCGAATATGGCTCAATAGAGGGAATTATTGAGAATAAAGATAGTTTAAAGGGTAAGATGGGAGATTTAATTAGAGAAAACTATAATGATGCCATCACAACTAAAAAAATGGTCACAATTAATAATGAATCACCTATTGAAATAACTCTAGATGATATAAATAGAAAAGAAGAAAATGAAGAACTAATGGATTTCTATAAAGACTTAGAATTTAATTCATTCTTAAAAAGAACTAAAGTCACAAAAACTATTAATAACTTAGATTATAAGGTTAATGATAAAACTAATGCCTTCATAACTGATTCAAGTATTTATCTAGAAATGCTAGATGAAAATTATCATAATGGAAAAATTATAGGAATTGCTATAGTTAATAAGAATGGTAATTTCTATTTTGATGAATCTATTACTTTAGATTTAGATTTTAAGAGATTTATGGAAGATGAATCTATTAAAAAATATACTTATAACTATAAGCGATTAAAGGTTAGCTTAATGTATAAAAATATAAATGTTAAAGGAGTTGAATTTGATATTCAACTAGCAAGCTACCTTATAAATCCAAAAAGTGTTAAAGATGATTTCTCTAAAATGGTAAGCTTCTATGAAAAAGAAATAGAACTTGATGAACAAATATATGGTAAGGGAGCTAAACAATCACTACCAGAAGAAAGTATTTATCAAAACTTTATCATTAAAAAAGCTAATATCATTTTAGAATTAAAAGATAAAATAATAAATATTCTAAAAGAACAAGATCAATATGATTTATTCTATAATATTGAATTACCTTTATCTACTTGTCTAGGTGATATGGAATTTAGTGGTATGAAGGTTGATTTAGATGAACTTCATAAGCAAAAAGAAGATATTAAAAAGCGTATTGATTTAATCACTAAAGATATTTATGAAGTAGCGGGCGAAGAATTTAATATTTCAAGTACTAAACAACTTGGTGTAATACTTTTTGAGAAGTTAAATCTACCTAATGGTAAGAAAACAAAGACAGGTTATTCTACAGATAGTGATACACTAGAATCTATTAGATATTATCATGAATTACCTAGTTTAGTATTAGAATATCGTAGACTTACAAAGCTTTATTCAACATACCTTGAAGGTATAGAAAACGTCGTAACTAACGGATTTGTTCATACTATATTCTTACAAACTCAAACAGAAACAGGTAGACTATCATCAATTGAGCCAAACCTTCAAAACTTACCTATTAGAAGTGAAGAAGGTGCGCTAATTAGAAAGATGTTTATACCTAGTAATGATTTATTTGTTTCTATGGATTATTCACAAATAGAACTTAGACTATTAGCACATATTGCAGATGTTAAAGAAATGATTAGTGACTTTAATAATAAGAAAGATATCCATGAAGAAACAGCAAAATATATTCTTAAGAAAGATTCAGTTACTAAATATGAACGTCAAAGTGCAAAAGCAATTAACTTTGGTATAATTTATGGTATGAGTACATGGCGTTTAGCTAATGATTTAAAGATTAGTAATAATGAAGCTAAAGAATTTATGGATAAATATTTTGAACGTTATAAAGAAATTAAAACTTACATGGAAGAAGTTGTTAATTTCGCTAAAGAAAATGGTTATGTTAAAACTATTATGAATAGACGTAGATTCATTCCTGAATTAAGTAATCCAGTATATATGGTTAGAGAAGCTGGTAAGCGTAATGCGATGAATGCACCTATTCAAGGTTCGGCTGCGGATTTAATGAAACTTGCTATGGTTTTAATACATAAAGAATTAATTAAACAAAATTTAAAATCAAAATTAGTTAGTCAAATACATGATGAATTAATATTTGATGTAGAAAAATCAGAAGTTGATAAAGTTAAAAAAATTGGAAAGGAGATAATGGAAAATGCGTTTAAACTAAAGGTTCCACTAGAAGTATCAGTTGTACAGGGAAAAACGCTATTTGAAGCCAAATAATTAATATGAATAAAATATTTGAAAGAAGAAGTTGTAGAAGTTTTAAAGATATAGAAGTAAAAATAGAAGATATAAAGGAAATGATTTATGCAGCTATGCAAGCACCAAGTGCAATGAGACAAATTCCTTGGGATTTTGTTGTAGTTGATAGAACTGAAATTCCTACATTAATGAACTGCTCACATGGTGCAGGATCATTACGTGAATGTAATAAAGTAGTAATCTTTGTTATGCGTAATGATTTAAGATGTCCTGAATTCTTAGAACAAGATATGTCAAGTGCTATTGATAACTTTATGTTACAAGGTAGAGACTTAGGATTAGCTACTATTTGGATTGGTACATATCCTCATAAAGAAAGAGTAGATTTCTTAAAGAATTATTTAAAAATAGATGATCCGTTCATACCATTTGCAATGGTAGGTGTAGGTTACCCTAAAGATGAAAACTTATTTAAATTTGATGAAAGTAGATTTGATGAAGAAAGAATACATATAGGGAAGTGGTAATATGCCAGAACTACCAGAGGTAGAGACAGTTGTTAGAGGTTTAAGAAAATATTGTTTAAATAAACAAATTAAAAAAATAGATGTATTATATTCTAAACTTATAACAGGCGATATTAACAAAATCATAAATAAAACTATTACTGATATTTATCGTAGAGGGAAAAATATCATTTTTAAGTTTGAAAAAATTTATATGACAGTACATTTAAGAATGGAAGGCAAATTCTTCATTAAAAATCATGATGAAGCATTAGCTAAACATGATCATATAAACTTTATATTTGATGATTTTGACTTAAGATATAATGATACAAGAAAATTTGGTGAAATACATATTCAAGATACAGATTTTGTAGATGTAGGAGTTGAAGCAACTAACATCACTTATGATGCGTTAAGAGGTAATAAGCCAATTAAAGAAATATTACTTGATCAACATAAAATCGCTGGAATAGGCAATATTTACGCTGATGAGATCTGTTATTATGCTAAAGTTATGCCTAATGAAGTTTTAAAAGAGGATAAGTATGATTTAGTAATTGAAGGTGCTAACAAAATCCTAAATGAATCTATTAAATGTGGCGGTTGTACTATTAGAACTTATAGTTATTTTGGAGTTGAAGGAACATTCCAAAATCATTTAATGGTTCACACATTAAAATACTGTAAGAAATGTAATACAAAAATAGCTACAACTAAAGTAGCTGGTAGAACTACTTATTACTGTCCTAAATGTCAAAAGAATAATATCATTATTGGTTTAACTGGTGGTATTGCTACAGGTAAATCAACTGTAGAAAAGTTACTAGAAAAGAAAGGTTATAACATTATTGATACAGATTTAATAGTTAGAGATTTATGGAAAGATGAAAAAGTTCTAAACGATTTAAAGAAATTATTTAATGTTAAAGAAATAAGTAAAGAAGTAGTTAGAAACATAATTTTTAATAGTGAAGAAGAGAGATTAAAGTTAAATCACTATATGCATCCTTTAGTAAAAGATATAGTATTATCAAGAATAAAGAATGGTGTAAATATAATTGATGCACCACTATTATTTGAATCAAAATTTGATTCTATTTGTGATTTTACAATATGTGTTTACCTTGATAATGAGGAAGCAAAATGTCGTTTAATGGAACGTGATAACTTAACAGAATTAGAAGCAATTAAGCGTATAAATTCTCAAATGGATATTGCGAAAAAACGCAAGTTATCCACATTTTCAGTGGATAACTCTAAAGGAGAGGCATACCGCATTAAAAATCTTGATGAGGTTTTAGAAAAAATAGGTTTATAAGTATTTATAAATTTATTTTTTGTGATATAATTTTACATACAGCAAAGGGAGTGATAAAATGGATAAACTTAATATGAAAGTAAGAATTCTTATTGGATCATCACTTTCTATTGATGATTTAAACGTCTTATCACTTTTATATATGCCTATTATCGGTAATAGAGCATATACTCTATATATGACACTATATTCAGCCTTAAATAGGAGCTCAAACACAAGAGTAGTTGAACTAAGAGATATAACTGATTTATTTGGTATAACAATTAATACACTTAATACTGATAGAAAAAGATTAGAAGCTATCGGTTTAATGAATACATATTATAAAGATGATGAATATGTCTTATTACTTAAAGCACCTTTCTCTGCAAGACATTTTTTTAATGACTGCATTTTAGGTATTTATTTACGCAATAGAGTTGGTAATGCTTTATTTGAAAAACTACTTAATTTATTTAAAGTTGAATCATTTAATAAAGAAGGATATAAAAATATCACAGAAACATTTGATAATGTCTTTAAAGATAAAATTGATGATGACATTGTTGAATATACTGATGGATATTTAATCGATAAAAAAGCAAATGAATCTTTAAAGATTGGTGAGTATAATTTTGATTATGATTATTTTATTCAACAATTAAACTTACCTATTGTTAAAAAGAATAGTTTAACAGCTGAATTCCAAGATACAATTGAAAAAACAGCTTATGCATATAACTTAAATGAAGAAGATATGCAAAGAGTATATCATAGATCACTAGATCAAGTTGGTAATTTCTCATATTCAAGAATGAATAGAGAAGCAAAATTATTAAAGAAAATAAAAGAACAAGAACGCTTAAAGAAAAATAGTGTTAAAAGTGAAGGACTTAGATATATTGATCCTAGAGATATCTTAAAATCAATGGTTAAAGATGCAACCCTAGATGATTTTGATACAATAGATAGAGTATGCGCTGATTCACCTTATGATTTAGGTATAACTAATGTTATTATTTCTCATGCGATTAGTAAAAATAAGATGCGTTGTCCTGAATATAGTTACTTTATGAAATCTATTGAAACTTTCCAACAATATAAGGTTAAAACTTATGAAGAAGCTGAAAACTTTGCTAGAGCACAGGGTAAGTATGATGCTTCTAAACAAGAAAATAAAGATGTTAAAAAAGAAGAAGTTAAACAAACTAGTGAATGGCTAAAGAACTTTAAAAGCCAATTTAAGTAAGGAGGATAATCATGACAATTGAAGAATTAAAAGAGAAAATAAGAAATGATAATCCTTACTTCAAGAATAGAGAAATTAAAGATTATCAAGTATATGATCTATTAGATTTTAATGTTGAAAAAGCTAATTGTAAGAAATGTAATGGTATAGAAAACTGCTTAAACTCAAAACGTGGTTTTGAACCAATAATTGATGAAGATAATAATATCGCATATGTTAGATGTAGATATATGAAAAATGAGCTAAATAAGGCTCTACGAAACCAAAAACTAAATGCACAATATATGCCTCAAAAGCTACTTGAAGCAAACTTTAATAACTTTAGATTAGATAATGATAAAAGAATTAAATGTATGCAATTTGCTAAAAAATTTATTGATTCACTTAAAAATAATGACTATGCAAAAGGTGCTTATATTTATGGTGATATTGGTCAAGGTAAAACTTACTTTTTAGCTGCCCTAGCTAATGAGCTTGCTGATCATAATCATGATGTAACTTTTGTATATTTCCCTGATTTAATTAATGACTTAAAAGATGATTTTGATAAGTTAAACAATAAGATTAATGAACTAAAACAAACTGAAATCTTAATCATTGATGATTTTGGTGTGGGTAATATGACAGGTTGGGTTAGAGATTCTATTGTAGCTCCAATACTAAATTATAGAATGTCTGATTTAAAACCAGTATTCATTTCATCAAATGTTATTGCTAGAGATTTAGATACTTATCTTAAGGTTAAAGAAGATAGAGATGACATTCCAGCATCGCGTATTATTAGACGTGTAGTTGAGTTATGTGATTTCTTAGAAATGTAGGTGTAATTATGAAATTATTTGTTGCATCTGATATTCATGGATCATTTACTTATTGTAAGAAAATGATTGATAAATTTAATAAAGATAAATACGATTATTTGGTTTTACTAGGCGATATTTTGTATCATGGCCCACGTAATGATTTATCATTAGATTATGATCCAAAAAAGGTTAGTGACCTACTTAATTTATACAAAGATAAAATCTTATGTGTTAGAGGAAACTGTGATGCTGAAGTAGATCAAATGATGTTAGATTTTTCCATTGAAGAAAAGAATATTTTAATAGTTAATAATGATAAAAAAATATTTTTAACACATGGGCATATTTATAATGAGAATAACTTACCTCCACTAAGAGATATTGATTATCTATTTTGTGGACACACTCATAGAAAACTATTAAAGGAAGTTGATGGGGTAACTGTCGTTAATCCTGGTAGTATTTCCTTACCTAAAGATGGTACTAATAGTTATTTTGTTATGGATGATGATAAAATATTATTTTATGAGTTGTAAAATAAATATAAAAGTGATACAATTATTTTGGTAATGAAGAGGACAAGATATAATTTCAACTTTTCATAGAGAGCCTATGTTGCTGGAAATTAGGCAAAAGCAAATTATGTTACTACCTTGGAGCCGGACCTGAAAAGGAATCCCGTATGTCTGCGTTAAAGATTTGAGTGCTAGAATTATTCTAGAACTAAGGTGGTACCACGTTAATTTTAAGCGTCCTTAGATGGATGCTTTTTATTTTTATAAGGAGGATTTAATATGATTAAAATTACATTTCCAGATGGATCAGTAAAAGAGTATGAACAAGGTATTACAACAATTGAAATAGCTAAAATGATTTCTCCAGGATTAGCTAAAAAATGTGTTGCTGGTAAAATTAACGGCGAATTAGTTGAAGCTAATAGAAAGATTGAAAGTGACGCAAAATTTGAAATTATCACAAAGGATATGCCTGAAGCTTTTGAAATCTTAAACCATTCAACAGCTCACTTAATGGCTCAAGCTATTAAGAGATTATATCCAAATGCTAAATTTGGTATTGGGCCACACATTGAAGAAGGATATTACTATGATATCGACTTTAATGGTGAAGTTGTAACTGATGCTGACTTTGGTAAAATTGAAAAGATGATGCATAATATCTCTAGTGAAGCTATTGATATTGAAAGAAAAGAAATCTCAAAGAAAGATGCTTTAGAGTTCTTTAAAGATGAACCATATAAATTAGAATTAATTTCTGATTTAGAAGATGGTAATATGACAATCTATACTCAAAAAGATTTCACTGATTTATGTAGAGGAATTCATTTAACTAATACAAAAGAAATCAAGTATTTCAAATTATTAAGCATTGCTGGAGCTTACTGGAGAGGTAATTCAGCAAATAAGATGTTAACTCGTATCTATGGTACAAGCTGGTTTACTGAAGAAGATTTAAAGAATCACTTAACTAACCTAGAAGAAAGAAAGAAAAGAGATCATAGAAAGCTTGGAAAAGAACTAGGCTTATTCATGATTAGTGATTTTGGTCCAGGTCTACCTTTCTGGCTACCTAATGGATATAGACTAAGAAGAGTACTAGAAGATTACTGGCTAGACTTACATAGAAAAAATGGATATATCGTAGTTGAAACTCCACAAATTCTATCAAAAGAATTATGGATTACATCAGGTCACTGGGATCACTATAAAGAAGATATGTTCATCACAAATGCTGATGATACAGAATACGCAATTAAACCTATGAACTGCCCAGGTGCAATTTTAGTTTATAAGAATGATTTACATTCATATAAAGATCTACCAATTAGAATTGCTGAATTAGGTCACGTACATAGAAATGAAGCAAGTGGAGCTTTAAATGGTTTATTTAGAGTTAGAACATTTACTCAAGATGATGCTCATACATTACTAACTGAAGATCAAATCGGTGATGAAATGGCAAGAATCATCAAATTATATGATGAAATTTATTCAATCTTTGGATTAAATTATACAATTGAACTTTCAACTAGACCAGATGATTTCATAGGGGACATTGAAGTATGGAATAAAGCAGAAGAAGATTTAAAGAAGGTTTTAGCTGAAAGTGGTAAACCTTGGAAAATTAATCCAGGAGATGGTGCTTTCTATGGACCTAAACTAGACTTTAAGTTAAAAGATTCTATGAATAGAATTTGGCAATGTGGAACAATACAGTTAGATATGCAACTACCTGGTAGATTTGATTGTACATACATTACAAAAGATGGTGGAAAGGCTACACCAGTAATGATTCATAGAGCATGTTTTGGCTCAATAGAAAGATTTATTGGTATTATTACTGAAAACTTCGCAGGTAACTTCCCATTATGGTTAGCTCCTGAACAAATTAGAATTATTCCAGTAAATGAAGTTCATAATGAAGCAAGTAAGAAATTACTAGACAACTTAGAAAAGTTAGGTATTAGAGCAACAATCGATGATCGTAATGAAAAGTTAGGATATAAGATTAGAGAAGCTCAAACTAAGAAGATTCCATATCAATTAGTAATTGGTGATAAGGAAGCTAGCTTAGAAGTTTTAACTTATAGAAAGCATGGTGAACAAAACCAAGTTACTGTAAACTATAATGAATTCATCGATATGATTATTGATGAAATCAAGTCAAAAAAGAGATAATGAATAAGAGGTATGGGAAGCCATACCTATTATTTTGTTAAAAATAATATAGGTCTTTAAATTAATACTTTAATGTGCTAAACTATTTATGAGGTGATTCATATGATACAACAGTTAAGAAATGAAGAAACTCTTGAATTGTTTGAAGCTTTTTTAAAATTAGAAACAGTAGAAGAATGTTTTATGTTTTTTGAAGACTTATGTACCGTAAAAGAAATAGAGGCAATGGCAGTTAGACTTCATGCGGCTAAAAGCTTACTAAAAGGTGAAACGTATGAAAAAACATTAGAAAGTGTCAATATTTCTTCAGCTACTCTATCACGTGTATCTAAAGCTATTAAATATGGTGATGGTGGGTATAAAAAAATAATTGAGAAATGTGGTAATAAGTAATGGATGAATTAAGAGAAAAGTTATCAAATATGATTGACTATACTTGTGGCGAAACTTTTAAAACAACTAATGGAATTAAATCTATTAGTATTAAAGATGATGTTGCAAATATAGAACTTTATGTTAAAGATAATGAAAATAAAGAAGCAATGCAAGAAACAAAAAATGCTATTGTTAGATTAGTTAAACTTACTCTTGGTTATAAAGGTATTAAACTTAAATTTATACCTGATAATCTAAGAAATACTATCTATGATAATGGATGCAAATTCATTTTAGTTGCATCTGGTAAAGGTGGTGTAGGTAAGAGTAATGTTTGTGCTAATTTAGGTTATGCTTTAACTAGATTAAATAAAAAGGTTGGCATCGTTGATGCGGATATTTATGGAGCAAGTATTCCTAATGTATTAGGGCTACCTAGAGTAGAAGCAAGAGGCGATGAAAACGGCAATTTAATCCCATTTATTAATAGTAATATGGAAATTGTTTCAACTGAATTCTTTGTTGAAGAAAATAGACCACTTATGTGGAGAGGACCAATGCTAGCAAGCATGTTAGATCACTTTTTCCATAAGACTAATTGGGATCCAAGCCTAGATTATTTATTAGTAGATTTACCTCCAGGAACCGGAGATGTAGCAATAGATTTAGGCACAATATTACCTGATGCTAAAATGATTGTTGTAACAACACCTCATATGTCAGCATCTTATATCGCAACTAAAGCAGGTTTAGGTGCTAGAGAAATGAAATTAGATGTTATTGGTGTAGTAGAAAATATGAGTTATTTCATTAATCCAGTTAACGGAGCTAAAGAAGAAATCTTTGGTGCCGGTGGAGGAGAAGCCGTTGCTAATAACTTAGGTGTAGAATTACTATCACAAATACCTATTGGTCAAGCAAAAGGTTATTTATTTGAAAGTGATGAAGAAATTGGTAAAATATATGATGATTTAGCTAAAAAAATCATAAATAAAATTAATTAAGGGGGTAATTAATTATGTTTAAATTTTTAAAAGTAATCTTTGGAATTATTATTTTCCTAATAATTATAGCTATCGCATTTGTTGTAACTTTAGTTGTAATTAACTGGAACAACAAACCAAAGAAAAAAGAAATGACTACAACTAATAAGATAAGTGATTTAACAAGTCTAACAGTTAATGTTGATGTTAAGGATGCTTATGTTACAGTTAAAAAGAGTTCAACTGATTATGTTAATGTTAAATATTATGCATGTAAGACTAGAACATTTGATATCAATGAAGAAGTTGATACATTTGGTAATTCAACTTTAACTATTAAGGGATACCAAACAGGTAAATGGTATAATAGAATTTTCTTTACACTAAATACTACAAAGGTTTATGGTGTAACTATTGAAGTACCAGATGATGTAAATGTTAGTGTTAAAACTGATAATGGTAATGTTAGATTTGAAGAAGTATATTTAAGCTATGCATTTGCTGATGTTAATAATGGTGCTGTATTATTTAAGAAATCTAATGCAAGTGTTTGTAGCTTCTCAACAGTTAATGGTAATGTAGAAGTAGATAGCTCAAATGTTGCTACATTCTATTCAAGAAGTAAGAAAGGTAGAATCGTTTTAGAAAACTTAGTTGCACTAATGACTATTGATGCAGCTACAGATAATGGTAAGATTATTTTATCTAATTCTTATGCTACTGGTAATATTACATTACATAGTGGAAAAGGCACAATTAAAGGCACAATTAGGCTATTATCTGATGCATATTATAAGATTACAACAAAGGCTGTAAATGGTAAGAGTAATCTAGAAAATACAACTACTGGTGTTGCTGAATTAAATGTAACTACAGATAATGGTGATATCGAATTAAAGTTAAATAAAGTTTTAGGGTAAAAGTTATGAGTAAAAGAAGCGAAGAAGCAAAAAGATTATTTATAGAAGATAGATATCACTGTTCACAAGCTGTATTTGCGGTATTCCCTGAATATATTGATTCAAACCTTGCCTTAAAAATTACATCATGTTTTGGTGGTGGAATGCGTAAAGGTGAAGTTTGTGGCGCTGTAACTGGTAGTTTGATGCTACTAGGTATAGTATTTGGATATAGTGATAAAGATGATTTAGAACATAAAAAACTATCAAATAAAATTGCTAGTGATTTTATGGATTTATTTAAAGAAAAATATAATAGTTACTTATGCAGAGACCTAATCGTTTATGGTAGAGAAATGTGTGGTAACTATGTTAAATTTGCTGTTGAAGCTGTAGAAGAAATAATAGAAAAATACAAAGGATAGATTTAAATGAAAAAAGAATTCCTTGATGAAATGAAAATACTTTTGGATAATGATTATAATGATTTTGTTAAATCATATGATAATCCTCCTAAAAGAGGAGTAAGAAGTAGAATTGATAATGACATTAAAAAGATAAAATTAGATTATGGTATTAATGAATATCTTTTATTAACTGATGAAAAATTAGGGAATACTCCTATACACCATCTAGGAGGTATTTATTTACAAGAACCTAGCGCTATGGCTCCTATTAATCTAATTGATATTAATCCTAATTGGAATTGTCTTGATATGTGCGCATCACCTGGTGGTAAAAGTGGTCAAATCGCAGAACGCATTCCAAATGGAATTTTAGTAAGTAATGAAATTGATAAGAAAAGAAGTCAAACATTATTTCAAAATATGGAAAGAATGGGTTATAGTAATGTTATTATCACTAATAACGATCCAAAAGATTTGGTTTCTAATTTCAAGGGATTTTTTGATTTAATTGTTTTAGATGCACCATGTAGTGGTGAAGGAATGTTTAGAAAAGATAGTGAAGCTATCTCTATGTGGAATATGGGTAATGTTAGTACATGTGCTAAACGTGATATTGATTTATTAGAATATGCAAACTCAATGCTTAAAAAGAATGGTAAGTTAATTTATTCAACATGTACATTTAATAGATTAGAAGATGAAGAAGCTATTAAAGCTTTCTTAGATAAACACGATTATAGCGTAATTAAGCCTAATATTAATGTTTTAAATAGTGGTGTTAAAGGCTTAATTGATGGGGCTGTTAGATTCTATCCACATAATTCAGTTGGTGAAGGACAATTCATGATTGCCCTAGAAAAAAATGAAGATATTGAACCTATTAATAAAAAAGGAAAATTTAATAATCTTGATGGAAAAGAATTAAAACTAGTTAATGATTTTATAAATGAAAATACTACTGGTTTAAACTTAAATTTAGTAAAAAGAAATAATATTATATATCATTTAATAAAAGATATTAATTTAGATAATCTAAATGTTTTAAGCTATGGAATTAGAATTGGTGAAATAGATAAACGTTTTATTCCAAATCATCATTTCTTTAAAGTGTTTGGAAACTATTTTAAGATAAAACTAGAATTAAAATTAGATGATCCAAATGTTTTAAAATACCTTAGAGGTGAACAATTAGATATTGAATTACCTAAAGGATATGGTAATATAATTATTGATGGCTTATCTTTAGGTGGATTTAAATCAGTTGATGGTGTATTAAAGAATTTATATCCAAAAGGATTAAGAAATTTTTAAGGGGGAATTAGAAATGAAAAAGAAATTATTATTAACTTTAAGCGTTTTAGGAATTTTTGCTTTTGCTGGATGTAGTAAAAGTAATAAAAAAACAAAAGAAGTAACTACAGAAAAACATGATCATATTGAATATGATAGAAACTTTAAGTATGAGTATAAATATACTGATGATTCTAGAACTATCATTTGTTCAGAAAGAAAAGATGAAAATAGTGAATATGTTAATTATTATAAGTATTACACAAAATATGATGAGAAAAATTATTCTATTTTAGATGAAATATACTTAATTAATGAAGATGGGGAATGGGAAGGCATAATTAAAACAGTTAATGAATATAGTGATAAATATTCTAAGCTAAGACAAATCCAATATGATTGTCATGAAACTGAAAATAGTTGGGAATGGAGATATGATAGCCAAACATATTATGAATATGAAACTATTAAAGGTGAAAAACTAGAAAAAGTAGTTATTTACTATAATGGATATGGTGGAACAGCAGAAGAAGATGTAATGGATGAAAAGGTAGTTAACACATATGATTCAAAAGGACTTTTAACTGATTTTGAAAACTATGAATATAATGAAAGCGATAAAACATGGGAATTAGCTTACAAAGGTACTTTAACTAGAAACAATGACAATGAAACTACTTATATTTACTATATTCCAAGTGGAGAAGATTTCGTTGAAAATTCAAAAGATGTTTACACTTTTGATCAAAATGATAATATTATAAAAGAAGAAAACTATACATTTGTTGATTCAAGATGGGTTTTAGAGACAAGATATATCAATAAATATCAGAATAATAATTGTATTGAAAAAATATATTATGAAATTGATGGAAAGAAAGAAACTATATATTATAAGTCAGAATATCTATTTGATGAAAAAGGGAATGAAATTGGTTATATCTCTTATGAAACAGAAGATGGAGAAGTTGTTCCAATCTATAAACTTAAATATATTACAGATAAATTTGGTATTGAAAGATTTAATGAATATTACAACTGGGATGAAGAGTCTTCAAGTTGGATTGAATACTAAAAAATAGCCTGCAAGGATAAAACCTGCGGGTTTTTCTTTCTTTTATAATGTTTAAGCGCCATTTACATTCTTTATACGGGATGTTATAATATTTTTTGGGGTGAAATTATGAAAAAGGTATTATTAACTTTATCATTATTTGGTACACTACTATTTACAGGGTGTTCAAAGAAAAATGTAACTAAAGAAAAATGGGAGAGTCATGTTGAAACTGATGGATTATTCAAGTATGAATATATCTATGAGGATGATTCACGAACAATAATTTGTTCAGCTAAGAAAAATAGTACTAGTGAATATGAAGAATATTATAAATACTATACTTTATTCGATGAGGATAAATACATTCTTGAAGATATTGAATATGTTTGGTCAACTGAGGATGATGAATGGGTAGGAGAAATTAAAAAGGTTAATACATATTCAGATGACCATAAAAAGAATCATCAAGTTATATATGAATATTCTGAAGATTCCGATTATTTCAATTGGATTTGGAGAGAAGAAGGCCAAATGGATTATGAATACAAAACAATCAAAGGAAAAGATTATGTTACTGTAGAAATAGAATATTTAGGTAATGTAATTTGGGAAAAATATGAGTATTCTTATGATTCAAAAGGAAATCTAAAATCATATAATGAGTATAGTCTTAACTGGACTACTAAAGAGCTTGAATTCTATCGTACAGCTAAAATTGAAGTAAAAGGTAATAAAGAAACACATAATTTTTATTATGCAAATAATGATTCAGTTTGTACTTATAAGGAAGAATATGAATTTGATGAAAAAAATAATCAAATATCAGAATCTAATTATAGAAATGTTGATGGCACTTGGACTTTAATTAGTAAAAGTACTGATGAATATGTTAATGGCAAACATATGAGTCATACTGATTATTGGTATGAAGATGGAGTAGAAGAAATCAATTATAAAGATGAATATGAATATTTAGATGATGGATATATTCAAACAACTGCTTATGATGGTGATGATGGAGAATTAAAACCTTTCTGCAAATATAAATATCTTCTAGATAAATTTGGTAATGAAGTATTTTTAACTTACATGTAGTACTAAAAAATAAGCCTGCAAGATTTAATCTTGTAGGTTTTTTATTTTATTAAAATTCAATTTTTTGTCAAAAATAATTTAAAATTAATATTATTATGATAAAATGAATTTGGGAGGATATTGATTATGAAATTTAAGAAATTAACAATACTTGCTTTATCAGCACTTTCAATGTTTGCTTTAGCAAGTTGTAAAAAAGAAGAAAAAAACGAAAAAACAACATCTGTTATAACAACAAAAAGTGGTCAAGTAGACCAAAAATACAAAATTTATTTATTAGCTAAGGATTCAGGATTTAATGGTACTTATGAAGAGTGGTTAGAATCTGTTAAAGGTGAAAAAGGTGAAAACGGCGATTCAATTACTGTTATGGTAATAGATGGAAAGTTAAAATGGAAATATAGTTTAGAAGATGATTCTAAATATAGATTATTACTTGATTTAGCAACTCTAAAAGGAGAGAATGGTACTTCATCAGTTACAACAATTGGTACAAATGGTAACTGGTTTATCAATGGTGAAGATACACAAATTAGAGCATACGCTAATGATGGTAGAGGTATAGAAAGTATTTCTAAAGGAGAATCTGTTGGATTAACTGATAATTATATTATCAAATTTACTGATGGTTCTGAGGTGAATTTTACTGTAACTAATGGTAAAGACGGAGGCGCTGGTACTGAAGGTAGAGGAATCGTTAGTATTGATAAGGGTGAATCAACTGGTTTAATTGATTCATATATTATCAATTTCACTGATAATACTGATACTACATTCTATGTTGTAAATGGTGCTCCTGGTGCGCAAGGCCAAAAGGGCGTAGGAATTTCAAAGGTTGAAAAAACTAATACTGAAGGTTTAGTTGATACATATACTATCACATACACTGATGGATCTTATTCAACATTTACTATTACAAATGGTGAAGATGGTACTGAAGGTGAAAAAGGTGTAGGTATTTTAAAGGTTGAAAAAACAGGAACAGACGATTTAGTTGATACTTATACAATTACATTTACTAATGGTGATACTACATCATTTACAGTTACTAATGGTAAAGACGGTCAAGATGCAGAAGTAAGTGAAGAAATAGTTCAATATTCAGATAATGGATTTGCTAAAACTATCTACACTTATGATGGAAACTCTGTAACTGCTGAAAGTTATAAATATTTAGGCTTAGCTGGTTGGGTTAAAACAACTAAGAGAATCCAAACAAATGAATCTTATGCAGAAGTAGATATTCAAACAATAGAAGAATTTGATTGGAATGAAGATGACTCTAAGTGGTTTGGTAATAAGAAGACTATTAGTTATTATTTTGATTCTAAATTAAGTCAAATTGTAACATATTCTTGGTCAATTTCTGATGACGATTGGGAAAAGAATTTCTATCATGTAGTAACATATGAAAATGATAAGGTTTATTCAGAATGTGATTATAAATACAGTTCTGAAAAAGAATTTTTCGAAAAATATGGTGTTGAAATATATAGTAGACCTGAATATAATAGCTCAACTATTATAGATTATATTTGGGAAACTGAAACAAGTGGTATAACTGCTATGGATATGGAAATCTATGGTGGATTCATTGTTAATGATGTTAAAAGACAAGATATTTACGCTAAATATCATTGGTCATATGATTATAATAAATATGTGATCTATGATTTTTATAAAACAGATTTTGATGAATATGGTGCAGTAACAAATACTATGAGTATCACAGAAGATTTCCCATATTTCGAAGATGGAAGTATATTAAGTTCAAGAGTTGAATGTACTATTGGAAAAGCAAATCATACATATGTATATGTCTATAATGACTGTGCTAAGGCAATGGTTCCAAAAGATTTATTCATTAGTGAATATGATTCGGTTGCACACCAACTAGCTTATGGTGAGACTTATTCTAGATGGAATATTGAAACAATGACTTGGGATTATACTAGAATCGAAAAGAGCACAATGAATGATTTTGGTTATCCTGAAAAAACATATATTGAATATTATGATAAGGGTGTAAAAACTATTAATATTGTTTACAATATACAATATACATATATTGAAAATGCTTCTTTTGATCATTATAGAGAATTGAGTTCCTACCAAGATGTATTATATGATGGTGTTTGGTCATATTATTATATTGAATATACTTATGATGAGATTGGTAACACAGTAGGTTCTGTAGAACAAAAATTAATAGATGGTGAGTGGGTAAATTTCTATAAATATGAAACTGTAAAAGAAGATAATACTTATAGATGGATTGAATACCACTGGGATTCAGAACTTAATGACTGGGTTGAAGGTAGTCCTTGGCAAAATTAAAGCCTGTAAGAAAGCCTGCAAGATTTAATCTTGTAGGTTTTTTTCTTATTTTTTTCTTAATTATTATTTTTATTCTTGACAAGCATTTACTAATAGGTTTATAATAAAACCGACCGACCGGTCGAGGAGGCATATTATGAAGACTTTATGTAGATACTGTGTTAAAAAGCCAGTAACAGTCTTAATGGCTGTTTTAATCATTGTTGTATTTGGTATTTTCTCCCTTACAAGAATGAGTTTGGCACTATTTCCAAATTTAAATTTACCTTATGCGGTTATCGTTACTACTTATGTAGGAGCTAACCCAGAAGAAGTAGAAAAGGATGTATCAATTCCAATTGAACAACAAATGGTAACTTTAACTAATTACCATTCACTTACTTCAACTTCAAACGAGCATTATTCAATGATTATGATTGAATTTGAAGATAATACAAATATGGATAATGCATTCTTAGAAATGAGAGAGGCTGTAGATTCACTTACATTCCCTGATGGTGTAGGAAAACCAAGAATCATGCGTATTACAGCTGATATGATGCCTATTGTATCTGTATCAATTGCGAAAAAATATGAAGAAGGTACAACTAATGAAGAAGCCTTAATCAAAACTACTCAATGGGTTCAAAATGAACTTGAAAGTGAATTAGTTAAGATTGATGGTGTAGCTCAAATTAGTTATACAGGTACTGCGGATGTTGTATTAGATGTTAATTTTGATACAGATAAATTAACTACTTATAACACATCTTCAGATAAAATATTAAAGATTATTGAAGATACTAATAAAACATCTGGTCTAATCGGTATTACAACTGATTCTGATGGATTAAAGATGCTTTATATTGGTGATCCAACAAAGACAATTGAAGAATTAAAAGAACTACCAATTAATTATGTTGGAGGAGAAGTAATTCGTATTAAAGATGTCTTAATTGATGAAGGAACAGTAGATGATAAGGGTGAAGTTATTAAACCTATATCATTTAAAAACAATAACACTCAATCATACAATAAGATTGATAGTGGTAAAGGACCACTTGCTGGTATAACTGTATCTTTCCAACAAGATTCATCAGCTGAATTAACAACAGTAGTTAAAAACATTAAAAAAGCCTTCAATAAAGTTATAGATGAAAACCCTGATGTACAAATTATTTATATTCTAGATCAAGGTGAATATGTAGAAACATCAATTGGAACAGTTATTGATAACCTAGTACAAGGTGCATTACTTGCTGTTATTATCCTATTAATATTCTTAGTAAGTATTAAACCAACATTAATTGTAGCAATATCTATTCCAGTATCAATTATCGCAACATTTGCCGCAATGTATTTTGCTGGTATTAACTTAAATATCGTATCTATGGGTGGTTTAGCTCTAGGTATTGGTATGCTCGTAGATAACTCGGTAGTAGTTATTGAAAATATATTTAGAATGATTAAAAATGGTAAGAGTAAAACAGAAGCAGCAATACATGGTGCTGCTGAAGTAGCAGGAGCTATTACAGCATCTACTCTAACTACTCTAGCCGTATTTATTCCAATTATGTTCTTAAAAGGTTTAGCTGGTTCAATCTTCAAAGAAATGGCTCTAACAGTATGTTTCTCACTAGGATGCAGTTTAATTATTGCCTTAACTGTAGTTCCAAGTGCAGCCGCTAAATTCTTAACTGATAAAGAAGATGAAGTTAAAGAAACTAAGTTAAAGAAACTTGATGAAAAGATTAACTCTAACAAGAAGCTAGGTTATACAGTAACTGGTTTAGTAATTGCTTTAATTGCTACTTCAGTAGTATTAGTATTTGCTTTAGTTGTTAAACTTGCTGTATTCTATTCAATTCTAATTGGCTTAGTAGTAGCCGCATTTATGATTGTTGCTCTAATAAGCAGTAGAGGTAAGATTGAAAATAAAGAAGGTAAGATTACTAAAGGTTATGAAAAGACTATTAGATGGTCTATTAATCATAAAACAATCGTTTTAGTCGCATCAGTATTATTATTAGTTGTATCAGGATTCCTAGCACTTACAAGAGGATTTGCTTTAATTCCTGCAACTGATGAAGGTTCAATTAGTGGTTCTGTTGTATTAAATAGTGATTTATCAAGTAAATATATTTATAATTTTGCTGATGAATGTACAGAAGCTATTATGGCATCAACTGATGATATTGATATTATTCAAACAAGAGTTGGTAGTACATCTTTAATGTCAACTATCCTAGGTCAATCTGGAAGTGGTTCAACAGTTAACTTCACAGTTGCCTTAAAGGATGATAGAAAAGATTCAACTAAGAAAAATAGACAAAAGATTGAAGAAGCAGTTAATGCTTATATCGAAGAAGAATGTAATACAGATGATATTGTTGAAGTAGACTTCAGTGAAGCTTCATCAATGACATCTATGCTTGGTACAAGCGGAACAATGATTTATGTTGAAGGTTCTAACCTTTACGAACTAGAAGCTGTAGCTAATGATTTAGTTAAGGTTCTAGAAGATGTTGAAGGTGTAGAAAAACCAAATAATGGTGTAACTCAAGGTGATGATACAGTTAAAATCACTGTAAATAAGGATGAAGCTGTAAAACTTGGCTTATACGCTATAGATTATTCAAATGCTGTTAACCTACTTTATAAAGGTTTAGGTTATGATATTAGTACAGCAGGTCAAGAAGTATTAAAGGTTAATATTGATGGTGTAATGTATGAATTAACTTCATCTGCATCAGCTGATATTTCTAACTTCAAGATGCCAAAAGAATTATTCTTAAATTCAATCGCTGTATTTGAAAATGATTTATACACTAAATTAGATGAATATACTGGTAGTGTATATCAAATGAATCCAAAATTAGCTGCACTTATTAATAAAGATGAATATATATCTGCATTAATTGCTATGGGATTAACTCCAGAACAAGCTCAAGCTCAAATTCAAGCTGATTTAGAAGCTTTAATGAATGGTACTGAAAGATTAATCATCATTAATAAAAATCTAGTATATAATGGAAAAGATTTAAAAGAAGAAGATAGAGCAACTTATACTCTAGGTGCTAATGAATCTTGGGTAACTGATGAAATAAAAGCTTATATCTATGATCCAGTTCATAATTCAACAAAGATTGAATATCAAACAGGATTTACTACAATTTCAAGAAATGGTAAAAATAGATATTTACTTGTAACTGCAGAATTATCTGATGGTTATAATGCTACTAAGGTTGGTTCTAAAGTAACTAGTGCAGTAGATAAATATTTAAAGAGTGATGACTTTAAGCCTTATCAAAATACAGTTAAAGTATATGAAGAAGGCGAAAACGAACAAATTATGGATGTTGTTAAACAATTAGTAATTTGTGGTATCGTAGCTATTCTACTTGTTTATATGATTATGTGTATCCAATTCCAATCATTAAAGTATCCATTAATTATTATGGGAACTATTCCTCTAGCATTTACAGGTGGATTCTTACTATTATTTATCTGTGGAATGGAACTTTCTATGGTTGCCTTAATCGGATTAGTAGTATTAGTTGGTGTAGTTGTAAATAACGGTATCGTTATCGTTGACTATATGAACCAATTAGTTGAACAAGGAATGCATGTAAAAGAAGCTGCTGTTTTAGCAGGTAAGACAAGATTACGTCCAATCTTCATGACAGCCTTAACAACAATATTTGCCTTACTAACAATGGCTTTAGGTATTGGTGAAAGTGCTGAAATCATGCAACCACTTGCTATTGCTGCTATTGGTGGTTTAACTTATGCTACAGTATTAACATTATTAGTTATCCCATCATTATATGTAATGATGAATAGAAAGAAAATCAAAAAAGAAGAAAATAATGATACAACTCTAGAAAGTGAAGATAATGGAGAAGTCGCAACAAACTAAGGATAAGATTTTAGATTGTACAATTGAAATGCTTAAGGCAGGAGATGTAGATACTATATCTATGAGTAAAATCGCATCTAATGCTAATATAGGTAAATCAACAATCTATGAATATTTTCCTAGTAAAGAAGAATTAATTAAACAAGCTCTAAAAAGAGTTGTTGATATAGCTTTAGAAGATTTTCTGTCTGTTAAAATGGGTAAGACATTATATGAATCATATTATGCTCATATGAAAAAAGGACTAGAAATAGCTGAAGATGCTATAAAATTAGTAGGTTATCCTGCAACTAATAATATTAGTTTCATGAATAAAGAAGATATTAATGAAATGGTTTCAGGAGCTTTACTTCCTGTGTTTGAAAGATTAGTTGAAATATATAATCAAGGCGTAGAAGAAAAAACAATTACCCAAAAAAGAGATTTCTCAAGCAAATTATATATTCTAGCTGCTTTCTTCAAAGGAATGTTACTTGAAAAATATAAGCATAATATTCCTGATGATGAATTCATGGATGATTTATACGAAAACTTATTAGTTTTAGTAAATAATTAAAAGCTGATTAATTTCAGCTTTTTTTTATGTATAATAAAATTAAGGGAGGTGTTATTATGAAAAAATTATTATTAGTTTTATTCATATTCTTTTTATTTGGTTGTACAAAGAAAAAAGAGTATAAAAAAGATAATGATTATATTTATTTTGGATCATATCCACAAGTTATAGAAACTAATAAAGATATAATAAATAAACTTAATAATAAAGTAATTACACCTACTAAAACAAACTTTAATAACTGGAATAGCTATGAATATTATTTAAATGATAAAATGAGTAATTATATGTTTTATATTGATATAAACTTAAATAATGAAAAATATAGAGGAATATATTTACTTGATTATAGACCATTTTATACATTTGGATACTCTGAATCAGATTCTTATCAAGTGAAAAATGGATATTTAATTAATAATATTTATTGGTTTAAATATGGAAAAATAAAATGGAATATAATTGATGAAAAAGATGGAAAGTATAAACTAATATCTAATTTGATATTAGATAGTCAGGAATATTATCCAAAAGATATTAAGGATGAATTTGAACATAATGGTAGTATAGGATATTCAAATAATTATGAATTATCAAGTATAAGAAAATGGTTAAACAATAATTTCTATAATATAGCTTTTAAAAATAGTGAAAAGAAAATAATAAATGATATGTTAGTAGATAATAGTAATTCATCAAGCGATGGAATTTCAAGTACTTATTTATGTAATAATACATTAGATAAAGTAACTATATTGTCTTATAATGAAGCATTTAATCTTTTTAATGAAAGTGAAAGAAGATGTTCATCAACTGATTATTCCTTATCTCAAGGCTTATTTAATACATCTAATGGATATAATAATTATCATTTACGCACCCCTAGTTCATTTAATCCAAATAATTCCTATTATATAGATTATGATGGAGCAATTCATGGTGATGGACAAGTTATAAAGGGCTATGTTTACAACACATCAATAGGCGTTAGACCAGTTATTACAATAAGTATATAGATTATTTATTTAATAAGTGCTATAATATAAGTGCGAAAGCAATGAATATATGTAAAAATGAAAAGGATAGGCGGGAACCTATCCTTTTCGCATTTGGTGAGGCAATGAATATATGTAAAATTTAAATATTAACGCTTATCTCTAAGCATTATAGTTATAGTAACAAGTACTACAACTAGGACTACTAGGTAATCCATATTTACCTCCGCATCATGTTCATTGCCTCATTTAACAAGTATTTCATTGCTAAACCTCCTGCAGCACTTTCGTGCTGATATGATTATAGCATAATGAAATAAACGAATTATATAGATATTTTTTGAAAAATTTATTATTTTTTGAACCTCGTTTTTTTATAAAAAAATAAACTAAAAATTAATAAATATATTTTTTAATAAAAAATATTATAATTATGTTTAACTTTATAAATAGATTGTGATATAATACATTTTAGGAGTGTGATTAAATTATGCCATTAGTAAATACTAAAAAAATGTTTGAAGCAGCATACAATGGTGGATACGCTATTGGTGCTTTCAATGTGAACAATATGGAAATTGTTCAAGCTATTACTGAAGCTGCAGGAGAATTAAATGCGCCAGTAATCCTACAAGTTTCATCAGGAGCTAGAAAATATGCTAACGCTAAGTACTTAGTACATATGGTTAAAGCTGCTTGTGAAAACTATCCTGATCTACCAATCGTTCTACACTTAGACCATGGTGATTCATTTGAATTATGTAAATCTTGTATCGATGATGGATTTACATCAGTTATGATTGACTGTTCAAGCAAACCTTATGAAGAAAATGTTGAAATCACTAAGAAGGTTGTTGAATATGCTCATAACCATGTTCCATACGTAACAGTTGAAGCTGAACTTGGAACTTTAGCAGGTGTTGAAGATGATGTTAAAGTTGAATTCGGTAAGTCAAGCTATACTGATCCAAACCAAGTTGAAGATTTCGTTAAGAGAACAGGTGTTGACTCATTAGCTATCGCTGTAGGTACATCTCATGGTGCTTATAAATTTAAAGCTGAACAATGTACTAGAAACGAAAAAGGTATTTTAGTACCACCAGCATTAAGATTTGATATTCTTAAAGAAGTATCAAAGAGAATCCCAGGATTCCCAATCGTTCTTCATGGTTCTTCATCAGTTCCACAAGAATACGTTAAGATCATTAACGAAAACGGTGGAAAGATGCCAGATGCAATCGGTATTCCAGAAGAACAATTAAGAGAAGCAGCTAAATTATCTGTATGTAAGATCAACATTGACTCTGACTTACGTTTAGGTATGACTGCTATGATTAGAAAGCATTTCGCTGAACAT
>JAGCWW010000021.1 GCA_017961685.1 Acholeplasmatales bacterium | reverse complement strand
TTCTTTCTTTAATAATATCACTTGATTTACTTTATTTAATAATGAGTGGATTTAGTGTTAATTCAGTATTTATAAGTGGTAATAAGATAATTATTTATATAATTGCAAATATTCTATTAACTGGATTATTAACTATTGGAATTACAACATTTGGAAATAAAGTATATTTGAATAATGATTCTAATACTAATAATATAGAATATTCATCAACCGAAGATCTTCATATAGATATGTCTAACTGGAGTTACGATGAAACAAATAAAGTATATTATCAAATTGGATTAGTATATGTATCAAATCCAGCCTCAAAAGAATATGAATCATTAGGAATATATGTTCCTGCAGATTATATGGATTGTACTAAATCCGGAGATAAATATACATGTTCTTTAAATGAAACAAATGAAATAGCTGGGTACACTTCTAAGAATGCCCCAATAGTTATGCCAATCAATACTGCGGGATATTCAGCTCAAAAAGCTCCAACAAGTTACAACTATAATGAAATATCTAGTTATTTAAAAGCAGGATTTATTTATGTATATTCTGGAGCAAGAGGAAGAAATAATGGTGAGAATTTCGCTGGAGGTGCTCCTTGGGGAGTAACAGACTTTAAAGCAGCTATTAGATATTTAAGATATAATGCTAATAGTCTTCCTGGTGATGAAGATTCAGTCTTTGTCTTTGGTCATTCTGGAGGAGGAGCACAAAGTACAATATTAGGTGCCAGTGGTGACTCAGAACTATATACTGAATATTTAAATGAAATTGGAGCACTTATGAAAGATGATAATGGCAATGCATTAAGTGATAGTGTTAAAGGAGTTATGGCTTGGTGTCCAATCACTAATCTTGATGTAGCTGATGCAGCATATGAATGGAATATGGGACAATATTCTACAAGTGGAACAAGAGCTGATACTACATGGACAAGTGCTTTATCAGATGATTTGGCAGAAGCTTATGCAAAATACATTAATAAGTTGAAATTAAAAGATAACAATGGAAATGTACTGTCTTTATCAGAAAGTAATAATGGAATATATACATCAGGATCATATTATGAATATTTAAAAGGTATAATTGAAGAATCTTTAACCAATTATTTAAATGATAATTATACAAATGTTTCTGATATGAAATCATATGTTTCAAAATATTCTTGGGTTACATTTAATGAATCAACTAAAACTGTAACTATTACAAGTGTTGAAGATTTCGTTAAAGAGTGTAAGAATGCTACTAAGAGTGTAGGTGCATTCGATGATTTAAGTAGAAAACAAGCAGAAAATTATGTGTTTGGTAATAGTAAAACTGATGCATTACATTTTGATAGTATTATGAGTGATTTATTAAATAGTAATGATTATTCTAAATATTCTGATTATGACACAAGTTATGCTAGTGAATACAAATCAGACTTATCCAATAAAGATGATTTAGGGAATGAATCGATTGTAAGACAAAATATGTATAATCCTATGTACTATCTATCAAGTTATTATGATGGATATAAAAAATCTAATGTTGCAACTAATTGGAGAATTAGAACAGGAATTACTCAAGGAGATACAGCATTAACGACTGAAATGAATTTAGCTCTTGCATTAAACAACTATGATAATCTAAATGTTGACTTTGCTACAATATGGAACCAAGGGCATACAACAGCAGAAAGAACAGGTGATTCGACATCTAACTTTATATCTTGGATTAATGAATGTATGAAGTAATCGAAAACTCAGAGGAATCTGAGTTTTTAAATGCTCGGAAGATTTTGATATTCCGTTCGTTAAGCAGAAGTAAAAAATCTGCTTTTTTCATGATATAATATGTTTAATGGAAGGAGTGATTTAAATGTCCAGTTTTGTTGTAGATGATAAAGTGTTAATTAAAGAATGGAACTATAAAAGAAACAAAGATATAGATATAAATAAAATCACTTCCGGTTCACATAAGAAAGTATGGTGGATATGTAGTAAGCAACATGAATGGGAAGCTGATGTAAGTAGTAGGTGCAAAGGTCATGGGTGCCCTTATTGTAGTAATTTAAAAGCATTAGCTGGATATAATGATTTAGCAACTATAAATCCAAAATTAGCCAAAGAATGGAATTACGAAAAGAATGGACAATTAAAGCCATCAGATGTCTTACCTGGCTCTCAAAGAAAAGTATGGTGGAAATGTAAAAATGGTCATGAATGGGAAAAAGAGGTAAAAGAAAGAAACAACGGATTAAATTGTCCTTATTGTTCTAACAAAAAGGTATTGAAAGGGTATAATGATTTAAAAATGCTC
>JAGCWW010000020.1 GCA_017961685.1 Acholeplasmatales bacterium | reverse complement strand
TAAGCCTAAAATTAATTTCTTATCTACTGTGAAGAACTTTATAAGCCACACTAATATTTTAGCTAAAATACGTTTAAACTTATTCATTACAGAGCCACCTCCTCATAGATATTGTCTAAGACATTATCATAGAATAGAGATATTAATTGTCTATGAAGTTTTTCATATTCTTCTTTTCCTACTAAATCATCTCTTTTTCTTGGATGACTAAATTTAACAGGAACAATTGCTCTTATTTTTTGTGGTTCCATAACTACTATTCTATCAGCGAGTAAGATTGCTTCATCAACATCATGTGTAACAAAGACAACAGTCTTTTTATTTTCAATTGATAATTTACTTACTAATTCTTGCAACTCTAATCTTAACTTTGGATCTATTGCTCCAAAAGGTTCATCCATTAATAATATTTCAGCTTCTAAAGCTAATCCTCTAGCTACAGCAACTCTTTGTTGCATACCACCAGACATTTGATTAGGATATTTATCTGCAGATGCCCCTAGACCTACTTGCTCTAAATAACGCATAGCTAGAATTTCACGTTCTTTTTTCTTATATTTTTTCTTACTTTGTTTAATACCAAATAAGACATTTCCTTTTGCTGTAAGCCAAGGGAATAATGAATATTGTTGGAATACTACAGCTCTATCCTTCCCAGGACCATCTATAGGTTTGCCATCAATTAGTATTTCACCAGATTTAGGCTTATTTAAGCCATTTAATAAGCTTAATAATGTAGATTTACCACAACCAGACGAGCCAAGTAAACATACAAATTCTCCTTCTTTAATATCTATATTAATATTATCCAAAGCATAAAAGGATTCTTTATTATCCTTATATTCAAAAGATACATCTTTTATTTGTATTTTATAATTATCACTCATCTTATCCCTCCTTATTATATAGTGGAGTAGATAAATATCTACCACCATTATCAGGAAGTAATACGACGATATTTTTTCCTCTATTTTCTAATCTCTTTGATAATTTTGTTGCGGCTGCAATAGCTGCTCCACTAGATATACCAGGTAATATTCCATCTGATATGGCTACTTTTGTTGCGGCTTCATAAGCTTCTTCTGTAGTTATAGCAATTACTTCATCATATACTTCTAAATCTAGAGTTGATGGAATAAAACCAGCCCCAATTCCTTGAATTTTATGAGCTCCAGCTATACCTTTTGATAATACTGGTGAATCAGCTGGTTCAACAGCTACTATTTTTACATTAGGTATTCTTTCTTTTAAATATTTACCAACACCTGATAAACTTCCACCTGTACCAACTCCAGCAACAAATATATCAATATTACCATCTAAATCATTCCAGATTTCAGGTCCTGTAGTTTCATAATGAACTCTAGGATTTGCTTGGTTAGTGAATTGACCTGGAATGAAACTATGAGGAGTATTTAAAGCTAATTCTTTAGCTTTTTGAATTGCTCCTTTCATTCCTTTAGCTCCTTCAGTTAAAACTACTTCAGCACCATAAGCTTTAAGTAGATTTCTTCTTTCTATACTCATTGTATCTGGCATAGTTAGAATAACTTTATATCCTCTTGCAGCACCAACTGCAGCTAAACCAATTCCAGTATTACCACTAGTAGGTTCAATTATGACAGAATCTTTTTTAAGTAAATGGCGTTCTTCAGCATCCTTTATCATAGCTAAAGCTACTCTATCTTTTAAAGATCCTGCAGGGTTTAAATATTCAAGCTTCGCATAAATATTAGCATAAAGATTCTCATTTTTTACATAATTATTTAATTCTAATATTGGTGTATTTCCTATATACTCAATTATGTTATTATATAATTTCATAATATACCTCCTATTTATAAGTTCTCTTATCTCTATTATGAGGTGTATTCCAAATGGATAAGTCTGGCCCAGCTGGAAGTATTTGATTTGGATTAGCTGTACAGCATAAATGATAATGTTTCTTTATAGCTATAAAGTTTGTAGTATCACCAAATCCATATGTTTGATATAAATCTCTTGCATAAGCCCAAAGGTTTGGATAATCTTTAATCATCTTTAAATTAACCTTAAAGGCATTAAAATAAGCTATATCAAATCTAACTAATGTAACATATGTTCTAACATCAGCTTCAGTTATTTTATCCCCAAACATATATCTACTATGTTCTAGTCTCTCTTCTAACTCATCAAGCTTTGAAAAAACGCCATATACAGCCTCTTCATAAGCTTCTTGGCTAGTTGCAAAGCCTGCTTTATAAACACCATTATTTAGCTTATGAAATAGATCATCATTAAACTTATCTATTTCTTCTCTTAATTCTTCTGGATATAAATCAGGTGCCCCTTCTTTATGGAATTCTTTCCATTCAAGTTCAAAATATTTTGTTAGATTAAAGTAATCATTATTAGCTACTTTCATTTCCTTTAAATCAACTAAGCAAGGTACAGTAAATCTACCTTCATAGTTTGGATCTGTTTTGTAATATATTTCACTTAATAAATGTATTTTAAGTACTGGATCCACCTCGCCTTCATCTAATGTGAAAGCCCAGTTAGTTTCTTCTGTATCAGGTCTAACAGGATCAAGGGTTCCAACACTTATTACATCTTCTAAGCCTAATAGGCGTCTTACAATTATAGATCTATGTGCCCATGGACATACAGGGGCCCAAATTAATCTATATCTATTAGCTTCTGCTTTTAAATCTCCTTCATTTTTTCCAAAAGGTGTAGTGAATCTATTTTTTTGACGTATAAACTTACCATCACTACTAGATTCTTTTCCTAATTTTTCAACTATATTACTTGGCATAATATCACCTATCTTTCATAGTTAAATTTAAGTGGCCCAAATAATTCGCTCCTATTATTAGGTTCTTCCCAAACACTATTATCAGGACCAAGTGGTAAAATCTTAAATGGATTTTCAGCAATATCTCCAAGTAAGTAACCCTTCTTTATAGCAATAAAGTCAGTTGATTCTTTAAATGCTTTAATGCTATATAATTCTTTTGCATAATTCCATATATTTTCATAATCTCTAATACGCTTTTTATTAGTTCTAAAGCCAAAATAATAAGCAGTATCAAATCTTGCTAAAGTAACATAAAATCTAATATCACTATCAGTTATATAATCGCCAAATAAAAACCTTTTTTTGCTTAATAGTTCTTCAAAATAATCTAAGCGATTAAATACTAAATTAAAGTTTTTCTCATATTCTTCTTGGCTTGTAGCAAAGCCTGTTTTATATACTCCATTATTTATTTCATTAAATAGTATGACATTTAATTTATCTATTTCTTCTCTTAAGTTTTCAGGGTATAAATCAGGAGCTCCATCTTTATGAAATTCTTTCCATTCTACTTCAAAATAATTACTTAAATGGTGGTAATCATTATTGACTACCTTTTTCTCTTTTACATCTACTAAAGCAGGAACAGTAGCGCGTCCATTATATTCTGGATCAGTAGATGCATAAATTTCAGCTAAATATCTTATACCTAGTACTGGGTCTACTCCGCCTTCATCTAGTGAAAATTCCCAGCCCTTATTAGTTCTAATAGGATTAACTGTACCTACTGATATAACTTTATCTAAACCTAATAGTTTAATAGTAATCATTTGTCTTGTTGCCCAAGGGCAAAGTGGAGTCCAAATTAAACGATATCTATTAGCTTCTACTTTTAAATTTCCTTCTTTAGTTCCAAAGGCGCTAGTAAATCTGTTATTTTGTCTAACAAATGCACCATTACTATTTATCTCATTAACCTTTTCAGAAGTAGAAATATTTCCAAACTTTTTCTTTTCCTCTTCTTGCTTTTGTCTTCTAAGTTTTAAACTGCAATATGCTTCTTCCATGTTTATACCTCCTAATCTATGATTAAATGTAGGGCTATTAATGCACTCTTATAGAAATCATCTAAATAAAAATATTCATCTTTACTATGACAATTATTCATAGCATTAGCAACTACTACACTTTTTATGCCATATTTATTCAAATTATTACCATCGCTACCACCAAAAGTATTGATTAATTCATAATCTTTTATATTTAAATTATCCATTACTTTTTTATATCTTTTTATTACTAATTCATCTATATCCACTCTATATGCTTCAATTTCAATATCATATTTAAAATCATATAAAGCATTATATTCTTTAGTAAGTCTCATTAATTCATTTTCTATTATTTTTAGTTCATGAATAGCTTTATTATGTATACTACTTCTTATTTCTCCTGTTACATATGAATAATCAGGAACTATATTATTTAATGAACCTCCACTAATAACGCCAAAGTTAAGTGTAGTATCATTTGCAACTCTACCGCTTTTAACATTATTAATAAGTTTTGATAATAATAAAATAGCACTTATTCCATCTTCAGGATTAAATCCTGCATGGCTTGCCTTGCCAAATATTTCAGCTTTAAATGATATAATGGATGGAGCACTAATCGCTATATTACCTACTTTTCCGCTTAAATCAAATACATAACCTACTTTTGATTTTATTTTTTTATAATCAAATACTTTTGAGCCCTTACAATAAGGTTCTTCAGAAGTAAAGAATATAATTTCTATATCATGATGCTTTAAATTCTTTTCTTTTATTACTCTTAAAGCTTCTAGAATTGATGCTATACCTGTAGCATCATCACTACCAAGCACGCTACTACCATCACTTTTAACTAAGTTATTCTCAATAATAGCTTTTTTATTTTTTCCAGGGCTTACTGTATCAAGGTGAGCTGAAAGTAATATTGGTTCACCTTTTACATTTCCTTTTTTAAAGGCATAAATATTACCACTAGATAGTTTAGGATCAAAATTATGATAAATAGCATTCTTTACATTAGCATCATCTTCATCAACACTAAATCCTAAATTATTTAATTCATTCTTTAAGTAATCAGCAATTTCTCTTTCATGATATGATTCAGCATCAAATGAAATAAGGTTCAAGAATTCATTTAATAATCTTTCCTTATTTATCATAAAATCACCTCCTATAAAAATAATATCACACTTTTCCTACTATTTCAATAGGAAAGGTGTGATATTATCAACAATGTATGTGTTTTTATTCGTTTTTAAGTTTCCCCTTTAAAGGATTTATAGAAGCATCAACGCTTAATTTAAAATCTTTATTCTTTCTAACATTAAAATCTAAACTATTCCAATGAGTTTGGCTTATTTCAGTTTGATAATCTTCTACTGTTTCTCCCTTAGGATGCTTTAAGAAAATATTTTCTGGGTCAGCTGATAAAGCTTTTCTAGAATGATCAGTTTTAAGTTCTTCATCCCAGTTAATTCTTGGAGCTATTCTTGTTAGATATGTTCCAAATTTGATAATAGGGTTATCATCTAATTTAGGGAAGTTTGTGTATCTTTTAAATTCAGGAACACTATATAATTCTTTAATGTATTCCCATACATTTTTATATTCAGTAATTCTTTTTACTTGTGGACCTACATTAACATAGAAATCTAATTCCCATTTAATTAGTGATACATATACTCTTATATCACTATCAGTAATATAATCTCCAAATAAGAATCTATTAGTTTCAAGTCTCTTATCTAACTTTTCTAATCCTGCATGAAACGCTCTATGTCCATCCTTATATCCTTCAGGTGATGTAGCAAAGGCCATTCTATAATGACCATCATTAATATTAGGGAATAACCAGTCATTAAATTCATCAATTTCTTTTCTATATTTTACTGGATATAAATCTGGAGCATCCGCTTTTTGATACTTTCTAAATTGTACTTCTAAATAGTTAGTCATTCTATGATAATCGTTATTTACAGCCTTTTTTTCCTTGTAGTCAGCTAAAGTTGGAGTGGTTGCTCTACCTGTAAAATCAGGCTTTGTATTTAAGTATAAATCTGATAAGAAATATACTCCTGTATTAGGATCTTTAAAGTCCCATTCCCTAGGGAAACCCCATCCATATTCATTAGATTCACCAGTTTGACCAACAATATAATCTTTAATTACATCTTGTAATCCTAATAAATCTCTAGCTATAACTGGTCTATTACTCCAGTTACAAGTTCTAGCCCAGTAAATAATATATCTATCTTTATCCGCCTTAAGTTCGCCTTCTTTTTCTCCAAATGGAGTAGTTAATAGATTAGGTTGTCTAATCCAAAAACCATTTTCATCTGTTTCTTCCTTTTTAATTTGTGGTCTTGGTTTAGAGTGACTAATCTTAGCAAAATATCTTGCTAGATTATCAGTATATACTATTTCTTTATTATCTTCTTGTGCTTTTTTTCTATGTTCTGCTAAACCGCAGCTAAATACTTCAACCATAATATACCTTCTTTCTATAGTAAATCTTTTAGAGGATTAACTGATGCATCTACACTTAATACTCCGTTTTTAGGATTTCTATCCAATATATTCTTACCATTCCAAATGGATTTGCTTATTTCACTTTGATAATCTTCTACACTTTCATTTTCTGGATGCCTTAAGTAAATCTCATTTGGATGTTTTGAAATTAATTTTCTTTTTGGATCAGCTATGCTCCATATTTTATTAAAATCTATTAGCGGTGCAATTCTTTCAATATATGGAGCAAAGATAGATTCGCTTTCATTTTTAGGAAATTCAAAGAATGTGTATTTTTTAAATTCAGGTACGCTATATAAGTCTTTAATATAACCAAATATATTTTTATATTCAGTTATTCTTTTCTTCATAGGGCCCACATTCTTAAAATATGAAGTTTCCCATCTAACAAGTGTTACATATAATCTAATATCACTATCTGTAATATAATCACCAAATAAGAATCTATTAGTATCAAGTCTCTTATCTAGTTTTTCTAGTGAATCATAAAAATCTTCATAAGCTTCTTCATAAGCTTCTGCCGATTGACAGAAAGCCATTCTATAATGGCCGTTATTTACATGTGGAAATAACCAGTCATTAAGTTCATCTATTTCTTTTCTAAATTTAACTGGATATAAATCAGGTGCATCTTTCTTTTGGAACTTTCTAAATTGTACTTCAATATAGTTAGATAATCTATGATAATCGTTATTTAAAGCCTTTTTATCATCTATGCTAGCTAATGTTGGAGTAGTTGCTCTACCTCTAAAGTTAGGATCAGCATTCTTATAGAATTCACTTAAAAAGTATGCCTTTGTAAGTGGTTCTTTATGATCTTTTTCATTTCTAAAGCCCCATCCATATTTATTAGTTTCACCTGTATGAGTTACAGCATAATCAGCTATAACATCTTCTAAGCCTAGGATGTCTCTTGCAATTAACGGTCTATTACTCCAGTTACATCCATGTGCCCAGAATATTATATATTTATTTTTTTCAGCTTTTAGATTACCTTCTTTATCTCCAAAAGGAGTAATAAAGTAATTAGCTTGACGAATAAATGCTCCAGTTTCATCTATTTCTTCTTTTGTTTCTTTAGGTCTAGGATTAGCATTAACTTCCTCGGCATGAAGTTCTGCTTCTAAATCGGTATATGAATTATCACTATTTTTTCTTCTTCTACTATCTAAACTGCATTGCATAAATATACCTCCTAAATAAATAAATCACTTGATAAATATTTATCTCCACCATCAGGGAAAATAACTACTATATTCTTACCTCTATTTTCTTCTCTTTTTGCTACTTCAATAGCTGCGGCTAGTGCTGCACCTGAAGAAATACCTACTAATATTCCTTCAACTCTTGGAAGTAATCTTGCATATTTATAGGCATCATCATCAGTAATATCTATTACTTCATTGAATAAACTTACATCAGTTGTTTCAGGAGTTGCTCCTCCACCAATACCTTGAATTTTATGTGGGCCTGGTTCACCACCATTAAGTACTGCACTACCCTTAGGTTCTACAGCAATGATTTCTAAGTTTGGTTTCTTTTCCCTTAAGAAGTGGCCAGCACCACTAATTGTTCCACCAGTACCACTAGTAGCAACAAAGATATCAATGTTACCATCCATATCGTCCCAAATTTCAGGTCCTGTTGTCTTATAATGAGCACCTGGGTTATTTGGATTTCTTCCTTGCCCAGGAACAAATGATAGAGGATATAATTGAACTAATTCTTGTGTTTTAGCGCCAGCTCCAGCCATATTTGCTTCTTTTGGTGTTAGGAAAACTTCTGCACCATATGCTCTTAAAATAGTAATACGTTCTTTACTCATGTTTTCAGGCATACAGATTTTTAAACCATATCCTTTATATGCAGATACCATTGCTAAACCAATTCCAGTGTTACCACTTGTACCTTCAATTACAGTATAACCTTCCTTTAATTTTCCTTCAGCTTCAGCTGCTTCAATCATATTTAAAGCCATTCTATCTTTAATAGATCCACCTGGATTGAAGAAATCTATTTTCGCAAATAAATTCGCAACTAATTTTTCTTCCTTTTCAATTTTATGTAATCTAACTATTGGTGTATGTCCGATTGTTTCAAGTATATTGTTATATATTTTACCCATAAATATTCCTCCTCATTTTATAGTAATAGGGTATCAATTGATACCCTTATTACATAATATTAAGCATTATATTGATTATAAAGCGTTAGTGTTTGTTGATAGAATGTATTAGAACCATCTTCAGCAATTAATGAATCTAGTGCAGCTTTATAAGCTGTTGTATCAACATGATCAGCTAATACTACGGCAGCTACAGCAGCTGGATCTAAGCTACTGAATACACCTGCGTTCTTTACAGCTTCAAAGTAAGAAATAATACCACTCTTGTTTGGATCTGCAGAAAGCTTTGTTGCTCCACCAAATAAATAATTTTCTACATAATCTTCTTCATTTCCTGAATGCTTTGCTAAGATTTCAACTACTTTACTTCTATTAGCTGGGTTTTCATAGTATTCCCAAGCTCTAATTCTTGCTCTTTCATATGCTACGATTGCATCATATTTAGCTTCATAAGTTGTTTTTGAAGTGACTTCACGGCAGCATACATAGTTTGGAATTAATTCTCCAGCTTTAGCTAAGATTTCAATGTCTAAGCCAGCTTCTTGAGCCTTGAATGCATATTCATAAGGTAAGAAACCTAAATCAATTGATCCACTTGCAACTGCTTGTTGTACATCAGTGAATTCAGCAAAGTAATGTGTATGACTATCACTTTCAGTTTCAACTACATCTAAATCAACTGATGGATAGTTTTCTAAAACATATTGACGGGTTACAACCCATGAAGATTCATTTCTTTGTAAACCAATCTTAGCATCTTCTAAGTTTGTAAAATCAATTTTTCCTTGAGCATTTTTATAATTTTTTGCTACATTCTTATTTGCAATGATTGCTCCACCTTCAACAGCTGTACCACCGAAGAATACTAAATCAGCTCCTCCGATTAATGCTGATAAGTCAGGAATGAATCCTGTATTTAAAATGTCTAATTGACCTTCAGAAATAGCTGTTAAAGCATTAATACCACCAATTGCTTTAGTATTAACTTTTACACCTTCTTCTTTAAAGTATCCTAATTCTTCAGCTAAAATGTTAAATGATACTCTGATGTTTCCAGCTAACTCTGATACATTTAATGTTCCATAATCTTTCTTTGGAGTTGTTGTTTTTGTTGTTTTATTTTTCTTTCCGCAGGCAGCTAAAGCTCCAACAGCAGTAACTGCTAATAATGTTGTTCCTAATATTTTTTTAATTCCCATTTTTAAATTCCTTCTTTCTTCTTGATAATTCTTTTATTATTTTTTGTTTCATTTAATCTATTTTCTTTAATGCACATACAACAGTCTGATGACATTTAACCACATCCTTTTTTTTCTTTTCCCTACTTTTCATATTAAAATGGTAGGATTAAGAATTACAACTATATAATACACTGCTTTTCCTAGTATGTCAATAGGAAAAATATATTTTTTATAAATATTTTTATCTTATTTGATAATAATGGCTTAAAATCTATATTTTTCAATAAAAATAAAAAGGAGATTATCTCTCCTTATTATAAGTTTTTAAATACATTGTATAAATTATCAAGTGCTTTTTCTAACATTTTTTTAGTAGTCGCAATGTTTATTCTTTGGTATTTTGATCCACTCTTTCCAAAAATTAAGCCATCGTCTAACCACAAATTACATTTATGTGTAATTATATCTTTAAGCTCTTTATCACTTAAATTATATGCACTAAAATCAATCCATACTAAATAAGTAGCTTCTATATCTATTACTTTTAATTTTGGTAAGTTTTTAGAAATATATTCTTTTACAAAATTTATGTTGCTCCATAAATATTCTTTTAGTTCTTCTAGATATTCATCGCCCTTATTAAATAATATTTCACTAGCAACAAGCCCTAATGTTGGTAATTGAGAATACCCAACTCTATCTAATTCTTTTAAGAACTTCTCATATATTTCTTTTTCATTAATATAAGTATGCGCAGCTTGTAAACCAGGAATATTAAATGGTTTAGAAAGTGATGAAGTAACTGCAAAGTTTTTCTTTAATAATTTATGCGCTGATATAAATTTATTACCATTAAATACTATATCGCCATGTATTTCATCAGATATAACAAATACATTATACCTCTTACATATTTCAAACACTTTTTCTAGTTCTTCTTTTTTCCAACATCTGCCTACAGGGTTATGTGGATTGCATAAAATATATGCTTTTACATTATGTTTTTTAATTTTTTCTTCAAAATCATTAAAATCAAAATAATATTTATCCTCTATTCTTTTTAAATCACTAGATATACACAATCTATCATTTGCGATTATGCTTGCTTTAAATGGGTAATATACCGGTTCATTTATAATGATATAATCATTTTCTTTTGTTACGCTTCTAATTAATTGACAAATAGAAAATACTACTCCACATGTAAGTATTACTTTATTTGTATCTATATCTACATCATAACGTCTTTTGTACCAACCCTTTAAAGCCGTAAAATAACTATCTGTTGGTTCACTATAACCAAAAATCCCATGATCTACTCTCTTTTTGAGTTCATCAAGTAAGAATGATGGTGCTTTAAAGTCATAATCAGCAACCCATAAAGGAAGTATTCCTTTAGGTCTACCTCTAAGTATATCATATTTTAAACTATTAGTATTATATCTGTTAATTTCTTCATCAAAGTTATATTTACCCATATATAGCCTCCTTTAAATCATTAATAAGATCTTCACTATCCTCTATACCTACAGATATTCTTAAGAATCTTTCATCTATTCCTTTTTCTAAACGTTCTTCTATTGGAAGGTCCGCATGTGTTTGATACATTGGATAAGTAATTAGTGAATCAACACCACCTAAGGATTCTGCATATTTAAATATTTTAACATTCTTTAATATTTTTCTAGCTAATTCTTCACTTTCTAATGTAATAGAAATCATTCCACCAAAACCCATAGATTGTTTTTTATTAACTAAATAACCAGGATTATCCTCTAATCCTACATAATTAACTTTCTTTATACAGGGTAAACTCCTTAAATAGTTTGCGATTTTGATTGCACTATCATTAATTTGTCTCATTCTTAAAGCTAAAGTTTTAATACCGCGTTCAATTAAGAATGAATCAAAGCTTGATAGGCATGCACCTATTGTCTTAGCATAGTATAACACTTTTTCACCTAATTCAGTAGAGTTAGTTACAACAAAACCAGCTAAAGTATCGTTATGACCACCAAGGTATTTTGTTCCACTATGAATTACAATATCAGCACCTAAATCAAGTGGTTTTTGAAAATAAGGTGTTAAAAATGTATTATCTACTATTAATAATAAGTTATGTTTCTTACAAATTTTAGCTACTTCTTCTATATCAGTAACATTCATCAAAGGATTTGATGGTGTTTCAATATATATTGCTTTTGTATTTGATTTTATTTTACTTTCTACTAGTTTTAAATCACTTGTATCAATAAAATCAAATTCATAGTTTTCATCCTTTAAAGTTCTAAATAATCTTAAAGCTCCACCATATAGATCACTTGAACAAATAAAGTGATCATTTGATTTAAACATTTTAAATGTACAAGTTATAGCTGCCATGCCTGTTGAAAAGGCAGTACAGGAAGCTCCATTTTCTAACTTTTTAACTAAATCCTCTAAATGACTTCTAGTCGGATTTGATAATCTAGAATAGCTATATAAAGAATCGTTATCTAAGCCTTTATGTGCAAATGTTGCGGCTTGATAAATAGGTGTAGTAATAGAACCATATTCATCAGCAATATCTAATGTTGGATGCACGCATAATGTTTCAAATTTCATATAATAATTGCCTCCTTTATATAGCCACTACCACCTAAATCATTTGTAGTTACGCTAATAATTTTGTTACAAATTTCTTCTAAATATTCATCAGATGTTTCCATATTACCTTCAACAATATAGAAAACATTTTTAGAATCTTCTGTTACTTTAGTTTTTTCTACTTGTCTAACTTCTAATCTACATAAGATATCATTATTATCATCTATATAAGAATATTCATTTAGTTTTACCTTATGAATAGTTCCGTCCCCTACAGGTATAAATGTTTCACTACCATTATGAAATCTTAATGTGACATTTCCGCTTACTTTATCCATATCATGTGCACCAAGGCATAATTTAGATTTAATTGAAATAATGTTATAAATATCAACGATTGGGTTAATACTATAAAATGAATTTCTTTCAATTAAGCCTCTAATTAAGTTTTCACTTGCAGGTGTATTCTTCCTTTTTGATATTTCACCATTCTCATGAATCTTATGAAATCCACTTAAAATTTTATCTTCATCTATATTTAAATCTTTATAATCATTAATTATTTCATTTAATAATTCATCTTTCTTATTTAAGAATGAGCTTGCTCTATGGTTGTCCATTCCTTCAATAATAACAAATTTAATCTTTAATCCAAGATCAAGTACTTTCTTTTCGACATAAAAATTCATATAACCATCTCACAATCATCAAGGCAGTATCCTACTTTTCCTACCTTTTTACTAGGTATATTATATATTTGACTTTGTATAATGTCAACATCTTTTTAGATTAAATGTAAAAAAACATCTATTTTTCCACTTTTTTTATTTGTAACTTTTCTTCTTTTTTATATTAAAAATTGTTGATTAGTATACCCATATACTTTTTTCCAAAAAAGTATACAATAAAGAATTTCTATTTTTTACACTTTTCCTATTGACATACTAGGAAAAGAGTGTTATGATATAGGTGTAATCCTAGAGAAATACTAGGAAAAGTAAGAAAAGAGGCGATTGTATGAGTAGCGACTGTAGCGACATGTGTGACATGTGTAAAATCAACAAAACAACAAACAATCAAAATTATAATCAAATATTAGGAGGAAAATTAAAATGAGTAGAAATTATAAATTTGAAACATTACAATTACATGTAGGACAAGAAAAACCAGATTCAGCTACTGGAGCAAGAGCTGTACCAATTTATTTAACATCTTCTTACGTTTTCAACAATTCAAAACATGCGGAAGATAGATTCGGACTTAGAGATTCAGGAAACATCTATGGTAGACTTACAAACCCAACACAAGATGTATTTGAACAAAGAGTTGCTGCACTTGAAGGTGGCGTTGGAGCATTAGCAACTGCAAGTGGAGCATCAGCAATATATTATGCTGTTATCGCTTTAGCTAAGGCAGGAGATAATATTGTTTCTGCAAATAATATTTATGGTGGAACATACAATTTATTTGAACATACATTAAAAGATTTTAATATTAGTACTACTTTCGTAGATCCAAGCGATCCAGAAAACTTTAGAAAAGCAGTTAAAGATAATACAAAATTAATTTTCATTGAAACTTTAGGAAATCCAAATAGTGATGTAATAGATATTGAAACTATTGCTAAAGTAGCACATGAAAATAAAATACCACTAGTTGTAGATAATACATTTGCATCACCTTTCCTTGTTAGACCAATTGAACATGGAGCTGACATTGTAGTTCATTCAGCTACTAAGTTTATTATTGGACATGGAACTGGACTTGGTGGTATAATTGTAGATGGTGGTAAATTTGATTATGAAGCAAGTGGTAAATTCCCACACTTAGTCGAACCAAATGATAGTTACCATGGAATATCATTTACTAAGGCAGTAGGAAGTTTAGCTTATATCATCTATATAAGAGCAATCTTACTTCGTGATACAGGTGCTGCTATTTCACCAGTTAATGCATTCATCGCATTACAAGGACTTGAAACTTTATCTTTAAGAGTTGAAAGACATACTTCTAACGCTTTAAAGGTAGTTGAATACCTAAATAAAAATAAGCATGTTGCTAAAGTAAATCATCCAGCTGTTACAACTGATAAGAGGCAACAAGCATTATATAAGAAATACTTCCCAAACGGTGGAGGAACAATCTTCACATTTGAAATTGACGGATCTGAAGAAAAAGCTAAACAATTTATTGATAACTTAGAATTATTCAGTCTATTAGCAAATGTTGCGGATGTTAAATCATTAGTTATTCATCCAGCTTCTACTACTCACTCACAACTTTCAGATGAAGAATTAGCACAAGTTGGAATTTATAAAAATACAATTAGACTTTCAATAGGTACAGAACATATTGATGATATCATTGAAGATTTAGAAATCGCATTTAAAAAGACTTTTAATTAGGAGGAACTTTTATGAGCAAGATTTATAACAATATTACAGAATTAGTTGGAAACACTCCACTACTTAGACTTTCAAATTATATTGAAAATAATAAGTTAGAGGCAAACATCATTGCTAAGGTTGAATATTTTAATCCAGCAGGAAGTGTAAAAGATAGAATTGCTAAAGCTATAATTGAAGATTATGAAGCAAAAGGATTACTAAAGAAAGGTTCTACTATCATTGAACCAACTAGTGGTAATACTGGTATCGGTCTTGCTGCTATTGCTGCTTCTAAAGGTTATAGATTAATTATCACACTACCTGAAACAATGAGTATTGAAAGAAGAAACTTAATTAAAGCATATGGTGCTGAATTAGTTTTAACTGATGGATCTCAAGGTATGAAGGGTGCAATTGCTAAAGCAAATGAACTTCATGAACAAATTAAAGATTCTATCATTGCTGGACAATTCGTAAACCCAGCAAACCCTAAAGCCCATTATGATACAACAGGTCCTGAAATATATAGTGCACTTGATGGTAAAGTAGATATCTTTGTAGCTGGTATTGGCACAGGTGGTACAATCTCAGGTGCAGGTAAATACTTAAAAGAAAAGAATCCAAACGTAAAAGTTGTTGGTGTTGAACCTAAGGGTTCTCCAGTATTAACTGAAGGTCATCCAGGTCCACATAAGATTCAAGGTATTGGTGCTGGATTTGTTCCTGATACACTAGATACTAAAGTATATGATGAAATTATAGATGTTGAAAATGAAGATGCATTTGTAACAGGTAAAACAATTGCTAGAACAGATGGATTACTTGTAGGTATCTCTGCAGGTGCTGCAATATATGCTGCAACTTTACTTGCAAAGCGTCCTGAAAATAAGGGTAAAAACATTGTAGTAATTCTACCTGATACAGGTGATAGATACTTATCAACTCCATTATTCCAAGATTAATAAAAAGGCTTAAAAAAGCCTTTTTTTATTCTATTAATATATTTATAAAAGAAAAAGGGCTAATAGCCCTTATTTTCCAATTTTACATCTATCGTAGATGAAATCTACATTCTTGAAATAATAATCTAATGTGAAGCAATTATCTAATTCTTCTTTTGATAGAATAGACATAACTTTTTCATTTTGTGATAGTAATGTTTTATAATCTTTTCTTTCGTTATAAGCAGTCATAGCGATAGGTTGAACTGTATCGTATGCTTCTTCTCTAACTAAACCTTTTTCAATTAAAGCATTCATTACTCTTTGAGCAAAGATTACTCCACTTGTTTTATAAATGTTTTCGATCATTACTTCAGGATATACAACAACATTTTCTAAAATGCCTTTGAATCTATTTAACATATAGTCAAGTAATTCAGTAGCATCTGGTAAAATGATTCTTTCTGTAGCTGAGTGAGAGATATCTCTTTCATGCCATAAAGCAACATTTTCATAGAATGTTAACATATAGCCTCTCATAACTCTTGCGCATCCGCAAATGTTTTCTGATGAAATAGGATTTCTCTTATGAGGCATTGCGCTACTTCCTTTTTGACCTTTAGTAAATGCTTCTTCAAGTTCATGAACTTCAGTTCTTTGAAGATTTCTTATTTCAAAAGCCATTTGTTCTAGGCTTGCAGCAATACAAGCTAGAGTTGCCATATAATATGCATGTCTATCTCTTTGTAGAACTTGTGTTGAAACATTAGCAGAATTAATTCCTAGATGTTCGCAAACATAATCTTGAATGAATGGTGGAATGTTTGCGAAGTTACCAACAGCTCCGCTCATCTTACCGCATTCTACGTTCGCTCTAGCTGCATTAAATCTTTCTAAGTTTCTCTTCATTTCTTCATGCCATAAAACCCATTTTAAACCAAATGAAGTAATATCAGCGTGAATACCATGAGTTCTACCAATACATGGAGTTGTCTTAAATCTTAATGCTTGCTTTTCTAATACTTCCATGAAGTTTATGATATCTTCATATAAAATATCATTTGCTTGTTTGATTAAATAACCATTAGCTGTATCAACTACATCTGTTGAAGTTAATCCATAGTGTACCCATTTTCTTTCTTCACCTAGAGATTCACTTACACATCTAGTAAATGCTACAACATCATGCTTAGTTTGAAGTTCAATTTCTGAAATTCTTTTAATATCAAATTTAGCATTTGCTTCAATCTTATCAACATCTTCTTTTGGAATAACACCAAGTTCACTCCAAGCTCTATCAGATAATATTTCTACTTTTAAGTATGCATTGAATTTGTTTTCTTCAGTCCATACTTTACGCATTTTTTCTCTTGAGTATCTTTCAATCATTTTGGGCCTCCTAGTCTTCTATTTCTTTTCCAGTTAAAAGATTATATGCTTCATAATATTTATTAATAGTCTTTAAAATAACATCATCTGGAAGATTATAATCAGACTTAGGATTTGCCTTTAACCAATCACGTACAAATTGTTTATCAAATGAAGGTTGACCATGTCCTGGTTCATATCCTTCAAGTGGCCAGAATCTTGATGAGTCTGGTGTAAGCATTTCATCACCTAATACGATAACTCCATTTTCATCTAGACCAAATTCAAACTTTGTATCAGCAATAATAATTCCCCTCTCTAAGGCATAATCAGCACATTTCTTGTATAGTGCAATTGTCTTATCTCTTAGAGCTGTTGCATATTCTAAACCATGTCCTGGGAATTTCTTTTCAAGTACATCTATAGATTGTTCGAAGCTTATATTTTCATCATGTAAACCTACTTCAGCTTTAGTTGATGGAGTATAAATTGGTTCAGGAAGTTTATCAGATTCCTTTAATCCTTCAGGAAGTTTAATACCACAAACCTTACCATTTTCTTTATAACTAGCCCAACCAGAACCTGTGATATAGCCTCTAACAATACATTCAATTGGAAGCATTGTTAGCTTTTTACACATCATACTTCTTCCTTTAAATTCATCTGTATGGAAGAATTCAGGCATTTCATTTACATCAGTTGTGATCATATGATTAGGTATAATATCCTTTGTTAAATCAAACCAGAACTTTGACATTTGGTTTAATACTCTACCTTTATTGTAAATCTTGTTTTTTAGAATAACATCGAATGCTGAGATTCTATCTGTTGCTACCATAATGATTGAATTATCATTATCATATACTTCTCTTACTTTTCCTTCATAAAGTAACTTTACATTATCCATATAAAACCCTCCTATATAATGCAATATTTAACACATAAAAATTATAACATTCTACTATTTAAAATACAATATATTTTAAAGAATAATACGCTTTCAAGAAAAAAGCAAAAAAATAAGGTGCATAATTTTTTTGAAAATCATTCAATTTTTTATAAAAAAAGAATACATAATATCATTTATTGACAAGCTATTCTAAAAATTGATAAAAAGGCTTGTTTTAGCCATTTAAATTTGTTTCTTTTCTTTTATAATGATAAAATTTTTATGCTGTGGAGGTATACCAATGAGAAATCATTTAGAGGCGGCAATGGAGAAAACATAGGAGGCCTTATGGATTACCTAGTAATCCTCATTATAGCTTTAGTAGTTATAATGATGCTAGATAACAATACTAAACGGTAGCTTATTATTGAAAATCTAGTTGCCAAATAAGGCAAATCTTTATTAAACCATTGGCGCCAACAACAGCAAAAAAAGATAGAGACACCAACTCTATCTTTTTTCTTTTAATCTTTATTCAACCATTGACATAATTATTATAACATTTCATAAATAAAAATTCAACATTTTAATAAAAAAAGATAGAGAAAATCTCTATCCATCATTTTTTAGAATAATTCTTTTAATTTGATTGTTTGACTTCTATCTGGTCCAACAGAGAAGATTGCTACTTCTGCTTTTGTTAATTCTTCAATCTTTCTAATATAGATTTTAGCGTTTTCTGGAAGTTCATCAAATGATTTAACTTGAGTGATATCTTCCTTCCAACCTTTTAGTGTAATATATTTAGGAGTAACTTTTTCTAATTCCTTTAGTGTTGCTGGAACTGTATTAAGTGCTTTACCATCTAAATCATATTCATAACAAATCTTTATTTCATCTAGTCCAGTTAAAACATCAAGTAACATTATTGATAAATAATTAATTCCTGATACTCTTCTAGCATAGTTTAGTGTAACACAATCTAGCCAACCAATACGTCTTGGACGTTTAGTTACTGTACCATATTCATGGCCACGTTCTCTAATATAATTTGCTAAGTCACCATCAATTTCAGTAGGGAATGGACCTGATCCAACTCTAGTTGTATAAGCCTTACAAATACCTAATACATTATTTATGTATTTTGGCGCAATACCGCAGTTTAATGGTACTGCAGCACCTGTAGGAGATGATGATGTAACATAAGGATATGTACCATGATCAATACATAACATTACACCTTGTGCACCTTCAAATAAAATCTTTGAACCCTTCTCTAATTCTTCTTCAATTAATAGAGATGTATCACATACAAACTTACTAATTTCTTTTGCATATTCTTTATATTCGTTAAAGATTTCATCAACACTTACTTCAGGTAAACCTAACATTTTTAGTTCCATGTTTTTAATACTTAAAGTATTAGTTAAGCATTCCTTAAATTCTTCTTCATTAACGAATTCACCAATTCTAATACCAATTCTATTAGCCTTATCAGAATAGCATGGACCAATACCATGTTTAGTAGTACCAATCTTTCTACTACCCTTATAATCTTCATAAGCACCATCTAGTGTTTCATGATAAGGTAAAACGATATGAGCTCTATTAGAGATATATAATTTATAATCTTTAATACCTCTAGCTTCTAATCCGTGTAATTCTTCAAGTAATTGCTTAGGATTAATAACCATACCATTTGCTAATATGTTTTTAATTCTTGGATTAAAGATTCCTGATGGAATACTTCTTAAGGCAAATTTTTCATTATTAATAACAATTGTATGCCCTGCGTTATTTCCACCTTGACTTCTTACTACTACATCAGCTTCTTGAGCTAAATAATCAGTAATTTTTCCTTTTCCTTCGTCGCCCCATTGGCTTCCTTCAACTACTAATGTACTCATCGAAAAGCCTCCTTTTCACAAATAAAATTATAACACCTTACATTTTTTAAAACAATTAGTTTATATATCATATTTAATTATATTTATAATAATTAAAAGTAATACTTTAAACTATTCTTTATCTATTACAGAAACCTTCATTGTGATTTCTTCTAAGACATCTAGTAAAACTCTAACAGTATCTAAACAAGTAAATACTGCAACATTATTATCAATAGCCGCTCTTCTTATGATCTTTCCATCCATATTAGCGCTTAAACCTTCAGTTTGGGTATTAATAACATATGTTACATAACCTTTCTTAATAGACTCTAATATTTCTTCAGAACCTTCACTTATTTTCTTCTTTACTCTTGTTTTAATACCATGTTGTTTTAAGAATGTTGCTGTTCCTTTTGTTGCTTCTATGTTAAAGCCTAAATCATAGAAACGTTTAATAGAAGGTAGTGCTGCTTCTTTATCAACATCAGCTATTGTAGCTAGAATTGTTCCATAATTTTCAACTCTTACTCCACTAGCCTTTAAAGACTTATAAAGGGCTCTATTAAGCGAATAATCATAACCTATAGATTCACCTGTAGATTTCATTTCTGGACTTAATACAACGTCTAATCCAGTAATCTTTGTGAATGAGAAAGTAGGAGTTTTTACATACCATCTCTTTCTAATTTTACCAACACCAATATATCCTAAATCTCTTAATTTTTCGCCTAGCATTACTTTTGTAGCAATGTTTGCTAGTGGAATATTTGTTGATTTAGAAATGAATGGTACTGTTCTACTACTTCTAGGGTTAACTTCAATAATTTCAACTTTATTGTCTTTATCAACAATAAATTGAATATTATATAAACCAACCATTTTTAACTTTAAACCAATTTTAATTGTATAATCAATAATTGTTTTTTGTGCTGCTTCATTTAATGAATATGGAGGATATACACTCATAGAATCTCCTGAGTGAACACCTGTACGTTCAATGTGTTCCATAATACCTGGAATGAATACATCTTCTCCATCACATACAGCATCTACTTCACATTCTTGACCAAAGATGTATTTATCAATTAGAATTGGATGCTCATTATCAAAATCTAATGCTTCTTGAACTTTCTTTTCTAATACTTTTTCTTCATAAATGATATGCATCATTCTACCACCAAGTACAAATGATGGTCTAACTAATACTGGATATCCTATTTCCTTAGCACGAGTTAAAGCTTCTTCTACACTATATACACCATAACCCTTAGGCATTGGAATATTGATATCTTGCATAGCTTCTTCAAATAATTCTCTATCTTCAGCTAGATCAATTGATTTAGCACTTGAACCAAAAATCTTAATTCCTGCTTTATCTAGTTTATCAGCAAGGTTGATTGCTGTTTGACCACCTAATGCTACAACTACACCTTCAGGCTTTTCTAGTTCAATAATATTCATTACATCTTCATATGTAAGTGGTTCAAAATATAATTTATCACTTACAGTGTAGTCTGTTGAAACTGTTTCAGGGTTGCAGTTAATGATAATGGCTTCATAACCCGCTTCTTGGATTCCCCATATAGCATGAACTGTAGTGTAGTCAAACTCTACACCTTGACCAATTCTGATAGGTCCTGAACCAAGTACAACAATCTTTTTTCTATTAGATTTAATAGATTCATTTTCATGTTCATATGTTGAATAGAAATATGGAACATATGCCTTAAATTCTGATGCACAAGTATCAATCATCTTATATACTGGCATAATGTTATTCTTAACTCTATAGCTAAACATTTCATATTCATTCATATTAAATATCTTAGCTAAATAAGCATCACTAAAGCCCATCTCTTTAGCATATCTAATTGTTGATGGTTCTAATTTGCTTTCTTTAATTTCATTTTCTAACTTAACAATGTTATAAATCTTTTCTAGGAAGAATCTATCAATTTGAGTTAATTTATAAATTCTTTCAATATTAACATTCTTTCTAAATGCTTCAGCAATTGCATAGATTCTTTCATCAGTATTACTAATGATGAAATCTTCTAATTCTTTAACTGATAAATCTTTAAGCTTAGCTAGCTCAATATGATTTACTTTATTTTCTAGTGATCTAATAGCTTTTAGTAACGCTTCTTCTGTATTTCTACCGATACTCATTACTTCACCTGTAGCCTTCATTTGAGTAGATAGGCTTCTATTAGCATCTTGGAATTTATCAAATGGGAATCTTGGGAACTTACATACAACATAGTCTAATGTAGGTTCAAAAGATGCAACAGTTGATGATATTTTAATTTCATCTAAAGTTAAACCTACAGCAATCTTTGCGGATACTCTTGCAATAGGGAAGCCTGAAGCTTTACTTGCTAGAGCACTTGATCTACTAACACGAGGGTTAACTTCAATAACATAATAATTAAATGAATATGGGTCTAAAGCAAATTGTACGTTACATCCACCTTCAATTTTTAAAGCTCTAATAATTTTAAGTGCTGAATTTCTTAACATTTGATATTCTTTATTTGTTAATGTTTGTACTGGAGCTACTACGATACTATCTCCTGTATGAATACCAACTGGGTCAATGTTTTCCATTGAACATACTACTACAGCTGTATTATTTTTATCACGCATTACTTCTAGCTCAATTTCTTTAAAGCCTTTAATAGACTTTTCAACTAATACTTGAGTAACTGGTGATAACTTTAAAGCATTTTTAACTAGAGGTCTTAGTTCATCATCATTATTAGCAAATCCGCCTCCAGTTCCACCTAAAGTGAACGCTGGACGAATGATGATAGGATAACCTATTTCATTAGCAGCAATAACTGCTTCATCTACTGTTGTTGCGATAGTTGATTTACAGATTGGTTCATTAATTTCTAAACACATCTTTCTAAATAAATCCCTATCTTCAGCCTTTTCTATGGCATTAGCATCTGTACCAAGTAGTTTTACACTACATTCATCTAATACACCACTGCGTGATAATTTCATACCAAGATTTAAGCCTGTTTGTCCACCAATTGAACAAATTAATCCATCAGGTCTTTCATATCTAATAATCTTAGCAACATGTTCCATATCAAGTGGTTCCATATATACTTTATCAGCGATTTTTGTATCTGTCATAATTGTTGCTGGATTTGAGTTAACTAAAATTACTTCATATCCTTCCTCTTTTAAAGCAAGACAAGCTTGTGTACCAGCATAGTCAAATTCAGCAGCTTGACCAATAACAATTGGACCAGATCCAATAACCATTATTTTTTTAATATCTTTTCTCTTAGGCATAATTACTCACCATCCTTTTTAAGCAAATCAATAAATTGCTTAAATAAATATTCTGAATCTTCTGGACCAGCAGCTGACTCTGGATGGTATTGAATAGATATTACATTATTCTTAACATCTCTCATACCTTCAAGTTCATTATCTATTACATTTACATGAGTTATTTCTAAATCAGTATTTTTTAGTGACTCTTTATCAATTGCGAAAGAGTGATTTTGGCTTGTGATTTCTATTGTGTTATTAATTAAATTCTTAACTGGATGATTTGCTCCTCTATGGCCAAAAGTCATCTTATATGTTTTAGCACCATAAGCTAAACCTATAATTTGATGTCCTAAGCAAATACCAAAGATTGGTAACTTTCCTCTAGCTTGTTTTACTAGTTCAATTACTTCAACTGCATCCTCAGGGTTACCTGGACCATTTGAAATAAATAATCCATCTGGGTTATATTTCATTACATCTTCATATGTTGAAGTATAAGGCATTACTACTACATTACATCCAAATTTATTGAATTCTCTAACGATATTCATCTTTATACCACAGTCAATAGCACATATTGTATAAAGTGGATTAGCTGTTCTAGAATACCATACCTTTTTAGTTGAAACTTTGTTTAACTGATCGTGAGAGAAATCCCTACTTCTAAGGATTTTTAGGCATTCTTCATCACTCGCATCTGCGTTAGTAATCATCGCAAGTTGACTACCTGAATCTCTAATGATTCTAGCTATTTCTCTTGTATCTACATTAGAAATACCTGCGCAGTTATTCTCCTCCATTACATCTCCTAAAGTTTTTGTTGCTCTAAAGTTTGATGGAGAATCATTATATTCTCTAACAACAAACCCGCTCATCTTAATGGATTTTGATTCATAGTCTTCATCTGTAATACCATAGTTACCAATTAAAGGATAAGTCATACATACCATCTGATCACAATATGATGAGTCAGATAATATTTCTTGGTAACCTACCATTGATGTATTGAATACTATTTCTGCGATTACATCATTTTTACTACCGAATCCTACTCCATAAAAGATTTTTCCATTAGCCAAAATTAATTTCCTATTTTTTACTAATTCCATAAATAACTCCTTTCTATTAAAATTAGAAAGTAAATTTTAAAAAATACTAGTTTTCAAAACGCATGCGAAAACTAGTATAAATTAAATACATTTACCTAATAATCTTGTTAGCCTATCTTGACTACCTTAAAGCATTTTAAATGTTATTCATATTTCTTTATAATTTGGTTGGCACAATCAATTCCATCTTTAAGTGCTATTACTACTAAAGATTGACCATTTTTCATGTCCCCACAAACACTTATTTTATCACTATACTTGAAGTTGTCAAGAGTGATTCTATTTCTATTATGGTCTAGACCATAACTTTCAGCATCGCTATCACTAGTTCCAAGGAAGCCCATAGCAATAATTAGATAGTCACAATCTAAGTATTCCTTAGTGTTTGGAACATCTTTAATTACCATTCTTCCATTTTCACTAACAAATTCAACCTTTTTAATGTATACACCTTTAATGTGTCCGTCCTCTCCTACAACACTATCAATTGTAGTTTCATAACGTCTAATATCCTTACCCATTAAAGTATTAGCTTCTAATACACCATAATCAGTTTTCTTTTTGTTTGGATAGTTAGGCCAAGGTACAGTGTTTTCTTTTGGTGGTTCTTTAGTTATTTCTAATTCTGTAATTGATTTAGCTTTTTCTCTAGCAGCTGTACCGCAACAATCGTTAGCAGTATCACCACCACCTATTATTATGACACTTTTATCTTTTAGATTAAAGATAAAGTTTTCTTTATTAAGTAAATTCTTTGTTGTTTGCTTTAAAAAATCGACAGCAAATAAGATTCCTTCTAAATTATTGTTTTCAACTGCTAGTGGTCTAGGTTGTGAAGTACCACAAGCAAAAACAATTTCATCATACATTTTATTGATCTCATCCATTGAGATATCTTTACCAATTTTAGTGTTATTAATAAACTTAATTCCTTCATCTTTTAATAGATTGATACGTCTTTCAACGATCTTTTTATCAATCTTCATATTAGGAATACCATACATTAATAATCCGCCAAATCTATCTTCTTTTTCATATACTGTAACATCAAAACCGGCATAATTAAGTTGTTTAGCACATGATAATCCTGATGGACCAGATCCAATAATACATACTTTTTTACCATTACGCTTAATATCTTTCTTAGGTTTAATCCAACCATTTTCAAAAGCTTCAGATATTAAGAATAATTCATTTGCCTTAACACCTACAGCATCACCATTAATAGAGCATGAGCAACATGCTTCACATAATGCAGGGCATACATGACCTGTAAATTCAGGGAATGGAGCGGTTTTCTCTAAACGCTTATAAGCTTCTTCATATAAGCCTAAATAGATTAAATGGTTCCATTCAGGTATTAAGTTAGATAGTGGACAGCCCACGTTTCTATTATTAATTTTCATTGCGGATTGACAGAAAGGGATACCGCAATTCATACAACGACTTGCTTGTTGTCTTTGTGTGTCTAAATCAAATGGGATATGAAAATCATTAAAGTTTTCAATTCTCTTTAGAACATCAAGTTCTTTCTTATCAAGTCTTTTATATTCCATAAATCCTGTTGGCTTTCCCATTATTTCACCCCCACAAATTTATTGAATGCTTCTAATCTTGGATGTTCTACACCCATTGCTTCAAATTCTTTGATGTATTTTTTAATGACGGCATAATCATTAGGTAATACTTTAAAGAATTCATCTTTGTTAAAGTTATCTAAAATATCTTTTGCGTATGGACTATTAGTATATTTAACATGATTTTTAATCATATCTTTAACAGTTTCTACATCTTCATCATCTAATTCTAGTAACTTAACTAATTCTGTATTAACATTCTTCTTATTATTTAATCCATAAATGTATGCGACTCCACCGCTCATACCAGCAGCAAAGTTGCGCCCTACATTTCCAAGTATTACAGCAACTCCACCTGTCATGTATTCACATCCGTGTAATCCACAACCAAGAGCTACTACTTTAGCACCAGAGTTTCTAACAGCAAATCTTTCACCAACTACACCATCAAGGTAGCATTCACCACTTGTTGCACCATATAAGCATACGTTACCACAAATGATGTTTTCTTCTCTCTTGAAGCTTGGATTATCAATAGTCTTGATTGATAACTTACCACCACATAAGCCTTTACCAAAGTAATCGTTAGCATCACCCTTAACATTAATAGTTACACCATTAGTTAAGAATGCTCCAAATGAGTTACCAGCATTACCTGTTGCATTAATTGTGATAGTGTCTTCTTTAAGCCCTTTTTCATTGTATAGCTTAGTGATTTCATTAGATAAAATGGCACCTACTGTTCTATTAACATTAGAAATTTCTAAGTTCATAGAAACTTCCTTTTGTTCTTTAATAGATTCTTCAGCTAGAGGTAAGATTACTCTAGTATCTAATGTATTATCAAGATCGATTTGTTTATATTTCTTAAAGACATTATCACTTCTATTAACTACCTTAGCATTGAATAATAATTTCTTTAAATCTAATATATCTTTAAATTCATCTTTAACACTTAATAATTCACTATGGCCAACCATTTCATCGATAGTTCTGAAACCTAATTCAGCCATATATTCTCTTAACTCTTTAGCGATAAACTTCATGAAATTCATAACGTATTCTGGTTTACCCTTAAAGTTCTTTCTAAGCTCTTCATTTTGAGTTGCAATACCCATAGGACAAGTATTCATATTACATACTCTCATCATTATACAGCCCATAGCTACTAGTGGTCCTGTAGCAAAACCAAATTCTTCGGCACCTAGTAGTATAGCTACAGCTAAATCTCTACCTGTTAGTAACTTACCATCAGTTTCAATTCTTACTCTATCTCTTAGTCCATTTAATACTAGAGTTTGATGAGTTTCTGATAGACCAATTTCCCAAGGAATACCAGCATTATTAATACTAGTTCTAGGACTTGCACCAGTACCTCCATCATAACCAGAAATTAAGATTGTATTTGCACCAGCTTTTACTACACCAGCTGAAATAGTACCAATTCCTGATTCAGAAACTAATTTTACAGAGATTCTTGCTTTTCTATTAGCATTCTTTAAATCATAAATTAATTGTGCTAAATCTTCGATTGAATAAATATCATGATGTGGTGGTGGTGATATTAATGTAACACCAGGAGTTGAATGTCTTGCTTTAGCAACCCAAGGGAAGACTTTTTGTCCTGGAAGTTGTCCACCTTCACCTGGTTTAGCACCTTGTGCCATCTTGATTTGAATTTCAATCGCATTTGTTAAGTATTCAATAGTTACACCAAAACGTGCAGATGCAACTTGTTTAATTGCTGAACATCTATTATTTAATTCATCATTGTTATAGAATCTTTCACGCTCTTCTCCACCTTCACCAGTATTACTTTTTGCGTGTAATCTATTCATCGCAATAGCCATACATTCATGAGCTTCTTTAGAAATTGATCCATAGCTCATAGCTCCAGTTTTGAAACGTTTAACGATTTCTTCAACTGATTCTACTTCATCAATTGAAATAGGATGAGAGAAATCAAGATTTAATGTATTTCTAATATTATTTGTTTTATTAGTAATTAGATTAGTAAATTTCTTATAATCTTCATAATTACCAGTACGACAAGCAGATTGAAGATAGAATATAGTAAGTGGATCATATAAGTGATCATGACTATTCTTTCTAAATCCGTGTAAACCTACAGAATCTAGTGTATCATCACATCTAGATAATGCCTTATTATAAAGCTTTATTGCATTTTCCTCAATCTTGTTAATTCCAATACCACCAATTGGATTTGGTGTATTTGTGAAATACTTATCAACTAATTTAAAATCAAGTCCAATACATTCAAAGATTTGGGCACCATTATATGATTGGATAGTTGAAATACCCATCTTTGAGATAATCTTATATAAGGCTTTTAGTGTTGCGTGTTGATAGTTATGTAGAGCTTGTTCTACTTCAGTTTTAATATATCCACGCTTATTATATTCTCTAATTGTTTCATAAACTAAATATGGATAAATTGCAGTTACACCATAACCAATTAAACATGCATAGTGATGTATTTCTCTAGGTTCAGCTGCTTCTAAAACTAAAGAAATATGAGTTCTCTTTGATACTTTTGTTAAGTATTGATGTACACCACTTGAAACAAGTAATGATGGAATCTTAATTCCTTCTTTTTTATCAGAAAGAATTAGAATTGATGCACCATTATCAACTTCATTTTCAGCTTCCCTAAATATTCTATCAAGTGCTTCTTCCATAGATTCTTTAGTATGATCATATGTAAAGTAGATTGTTTTTACCTTTATACCTGATTTTTCATCTAAATTTTTAATCTTATAGAATTCTTCATCAAGTAATAATGGATTTTCAATAGCTACTCTTAAAGCATTCTTTTCAGTTGGATTAAGTAGATTGCCTTCTCTACCTAAATATAATCTTGAACTCATAACGATATCTTCTCTAATAGAGTCAATTGGTGGGTTAGTAACTTGTGCAAAGCGTTGTTTAAAGAATTGGAATAAATTAAATTCTTTCTTCATTAATACTGCTAGAGGTATATCAGTACCCATTGAAGTTACCTTTTCATTATCGTTATCAGCTAGTGGAATTATACCTTCCATTAGTTCATCATATACATAATTTGATTCATGTTGTAAGAAATGAATATCACCTTTAAGTGGCTCAACTACTGGCTTTTCTAGATTTTCTAGATGAATAATATTTTTATTCCATTTCTTATAATCACATTTCTTAGAGATAGTTTCTTTTATTTCATCATTTGAAATAATTCTACCTTCATTAGTATCTACAAGTAGAATCTTACCTGGTTCTAGTCTACTCTTTAAAACGATATTTCCTTCATCAATTGGAAGGCTTCCTGTTTCTGAGAATAATACTAGATAATCATCTTTTGTTACGTAGTAACGTGATGGTCTAAGACCATTTCTATCTAGTGATGCACCTAGTTTTATACCATCAGTAAATAGAATTGCGGCTGGGCCATCCCATGGTTCCATAAATGTTGAATGGAATTCATAGAAGGCTTTTAAGTCTTCTTTCATTGAACTATCCTTCATCCATGGTTCAGGGATCATCATCATTAATACTTCTTCTAGACTTCTACCATTTAAATATAAGAATTCTAGGAAGTTATCAAACATTGCTGAATCGGATGATTCCTTTGGAATTAGAGGAATAACTTTATTTAATTCATCTTTAAAGACATCTGATTTAAATAAACCTTCTCTAGCTCTAACGGAATCGACATTACCTCTAATAGTATTAATTTCACCATTATGACATAAGAATCTATTAGGGTGAGCTCTATCCCATGAAGGGAATGTGTTAGTTGAAAATCTTGAGTGAACTAATGCAATTGCACTTTCAACATTAGTATCTTTTAAATCAAGGTAGAAATCTCTAACTTGTGTTGAAACTAACATACCCTTATAAACTATTGTACGAGATGAGAAACTACAGAAATATAGGCTAAAGCTTTGTTTTAAAGCTTCACGTTCAATTACTCTTCTTGCGATATATAGTCTTCTTTCAAAATCTATTCCCTTTTCTGTATTCTCTGGTTTAGATACAAATACTTGACAAATATAAGGCATACTACGTAAAGCAGATTGACCAATTCCAAATGTTGAAATAGGTACTCTTCTATAACCTAGTATTTTTAAACCTTCCTTATCTAGTATTGTATTAATTAATTCTTTTTCTTTATATCTTATTTCTTCATTTTTAGATAAGAATAACTGCCCTACACCATACTCACCTTCACTTGGTAGGTTAAAGCCTAGCTTTTCTCCTCTAAAAAACTTATCAGGTATTTGAAATAATATACCAGCACCATCACCAGAATTATCTTCGGCACCAGTACCTCCTCTATGTTCTAGATGAATTAAAATATTTAATGCATCTTTAATTGTTTTATGTGTTTTTTCTCCTTTAATACTTGCGATAGCACCAATACCACAAGCATCATGTTCATAACTTGGGCTATATAAACCATAATTATGAGATTCCATAAACACCACTCCTTACTTTTTCTCTTTTATTGCGTTATTTATAAGCTCCCTAAATAAAGGGTGTGGCCTATTTGGCCTTGATAAGAACTCAGGATGGAATTGACAACATACAAAGAATGGATGATTCTTTAGTTCGACAATTTCAACTAAGTTTTGTCTTTCATTTTTACCAACACATACTAAGTCTTTACTTAATATGTCTAAATAATTATTATTGAACTCATATCTATGTCTATGACGTTCTTTTATATTTTCTAATTTATATGCTTCATATGTTTTACTTTCTTTTTCAATATGACAGTCATATAAACCAAGTCTTAGTGTTCCACCCATATTAATTCCCGTGTATTGATCAGGAAGTAAATAGATGATTGGATTCTTTGTATCTGGATCTATTTCTGTAGAGTTAGCATCAGTTAGCCCAAATACATCTCTAGCATATTCTATACATGCTAGTTGCATACCATAACAAATTCCAAGTAGTGGAACTTTGTTAATTCTTGCATACTTAATAGCACTGATTTTGCCTTCAGCAGCACGTTTTCCGAATCCACCAGGTACTAATATACCATCCATATTACCTAGAATTTCTTTAGCATTTTCATCGTTAACTTCATTTGCATCTATATAATTAACTATTACTTTTTTATGGTAATAGTAACCTGCAGCTTTTAAGGCTTCACTTACTGATAAATATGCATCATGTAGTTGTACATATTTACCAACTAAGCCGATATTAATTTCTTCTTTTGATTGTTTGATATTATTAATTAATTCCGTCCATTCGCTCATATTTGCTTCAGGTACATCAAGCTTAAAATGTTTAACAATAATATCATCAATTTTTTGTTTATGTAAGCTCATTACGACATTAAATAAAATCTTTTCATCTTTCGCAACGATTACATCTTCTTTATCTACATCACAAAATAAGGCAATCTTATCTTTTTGACTATCTGTGATATCTACTTCACTTCTTAAAATTATAATATCAGGTTGAATACCGATACTTCTAAGCTCTTTTACAGAGTGTTGAGTAGGTTTTGTTTTTATTTCATCAGCCGCTCTTAAGTATGGTACTAATGTATTATGAATATACATTGTATTATCATAACCAAAATCCCTTCTAGCTTGACGAATTGCTTCAAGGAAAGGTAGGGATTCGATATCACCAACAGTTCCACCAATTTCAGTTATAATTACATCAGCGCCTGATTCATTTTTAGCTTTTACTAATTGACGTTTAATTTCATCAGTAATATGAGGAATTACTTGAACAGTTCCACCAAGGTAATCTCCTTTTCTTTCTTTATTAATTACTGATTGATAAATCTTACCTGTTGTTACATTACTTCTTTTACTTAAGTTTTCATCAATAAATCTTTCATAGTGACCTAAATCTAAGTCAGTTTCAGCACCATCATCAGTTACAAATACTTCACCATGTTGATAAGGTGACATTGTACCTGGGTCAATGTTAATGTATGGATCAAATTTCTGCATGAAAACTTTTAGACCTCTATTTTTTAAGAGTCTTCCAATACTTGCAGCAGCAATACCTTTACCAAGTGAAGATACTACACCACCAGTTACAAAGATAAATTTTGTTTGTTTTTCTTCCATAGTATCCTCCCTCTTATAATAATTCTTCTAATCTTTTACAAGCTTCTATTGTATTTTCATAACTACCAAAAGCAGTTAAACGGAAAAAGTAAGTTCCACTTGTTCCAAAGCCTTCTCCTGGAGTTCCAACAATATTAGCTTTATCTAGTAAATAATCAAAGAAATCCCATGATTTCATGTTATTTGGACATTTTAACCAAATGTATGGTGAATTATCTCCACCTGTATGCCAAATGTTTTTCTTATCTAAAACTTCTTTAATTAATAAAGCATTACGTCTATAATACTTTATATTTTCTTGACAAGCTTTAATGCCTTCTTCAGAAAGTGCAGCTTCAGCAGCTCTTTGTGTAATATAACTTACACCATTAAATTTAGTAGCTTGTCTTCTTTTCCATAATTTATATAGTGAATAACCATTTGCATCAAGCTCTTTAGGTACAATGCTATAACCACATCTTACCCCCGTAAAGCCTGCTTGCTTTGAAAATGAACATATTTCAATAGCACATTCTTTAGCACCTTCTATTTCATAAATAGAATGTGGATAATCTCCAACAATAAATGCTTCATATGCCGCATCAAATATAATTAGTGAACCTGTTTTTCTTGCAAATTCAACCCATTTAGTTAATCCTTCATATGAATAAACGGAACCTGTTGGGTTATTTGGTGAACATAAATAAATAATGCCTGTAGACATAGAATCACTAGGTAGTGGTACGAAATGATTTTCTTCATTACCATATACATATTCTATAGTTCTACCACTCATTTCATTTGATTCAAGATATACTGGATATACTGGGTTAGGAATATATGCTTTATTATCACCTAATATATCTAAAATATTACCTAAATCACTTTTAGCTCCATCAGATACAAAAATAGTATCTAAATCTAAATCTACCTTAAAGTTTTTATAATAATCTCTAATAGCTTCTTTTAAGAATGTATAACCGTGCTCTGGTGGATATCCTCTAAAAGTATTTTCTACTCCCATTTCGTTAGCTGCTTTAATCATCGCATCAACGACGATTTTTGGTAGAGGTTTAGTAACATCCCCTATACCAAGTCTAATGATTTTTGCATCCTTATGGTCTTTAAGATATTCATTTACTTTATTGTTAATGTGTGAGAATAGATAATCATCAACACCTGTGAAATTAGTGTTTGCTTTAATCTTCATCATATTCATACACCCCCGTATAAACTAATCTTGCTGGTCCAGTCATAAATACTTTATAGTTACTATCAACCATTATCTCTAATGTGCCACCAATTAAATGTACTAATACATTAGTATTAGGCTTACATACGCCATTTTTAACACTTGCGCTTACTACTGCACATGCACCAGTACCGCATGCATAAGTCTCTCCTGATCCTCTTTCATAAACTCTCATGTTTAATTCATTAGGACTAATTACTTCAACAAATTCTGTATTAACTTTATTTTTAAATATTTTATAGTTTTCAAATACAGGACCTATTTTATCTAATTCTAAATTCTTTATTCCTTCTTCATAAATAACCATATGAGGGTTACCCATAGAAACACATGTGATATTGTAATCTTTATTATTAATGTTATGTTTTTCATTTATAATTTCACAATCTGTTGTTAAATCAATATCACTTGGTTTAAAGCTTGCATAACCCATATCAACTTTAACTTTTTCTACTTTATTTTTATCATTTGTAAATAAAGTTAAATATTTAATTCCACTTAATGTTTCAATGCTTATTTCTTTTTTATCTGTTATTTTATTATCATATAAATACTTACCAATACATCTAATAGCATTACCACACATCTTACCTTCAGATCCATCAATATTAAACATACGCATTTTAGCATCCGCAACATTTGACTTACAGATTAAAACTATTCCATCAGAACCTACTTCAAAATGTCTTTGACTCATTTTTATAGATAATTTTTCAGGATTATCTATTTCTTTATCTATACAGTTTATATAGATGTAGTCATTTCCACATCCTTGCATCTTACTAAATTCTATTTTCATAATCTAATCTTCCTTATATTGATTTATAATTACTTTTGCGGCAAGCGCAAAGGTAATTCTATTATTCATTGCGTAACGTTCAATATATTTATGTGCTTCATCTTCAGAAAGCTTTACTTTTTGAATTAATAAAAGTTTAGCTTCACTTATTAATCTAACCTCGGCCATTCTTTCACTAAATGACATATTTTTCTTTTCTAGTGTTTGTAATCTTTGACGTGTTGCACAAAGTAGCCTTAAAGTTTGAATAAATGTTTCACTACCTGCGGTATTTGGTAATGTTAATACTCCGTATTCATGAACCTTATCATAATATTCGTTATATTTTTCTGGGTTAGCAAATAAGATAACACCCATTTTATTTATTTCAGCGGCATCTATTGCTAGATTAACACCCGTTTCATCACTTAATGGAGTATTTACAATTAATATTTCATAATTTCTTTCTAGAATCATTCTACGTGATAATGCACAGTTGTTTGCATAATCAAGCATATTTATTACCTCAGGAGGGAACATCTTGCTTAATTGAGCATTAAATATTTCATTTTGCGAGGTTATAAGTATGTTATATTTATATTCTTTAAGCATAATGTTTCCTCCTTTCTACCAAAATAAGTGGCTTTTTATTTAAGTAGGTAGTAATAACTTGATAATTCTTCTGGTATTACGCTATTAACTAAACTACTATTTTTAGCAGTATTGATTGCTTCTTCAATATTTTCATTAATCTTATTGTTTGCTTTACTATCATCAAACATAGCTTTTAAGACTAATGAAGTAACGATATATGGATTTACATCGTTTATTGTTGTTTCAACAATGATCTTATTGTCATCTAATCTTAAAGCAAATAGCTTATCATATAAGTCTTTATTAGGCTTTAAGAATAATTCAATTTCACTATAATGGTTAGTTAAATTGTTATAGTATTTATCAATACTAACCTTTGGACATTCTATTTCAATTAGACAGCTGTTATTCTTTTCACTTGCTAGAGGTCTATAGGAAAAATCAGCAAATAAGCCATTTCTAGCAGATAAGTTCTTTACAACTGTTGTAAATGCTATTGCATTATCAGCTGCTGTTAGAGGATTTTGTTGTTCGCAGATGATAACATTTTGTCCAGGTCCCATCTTATGATGAGAGATTATTGGTTTAATACCCATTTCACTAAGCGATAAACAGATTTCTCTTCTTACATTTTCCCCTTTATCTAGTGGAGCAACATCCATGTATCCAGCTTCATCATAAGGAATATTTGTTTTTAAACCTTCTTCATCAAGCTTAAGAAGATAGAAATCAGCTTTCATCTGAAATTTGAAATCTAGTTTTTGATTTTCTAAATCACTACAGATATCCATTAGAATCTTTCTAGCATCACATTTGTAGTATTCCTTACCATCTTTGATGTTACAAATCAATCTAACTACTCTACCTTGGCTAGGTCTCCATGGTAAAACAGATATTGTATCTAAGTCTGGAATTAAAAGTAATTTCTTATATTCATCAGCTTCTAGATAGAATATATTTTTTCCATCAATGTATAATCCCTTATCAAAAACTTCCTTAAGTTCGTTTGGCATAATTGATAAATTCTTTCTTTTTCCTAGTGGATCAGTAAATGCTAAACGAATAAATTTTACATCATCCTCTTTGATGTAATCTAAAATATCATTTCTTGAATAACTCATGTCTCTAACCTCCTAAAATTTAAAAACAAAAAAAGGCGTATCTCACTAAATGAATAGTTGTTTAAAAAACAAAATAATCATTTGTGAACGCCTTTGTTCATACCATAATATTAACACTTATATATTTTACAGTCAAGAAAATGAAAATAACTTTTTTATAATGTAATACGTTTTCATACTTTTTTACGTGTGCGCGTGTTTCATATATAAACAAAGAAAAAACGGCTTTGTGAACGCGTTTTCATACTTTTTTGCGAGATTTTTTTGTTGACAAAGAAAAATCTAAGTCCTATAATTAGAGGTGTAAAGGCAATGGCGCCTAGGTTATTATTATGTAATAGCTTAGCCTGCCTTTTTTTATTTTTATTATTTAATTTTTACCTTGGAGGTGTGTTTATGAAACAGGTAACTGATTACTTTGGATCTATGGTATTTGATGATAAAGTTATGAAATCTCGTCTTTCATCAGATGTCTATAAATCGCTAAAGAAAACTATTCAGGATGGTAAAGAATTAGATATCAGCGTAGCTAATAGCGTAGCAACAGCTATGAAGGACTGGGCAATTAGCCTAGGTGCTACTCACTACACTCACTGGTTCCAACCAATGACTGGTGCAACAGCTGAAAAACATGATTCATTTATTTCACCTGAAGCTGATGGTTCCATCATTATGGAATTTAAAGGAAAAGAATTAATTAAAGGAGAGCCAGATGCTTCAAGCTTCCCATCAGGAGGCTTAAGAGCTACTTGTGAAGCTAGAGGATATACTGCTTGGGATCCTACTTCTTATGCTTTCATTAAGGATAAGACATTATGCATTCCAACAGCCTTCTGTTCATATGGTGGTGAAGCACTAGACAAAAAGACTCCATTACTAAGAAGTATGCAAGCTATTAATAAGCAAGCACTAAGAATTTTAAAACTATTTGGAAATACAACAGCTACTTCAGTTAAAACAACTGTAGGACCTGAACAAGAATATTTCCTAGTTGATAAAAGCTTATTTGATCAAAGAAAAGACTTAATTTATACTGGTAGAACACTATTTGGTGCACCAGCTCCTAAAGGTCAAGAACTTGAAGATCATTACTTTGGAGTTATTAAACCTAGAGTACAAGCTTTCATGAATGACTTAAATGAAGAATTATGGAAATTAGGTATTTTAGCTAAGACAGAGCATAACGAAGTTGCTCCTGCACAACATGAATTAGCACCTATATTTGCTACAACAAATATTGCTGCTGACCATAACCAAATCACAATGGAAATGATGCAAAAAATAGCTAAAAGACATGATTTAGTTTGTCTACTTCATGAAAAACCATTTAAAGGTGTAAATGGCTCAGGTAAGCACAATAACTGGAGTTTATCAACTAACACAGGACTAAACTTATTAGAACCAGGAGATACTCCAATTTCTAATGCACAATTCCTATTATTCTTAGTTGCTGTAATTAAGGCTGTTGATGAATATCAAGATTTACTAAGAATTAGTGTTGCATCAGCCGGTAACGACTTCCGTCTTGGTGCAAACGAAGCACCACCAGCAATCATTTCAATCTTCTTAGGATCTGAACTACAGGATGTTCTAGATTCAATTGAAACTGGTGTAGCTTTAAAGACAAAGGGTGCTTCTTTCTTAAAGATTGGTGCAGATGTACTTCCATCTCTTCCAAAAGATTCTACAGATAGAAACAGAACAAGTCCATTCGCATTTACAGGAAACAAATTCGAATTTAGAGCACTTGGTTCTGCTGATTCAATTAGTTGTGCAAATATCACTTTAAACTCTTCTGTTGCTGAAAGTTTAAAGGAATTTGCTGATATCCTAGAAAAATCAAAAGATTTCGAAAATGATTTACATAACTTAATTAAGAAAACAATAGTTGAACATAAACGTATTATCTTTAATGGTAACGGTTATGATGAATCATGGGTTGGTGAAGCTGCTAAACGTGGACTATTAAACTTAAAGTCTACTCCAGAAGCTCTTCCATATTACCTACATGATAAAAACGTTAAGTTATTTACAACTCATGGTGTATATACTAAAGAAGAAATCAAAGCAAGATATGAAATTGCTCAAGAACATTACACAAAGATTGTTAATATCGAAGCATTAACAGCACTAGATATGGTTAAGAAAGACATTCTACCAGCACTTTCTAAATATAGTAAGGAACTTGCTGATACAGTAGTTGTTAAAAAGAGTCTTGGTGTAGATGTAGAATATGAACAAAGTATTTTAACTAAAGTTTCTGAAGGCTTAAAGAAAGCTTATGAAGAAGCTAGTGATTTAGAAAAAACATTAGATAAAAAAGATTCATTTACAAAGATCGAAGAATTATCACTATTCTATAAGGATGAAGTACTTCCTAAGATGGCTAGTTTAAGAGATGTTGTAGATGGACTTGAAGTAATTGTTGATGAAAAGGCATGGCCATATCCATCATATGGCAAGCTACTTTTCGGTGTTAGATAGGAGGAATTTATTATGGGCGAAACCGAAATTATCAGCTTAGTTAGCGAAACCGCATTTTCAATCTGGTTCTTAATCGGAGCAGCCCTAGTATTCTTTATGCAAGCTGGGTTTGCAATGGTGGAAACAGGCTTTACTAGGGCAAAAAACGCGGGCAATATCTTAATGAAAAACTTAATGGACTTTTGTATTGGAACAGTAGTATTTATCCTACTAGGTGCAGGATTAATGCTAGGTGAAGATGCATTAGGTGGATTTATTGGTATTCCAAACTTAGATATGTTTACAAAATTTGATACATATGATTGGTCAAGCTTTGTATTCAACCTAGTATTCTGCGCAACTGCTGCTACTATTGTAAGTGGAGCAATGGCAGAAAGAACAAAATTCTTATCATACTGTATTTATTCTGCAGTAATTAGTTTATTCGTATATCCAATCGAAGCTCACTGGGTATGGGGTGGCGGTTGGTTAAGTAAAATCGGATTTATCGATTTTGCTGGATCAGCAGCAATTCACTCAGTTGGTGGTATAGCAGCATTAATTGGTGCTATTATCTTAGGTGCTAGACTTGGTAAATATACAAAAGATAAAGATGGAAAAATCACAAAAGTTAATGCCATTCAAGGTCATAACATAACTATTGGTGCACTTGGATGCTTCATCTTATGGTTTGGATGGTATGGATTTAACGGTGCAGCAGCTACAAGCTTAACTGAACTTGGTCAAATCTTCTTAACTACTACTGTTGCTCCTGCTGTTGCAACATGTACAACATTAATCTTTACATGGGTAAAGAACAAGAAACCAGATGTTTCAATGTGTCTAAACGCAGGCTTAGCTGGTTTAGTTGGTATCACTGCAGGTTGTCAAGCAGTTGACTTAGTTGGTTCAATTCTAATTGGTATTGTTTCAGGTATTATTGTTGTAGTAATCGTTGAAGTATTAGATAACAAATTACATATCGATGATCCAGTAGGTGCTGTTGCAGTTCACCTTGGAAATGGTATTTGGGGAACAATCGCTGCTGGATTATTCGCAACATCTACTTCTGCAAATGGTGTAGATGGTCCAATCTATGCATTAATTCATGGAACAGACTTCGTTGAAGGCTTAAAAGTTTTAGGTGTTCAATTCTTAGGTGAATTCTGTATCTTAGCTTGGACAGCTATTATGATGATTGGTACATTTGAAATAATTAAACATACAATTGGCTTAAGAGCTTCTACTGAAGAAGAAATCAAGGGTCTAGATGTTACAGAACATGGTTTAACAAGTGCTTATGCAGACTTCTTACCTGCAGTTGAACACTTAGATTATGGTGATGCAGTTGTTGCTGTTTCTGGTGATACACCAGTTAGTGAAGCTGTTGAAGTTAAAGTTATGCCAACCGTTGATAATATTAAAGTTGGTGATAGTGTGATCACTAAGATAGAAATTATTTGTAAAGAGCGTATGCTTGAACCATTAAAGGATGCCTTAATGAAGGTTGGTATTACTGGTATGACAGTAAGTCACGTCATGGGTTGTGGTGTACAAAAAGGTCAACCTGAATACTATAGAGGTGTTAAAGTTGAACCTACACTTCTTCCTAAAGTTCAAGTAGATATCGTTGTTGGAAATGTTCCAGTAAGTGATGTTGTAAATACAGCTAAGAATGTACTTTATACTGGACATATCGGTGATGGTAAGATCTTCATTTATAACGTTCTTGATGTTATAAAGGTTAGAACTGGTGAACAAGGTAAAGCTGCTTTACTAGATGTTGAATAATTAACTTATACAAACATTAGGTTTAGGCCTAATGTTTGTTTGGGTTTTAAAAAGAGGTGTAATTATATGTGCTCGATAATGGGTTATGATGGATTTGAAATTGATGAATTAGAATTTAAAAAAGGCTTCAATAAGACAATATCAAGAGGTCCTGATATGTCTAAGATTGAAAAATTTAATAACTGCACATTAGCGTTTCATCGTCTTGCGATTATGGGATTAGATGTACGTGGTATGCAGCCATTTAACTATAAGAATTATCATGTTGTATGTAATGGTGAAATCTATGGATTTAGAAAACTTAAAGATGATTTAATTAAGAAAGGTTATTCATTTAATAGTGATTCAGACTGTGAATTATTAATACCTTTATATATCGAATATGGTATTGATATGTTTAAGATGCTAGATGCTGAATTTGCGTTAATTATTTACGATGATTATAAAGATGAATTAATTGCGGCTAGAGATCCAATCGGTATTAGACCTTTATATTATGGTTATGATAAACACCATGATATCGTTTTAGCTAGTGAAGCTAAAAACTTAGTTGGATTAGTTGATAAAATTTACCCATTCCCACCAGGACATTACTATAAAGATGGAATGTTCCATCCATACAATAATATAAGTCAAGTTTTAAGCTATAATAACGATGATTTAGATACAATTTGTAAAAATATTCATGATAAGTTAGTTAAGGGTGTAGAAAAAAGATTAGATTCTGATGCTCCTGTAGGGTATCTTCTATCTGGAGGATTAGATTCTTCTTTAGTATGTGCTATTGCTAGTAAAATCTTAGATAAACCTATTGAAACATTTGCTATAGGTATGTCAACTGATGCTATTGACTTAAAATATGCTAAAATTGTAGCTGATTTTATCCATAGTAACCATCATGAAATTATTATAACTAAAGATGATGTTATAAATGCATTAGATGAAGTTATTAAAATTTTAGGTACATATGATATTACAACTATAAGAGCAAGTATGGGTATGTATTTACTATGTAAGGCAATCCATGAAACAACTAATGTTAGAGTGCTTCTTACAGGTGAAATATCTGATGAATTATTTGGATATAAATATACAGACTTTGCACCTAGTGCAGTTGAGTTCCAGATTGAATCAGAAAAGAGAATTAGAGAAATTCATATGTATGATGTACTTCGTGCAGATAGATGTATTTCATCTAACTCACTAGAGGCTAGAGTACCTTTTGGTGATTTAGATTTTGTTAAATATGTTTTAAGTATTGATCCAGAAAAGAAATTAAATACATATGGTATTGGTAAGTATTTACTAAGAAAAGCATTTGATACCACATACCTTCCTGAATCTATTTTAATGAGAGAAAAAGCCGCATTCTCTGATGCGGTAGGACACTCTATGGTTAACTACTTAAAAGAATACGCAAATAGTCTTTATACTGATAAAGAGTATGAAGAGAAAATTGCGAAATATAGCCATTCTAAGCCATTCACAAAGGAATCATTACTATATAGAGAAATATTTGAAAAATACTATCCAGGACAAAGCCAAATGGTTGTTGATTTCTGGATGCCAAACAAAAACTGGGAAGGATGTAATGTAAATGATCCTTCGGCTAGAGTATTATCTAACTATGGTAATAGTGGTAAATAATTATGTTTAAAAGTATACATGAAGAATGTGGTGTAGTAGGTATATTTGAATTTGAAAATAAACCTATTACGGATAGTATATATTTTACTCTACAAGCCTTACAGCATAGGGGACAGGAAAGTGCTGGGATTGCTGTATGTGAAAGCGGAGTAATAAAACAACAAAAAGGCTTAGGATTAGTTAATGATGTTTTTAAAAAAGAAAAATTAGATGAGATTAAATACGGTAATATGGCAATTGGACATGTAAGATATTCTACTACTGGCCTAAATAACATTAATAATGTTCAACCACTTGTTATTAGACATATCAAAGGTAATTTAGCCTTAGCTCATAATGGTAATTTAACAAATGCAAATGAGCTAAGACAAATTAACGAAATGCATGGTGCTATATTCCATGGTTCTTCTGATACAGAATCAATTCTTTATTGTATAGTTAGAGAAAGAATAAAAGCTAAATCTATTGAAGAAGCAATTGAAAATACAATGTATAAGATTAAAGGTGCTTATTCGTGTGTTGCGATGAGTCCTAAAAAAATAATTGCTTTTAGAGATCCTAATGGATTTAGACCACTTTCTTTAGGTAAAACGAAATCTGGAGGATATATCGTATGTAGTGAAACATGCGCTATAGACTCTATCGGGGGAGAATTTATAAGAGATATTTTACCTGGAGAAATAATAGTAATATCTGATGATGGAGTTAAAAGCATTTTAACTCATCAAAATAAGAAAAATAGTTTTTGCATATTTGAATATATTTATTTTGCTAGACCAGATTCTATTCTAGAAGGTACTTCTGTACATAAGGCTAGAGTAGAAAGTGGTAGGTTACTAGCTAAAGAAAGCCCTGTTGATGCAGATATAGTTATTGGGGTTCCTGATTCAGGGTTAGATGCCGCTTTAGGCTATTCTATAGAAAGTAAAATACCTTATACAGTAGGTTTTGTTAAAAATAAATATATAGGTAGAAGTTTTATAATGCCTGAACAAGAATTAAGAGAAAACATGGTAAATATAAAGCTTAATGTTATTAAAGAAAATATTAAAGGTAAAAGAGTTGTTCTAATTGATGATTCTATCGTTAGAGGAACAACGATTAAAAAAATAATTAATTTACTTAAAGATGCTGGAGCAAGTGAGGTTCATGTAAGAATCCCTTCTCCTCCATTTAGATATCCTTGCTATTTTGGTACTGATATAGATTCAAAAGAACATTTAATTGCTAATAAGTGTGGTTCTATTGAAGAAATAAAAGACTATATAGGAGCTACTTCCTTAGCTTATATTTCAACAAATAGTCTAAAAAAAATAGCTATAAATTCTAAATGTGGTTTTTGTATGGCATGCTTTACAGGAAAGTATCCTGTAAGTATTCCAACAAATACTGAAAAGAACAAATTTGAAGAAAAGATTACAAGATAAAAACCGCTTAAATTAGCGGTTTTTTGTTTTTATTATTGTTCTTGTTTATTCCCATAATTCTCCACTTTGCCATAGGATGATCAATAATTGCTTTATTATAAGGCATATCTTCAAATAATATTTCTGGTGTGAAAATTCCATTATTAAAATTATCTATAAATTCCTTTATATTCTCATCTTCAACTATATTATCTTTTATCCATTTAATGACTATGTCTTTTGTCGCTTCAGCATCAAAATCATCCATCTTAGCTAATTGAGGTTTTAGTTGCCTCTTGAATTCATAATAATGCATATTTTTTATCTTTTCCAATTCAAAATCAAGAGGTTTTCCTCTACCGCCTATCATGTTATAGAAAACATAAAGATATTTAAATCTTTTTAAATTCATAATCTGATTAGTTTTTATCATATAGTAAATATCAAATAAATCCCTTACCTTGGATCTATCAAGTAATGCATTTAATTTACTTGCATATAATTCATCCTTATGAATAGTCAAAATATCAAAATCATTTTTCATAAATGGTGAGACTATTCTTCTTTTTGTACACTCTAAGACATGACATCTATTCATGTAATTTATTTCTATTTTGATAACATTACGTCCCCCAAAACAGCTATTATAATTAAAGACAAGTGAGTCAAGCGAAACCACTCTTTTGCTTTTTTTACTTAAAATATAATTGTTATTAACCATAAAGGATATAATTATTTTATTAATTATCTCTCTATCAGAAAGCATTTCTTTCTTATCTATACTGCCTATATAATCTAAATCAATATCAACCGATAAACGCGGCAAATTGAAATATAATAGATTAATTGCTGTTCCTCCCTTTAGAGATAACTTATCAACCAAATTATTGTTAGAATTAATGAATTCTAATACATCTACTAGTCTAACTACCTTTTCATAGACTTCTCTTATGAAGCCTGATTCGTTTGCCATTTTTTCTATACTATCCCTAGTATAATTCATCTACTAAGCCTCCATCCTTTAAACTAAATAAATTATTAGGGACAAATAAATTCCATTTTTTATCGATTTTTAAATCAGAGTATTCATCTTCTAAAAAGTAAAACTTATTACTATTGACATATTTAGCACATAAGTCAAATAGTTTATTAGTTAAATTAAATTCCTCTTTGTAAAAAGATAATAAATAACCAGTTTTTCTAAATAGTATTTTTTTATTATAATGCTCTAGAGCCTTAATTAATTCTTCTTCATCAACATATTCTAATAAATCTAAAGCTTCTAATAATTCTTCTATGCCGCCGGCTAGATCAATTCTATCTATACAATCTATAATTGTTTTTTCTAAAGAAGTTATTCTTATTTCGTCTACTTTTTTTACCATAAAATCATCGTTAGTTAACTTTAAAGAATAATTTATACCTTCATACTCAAAATCTCTAAATCTACTCAAGGAAGATACTGTAATATTAGTAAACACTTGATTAGTAAGTCCATAATATTCTAAAGCAGAGTGATATGAAACATAAGAAGATTCACTAATTGATGAAGCAATCTCATATTTATTCGCATAAATATTATTAGTTAAAGGATTTATTAAAGCATATAAATCTTTTTTTACTTTTACTATTTTTTTAACTTTAAGCATATTAAAAATACAGTTTTCATATTGTTTTCTTGATTGAAAATTATTCTTATTGTTTTCATACTTAATAATCTTGCTATTAAACATACTATTACACCCTCCTTTCGTTTTTATTTTAACACATTACACTATAATTTTAAAGTGTTATGATTAATTTTAAAAATTTTTATCCCTTATTTTTACCCACTTATGCGCAAATGCGTTATTTTTTTACTTCTTTTGGTTTCAAACGGTTAAAACTAACTTCCTTTCATATCGACCCCTCCTAACAAAAAACGCGGGCTACTAAAATACATATAAAAACTACTTAAAGTTAATATACATATTTTAATAGTCCGCGTTCAACTCTATACGCGCGCCTACAGAAATTTGCACCTCTAACGATTTCTGCTTTGTAGGGAAATGAATGCTCAGATTAATATGTTATAGAGTACATATAATCATCATCACACCATTACATATTTATTATATCATATTTTTTATTCTTTTTCATCAACATATGTTGCTAACATATCTGCTGTATGAGTATATATTATTAATGGACATTCTGAAATTGCTTCTCCTAAATATCCATAAACTTCTTTAGGTTCATAAGCTCCCATATGCCAACGAATCGCAAGTGCTTCTTCTTTTTTAAGCTTTATAAATGTTGAAATCATATATACTGATTTTTCACCATGTCCAAAGGCGAAAGCTTCTTTTTTGTGTTTGTAAAATGGTACTTGATTCCAAGCGCCATTTTCATCTTTAACATTCCTTATACTTACTTCATATGAACCTATTTTACATACATCATGAAGTAAACCAATTATTTTAGTTGAATCACTATCTCCAACTAATTCTTTTAATCTATTATAAACATTAAGAGAATGTTGAAGTAGACCTCCTTCAAATGCACCATGATGGTTTGCGCTTGCTGGATCAGTAAAAAATGAAGTTTTTTCTATCCAGTTAATTAATTTATCCATTCCATCTCTATTTACACTTTTAAGTAATGCTAAAAATTCTTCTTTCATAGTATCACCTACTCTTCAACCTTTTTGATTAATTCTTTTGATGAATTAATTTCTTTTTTAACAAATTCATCACTTTTAGATAATATTAGCTTAAATTCACTTTTAATAGATACTTCTACTAGTAAGTCATCAAAACTTAAATCTAGAATATGACCACCAAATAATTTATTTTTACTAATAAAATGCATATGGAAATCAGTTGTGTTTAATTTATCCATAAATGGAGGAAAACAAATACCAATAATTGTTCCATCTGTATTATAATCAGTTTTTAATGTTTGTTCATGTTCAACAATATAATCTAAAGTATTTTCATAAGGTTTAGTTTGTTTAGGTAAGCTACGTGTAGTTATACTATTTAAATGTCCTTTTATTTTTATAATCATAAAATGATTAAGGTATTTCTCATTTTTGAATTTATGAAGCTTTTCTTTTAAATCCTTAATATTCTTACATGATAGTGTTAAACTATCAGTTTTATTAAATTTAAAGGCATTAGAAAAAGGAATAGTTTCTTTATCATTAGCTACTATAATACTTCCATCAAGTAATGCCTTATAGCAAACTCTATCAATCATGATAAGTTCACCATCAGCACCATCAAATGTACCTATAGCGTAATCTCCTAATTTCTTTAAATCGGCTACAGTAATTAGTCCATCATATAAGCCACCTGTAAGACTTTGTAATAAAGATATTTGATACATTGTATCCATATATTCACCTACTTATGAAAATCATTTGATTTATTAATAACGATACTTGCGTTTTTCTTTAATAATTCTAATTCTATTTTACCACTATTTAAAGAATTTAAAACATCATTATAATCAATACTTGATCCAGGCATGAATACATTACCACCAGCCTTAATAAATCCAACAGGATTTTGTGGGGCATATTTAACTCTATCTTTATTATAGTGATGGCTTGCCCAATCACTCATAATTAAGCCTTTATAGTTAAGTTCTACTTTTAAGTAGTTTGTAACTAAATCATAAGATTCTGATGAATGAATTCCATTAACTAAGTTATATGAAGTCATTAAAGCTTTTGGATTGTTTTCTTTAATACAAATATTAAAGCCTTTTAAATATATTTCTCTTAGTGCTCTTTCACTAACATTACTATTATTAAATAATCTAAAATATTCTTGATTATTACAACAATAATGTTTAATAGTTACTCCACAGTTCTTATGTGATTCAACCCCTTTAGTTATAGCACCAGCGAACTTACCACTAATAAGAGGATCTTCACTATAATATTCAAAGTTTCTACCACATAGAATTGATCTATGAATATTTAGTGCAGGAGCTAACCATAAATTAACACCAAAACGTTCCATTTCATCTCCAACTACATCACCTAAAGTATTAGCATACTCTAAGTTAAAGCTTTGAGCAATCGCAACCCCAATAGGTATAGCTGTAGCGTATTGATATTCTTCTGTGTATTTCTTAGGTGTTTTCTTTTTATTATGCACAAAGATTTTAAAGAAAAGTCTTGCAGGACCGCTTAGTAACTCCATAAAGCTTTCAGGCATTCCGTTTTCGCCAACTGGGTGAGTTCCTTTTTTATCTTTATAAAACCTTCTAGCAAGTCTCAAGCCTGCAGGTCCATCAGCCATTGTAATAGGTAAAATACCATCTAAGCCTCTAGTTTCACCAGCTGAACCCGCAACAGTTCTACCTGCATTTCCAATTACAGAAATTAATCCTTTTTCATCAAATTTACCCATAGATAGTAATACTAATTCTTCATTAGATAACATATTTGCTTTTTCATTAATATCAGTATTATATTCATAATTAAATTCTTTTGTTTTAATATTAGATAAATCTAAATCTATAATATTTTTTGAATAAGTTCTTTCATAATTATTATATACTTTATCAGTAAATTGTGGCTTTGTTGTGATATTTTTCACTTTTGAAACAATTAAATCTTTAACTAGATTTATAGTTAATATATTAATAGTATTTCTACTACTATTACCCATATAAATATTATATTTACCTTCTTCTAAAATATAATATGAATTATCTGTATCAAATGATGCATAATCTAATAAATCAAATTCAATTGATAAAGTTTCTTCTTCATCTACTTCAAGTAATCTAGTTTTCTTAAAACCACATAATTCTTGATATGCTTTATCTAATTTTTTACTTGGACTTGATAGGTAAGTTTGAATAACTTCTTTACCTTTAAAGCTACCTATATTTTTAACTTTAACATTAATAGTAATAATACTATCATTTATTTTATAATCTATAAATTCATAACTAAATTCAGAATAACTTAAACCATAACCAAATGGATATAATGGTTTAACATTTGCGCTATCAAAATAACGATACCCTACATATATACCTTCAAAGTAGTTAGTTTCCGCATAATCACCAAAATCAATGTCTTTGTTATATTCTTCAAAGCTTGCCCAAGTTGTGGTTAACTTTCCACTTGGGTTAGTTTTACCTAAGATTACATCACATAAAGCACTTGAAGTTTCAACACCTAGTTGGGATAATATAAGAATATTTTTAACATCTAAAACATAAGTTAAATCAACAGGTCCACCTACATTTAAAACTAACATAAACTTTTCATATTTTGAATTTAGTTTATTTATATCTCTAATTTCAGTATCAGTTAGTTTAAAATCACCTTTTTCATTTAATCTATCATTACCTTCACCACAAATTCTAGATAATACATAGATACAAGCTTCAGCATTATAATCTAGCATTATTTCATAATCAGGTTCTAGCATTACAGCACCCATACCTACCCATACACTAGATTCTTTAACTTTCTTAGCTTCTTTTTTAATTCCTTTAATAAATTCTTTTCTAGCTTTTTTATAAACTAAATCATATTCATCTAAAAAGTATTTTGTAGTTACAGTAAAACCATAATCGGCTAAAGTTTCTTCAATATTTTTAAAAAAGTGGGAATTTACTTCTCCTGATCCTGTTCCACCTTTAAGTGTTTTTCTCACACCATTACCAAAACAAGCAATTCTACATGGCCTATCAAGTGGGAATTTCCCATCCTTTTTTAATAAAACCATACATTCACTTAAATTTTCTTTAACTCTTTCGATGTTTATTTTTTCATAATCAAACATAAATATCCCCTCCTAGTACACCCTAATTATATAATAAATCTAAATTTTTTTTATATCAAAAATATAAGCAGATTATTGAAATTTTAAGTAAGAAAAAAACGGACTTAAATAAATCCGTTATTTTTCAAAAAATTCTTTTATTTTTTCTTTATAATCAGGAGCTAAATCATAAGCGGCATGTCCATATCCTTCATAAGTATATGAAGATATTTTAGGTAAGTTTATATTATTTATTAAACTACTCATATCTCCAAGTAGTTTATCTGTTTTATCATTTATAAATAAAGTATCACAGTTTATTTCTTTAAGTTTAGATATTATATTAAAATCTTTTAGTGCTTTAGCAAAAACAATAAATCTATCTAGTTCTTCATCTGTAATAGTTTTTGCTAAATCACGTACTAAATTAAGTGATTTATTAAATACTTCTTCAGGATATATTAATTTAGAAAAGCTTAAACATAAATCCTCAGATTTACGGTTAATTGCTAAATTAATCCATTCATTAATTTGGTTAAATTTATTATTATCTATTATATATGTAGTTGATCCTAAGACTAATTTTTTGATATTTATTACTTTATTAATAGCCATAATCATAGATATCATTCCACCTTGGCTAGTACCAAATAGATAGATATTATCTAGCTTTAATTCAATTAAAACATCTTCTAAATCTTTAGCCATATCAAAAATAGAGTAGTTATTATCTACATCCCTTATTCTATCAAAACAGTAAACAGTGTATTCTTCTTCAAAAGTGTGATAATCATTAATTATGATATCTTTTGATTCAATCACACTTTTAATACTTAAGCCTGGAATAATAACCATTATATTTTTCCCACAGCCAAATTTAAAATAGTTTGTTGTTTTATTATTAACTTTTATTGAATAAATATCATTAGTCATAATAATCACCTATCTACCTTTATTATAATCTAATTTTTTTGATAAATCGATAATAAAAATTATATTAAAAGTATTTAAATTTTGTAACATTTTTATGGTGTATAGCCCTTGGGTAATTGAAATTAGAAATTTTTATAATACAATGAAGGTAACGACATGTCAATTTTATACAACTTTATAACAAAATGTAAAATCTTTAAAAAAGGAGAGGAAAAAATGAAAGGACTTTTAAAGAAAACATTAGGTTTATTCTTACTTTCTGGTATTGCAGCATTATCGATGACTGGTTGTAAGAAAAAGAATTATGATGAGGTTACACCTGAAAAAGAAGGATATAATCTTCTTTGGGCAGATGAATTTAATGGTGATGCCTTAAATGATGAAATTTGGATGAGAGAGGTTCGTCCTGCAGGCTGGACAAACGCAGAATTACAAAAGTATGTAAAAGATGAAAGAAACGGATATGTTAAAAAAGGTAAATTCGTTATCAAAGGTATTGAAGAAGAAATAGATAATAACCACGTATATACTTCTTGTAAGTTAAGAAACCAAGAAGCATACGCATTTAAATATGGTAGAGTTGAAGCTAGAGCTAAGGTTCCTGCTGGTAAAGGTTTATGGCCAGCAATTTGGATGATGCCTCTAGATGAAGATGTATATGGTCAATGGCCAAAGTGCGGTGAAATTGATATCATGGAAATTTTAGGAGATGCTACAGAAAAAGCATATGGAACTCTACACTGGGGTGAACCACATGCTGAAAAGCAAGGAACTGTAACATTAACTGATACTACTTTTGCTGATGATTTCCATACATTCGCAATTGAATGGGAACCAGGAGAAATTAGATGGTTTATTGATGATGTACAATATTTAAAGGTTAATGACTGGTTCACAGCTGTTGATGGTGAAGAAGAAAAACCTTATCCAGCACCATTTAACCAAGATTTCTGTATTCAAATCAATTTAGCAATTGGTGGTAAATGGCCAGGAAATCCTGAATACAATGCTAAGTATATGAAGAAAGCTGAATTTGAAATCGATTATGTTAGAGTATATCAAAAAGATAGTTATGATGAAAATGTAACTAAACCTGAAAAGAGTTTCCGTGATCCAGATGAAACTGGTAACTATATTACTAATAATGTAATTACAAATAATTCTAATCTTGGATGGATCTTCCATAAAGAAGATACAGGTAATGGATCAGTTGAAGCTATTGAAAATGGATTTAAGATTACTTCAAGTAAGAATGGTGAAAAAGATTATTCAGTTCAATTATTCCATACTCAAATGCCAGTATTAAATGGTAAGACTTATAAAGTAAGCTTTGACATTAAAGCTGATGCCGCTAGAACTATCAATGAAGTATGTATTGATGGTGGTAATGGTGATGGATGGACTAGATATTGGAGTAAGAAGGTAGATGTAACTACTTCCGTTCAACATGTTGAAGGAACATTCACAATGAATAGAAAATCTAATAATGAAGCCAGATTTGAGTTCAACATGGGTAATACAACATCTACTGCAAATATTTATATCACTAATATAAGATTTGAAGAAGTTGAATAAAAAAGCAAAGGACTGTTAGTTAAAATAACAGTCCTTTTTTTTATGTCCATAAGCTAGTAATAAACATTGGATAAGATTCATTAGATTTAGTAAATCCACACTTTTCATAGAATCCTAATGCCCTACCATAGCCTATAACAGCTATTCTTAAATAGTCTTTATATTTTACTTTTACTTTTTCTACTAAATCTTTTCCAATACCATATTTTTGGTATTTTGGATTAACTAATAAATAGTGAATATAAGCATTCATTATTCCATCATCCATAACACATATTAAACCAACTAATTTATCATTATCATATGCACTATAAACAGTTTTAAAGTTTTTCATAGAAATAACTAACTTTTCAGGATATTTACCACTAGACCATTCTACTGATAAAAATAAATCTTCTAGTTCTTCTTTTGTGAAATCATGTGTGTCTTTATATGTTAGGTTCATGATTATTTTTCTCCTAGGAAGTTTTTAACATCTTCAAGCATTTGATCATAAAAAGGCTTTAAAACTTCCTTACTTTTCTCTATTAATTCCCTTTTCCATTCTGGCGATAAAACATCTTTATCTGAAATAAATGAAACTGTTCTTATAACGAAACAATTCTTGCCAAATCTACTATCCCTATCTTTATTAATAACGTATTTTGATATTTTTGTTTCAGGATTGTCAGAATATCTATTAATTATATACTGAAACTTAGGATATTTAATGTTTTTATCATGACCGACTAATTCAACATAAAAATAATATTTTTCGTCATTTGAAACATTATAACCACCCCAACAATTAGCGTTATAAAATCTAATTGAATAGTTTGGTTTATACACCTCTACTCTTTCACATTTTAAGAATTCTTGCATTTCCTTACCATATTCATTCTCAAGAAAATTTGATAATTGTTTATCCAAATCACTTACTAATCCATATAATTCACTAAAATGATCTAAAATATATTTTTTTAATTCATCCATTTTACCCACCACCAAATTATTATTAATTGTTTTTTTGAAATCCTTGATATAAATATCATCTTCATTTGTTATAGAGTCACATAAATCTCTATAATTAATAACCATAAATTTCTTACATCCTGAAGTTGCTTTATTATATTCAGGCTTTAGGAATAAATAATACTTAATGAAATTAGGGAATTCTTTGTCTATATATTCATAATATAATTTGCATTGTTCACCATGTTCTTTTGAATAAACCTTATTTTCAATCACAATAATACTTTCTTTTTTATCTATAAGAGCTTTTATAAGAATATCTATTCTCTTTTTATCTTTTATAGAATATTCTGGAGTAATTTCAATTATTTCTAAATAATGAATATTGTCTTTATATGCCTTATTTAAGACATTTTTTAAACATTCACTATCATTTTCAAATAAATATCTAATCATCAACGAAATCAAATTCTCATCATGCGATTTATTGATAATATCAAAGAAAGATAATGATGTATCTTCTTTTTTATAGTATTTATTCATTAGTTCTTGGAGTTTTTCTTTTGTTAGAGATTCTTCCATATTATCACCTCAACACAATTATATTTTAACATAAAAAAGAAAAGCATTAATATAGAAACAAATGCTTACCTTTTATTTATTGAGTCCGTTATATTATTGTTGTATTTTTATTCCAACAAGATGGATGAGTTTCTGCAGTAAAAAATACGGGTCTTCCTGCACTAGTTGGGATTGGATTCGACCTAAAACATTTTTCCTTAATATTTTTTGTAGGAGCAATTATAAGATAATCAGGATCAATCATTTGGACTCTTTCTAATAAATCATCCTTAAAGCTATCATTTTGTTTATCCCACAAAGCATAAAATATAAAATCCCTTAAAGATTTATTGATTGGGCTAATACCTAAACTGCATTGATATCTAATTGCATTCACAAAATAAACATCAATAACATCATTATTTTTAAAACAATTTCCTATATTCTTTAGATTATAATTAAGTATTTTAATAAAAAAGGAATTAAACCTAGCACCAGTTTTTCCCCATGCTGGTGCTGTTTTATATTTTTTATTTTGTACATTAAATTCATTTATATGAGGGCTTTCTAATAAAATAACCATTTTTTTGCTTGTGGTTTGAGATACGTGAATGTTTTTATTATCATAATCAAGCGAAATTCTTCCCTGCCCATTAATATTCTTATCACATGCTAAATCAAATACATCATCTTTGTTCACGCTATAAAATGAGCCATTATTAAAATGAAAGTATCCTACAAATTGGTCTTCACAAATTCCATTAACAAAAGTAAATATCCCATTATTATTTATTTTGATTGCCTTTTTTTTATGTATCATTATTATTTTCCCCTAAAAAACTTTCTTGTATTATAATAAATCCATTAATTCTAATTTATATAAAATTTTTATATCTATATTCCCTTTTATTATTTCATCATTTGTCTTATCATTATTATCTAAGCCATATTCTTTCTTAACAGCTCCAATATAATACTCAAGCATTTTATCTTTCGCAACAGACCTAAAATACACTGGTAAATAAAAAATACTATTATTTATATCGGCATAATCATTTACTCCATCTAATTTTGGCTTTTTTAAACTGATTATTATGTAAGATATTATTTCTCTTATTTCGTTAAAGTCATCTGAATCAATTACATATATTATTTTATGGCCATTTTCTTTATTATATTCATAAACTTCTACTTTATCATTATACCTGTTCAAGTTAAGATTATTTCCATTGTTTGTTCTTCTAGAATAATAATTTGCTATTTTTCTAAATAAAGAAAAAACGGTTGCCGATCCTAAACTAGTAATTTCGTTATATGCCTTTTCTAAAAAATTATCATTTGCATTACCTATTAATCTTAAAGACATTGAAACTTTTTTTGTATCGTTTATATCATCATTATTAAAATACACCTCGTTATATCTATTATTAATTGATAGTTTATTAAATCCGCCATGCGCTAATGAATTTCTTAACGACTGTAAAAACTTCATGATAAAAGAATTGTAAATACCCGTATTACTTTTGTCATAAAATATACAAAAAGTACTGGAAGTATCAAAAGTAGTACTATTAATCTTATTTAAAGCTGAACACACATCAATTTTTTTGTCCTTGCAATAAAAATTAGATGGAGCAATCCTTAAAATAACACACAATAGTAATTCAAAAAGATTATCTAATCTTTTGTTAATCAAGTAAGTTGGAATACTTGCTGGATTAGAATAAGGATATTGTTCACTTTCCTTATTATAAGTATACCATAAATTATTTGTTAAAAAATTCAGTAGTCTTGCATCTTTTGTAAAATCATACTTTCCACTTGTAGTATATAACGAATTTGCATTGCTATGTTGCAAATATGCGACCATATCACTGAAATTTGACATTTATTTTTCCCCCTATTTTTCTTCTTTTAATTTTCTAGCTTCTTCCGTTAAATCATACATCTTTATAAGTAATGGTTCATTATGCTGATCTATTGCCTTTATATCATTACTTTTAAGATCATAATAAATCATTCCTGGTATGATTAAGCACCATAAAAAGAATACTAACCATCCATTTATTTTTGGATACATTACTAATTCTTTTTTATTATCTTCATATTCTTTTTCAAGTTCTACTAATTTATCATAATTAGGAATATCAGTATCTCTTTCTAACATAAAGACTCTTAAAGTTTCTTTATTGACTTTCTCTTTTTCTTTATAAGTTACTTCATAACCAAAGCATAATAAATCATCAATATAATTATCATTTTCTTCTTTGGTTAGAATAACTTTCCTTTTTTCAATCATAATACTCCACCCAAGTATTATTATACCTTATTTATGACATTTCACACAAGGATAACCTAATCTTGTGACTTCGCTTATGCGCTTTTGAAACTCATTACCACATTTTTTGCACTTCCACCAAAATAATAGATTAGATTTTGGTAGTAATGTATATGGATTGCGTTCATTTTTTCTATAATCCCATTCCTCTAGTAAATTTGGATACAAATCAGCTAGACTATTATTTTCACCAACTATTTTATGATTACATACTGGGCATCCAGCCTTAAGATTAATCCTATTTACTACTGATGCTTCCCAAGAATGACCAAATGGACATTTCCAAAAAACTTTTTTATTTGATCCTTTTGAGACTTCTGATGGAAGCATTATATTCTTATCATAATCCCATTCTTTTAGAATTTCAGGAAATAGTGTTTCAATATCGTTTTTCCCTTTCACAACAATATTACCACTACATAAAGGGCATCCTGTTTTATTACTACCTGTTCTTCTATTTACAGTTGCTTTATAGCTATAACCGCATTTACTACATTTCCACCAAAAATCTTTTTTTGAATGTGCACTTACCATTTTTGGTGTTATAGTGCCATTTTTACTATAGTCCCATTCTTTAGAAACGTTTGGAAATAATTCCTCTAAATTACCTACTTTTTCACCAAGAACAAATTTCTCTGTTATTTCGATATAATCTCTATCAATATTTATATCAATAAAAAAATATAGATTATATTTTTCTTTTATATAATCGAAAACAGATTTTAAAACTTCTTCGATTATACTGTTTTTATATTCGTTTTCTATTCTTATTAACTTAATATTTGTTTCATAAATAGGACATTTAGATCCTCTTATTCTAATCAAATCAATATTATGTTCTTGGCATAAAATATCTTTTTTTAAATCCCTATTAATATCCTTATGCCAGTATCCTCCATCATATTCTATTCCTAGATTCAGTTCAGGAATAAAAATATCTATTTCACCTTTTCCTAGCCAATCAAATTTAACTTGGCTTTTAGTACTTTTAAATACTTTCATTGAATAGAATAAAATTGTTTGTTCAATAAATGATGTATGCCTTTCCTTTTGACATATTGGGCAGTTAGTAAGTTTATATGCTCTTACACATACTTTCATTTCGTAATCATGTCCTAGCTTGCATTTCCACCACACTTTTTTTGATGAACCATAAACAACATCAGACGGCTTTAATAAGCCATTTTTCTCATAATTCCACTCTCTAGCAATATCTGGAAAAACTGTTTCTAAATCATTTTCTCCTTTTGCTAATTTCTTATTAGAACAATAAGGGCAATTACCTGTTTGAAGAGTTCTATGTGATGGTGAAGTTGCCCATGAATGACCATTTTTGCACTTCCACCATACCTTTATATTGCTAGCATAACTAATTTTATCAGGAGTTAATTCTCCGTTTTTTTCATAGTCCCATTCTTTTAAAAGATATTCCTTTTCCTTAAAATTGGATAGTTTATTTAATTTTATTATCATTTATTCTCCTTTACTTCTTTTTTTCATTTAATAATAACTTATAAACTTGATATGCACATAATTTCTTTGCTTCTTTTTTGCTAGAAGCATGATTATGTACTTCAAATTCATATCCTTTGATTTTACAAATACATTCCCATTTAGGATTTCCATTATCATCAAATGTTTCGATAAAGGTGTAATCTGGAGATTCAATATAACCTTTTGTTGCTAGAATATTTAGTTGTTCAACAGGATTATGCATATCTGGTTTTCCCGCAACATCTATCATCTTTTCTTCTTTGATAAAGCCGTTTCTATATAAATACCAGTATGCTTTTTCTGCCGCTTTCATAAATGCATCTGCTTTATTTCTTGATATATCTTCAAAATCAAGAATACCTTCACCACTTGGATTTGGAATAAGTATTGTACATTCTATTTTATCTGAATAATCATCAATAGAATAAATATATTCTGGAAGTTCACCATTAAATTTTTGATTCCATTCTTGAACTTTTTGGATATAGTTAATAACATCAAAATCAAATCCACAATAAATATAATATACTGGATCAAGCATTGTATTGATTACTCCATCAATAATACTTGATTCAAACTTACAATCAATAGCAACCGCTCCAATTATGGCTTCAAAAAGGTCCTCTTTTACAGAAGCTTCATTTTGGACATTATTTAAAATATCACTTTTACCCATTATTAAATACTCACTAAGTCCTAGGTAATCAATTCTTTTAGAAAGCATAGTTCTACTAACAAGATTTTTCTTCAATTCAGTTAATTCAGCTTCTGTTTTTTTTGATACATAATAATCTTTCCTGCTTTCACAGAATAAAATATCAAAAATTCTTATAACACTGCCTGATAATACTGTATCCCCATAAAACTCAAGAACTTCATTATCTTCTCCACCATTTTCCATAGAATATGATTTTCTAGTAAAAGCTTGTTTTAATAAACTTTTATTACTAAACTCATAACCTATCATTAATTCAATATCGTAATAATCTTTCTCTGTCATAAAAAATACCACCTTTCTTCAAAAACATTTGACAAAATGATGGCGCAAAAAAAATCTAACAAAAATATATAGTTGTCCTATTATATTGTTAGACATTATTAATTAATTTTTAAAACATAAGTTATCCATATATAATGGGCTCACTTGCATAAGATTCATCATACCTAAATAATTTATGACCTAAAGATTAACTATACGCCTACTTTAAATTTATCATATGTTTTATTTTTAGTCAACAGATCTTTATAAATTTTAAAAAAGGAGCATTATTCTACAATGCTCCTCTCTTTCAATTATTAATTTAACAAATCAGAACCTGTTGAAAATGATTCATCTGAAATTGAACCTATATTATTATCTATAATACAATTATTATTGTTTTCTAATACAAATAATTCTTTTAAAACAGACTTATCCATTGTGTTATAACTAATTGTGCAACATTCACAATTTCGTATAACTAAGCCATAATTTGGAGATAGTATACCTCCACCTCCATCATTTCTACCTAGTCTCATTGTATTAGAAATTACAGTTATATTTTTACAATTAGTTAGTCTTAAATGACAACTATCATATTTATCATTTGGATTATTAGAAGCCCCAGGTCTTCTAAAAATATTAGATGTAATAGTAGCTAGACTTACTTGTTTTTCTCCACCTAAATCCAAGGCAGGTCCTTCTCCTCTATCAAAGAAATTACCTGTAATATTAAAGGAATCACCAAAAGGAATCTTGAATCCTCCTTTAGTATTCCACTCTACTCTATTTCCAGTTAAAGAAATAGATGCGACTACATTTCCACCAAGTAATCCATATCCTTCGTTATATGAGAACCAGTTATCAAGGATAAATCCATCCCAGCCATCAATAAAGATTCCATTACCTTTATTATAAGCAATCATAGAATGTCTTACACTAAAACACCATACGTGTTCAAAGTGTATGCCATCTCCTGTAAAATTACATATTTTACATCCATCTATTTTAGGTGTATCTTCTTCTGATCCACCATTATATTTATCCCAATATAATTTAATTCCATGAATTATATTATTTGTGTTTAGGCTGGTTGTTAAATTAAGATTTATAATTGAACAACCAAATGAACCAGTAATATCTATTAAGCATTCAGCTTTATCATCATTTAAGATTAATACTGATCCACCTACACCTCTATAACTCCATGAAGCTGAACCTTCAATAGTTACACCTTTACCTTTAAGTTTAAGTTTACCAGTTAAGTATTTTCCAGGTGGAACAATAACCTTACCTTCACATAAAGAGGCTTCATCTAGCGCTTTTTGGATAGCTTTTGTGTTATCGGTAGAGTTATCACCTACCGCACCAAAATCTATAATATTAAATATAGTATTCATAAATCCACCTCCAATTTAGTTTTCAATTTTAATCAAGAACTAACTGATTTTTGCTTTGTCTCTTTCCCCTAGGGCTTTAGCCAATCTTTCTTTTAAATATGCTGCTAAAGCCTTATCCTCACAATAGATAAAGCATCCTTTTTGTCCTCTAGATAATAGAGTTTTATAAGTATTTTTTATGATTCTTTCTCCTAATTTTACATTGCCGTTTAAGCCTCTAATAGAATAGTCAGTGTCAGCTCTTTTTGATGTGTCAGCTATTATATGACCATTCTCATATCTTAAGTCTAATCCAATTATGATACCAACATAATCAAATTCTAATCCTTGTGTCGAATGAATACATCCAACTTGTTCAAACGAATTAGGATCTATTGCAAATCCGTCTGTTGAAAAATTCCATTGAGCTTTAAATCCGTTTTCTAAGAAAATGTCATATTTACTCTTATCTTTTTGGCTGTTCCAAGGATAGCAATAACCTGCTATCATTCTAGATTTATTGCTTGTATTAGTTTTTCTTAGTGCTTCTTTCATTTTGTTTGGATTATCAAATATTTCTATATCATAATCTAAGTCAAAGAAATTATAATTTGCCGTCTGTCTTATTTCTAATACATCATCTAAAAAAGCTAAGTATCCATCAGAACCATTACATCTAAATTGACTCTTTAATTCTAATGATTCATTACAGTGTACTTTACTGCCAAGTATTTTTGCCCATGCTTTAATTTCTCCAACTGATCCAATATCTTTAGTAGTGACTACTTGATCTTCATCAATGAAGAATACACTAATCTTTGATGACTTTATAATTTCCATAATTTGGTTTTGACCTTTATTGCCAAATAATCCAGATTTTTCATTTAATCTATGTGACTCATCTGTGATAATACAATCAAACGTATTATTTGGAGTATCTATAAATGAACCCGATCCTTTGAATAAACCTTTCAAATAAGATAGTGAATATTTTCCCTTTACTAAGCTTTGAGAAAAAGCAGCACGTGGAGCTGAATTTTTTGTTACATAGCAACAAGAATAACCATTATTTAAAATCTTAGTTAAAAGATTAATCGCAATTACACTTTTACCAGTACCTGGTCCACCTTTAACTATAACTGTATGCTTTTCATCACTATTAATAGAGTTTTGAACTAGCTTTAATATTGTTGAATAAGCAACTAATTGCTCATCAATAAGTTCAAACTCTTGATTTCCGTTTAGTATTGAACCAACCGCACTTTGAAGCGATTTAGATGGTTTTAATTTTCCATATTCAATTATTTCAAATAGTTTTTTATTTGATGGTTTAGATACATATTTAACTAGAAAATCTTTTAGATTCTTTCCATCTTCCATTAGAAATACAGGTGACAATTTAATGATGTCACTATATTTCTGATGACATATTTGTCCCCTATTCTTTTCCTCATAGTTATGCAAATATGCACAAGGAATCATATCTATTTTTTCTTCTTCTATTGACTCATTAAAGTTTTGAATTAATTTGGCATAAGAATAAGCTTGTTGTGATGGATGTGCAACATCTCTATTTGCTCCACCAGTAAAGGCAGTAACTACATTTTCTCTAGATGTTGCTTGACAAGTTTCCCATTGTTTCAATTCTATAACAACAACATTATCACTTTCATCATTCTTGCCAGCAACCATAAAATCTACTCTCTTGCTTGTAAAAGGAATTTGAAATTCAACAGCAATTCCAACTTCATCATCAATTCTATTATCAGATATAATATTTCCCATTCTTGGTAGAGAATTTTTCCATGAATTCATTTCTGCTTGTTGCTCTTTTTTTATACCTAATTTATCAAACATTTCTTCTATTTTTCTAACCATTAATCCGTTAGATACATCATCAAGAAAAGTCTTTTTATTTCCTTCATAAACTATCATAGATGTTCACCACCTTAAATAAGATTTTATAAAAAGCTAAATACAAACTCGTTTTATTTGCATTTTTTATAAGTTTTTTATCAAGCCCTAGGACAAAAACATTTTTCAATAATCTATCTCCATTCTGGAAACAACTTAATAAATCCACCTCTACCATATGGTGCTTTTCTTGCGCTATTATTTGTGCATATACCAGCCCAAGCAAGAATAGCAGAATAGTATGTAGATCTTCTAAGTGTTGAATTACCAACTTTATTACCATAGAAATTAATACTTATATACGCATCTATTGTATCAAGTGGCAGAGCATCAGAACCAATTTTTGCTCCACTTTGTGAAGCCGAATCACCTTTATACATTACTCCGCCTAATTCTCTAGCCTTTTCAACAATAGCATCTAATATATGCCATTCACATAATAAATCCATATATCCAGAATTATAAACGCCAAATTCAGATAAATATAAAGTAGTTGGTTCTCCTTTTAGCATTGGGCACATTGCTTTTCCACCTTTTGCTTTTAAAAGTTCAAATATTCTTTGACTAGCTGCACCGCCAGCTGATTTCTTAGGAGTAATAGAAATAGGCTTGCTATCTCCTTTTTTCAGTTCTATTACTTCTTTTTTACTACTTTTACTATTAATACTTCCTTCAAATCTAGGATTAAATTTATAGTGCATTAAAGATTCAACTAGTTCTGTAGCTTTCATGCCACAGTTTGTTTTAATATAAATATTTATTCTTCTTAAATTGTTAAGCATCCAATCTTTTACATTATTAGGGGCAATACCTTTATTTTGAAATTCCTTATCAAAACAAATTGATTTAGCAAGCGTACTTATGGAATCAAATCCATAATGTTGGCTTGTAAATCTTGCACTACTTCCTGCGTTTACTTTTCCTATCTTTAAGAATTCATATTCATTATCGTTTCCATAAGCAAACATATATACTGCAGCATAACCAGTAGGTAGACTGCTTGGTTGCTTATGAGGGCAGCCCATATCTTCGATATAATAATCATCTTTTGTAATTACATCGCCTAATTTCTTAGTTATCTCTTCTACATATTCCATTGTGTATTTAATTTCATCAATTATCATAAATATCGCCCCCTATTAAATCATCAACTATTTCAAATCCGACTTTTTCGCATTAAAAACAATTCTATTTGTTATCTTAGTTGAATCTTCGCTATTATAAAATAAAGCTTTCCACTCTTCCTTTGTTCCTTCATAGTATATTATAGTTTCACTACCAATATTTGTGAAATTACCACTATAAATTTTGCGGACTGTTTTAGGAACGTAAATCTTCCCCCCAATAAACTTATTGATTGCGTAATTACCAATGCACATTTCTTTGCCTTGATACGTATCAGGGATGGCTAATATTTTACTTTTTGGTACATGATTTATCATGTTAACATATGAGAGATTATCAGTTGCTGATGTCATTATAAAGAAATTAGATTTTAATATCCCATAAAGATTTATATCTTCTTCAACCATAACTCTGCCGTCAATTCTATTTTTTAAAGAACTATCTTTATGCCAAACATCACAATAACTCGTATAATCACTTGATTCATGAATATAAGAAACCTCATATTCCCTTCCAACAAACGCTTTTTCAGTATAAACTACTTCACCGTTAATATAGTAATTAACTGTTCTTTGTTCCCTTAATTCATCTGGCATATCATATAAATAAAAGATTATTTTTGTATTATTTATGCTGAAACTTAACTTATAATTTGAATCTTCTATATCTGTTGGAATAGTAGATCTAAAATCTATTAAGCTAGACAACTCTGCTTCTATTTCAACTTTTTTTGTATAGTAAACAGTATAGTTAGCTTTTGTATCTTCTTTTGTTAAAGACACATTATTTATATTGCAAGTTTTAGTTGAATAAGAATTATTTAAAACATAAAGATAAACAGAAAGAGAATAATTATCATATCCGCTACAATAATAATTACCAATGGATAAAGTAAAATTATCAAAAGAAACACTCTTACTATCTCCATACATAACTATATCGCTTGTTTTACTATTTGAACATCCACATATAGTAAAAAGCATTAAGATAAAAATGAGTATTTTCTTCATAATATTCCTCCTATTTCTTTTCTAATAACACTATATTCTCACAATGAATTGTATGTGGGAACAAATCTACTGGTTGTATTTCTTTTATTTCATATAATTCAAGTAATTGATATATATCATCTACTTGAGTTATAGGATTACATGAAATATAAACTATTTTTTTAGGTTTTAATCTTTTAACAGAATTTATGAATTCCCTATCTAGTCCACTTCTAGGTGGATCTACAAATAAACAATCAATATTAGAATGATAATTATTCATAAATTTCTTACAATCATCTAAAATAAATCTAACGTTTTTAATATTATTTATTTTAGCGTTATTTATCGCATCATTTACCGCTTCTTTTACTATTTCTACTCCTATTACTTCTTTAACTTTTTTAGAGATTGTTAAAGAAATAGTACCTATTCCTGAATAACAATCTAAAACTGTATCAGTTTCTTTTAATTTAGCCATATTTATGGCTTTAGAATAAAGTATTTCTGTTTGGATTGGATTAACCTGATAAAATGATTTATGACTTATTTTATATTTAATACTTAGTAATTCATCATTAATAAAACCTTGACCAAATAAAATTCTATCTTTATTTCCAAAAACAATTGGTGTAATTCTTGGATTAGTATTTTGAATAATAGTTTTTATTTCTTTATGTTTTTTAGTTAAAGCTTTTACTAATTCATTACGTCCAGGAAATAAGTCATTATTAGTCACAAAAACAACTAAAACTTCATTTGTCTTTATTCCTACTCTAAGCATTATGTGCCTTAATACTCCACCAAAGCCTTCAGGTTTTATTTTTAATTTATCTAGTTCTTCTTTAATAGAAATTAATATTTCATTAAGTAATTTATTTTGAATTAAACAGTTCTTATTATAAACTACTTCATGACTATTTTCTTCATACATCCCATAAACTATTTTTTTATTATCTAGTGAGATGCTTGCGATAACTTTATTACGGTAATTAAAGGGATTATTCATACCAATAACATCATTAATAATCGCTTTAATACCTTTATTTTTAAATAATAAAGAAATATTATTTTTTTTAAATTCTAATTGTTTAGTATACTTTAAATGTAGTAGTTTACAACTACCACATTTCATGTAAGATGAACAATTAGAATCAATTCTGTCAACCGATTTTTCCATTATATCCATTAATCTAGCATATACTGTTTTACCATTTATTTTTTCAACTATGACGTTTGCTTTTTCGTTAGGTAGTAGATAATCAACATAAAAACAAAAATCGCGTTTATTACAAACGCCTTTTGCATCAGTTGATAAATATGTACATGTTAAATCAATGTAATCATTTTTCTTCATAAAATTCCTCATCTGAATAAACTTTTATGTTTTCATCTTTTAACATCTTAGTTAATAGTCCACACCCTTTTATTTTTGTGTGAGTAAATGTGCCATCATAGATGTAATTTACACCGCACGTTGGACTATTTTCTTTTAAAATAACTTTTGTAATATTGTTTTCTTTAATTAACTTTAAAGCTTTATTACAACCATCTATTACTTTATCTGTCACATCTACTCCATCTTTATTAATGGCTCTACCATTTTTAAGTTCAAATGGGATTCTAGGAATAGGAAGTCCTCCAAAAACTTCAGGACAGATAAGTAATACTTCATTATTATCTTCTAACTTTTTTAAGTAATCTCTTAAGTTATTTTCACCATTATATTTACAGTTATAACCGCATAAGCATTTACTTACTGCTATCACTTCTTGCACCCTCTATTTTTTCCTTAACTTCATCACTAAATTTTGGCTTAGATAGTGGAATAAATAAGAATTTATAACTATCACCTTTAAAGTGGAAACCACAGTAATTAAAGATATATGTACATCCTTTATATGTAATAGTTTTACTATTTATATAAACGATTTCTTTTAGTTCTTTTTCTTCAATATAATCTATGCTTGAATAAATATCTTTAATGAAGAATAACGCAATTAAATAAACTAAAACAAGTGAAGGTATAACTATAGCTAAAACAACACTTTTAGTCACAAATATACCTAAAGCTATACTTAAAATTAAAATAATAGGTGAAGCATATAAGCTATAAGTTAAAAGCTTATCAATAACTTTTAAATTTGAATCTCTTTTTTTAACCTTATTATCAAAGTATTCATTTAGTTTTATTTTACCTTCATATTTTACTTCAAACTTCTTTCTTAAAGCTAAACGATACATTAAGCTTTGATAAGATGTAAAGAATAAAATAACATCAAGTAAAACTAAAGGTATGATTATTAAAATAGTCTCTAAATACCAAATAGCTAAAAATACGCATGCAAAGCATAGTAGAAACGCTCCTGTTGATAAGAAGAAACGCATTGAATATTTATCTTTTATATTGTCCATAATTAACACTCCTAATCTAATACTTTAATTTTAGAACCAAATTCCGATTTAGATACAATGATTTGGTTAGGTATTCTATTTTTAAGCTCGGAAACATGTGATATGATACCTATTACTCTATCATTTGTTCTTAAGCTACATAAAATATTATAAGCTTGATCTAATGATTCTAAATCAAGAGATCCAAATCCTTCATCAATAAATAATGTATCAATAGAAACTAAACTTGAGTTTCTTCTAATTACATTAGATAAACCTAAGGCAAGTGATAAACTTGCGATAAAGGATTCTCCTCCAGAGAAGGTATTAACATCTCTAATTGATGCGGTTAAGTTATCAAATAAATTGATTTCTAAGCCTTGATAACCTCTTCCTTGAAGGGAAGTCTTTCTAACTAAATGGAATCTATTTTTACTTAAATCATCAAGTAAAATATTAGCTTCATCTATTACATCTTCAAAATAGATTGATAAAATATATTGTTCAAAGGTGATTTTGTTAATGGATTGTCCATTAGCTAAATCACTTAATTTCTTGATTCTATTTTTTTCAATTATTTTATCTTTCATAGATTCATAGCTAAGCTTAATTTCATCAAGTTGCTTATTCTTAGAATTAATTATTGAATTACCTTCAATAACTAATCTATTTAATTCTTCTACTTCTGCTTGTTTATTATCTATTTCATTTTCTATAATTGATAAATCAATTAATTCTTTTCCTTCTACTTTAACTCTTAATTCATCAATTCTATTATTTACTATAGCTAATCTTGAATCATAATTTTTAACATAATCACTAATATCACTTATATTAGTATTTAAGCATAAATTAAATTCTTCATCACTATTAAATAATTCTTTATATTTCTTTATTTCTTCTAAATAAATAGCTAATTTTCCTTCATTTTGACTAATAGTTGAATTAATGTTAGATACTTGTTTAGATATTTCAATAATATCATTTAAAAGTGATACTTCTAAATTAGTATATTTATCTACTTCTTTTTCATATTCTTCTATTTTTACTGTTAAATTATCTATTTCACTTTGAATGATATTTAAATCACGAGTTTCAGAGTAAATTTTAAGTTGAGCTTTCGCTTCATTTAATTTTTCAACTCTTTCTAAATTATCATTAGTAAGTTTATCAACCTCAAAATTAATTTCCATAATTCTATTATTCATTTCAGTTAATGAATCATTTTTTTGATTAAATTCATCAGTTATAGCTTTACAGTTTTCAATACGATAAATTACACTATCTCTTTTTGTTTTTATTTCATTAATAAAATCGTTAATATTTTCTTTATTTAACTCATTAGTTATAACTAATTCGTTAGTCGCAAGAAAATCTTCGATTTCACTACGTTCAATGGCATAATTTCTTTTATCTTGAATTATTTGATCAGTATCTACGCTATTTTTAGCAAGCTTAGATACAACAGTTTCAAGTGTTGTATCATTAATATCATCCGTAAAATGAGCTAAATTTGGATGATCCTTAGATCCACACACTGGACAAGGTGTACCATCAGTTAAACTAGACGCTAAACGCGAAGCAAGATTAAGTTGTAACTTTCTTGAAACTTGAGCTTTTTCACCAGAAAGTTTTATATTTTCTTCTTTTAATCTATCAAATTCTAAATCACAGTCTTCAATTAAAATAATTAATTGTTCCTTACGTTCTAGTTTTTCACTTATTAAATCTAGGTCTGCTAAAGTTTCAGTGATTCGCTCTTTTTCCATGTATAAAGAAGAAACATCTTCTAGTCTCTCTTTTAAAGAATTAACTTCTATTTCTAAATCTGCTTTATTTAAGATTAATTCATCTTTTTCCGCAATTAAGTTTTCTTTATCAATATTATAGTCATTTAATTCTTCATCAAGTTTAAGTAATTCTTTTCTTACATGTTCTTTTGAAGATGATGCTTGAAGCTCTTGAGTTAGACTAAGTCTATCTTGTCTATAACCTTCAATAACAGGTTTATTATTATTTAATTCTTCTCTTTTAACTTTCGCATTATCTTTTTCTAAGTTTTTGTTTTTTTCTAAATTATGAAGATTAATTATTTCTTCATTTAATTCTTTAATGTTACTTTCGATTAAATCTTTATTAGTTATCGCATCATTTAATTTAATCGCATTATTATATTTATCTAATACCATACGGTAATTAGAAATATTTTCGTCATTATTAAGTTTTTCTAATTCTAATTTATATTCATTAAATGAATTAATGTCATCATTAAGATGAGTTGCCTCATTTAATTTATCTTTTAATTCATTTAATTTATTTGTTGAAGTTTTATATTCTTCTTCTTTATTTTTAAGATTTTTATTCTTTTCAAAAATACTTAAACTTAAATCTTCAATTATATCATCATAATTTTGGAAATCTTTAGTGTTTATATCTTTATATTTCTCATCTATTTGCGATATAAGCGTGTTTAAAATAGTTGTTTTTTCTTCTATTTCGCTAATCTTTTTCTTACATTCTTCATAAATTCTTTCTTGGAAAGATTTTATAAATGATGTATTAAAGATATTTCTGAATATTTCTTCTTTTTCTTTTGTATTAGCTACTAATAACCTTCTAAAGTCATTTTGTGGAAGCATAACAACTTGTCTAAACATATCATAATTTAAACCAAGTATTTCATAAATTTTAGATTGAACTGGATTTACATCACTTATTGTAAATTCATCAGTTTTAAATACTACATCATGCGCTATTGAGCCAATATTACCTTTTTTAGTTAAGACATTAGATTGAGCTGGAATACGCTTAATGTAATAATTTTTATTACTAATTGTAAATTCTAATTCAACATAAGTAATTAGATTAGGATCAGCAAAATTACTTCTAATTTTACCTTGATTATCATTTGAACTAACCTTACCATAAAGCGCAAAACAAATCGCATCAAAGATGGTTGTTTTACCTCCACCTGTAGGGCCAGTTATTAAGAAGATACCTCCATTATTTAAGTTAGTAAAATCAAGTTCGATTCTATCTTTGAAGGTACCAAATGCTTGCATTACTAATTTCGTAAATTTCATTCTATACCTCCTATTAAATAATCTTTAACTATCATTAATTCATCACTTGATATTTCTTCTTTTTCCATTTCATGATAAAACATCTTGAATAGTTCAAGATAATCATTTTCTTTAATTTTCCTACGTTCTACTACTCTAATATCATTTTCTACATCTATTTTAATTTCCATTAAATTAGGGTAGATTGCTTTTAATCTTTGATAAGCATCACCATCTATTTTAGTTAAAATAGCTCTAAAATAATCGTTATTATAGTTATAGTTATGATAGAATACTGGATTAGTTAATTCATCAACACTTCCAGTTATATCAACTAAATCACGTTTAGGAACTAATGGACATTTTATAAATTCATCAGTTTCTGTATCTAAAATAACGACACTTTTATTACTTTTAGCTTCACTAAAAGAATATTTTAATATAGATCCACTATATCTTATATTCTCATAACCTACTTTTTGTGGGTTATGAAGATGTCCTAATGCTACATAATTATAACCTTTAAACATATCTACTTCTAGATATTCTAAACCACCAATTAAATTTTTGATTTCTGAATCTGATTCAATTAAAGATTCCCTATTGTGTGTAAAATAATCATGCGCAACCATTATATTATAATTATTTTCATTTAATCCAAAATCTTCTAAAGTATAAAGATATGCCTCATCTACTGTTTTAAAGTCTTCATTATAGAAATCTCTAAATTCATGTATATCTAAATATGGTATACATGAGAAGCATACATTATCTATTTTTACTTTTTCTGGATTTTTAATAATATGAATTTTACTATTTCTTAAAATTCTACTAGTAAAAGCTATTCTTTCACCATCATGATTACCTAAAATAGCAATTAAATGAATGTCATTCTTATATATAAAATCTAGGAAATCGCAGAATAAATCTAGGGCTTCTTGGCTTGTGATAGCCCTATCGAAGATATCACCAGCTAAAATGCATACATCTACATTTTGGCTAATAATGATTTCTTCAATTTTCTCTAAGATATATTTTTGATCATCAAGTAATGAATAACCATTTAAGGTTTTACCAAGATGTAGGTCAGCTGTATGCAATACCTTCATTTTCTCCCTCCTAATACATTCTTTTTTCTTCGTTAAAAAATACTTCTTTTATAGTACCTCCACCAAGACAAATTTCACCATTATAAAGTACACAAGCTTGTCCTGGAGTAACCGCTCTAACGTTATTATATGTAACAACATATTCATTATCATTAAGTTTAGATATTTCTACATCATTATCAGGTTGACGGTATCTAAATTTTGCGGTGCACTTACCTAAATATTCACCGTTAATAAAATTAACATTTTCTAAAATACATTTATTTGAGTAAAGGTAAGGATTATCAAATCCTTGACCAATGATTAATTCATTTTTTTCTATATTTTTTCCTAGAACAAACCAAGCATCATTATCAAAATTATTTAATCCACCTATTTTTATACCTTTTCTTTGTCCTATAGTGTAATACATTAAACCATCGTGATGTCCCATAATAGTTCCATCAAGTAAAACCATATTACCTGGTTTTGCTGGAAGGTAATTTGTTAAAAATTCATTGAAGCGTCTTTCACCTATAAAACAAATACCTGTAGAATCTTTTTTCTTTGCGACATTTAAATTATATTTAAGTGCAACTTCTCTAACATCTTTTTTAACCATATTTCCGATTGGAAATAAGGCTTTATCAAGCTGATCGCTTGTTAATTGGCATAGAAAGTATGTTTGATCTTTATTATTATCTTTTGCTCTAAGTAAGTATGATCCATGATCAGTGTGCTTTACATTTGCATAGTGACCCATCGCAATATAATCAGCACCTATTTTCATTGCATAATCTAAGAAACACTTAAACTTGATTTCTTTATTGCATAAAATATCAGGATTAGGTGTTCTACCACGCTTATATTCATCAAGAAAATAAGAGAAAACTCTATCCCAATATTCTTGTACAAAATCAATACGATGAAGTTTTATACCTAATTTATTTGCAACATCTAGTGCATCCATATAATCTTTTTCTTGTGGACACACATCATTAAAATCATTAGGATTACCAAGCACATCATTATTAAGCATTGAATCCCAATTGCGCATAAAGCAGGCTTCTACTTCATAGCCATCATTTATTAAGTTTATAGCCGCAACAGCGGAATCAACACCACCTGATAGTCCTAATAAAACTTTCATTATTTTAATCTCCTTAAAATATCACTTGGAATTACAAATCCATTTCTTGGATCTAGTGATTCAGAAAATACTCTAATACCATCTGGGCTTGCTTCTCTTTTAAATTGTTGGCTGTAGAATCTGTTAAAGAATTTTTTAACATCTTCAGCCCCATCAATTTCATAAGCTTTACTTAAAAGATAAGCAATCTTTTCAGCTGAATAACCATTCATTAAATAGTTGTATAAGATGAAATCATTAATTTCATATTTACCAACTGTATCTTCTGTTTTTTGATCTTTCTTTAATTCTGGAGAAATAGGAGTATCAATAATATCATATAAAGTATCCTTAGCATTTTTAAATTCATAATCAGCATAAGCTTTAACCATAAATCTAACTAAAGTCTTTGGAATATTACAGTTAGTATTATACATACTCATTTGATCTCCATTATAAGTTGCCCAACCTAAAGCAATCTCAGACATATCTCCTGTACCTAAAACGATACCTTGATTATCATTAGCTACATCCATTAAGATTAATGTACGCATTCTTGCTTGAGCATTTTCATAAGTGATATTCATATTATCTTTCTTATGATTGATATCTCTAAAATGACCTAATACTGATTTTTCAATAGAGATTTCTCTACGTGTAACACCTAGAGTTTCCATTAAAACATCCGCATTAGTTTTTGTTCTTTCACTAGTACCTAAACCAGGCATAGTTATCGCAATTATATTTTTAACATCCATTTTTAATCTCTTAAACGCTTTATAAGCAACTAATAGTGTAAGTGTAGAATCAAGTCCACCTGATATGCCTACTACTACTGTTTTAGAATGGCTTACCTCTATTCTTCTAGCTAAAGCAAGCTCTAAGATATTTGAAATTGTCTTATAAGCTTCTTTTGGATTATTTTTTGGAATAAATGGATCTTTATCAATAGCTGGTAAATATTCTTTTTCAGGTAGTGAGAAGTATACATCTTGGATGTATGCATCTACTACACCTAAAGAATCATTTAGCGCAATAAATTTATCCCTAGCATAATTAATTCTATCAATATCACAAATTGTATACATTATATCTGTATCCATTTTGTATAATTCAGCATTATTTAATAATTCACCATTTTGTGCTACTACTTTAGCACCACCAAATAGTACACTACTTGTTGAATCAGTTACACCAGTTGATGTGTATGAATAAATTGCGCAGCATTCTTTTGATTTAGCTGAGATAAAGTTTCTTCTCATTTCATCCTTACCAATTACTTCATCACTAGCGGCAATGTTAAAAATCATATTGCATCCATTAATTGAATAAATACTTGACATAGAAATAGGCGCAAACATGTCATAACAAATTTCAACTGCGAAGTTTACTTTATTTAATTGGTCAATAAATTTAATACTACCAAATGGTACTTCTAAATTTGCATAACAAATACTATCAAAATCATAATCAGATTTAAACCAACGTTTTTCTCTAAATTCTCCTGAATTAGGTAAGAATGTTTTAGGTACAATTCCAAGAATTATATCCTTTTGAATAACTAATGCACAGTTATATAAAGAATTTTCTACTTTAACTGGAGCACCTAAAATAATTACACCTTCAAAACTATTAGCCTTTAAGAATTCTTCAACTGATTCTTCTACTTCATTTATGATATCGTTTTGGAAAAACACATCACCTAATGAATAGCCTGTTAAAGCAAGTTCAGGAAAAGTTATGATATCAGCATCTATTTTTTTAATAGCTTTTTTGATTTCATTTAAGTTTTCTTTAACATCGCCTAGATAAACTCTAGGAGTAACGTTAGCTAATTTTATAAATCCATTTTTCATTTACTTCACCTCGTATAAATTATTTTTAACGATATAATCATATACATCTTCTGGAATTAAATCTTTATTCTTGGTATTTCTAAATTCAGTTGATGAAATATCATAATCAATTTCGATAACTAAAAAATGATCCTTAAATTCAGGATATTTATCCAAAATGATATCCATCAAATCTAAATTATGTCTATTAAAGACAATGAATTTAAAATCTCTTAGTAAGTTCTTATAATCAATCCACTTATCTAAATTTATTAAATTATCTGAACCAATAACATAATACAAATCAGAAAAATCTTCAGATAATTTTTTTAATAAATTATAAGTTCCAAGATACTTATCATTATTTTCTAAATTACTAACGATAATTCGATTATCAAGTAATTTAGCCATTTCTAGTCTATGGTCATACTCGATTAAGGAAGCTTTACCATAACTATCTCCAACAGGGACAACGATAATATTATCTGGACGGAATACCATAAATAACTTATCAATTATTAATTTGTGTGCCTTTGTAGGCGGGTTAAAGGAACCACCATAAACTATATTCATACATATCACTCCATTATTATTATATCACATAATAATAATATAGGTATATCGTTATTTTTAAAAAATATTTAAAAATTAACTCAAAAATGATATAATCTCATTTAGAGGTAAAAATTATGGAAGATTTAGAGAAAAAAACAGAAGAAAATCTTAATAATGAAGAACCTAAAGTAGTTGATGAAAATGAACATACTTATCATACTGTAGATGCGAAGAAAGTAGAGTTAAAAGATAACTATAACTTCTTCTACCGTAGTAAGTTTAAGTATTTTTGGTCAAGATTCTTAATCATTTTCTTTGGTATTTTTGCGATGCCTTGGATTATATGCATAAACGGTTTTAGAATCAAAGGTAAAAAGAACTGGAAGAAAATTAAGAAAAAAGGTTGTATATTAGTATCTAACCATGTAAATCCAGGTGATGCCTTCTTTATTGGTTGGACTTTAATGAGAAAAAGAGTTTATTTTACAAGTCTACAATCAAACTTAGGTCTACCCTTTGGTTTTGGTAAGCTTATTAGAATATTAGGTGCCGTCCCTATTCCAGAAAAGAAAAGTCAAATGCCTAGATTTAGAGCACAGTTCTTAGAAGATTTAGCAAGGGGTAGAAAAATAACAGTTTATCCTGAAGCAGCACTTCTTCCTTATTGTGATCACATTAGACCTTTTAAAAAGGGAGCATTTAGATTAGCTTTAGTTGATGATACACCAATATTACCTATCGTATTTACTTATAGAAAGCCTAAGGGTTTATATAGAATATGGAGAAGAAAGCCATGTTTAACTATAAACTTCCTAGAACCTTATTATCCAACAAATGAAGGAAGTCATGCCGAAAGAATTAATAGAGCAATGACAGATATTCATGATACTATGGAATCATTTTTTAATGAACATTCAACTTATTTTTATCACAAAAAAGAAAAGACAAAGAAAGAAAAAAAGAATAAAAAAGTTGAAGAAAATATTACAAATAACGAACAAAAAGAGGATGAATAAACATCCTCTTATTTTTTTATTATTAATTAGTTGCTGCAATGATTAGCGCAAATATTTCACACGCTAAACAAATAGTTGAAATGGGAAGTGTAATAATAGGTAAAGTCTTATATTTACACTTCATTTTTAAACTTATTGAAGCCAATACAATGCTTGCAATAGCGCTTATTATAGCCATTATCATGAAAATGTAATGAGTTGTTGTTTGATATACATCACCCTCACTCATAATCATAAGCATAAAGACATTAGCTATCGCATCAACGCATAAAATAAACGCGATAATAGAGAATATCATAGGTAATCTACTAGGGTTTATTTCATTACCGCACTTAGGGCAAACTTTTGCATCATCTTCTATTTTTTCCCCACAATTAACACAATACATTTTTTAATCCCCCTAATCAAAATCAAAACCAAAAATTAAATCAGCATCTGGATGATCTTTAGCATAAATAATAATAAAAACTAATAAAGCAATTGTGATTATGATATTAATGATTGTAGCAACTAATGATAAAGCAAAACCTGTTTTAGCATTACTAGATTTTGTTTTTGATTTATAACCAACCTTAGAAAAAATCATACCTGGAATAGATACATTAAACATCCAAGGAATCCAGCATAAGCAAATTGATACTATTCCTGATACAAAACCAATTATCGCAAATACTTTATAAGACATTGGTTCTTGAACATTTGTATTATTAGATTCAACTTCTTCTTTTTTATCATATTCTTTAAAAAAGTCATCTTCTTTTTCTTGATAAATATCTTTAGTTAAATCATTTCCGCATGTAGGACAGAATCTACTTCCTTCTTCTACTTGCATACCACATTTCTTACAGTACATAAATATACCTCCATTAACTACACTATCATTTTACTTTAAATTTACAAAAAAAGCAATCATTTGATTGCCTTAATGTTTAATATTTAATAAATCGTATATATTTTCGATTGTTTGTAGTTCTTTTCTAACCTTAACTAATTCTGTGCCATTCTTATTATAAATAATAACATCTTTTTCTTCTGGTAACATACAATGATGTACTCCGCCCTTACCATTCATAGAGTTTTGGTAAGATCCTGTACCAAGTAATGCGATGTAGTCATCATCACATTCAGGGATTAAGAAATAACCTTTTTCTTTATCAAAGTATACATCATCACAGTCACATGTAATACCAGCAAGTCTAGCTTCAACCATCTTTTCATTTAAGTTATTGATTGGCTTAACTAAAATAGGTTCACCTAATGCATACATTTCAGGCATAGCAATAAGTAGTGATGAATCTACAATATACCAAGGATATTGTCCTGTATTTTTAGTTCCAACAACCTTATAAATATTAACTGTTGAATCTTTTTGGCTATATTTACCATTTTCACCAATTAAATCTGGTTGTTTAACATCATTTTTAATACATAAATCTTTAACATGAGCTAAAATAGCTTTTGTATATGCATCATAATCATATTCACCTTCAATTGGTAGTGGTGTACCTCCACCAAAATCGAAGTATTTTACTGAATCATATAATTTCTTTGCTTTAATGTAATAAGCAAATGCTATATCAAAGTTTTTAAAGAATTTATCTTCTTCAAAATCAAATCCTCTTTGATGATAATGAATTGTATCTAAGATTAATTTTGTATTTTTAACATCATCTAAAATATAATTGATTTCATCATCCATTAAACCAAATCTATCATCCTTTACTTCTGGTTCATATAAAGATGATAAATGAATTCTAAAACCAATTCTTAAGTTGATATCTTTTTTCTTTAAGTATTCATATTCATAAATATCATCAATGATAGTTATGATATTATATCCTTTACTATGAGCAAGTGCAATTGCATCAAGATAATCATCAGGTTTTAATCCATTACAAACAATTAATTTATCTTTAAATTCTGGGTACTTTTCATACATCTTTAAAGATAAAACTAAATCATAAAATGATGAAGTTTCAAGTCCATCTGAATAGATGAAAGCTGATTCAATTTCATCCTTTCCATAATTTGCTTTATTAGCATTTAAATAATAGAAATTACCATCATAATTAACTTCATTCTTACTCTTTAAAAACGCATCCTTAAGCGATAATATACGTTCTTTGATTACATCTAAGAATGTAATTGTTAAAGGTGTTCCAAAACGTTTTGCTAGATCAACTAAGCAATAACCATTGTAGTATAATTTACCATCTTTTTCTTCTATTAGCTTTTTCATTTGTTATCCTACTATACTCCTTATAAATTTAAATTTTGATTTGCCGGGAGGCATATCCAAATTTCGTGATTATATGCTTTTTTTAGCCATGTTCATGATTATATAGGATAACCTATAACATATAAGGCATATATATTGCTTCTAATCCTTATTTTTTGTTACTGCGCCTAAGCTTTTTAATAAATCACATAAATAAAAATAACACATATATATTTTAATTGCAATACATTTTTATATATTTATATATATTTTCTTTTTTATAGGTGTTTATCAATTGAGAAATATTGTTTTATTTGCTATAATTATAATGTTAAGAGGTAATATTTATGGACTATAAAACTTATATTGTAATTCCATCTTATGAACCTAACTTTAGACTATTAGATTTAATCAAAGATCTTAATAGTTTTTTTAAGTCTATAAATATTGTAATTGTTAATGATGGAACTACTGATACTTCTATTTTTGATGAAGCAAAAAAAATGAAAAACGTAGTAGTATTAACTCATGAAGTAAATAAAGGTAAAGGTTGTGCACTAAAAACAGCTTTTAAATATTTAAAAGATTTAAATGAAAAAATGATTATTGCAACAATTGATTCAGATGGCCAACATTTAGTTAAAGATATATATAGGTGTATAAACTTCTATAAAACAATTAATAATGGATTATTACTTGGATCTCGTATGTTTGAAGGAGATGTTCCTATTAAAAGTAAAATAGGAAATAATTCTTCACGTTATTTAATTAGATGTTGTATGAATAAATATGTATATGATTCACAAACAGGCTTAAGAGTATTTAATGATGAACTTCTTCCTTTCTTACTAAAGGTAAAGGGTAAGAGATTTGAATATGAAATGAATATGATAATTGATATTATAAAAGCTAGAATAGAGTTAACTGAAATGAAAATAGATACAGTATACTTTGATAATAATGCGAAAACGCATTTTCGCCCTATTAAGGATTTCTTAAAAATCTGTTCAACAATTCTAACATATCACTTACCATATACAATAAGTTTACTTATTTATATAATTAGTTTTATATTATTTGAAACATTAATAAAAAATCCTTTATTTACGCACTTTTCTTTAATTACATCTACTTTAATATTTATATATTTACCATATATATTAAATAGATTAAATCTCTTTAAAGGTACAAGGTATATTGAGCGTTATTCGGCATTCTATTTTAATAAAATATTTGCCTATATAGCTTTAAATAGTGGATTATATTTATTATTTGATTTATGCATACCAAGCATAGCCGCAATGTTTATTGCTTTAATTATAACTGTTATATCATATAATTTAATTAATACATTTTCATCATTTAAAAAGGAGATATATTTATGTTAGATGCATGGGTGATTGCTTTAATTGTTATAGGTGTACTTCTACTAATATTTATTATGATATTTGTACCACCATTCTTTATAGCACTTAAAGTATTTAAAAAAGAATTAGTTAGAACTGATAAATCAAAATGGAATAGAGAATGTAGTGCTCCAGATAATGAGGAACAACTTAGAATGCATAATACAGGTTTAGAATGGGCCGAGCCTTATAAAGATTCTATAAAAGAAGTTAAAATAGTTAATGAAGGATTAAACTTATATGGTGAATTCTTTGATTTTAAAAGTAATAAAACAGCTATACTTCTTCAAGGTAGAACAGAATCACTTTTATACTGTTATTATTATGCTAAACCTTATAAAGATTTAGGATATAATATCTTAGTTGTTGATTCACGTGCTCATGGTTTAAGTGATGGAATATATAACTGTGTTGGCTTAAAAGAATATAAAGATATTATAGCTTGGGCTAAATATATACACGATGAATTTAGTCAAGAAGAAATCATTATTCATGGTATATGTATAGGCGCATCTACCGCCTTATATGCATCATATTATGGTCCTGATTATATTAAAGGTGTTGTAACTGATGGAATGTATATAAACTTCTATGAAACATTTAAAAACCATATGATAGTAGATCACAGACCAATATTCCCATTCTTAAGGGAAATTGCCTTTATTATGCGATTAAAGGCTCATGTAAATATTAAAAAAGGTCCACTTAATCTAATTGATAAATATGAAAAGCCAATACTATTCTTATATAGTAAGGAAGATAAATTTTCTCTTCCAGCTAAATCAGAAATACTATATAACAAATGTAAGAGCAATAAGAAAAAAATAGTATGGTTTGATCATGGTGCTCATTCACATATTAGAATAAATAATTTAGAAAAATATGATGAATCGATAAAAGAATTTTTAAAAGAAAATAACTTATAAAAAAGATGCAAGAATTAACTTGCATCTTTTATTATTCTAAATTTAACCATAATACTGGTCTAATTCCACCGCCATGAGCCTCTGCTTTAAGCGAACTTAATGTACCATTATATAATACAGAGTAAACATAATTATTTCCAGCTGGTGAACGAGTTAGCCAATTTGCTGTAACATCAGTATGATCTCCAACAATTCGTCGTCCAGCAGTAATTGCTGAATAATCTGAATAGTAACATAATTTACTATTACTAGTTGGATAGAATTCTCCTACTTCACTGTATGATAAAAGGAATACTTTATCAAATGTATTATTACAAATATATTGTTCACCTACATTATTAGCAGTTTCTCTTCCGTTATTAACTTCTACCTCTTCTATTAACTCTTTTTCATATTCCTTAAATGCAACATTATAGAAATAATCATTTAGCCATTTTCTTATATCTGAGAATTCATAATTACTATTATAGCCTTCTCCACCATTATGATCCTTATTTCCAGGTTTATTTCCCCAATAGAACCATGTACAATCAATAATTAAATCTGTAATAGCCATTACTTTTCCATCTTCTTTTTTAAGTATGTTCCATTTAATTGGTTCATATTTAAACCAGATAGGATTTAAAAAACTATAGTCCTTATCAACAACATCACTTATACCCATAAAATCATATTGGCCGTCATTATTTGTATCAAGGTTATAATAAGCCATTGTATTATAATCGGCATCTATATAATAATAGTTTATTTGCCAACCCTTTAAATCACCTACTATTGGTTTTTCTATTCCAAAACTATTTATATAAGTTTCATATGAACTATCAACTCTTGATTGAGGATAATATCCAAAGTAGAATGTGTTATCTTCACTTTCTTCTATTTCATTTATGATATCAGATATAATTTCACTAATATTAGGTTCAAATACGGCTCTAATAATTGTATCATGATTACTCATATGATAAGTGTAATTTGGCAAATCAGATAATAAATTATCTCCTTCATACCATCCAACAAAAAGATTTCCTGAGCTAGGAATAGCAGTTAAAACTGCTTCTTCACCATATTGGTAGAATACTTTGTCACTATATCCTCTAGAGTATGAATCAATACAACTACTTGAATAATCTGCATTTGCAACAAATCTTTCGCAGAATTCATCATAAGGCATATAAATCGAAATCGTATGACTCATTTGTGAACCGTTATATTCGCTAACAAAGCCATTTTCATCATATTTCTTTGCACCTGTTCTAATAATACCATCCACACTAATCTCTATTTCTACTGTTAAAGAGCTATTCTCAAAGTCTGTCACATAAAATCCAGGAGTATATTTACCTACGTTTGCATAAAAATAGAATTCTCCAGATGAAGTTGTTAAATGATAAATATTTAACTCATAATCATAATAATTATCAAAAAGATAATCACATATATAAGAATAGCATTTTCCAGCAACACTATTCATATCTTTTGGAATTTTACGTGTAACATCTCTACCATATCCATAAAACGATGGATTAAAATAACCATTTTCATCAACAAAATATGGATAATCTAGATTATCATTAGGCATCTCATAAAAGTCTATCCATTCTTGATAAGTCTTCCCTATACCATAATAACTATTATATAGTGCACTTGTAGAATAACCATTTAAACTAAAGTTATAATAGTCAAAATATTTCACAGTCTCTTCTTCAAATCCACTTTTCATCTCTTTACTAGCAGCAGTTATAATAGCCACTTTATCAGCAAACTCATTTGTATGATAATTATTACTTACCGCAACTCTTAGTTCATAATTTGTTGGATAGTAATAAATATTAACACACATATTCTTACTTGGATCAATTATAATTTGATCAAATTCAATTGCTTTATAATATTCAGATGTTTTAGCAACTGCATTTGTTGTCCCTAAATATGGACCAATAAGTGTTTCAGTATCAATTAATTCATATGTTCTATCTTCTTGCCATAAATAATGATTAACCTTATATCCTATATCATCTCTAATCTCAAATTTAACACAAAATGCTAAATCATAATTTGGCATAGTTATGAGATAATTTGTGTTTTTATGTAGGAATATACCATCAACATACCATCCTTCAACTCTATGACCATTTGTTGGGGTTGCAACAGCCTCTATTTCTTCACCAAACTTATAAGTTCCTTCTCCACTAACACTACCTAATGCTTCATCTAATACGTTTATAATTAAATTATATTCGTTTCTCTCATAATATATTTTAATTGTTGTATCTTCAAGTAATGATAGTTTTTCTTGACTGAATTCCTTTGGAGTAAATCCTACATATTCTTTTGGAGTAGCATTAGTCATTTTTTCATATTGACCATATAATGTTTCAGTATAATATGCCTCACTATATGTTCCATCTAAGTTTTCTAAATAGTGTTCTACGGTATAATCTCTATTATCCTTTATAAAAGCACCATATAAAACTCTATCATCATATATACTTTCGCATCGAGTAGGATAGTAATTAAAGGCACTAGTTGCATTTGGACTAGAGTACCAACCAGCAAAATATGAGCCTTCATCAGCAACAGCTGTAACAGTAAATTCTTTATAACTTTTATAAGTTCCTAATCCCTGAACAGTACCTGTTCCATCACCTAAATTAACAAATTCTAATTTGCAATCTATTAATTGATAAACAGCTCTGATAGTAACATCTTTACTAGGCATAATAAATTCACAACTTAATTCTGTAGAAATTAATTCACCATCTAAATACCAACCTTCAAATGTCATAGCTTCAAGTGGTTCTTCTGCTGAATACTTTGCAAGTGATCCATATTCACGTTGATGAGTAGATGAATAATCTGTATCAAATACATAAGATATGAATGTAACAGTATAACTATTAACACTCCAGTTTGCTTTTAATGTTACATCTTTAGTAACACAATAAGTATCTAAATCAACTAATGTTTCATCTAAATACCAACCTAAGAAAGTATGTCCTTCTTTTGTTGGATCCTTTGGTTTAGTAAGCTTACTTCCTTCTTTTACTATTTGACTATCAACTAAGTCTCCACCATCTGAATCAAACAACACTTTATATTCCTTTTCTTCTGTTTGCTTAATTGTTGTAGTTTGCTTAACAGTAGTGTTTTGCTTAATTGTTGTGTGTGGTTTAACAGTAGTTTGATTAGCTGTTGTTTGATTAACAATAGTAGTTGTAGTATTAACTTTTGTCGTTGTTTTTTCCTTCTTAGTAAATGGCTTAAAATACATAATCAAAAAAATAGAAAGCCCAACTGTTACTAAGGAAAAAAAGTATGGTAATACTTTCTTCATAAAATACTCTCCCTAATTTATACATATTGTTTCATACATTCTTATTATAAAACAAATAGTATAAAATAAAAAGGTTTAGTTAAAAACAACTAAACTTTAGTAATATTTTTTTGATAAAAAAAGTATAAAAATAAACTGAATTTGATAAAATGTTGATAACTGAATTTTTCAAAAAATACGGCTAGTTTTAGCCGTTTTTTTGTTGTTTTGATTGATTGATTTTGGTATAATAAAAATGCCGGAGGTTGACAGTATGATTACTATCAAAAAAGGGTGGCAGCATATGATAAGGAGGTAGTATGGATTACCTAGTAATCCTTGTGGTGATACTCGTTGTCATCGCACACTTTCTTGATAAGCCTAAAAAATAGGTTTGTCTGTTCTAGTTCTAGCTAGAACTATCTAACATTCTGCCACCTCCAAAAGCAAAGAAGGCAGAGCCACGAACTCTACCTTCTTTTTTTTTATCTAACATACTGCCATTATCATTATATAATATTATCACAAAAAAATCAACAGTCTCCCACCAAAAGCAAAGAAGGTAGAGCCACCAACTCTACCTTCTTTTTTTCACTCTACTGTCACCTATATTATACTATAATATTAATAAGAATGCAAAACTATTTCTTTAATTGATATGATATATGCTTATTAAATACACATTCATTTACAAAATGTTCGCAGTTATTTTTAAATAAATCATATTTAGCCTCACCTAATCTAGATAAAGCAATTTTAATTGTTTTATTTACACTATTTCTTTTTATCTTTTCTAATAATGATAATTTAGCAACTAATACATTCTTTCCATCTAAAAAATCAGTCATACTGCTTTTTTGTACCACAACGTTTTCTTTATTTGCTTTAACAAAATCACGCTGACTACCATATTCAACAACTTCATCATTTCCTAAATAAATACCAAAATGGTAAATATTATTTGAAATTAGAACTTTTACAATATCTCCTCTTTTAGGTTCTTTAATAACAAATTTCATTATTTATTATTTTCTAGATAAGTAATTACATCTTTTACTGTTTTAAATTCATCAGAATTAACATTATGTATTTCAACCATAAATTCTTCTTCTATACCTAATACTAAATATAAGAAGCCAATAGAATTAAGATTTAAATCATTTTTAATATCTGAATCTTCTGTAATATTTGAGTAATCACAATCTGGTTTAATCCTTTCTAGGATAACTTTTAATCTATCAAACGTATTATCCATTTTTATTTACCACACTTTCTTCTAATTTCTTCATACTATCAAATATCATTTCTGATAATTTATCTAGTTCTGTAGTTGAATATTTATTAGTACAAATACTTCTTGTATCTATCATATTACCGATATTAACACGGTATCTTAAATGGCGCCTTTTTGGTTCTATAAATACAGGTAAAATAGGTACATTTGCCTGTTGAGCCATAAAGGCTGCACCACCCTTAAAGGCATTAATACCATTTTCCCTATCGATATGTCCTTCAGGGAAAATTACTAAAACACCATGTCCTTTTAAAACATCAATACATTTTGTTACTGCATCAATATCATATTTAGATCTATCAATTCTAATAATGCCCATCTTCTTCATTAAATGACTTCTAACCTTATGCCCATCAAAAACTATTTCCGCAGCCAAAATTCTAATTCTTCTATTTTTAAAAGCATTAATTAAAATCAATGGATCTTTAAACATAGAATGGTTAGCAACAATAATATAGCCACCCTTAATTTTCTTATTTTTCTTATTAATTACTTTTACTCTAAAATGTAAGTTCATTATAAAGACTAATAATCTACCTAAATCAAAACTAAACTTTTTAAGAGAAAATGCTTTACCATATTCTTCAATAAGCATTTTTTCTTTAACCATTTTCTCTAGTTCATATATTTTATCTACAACTATTTTATTTAAATATTCTAATTCTTCTTTTGTAGGATTAGTATTATTACAATAATCAGATAAATATATCTTTTTACCTATAGCCATTCTACTACGTCTAAATAAACCATATTTACCAAGTGTATAAACTGGTATAATTGGAACGTTAGCTTTTAAAGCCATTAGAATATAACTTGTTGTAAAACGTTGTAATCTTTTTTCTTTATTAATTTTAGCTTCAGGGAATATTACAATAGCTTTCTTTTTTCTTTCAAGTAAATCTACTGATTTACCTATAAAAGACATATCAAAAGAAAATCTATCAACTTTTATTCCGCCTAAGCATGTTACTAAAAAGGCTAAAATACGCCCTTTCTTATAAATAAGTTCCGACATTAAACAATACATTTTCCTAAAATAGAAAACATACATATACATCATATAATCTTTAAAAGATCTATGATTAGATATTATTATGGCTCCGCCCTTAATTCTTCTTCCTTGGCTTTTCCTATCCTCATAATATATTTTCTTCTTAAAATATATAAACTGCACGGGCCATGCGAGGATATATCCAAGCAAATATAGGATAAACATTATACTAATTCCTCTAGCATTTTTGCTATACTTCTAGCTGTATAAAAACTTGAATTATTATCTAAATTTATTTCTACTTTAAATTCTGTAGTAATCATACTAATTAGATTATAATAATCTAAGCTAGATCCACCTAAATCAAAGAAAAAGTTCGCATCAATACCAATTTCATCATTTTTCTTATCTAAAATACTTGCCATAATATCTACTACTTTATTTAAGATGTTGATATCACAATCAATTTCACTATTCTCTTCTGTTTTAATTTCCTTAAATTCTAATAGATTTACTTCTTTTTTCTCTAATTTATCAAGTAAATATTTTCTACTAACCTTTATCGCATTTTCACTCATTAAAGAATCAAAAGTATAATAAATCTTTGTTGGTTTAAAGGAATTATCAAGTTTGTTAATATTATCAATTACACTTTCATTAATCCTATCCTTTTGAATATTTGTTAAATATTTTTTAACTTGAATGATTAATGATAATTCATTTTGATAATTTATAATAGAATAATTTTCAATATTTTCAACATTGATTAATTTTTCTATTTCATCAGGGCTAATGTTTTCTCCATTAGTTGAAATAAATAAATCATCCGCTCTACCTAAAATATAATATCTATTATCATTATCTTTTTTTACAACATCATTTGTTTTAAAGAAATCATCAATTATTTCTATATTTCTATTAATCATTATCTTATGACTAATTGATTTACCTTTTACATATAAAATATCATCAACTATTTTATATTCAACTGATGGTAATGGTTTACCAATAGAGTTTTTAAGTCTATCTGTAATATTACCTAATTCAACTGATGTAACACCTATTTCGCTCATACCATAACCATTGTAAAGTGGGTAACCTAAGGCATTTATTAGTTTTAATGTAGAATCTTTAATATATGATCCACCACTAATTAAAAACTTAATTTGTCTACCAAATAAGTTATCTGTGATTTCCTTCATTCCCTTCATAGAAAGTCTTAATCCTAGATTAGGAAATTTCTTTTGAAGTTTAAGCGTTTTTTCCATACCATTATAAAACTTATCTTGAATCTTCTTAGGTTTTTTACTTACTTCTTTTAATATTTCTTTTTCAATAGAATGCCAGAATAGTGGCACACCAAAAACATGGGTAACTTTATTCATCTTAATAGTATTAAGTATAGTATTAGATGAATAATCTTTTAAGAATACTAATGTTCTACCAAAGAAACAGAACCAAATATATACCGCAATAAGTCCAAAGATATGATATAGTGGTAAGAATACTAATAACTTAATTTGATTTTTATAATGCTTTTTAACTCTTTTATTACATCTAAGTACTTCTTTTACGTTTAATATTTGATTAGATAATTCTAATCCTGTATAAAATACTATCTTACGTTTTAGTGTTGTGGCACTTGTTGATAAGCATAATTCATTAGAATAATTAAATTTATAATTATCTTCTACTTTTAAATTTAAATCTTCTATTTTAATTAAAGTACCATTATAACCTAAATCTTTTCCAATTAAATATTTACAACCCAAATCATCTAAAAGATTATTAGTTAATTCTTTTGGATGTCTTAAATTAATTAAAAATGGTTTATTATTAGATAAAATTGTAGCCCAAAACATATATATCCATTCAAGTGATGAATCTATAGAAATACCTATATATTCATCTTTTAAATTGGGATATATTTTATTTATAGAATAAGCATAGTCTTTAATTTTTTTATCAACTTCACCATAAGTATGTTTAGTAATTTTATAACCATTATTTTCTTCAGCAAAATAATATTTTTCATTACTAAACATAACATTATAGATAGCTTCTAAATCCATTTTACTATTTTCTAATGCCTTACATCTTGAATTAACAATTTTTCTTACATTAACCATTATATCAACTCCTAAATATCTTTAATTTTAGAAATAAAATCATTTTCATATATAGTGATTAATCTACTTACTGTAGATGTGATTGTACTTCTACTTAAAGTACCATGATTTTTAGCAATCATTTTATTTGTACCTAAGAAAAATGAACAACCTAAATTAGAATAATCATAATATTTTGTGATTATTTTATTAGCTTCTTCGTTATTAATTAGCTTCATTATTGTTTTAGCAACACCTTCACTATTCTTTAATACGACATTACCTAGCATACCATCAGTAACTAAAACATCAATATCACTATTAAAGATATTATTAGCTTCAATATTACCAACAAAATTTAAATTAGATTCACGAAGTAATTTGTTTGCACCTTTTATAACGTTATCTCCTTTTTTATCACTACTACCATTAGATAGTAAGCCTATTTTAGGTCTATCAACATTAAAATAGCTCATAACAAAGGCATTTGCAAGCTTTGCGTAAGTTAATAAATTCTCACTAGTTGAATTAATATTTGCTCCACAATCAGCTAAGCAAATATCTTTATATTTATCACTTTTAATTAAGCAACATAAAACAGGAGTCATTAGTTTTTTATTAACTAAACCTATATGCATAATAGATCCAACAAATACACAGCCTGTATTTGATGAAGTGATTAAGCCTATTGCATCACTTTCTTTTAATCTTTTTAAAGATTTAACTAAAGCTGTATCATCTAAATCTCTAAGCATTCCCATAGGGTTAGTTGAATCATCAACTTCTGTATTCGCATTAATTAATTCTATTCTATTAAGATCAACTTTTTTATCTAGATAGTTAGTAATATAATTACTATCTCCAACTAAAACGAAATCGTAATTATTTACCATATTTAAAGCATCAATAACACCATCTAATATTTCATTAAGTTTATCGTCACTACCTAGAGTATCAATTACAATTTTCATTTTAATTCACCCCTATAATTAATTCATAATCATCCTGCATCGCATCAATTACACCTACTTCGATATCAGGATATTCATCATATATAAAGTTAGTTATTTCATCTAATAAATCATCATCCATATTTATACCCTTAAATAAAATAACAATTTCTCTTTTATCCATTTGAGGTACTTTATTAAATACTTGTTTTAAAGTATCTAAATATTCATTTGAAGAATATTTTTTACCATCTAATAAGGCATAAACTTCTTCATCACATTTTAAGAATATTGTTTTTACATCTTTAATACCATTATTCATTTGTTTAACTTGAAACTGTGAATCAAAGTTATCTCCTACTACCATAGACATGGCTAGATATGATTCAACTGGTGTTTTAGATTCAATTACATAAACGTTTTTATCTTTTATTTTTTCACTTGCACATTTAATGATAATACCTGATGAAACATTATTAGGAAGACATATAATATTTTTAGCGTTAATATCTTTAAAAATATCAATTATTTCATCTGTAGAAATAGTTGTATTACTACCACGCTCTAAAACATATTTACAGCCTAATTCTTTTAATGTGTTTATTAAACCTTCACCTTGTGTAATAGCAAAGAAAGCAAGTTCTTCTAGTGATTCATCATTTTTAATTGTATCTATTTTGATATCTATAAATTCACCATACTTTTGAGAAGTATTAACTACTACCCCTGGGCTATCAGTAGCAATAACTACATCTATATTATTATCAACATTAGAAAATGACATAATATCGCCAATTAATAGTAATTCATCCTTTATTAAAGGAATGTTTTCTTCAATAAAATCAATCTTAATATATTCTAGTTGAAGCTTAAAAGTAACTAGATATTTATAGTTAGAATTATTAACGGTAAAATTATTCTCATTTATTTGACATGATTTATCATCAATATCAAAATCATCTAAAATAATACCTTCTAAGTATTTTACAAAGCCTTCATAGATTATCATTAAACCATAAGCGCCACTATCTACTACTCCCGCTTCTCTTAAAGTAATTAAGTGCTTTGGAGTTTCAGCTAAAGATATTCTTAACTGATTATGATACATCACAATAAGCTGATCTATTGTTGTATCATTATTGATGTTTTTCTTAATTAACTCTATACCTTCTCTAGATGTAGTAAGCATTGTGCCTTCTTGCGGGTTAACTACAGCACTATAAGCGGCACGGTAGCTTGCGATAAACGCATTAACTAAATCAGTAGTATTTGCTTCTTGTTTATCAGCTAGTGACTTAGCTAAACCTCTAAATAGTTGAGATAAAATAACTCCAGAGTTACCACGTGCTCCTAGTAACATACCCTTAGATAAAGATTTTAAATATAAACCTAGATTTCTTTCTCTATTACTTTTTAAATATCCGTTTTCTAAAGTTAAAAACATATTGATGCCTGTATCACCATCTGGTACAGGGAAAACATTTAAAGAATTTATTAAATCAATATTTTGTTTTAAATTTTTTAAACCATTATAAACCATTTTTTCAAATAGTAGGCCATCAAGCATTTTAACATCCATAATAGTACCTCTTATATTATTCTCATAATATAATAATTATATCATAAAAAAAGACTAAAACACTCATTTTGTTTACAAAAATATGGAAATGTTATATAATTTTAAAAGTGAGAGGTGTTAAATATGAAAAAATTTGTTATTTTACCAGATGTAACATGTGACTTAAGTGAAGAATTAAGAACAAGATTTGACATTGAATATGTTAAGGGGCATATCGTTTTCCCTGATAAGGTTGAACGCGATGGAGTTCTAGAATGGAAATATTGTACTAGAGAAGAATTTTATAAGGCTTTAAAGAGTAATCCAAATGGTTATTCAACAAGTCCAGCAAACATAGATGAATTTAAAGAAGCATTTACTAAATATGTTAAAGAAGGTTATGATGTTCTATCACTAACTATTTCTTCTGCTTTATCAGGAACTTATAACTTTGCTTTAAAAGCTCGTGATTTAGTTTTAGAAGAATATCCTGATGCAAAAATCATTTGTATCGACTCACAAAGATATTCAAATGGATTTGGACTTATTGCTATTTGGGCAAGCGTACTTAGAAGTGAAGGAAAATCACTTGAAGAAGTTGCTAGCTTAATTGAAGAAAAGAAAAACTGCTTCCATGAAATGGGATGGTTAGATGATCTATCATTTATTGCTAAAAAGGGTAGACTATCAAACTCTAAAGCATTCTTTGGAACATTAATTGGTATTAAACCACTTGGTGAATTTAACCATCAAGGTTTAACTACAGTTTTAGGTAAAGCCAAGGGTGAAAAGAAAGCTTATCAAGCTATCATGAATTATATTGATAAAACTATTGAAAACCCTAGTGAACAAATCATTTTAATTGCTCAAACTAACCATATGAAGCAAGCATTACAATTTAAGGAAATGCTTAATGAAAAGTTCCATCCAAAAGAGATTATCATTAATGATGTATTCCCATCATGTGGTATAAATGTTGGTCCAGGCTTAATGGCTGCTTTCTATATGGGTAGGCCAATTAGTGAAGATTTAAAAGCTGAAACTGATATAATGAATGAAGTTCTACAAAAATAATAAAAGGCTCGGTTGAGCCTTTTTATTTAGTCATTTCTTTTATTTTTTCTTCGATTATTTTCCTATTATATAAGTTACACATATTGTGCCCAGCACCATCAATTAATAATAATTCTTTATTATCTACCTTTTTATTAAAAGCATGAACACTATCTTTATAATTAATTAATCTATCTTCTTTTCCGTGGATAAATAAACTCTTATAATGACAATCTTTAAGTTTGTTTGATATATCATAACCTGATAATCTAAAATGCGCAAAGCATAGGGAATGAACTTTAACTAATGGGTAGAATATAAGTAATAATTTATTCTTTCTTTTTAGTGAATCTTTAACCATTCTATTCATCTTAATAAAACCTGATTCAAATACTAAAAGTCTAACCTTTTCTGAATAAATTTTATCAGATATACTCATTAATGTTGATGAACCCATAGATACACCATAAAGTATTATTTCATCTATTTTTTTATTAGAATCAACATAATTAATCCATTCTAATAGATCTAGTCCTTCTCTTTTAGAAAAAGTAATATATTTTCCTTCGCTTTTTCCATGTGTTCTTTGATAAATCATTAATAAGTTATAACCCATTTCAGTTAAATACTTTCCAATAGTTGAAAAGTTATTTAAAGGGGTTGCTTTATAACCATGAATAAGTATTGCTGTTTTATTTTGTTTATTATCATAATAATTAGCTTTTAAAGTTATTCCATCAAATGCTTTGATCTCAATTTCTTTATATTCTTTTTCTTCCATATCCTTCATATCTTGATATAAGACATTAATATATGGTTTATATTGTGTATTAGTTAAATCACATTTATTTAGAGGTTTTTCTACTCCTCTTGGGATTAAGTGATTATATGTAATTATTGATAGAATATAGTAAGGTATGAATAAAATTACTAAACCTATTATTAAATAATAATACCACTCCATAATAAAACCTCCGACGCTATAATTATATAACAAAAAAAATAAAAAGTAAGTACAAACTTACTTATTTATTCTTATTACCATGTAAGATATACATATCATTAGTATTTTTACTAATAATTTTATCTTCTACATCGCTTTGCCAGTTAGCAGGATCTACTTCTTTAAAAGAAATAGTAATAGCTTCTTTTTTGCATCCCCACTTTTTGGCAAATACTTCTAGAATGTCACTTGCGACATCCTTTTTTATTTCCTCATCCTTTGGATAAGCTTTAATTTCAATGTATGGCATTATATCCCTCCTATCCTAATGCAATATCTAAAATCATCATTATAATAAATCCTAACGAAAAGCCGATAGTGGCTAGATTAGAATGTTTTCCTTCATTCGCTTCTGGTATTAATTCTTCAAATACAACATATAACATTGCACCAGCTGCGAAGCTTAAAGTGTATGGTAATATTGTTGTAACTAGTGTTGCTAAAAGTATTGCAAGTGCACCTGCAATAGGTTCTACTACACCCGAAGCTACCCCATATAAAAATGACTTTATTTTTGATAAACCTGTTTCCTTTAAAGGCATTGAGATGATAGCACCTTCTGGGAAGTTTTGAATTGCTATACCAATAGATAAAGCAAGCATTGCTTCTTGATTAATATTACCTGTAATAAAACTACCTATAATTACACCAACAGCTAAACCCTCAGGAATATTATGAATAGTTACAGCTAAAAACATTTTAAATGATTTACTAACACTATCTGTTTTTAAGCCTTCTTCTATATTATTCATATGCATATGTGGTGTTAATTTATCAATAAGTAATAAGAATATTACACCAATAATAAAACCAATTGATGGAGCTAACCACATACGGTAATCTGTATAACTACCTATTGCAGGTTCTAGTAAACTCCAAATGGCTGCGGCTATCATGACACCTGATGCAAAACCTAAAAGTATTTTTTGAAGCTTTTCGTTCATTTCCTTTTTCATGAAGAAAACCATCATTGCACCTAGGCTTGTACCTATAAAAGGTATAATTAAACATAGTATGACCATTCCTACCATATTATCACCTTCAATTTATATTATAATTTATTATAAATTGTATTTCAAATAATATGAAAAAAATAGGCCATAAGCCTATTCTTTTGCTTTTATAATATTCATTGGTTTAACTTTAATTAATAATAATATTGGAATTGTACATGATGCCATAATTATTATTATAGTTAAAACTAAAATAGTTACGATATCTAGTGGAATGAATCTAATAATATCAAGTCCATTAATAAATACATGGGCGTATTTATCAATTGATGTAATCATCAAACTATTCGCAAACATTATTAAGAAATAACTTAGTATCATTGATAATATTACTACCATTAAACAAACTATAAATTGCTGGTATATAAATATCTTAGATATCGTCCTTTGTCTTGCTCCGCAAGCCTTCAAAATACCTATTTCTTTTTTCATTGATGAAATATTACTTACTTCATAGAATACTAAATAAATTAAACCTATTAAGCCTAAAACAACACTAATTAAAATAGATAACTTTTTAAATACTTGAACGTATTTAGTAATTAGAGTAATTGTTTTAACACTATTATCATCAACAATAAAATTATTAACATCTTTTTTCTTTAATGCTTTAATAGCGCTATCAACATTATCTAAAATATAACCATATTGTATTGCTGATATATCTTTATATCTTGAATAATCTTCTAATAAACAGTAAAAATCATGGTTAGAATTTGGTCTATTTTCAATAGCTACAATAGTTACTTCAACTTCTGCTAAAACTAAATCAGAACGTTTAGTTGTATAATCATAATACTTCTTAAACTTTATCTTCATAGGTTTAAAATCAGCTATATCATCTTCAGTTAAATTAGTTCCAAATATTCTATTAAAATATTTTAAATTTGCGATTACTTCCCCAGGATGTAAATCTCTATCAGGTAAGACACAAACACTTGCATTTTGTTCCATATAATAGTCTTGTCCATCATATTCTAAATGGCTATATCTAAATGGGATATAACCTATACATTCTTCATTAATATAATCATTTAAGAAATCCTTAGAAAATGAATAAGCTAAGCCGTATTTCATCTTTATTTCATATGCGAATTTATCAAATTCATCAGATGAAATAACTTTAGTTAAATCATTTTTAGATCTATCATTAAAATCATATTTATCCATTATATCTTTAAACTTTTCCTTATAATCAGTTTCTATTATGGCACTAACATAAAACCAATCATAAGTTGTTGTATTTAGATAATACTTACCTATTATTTCATCATAACTATTACGGTATAAATTATGATAAATTAAACTATCAGCTAAGTAATCTGTGATAATTAAACCTTTAGTATCATTTATATCACCTTTAATAGCTTTTAAAGTTCCAAACTTCTTTTCTAAGTACTCCTTATTACAACATAATGTACCATAAGATTCCTTTATATAGAAATTAACTAAATTTCTTTCAGGTAGATTATAATTTTCATTACGTATAGAGTTACTTGATGAATAACCTAAACTAACATTATATAGTTTATATAATTCACCATCATAATGTTCCTTAAAGTATTTTTCATCTTCCGGTAGGACACTATACATCTTATTTTGATATTTAATTGCGGAATCTTCATCTGCATCTATATAACAGTTACTTCTAATTAAGACTTCGCTATTTCCGCTTTTCTTTAGTTTATTTATTATTTCTCTATTTCCATCAAAGGAAAGTAATGATAAGAATATAGAAAAACATGAAATAATTAATGCGACGATTAAAGATGTTAAAAACATTTTTTTAAGTCTTTTTTTAATAAATAATCTTGATAAATGATCTACACCTTTTTTATAAAATTTCTTCTTTTCTAACTTTACTACTCTATTAGATTCTCTAACATTATCAGTATCAATGTATTTCAAACTACCTACTTCAAGCTTTGTATTTTCATTAATATGTTTATTAATATAATCATAATCTTCTTTACTTAAAATCTTTTCATCAGGTATAGATATTACATCGTTCATAACACTTAATTTATCGCTATAATAAGCGTTTTTTACCTTATCTGTTAAAACTTTTCCATCAAAGATTTCTATTATTCTATCGGCATAGATTTTTGCATTATCTAAATCATGAGATACGACTATTACTAGCTTTGTTTTAGATAATTCTTTTAATAAATCAAAAATCAAAAGTGTTGTTTTTGTATCTAGGTTACCTGTAGGCTCATCACATAAGATAAGCTTTGGATCTTTTATAATTGCACGAGCTACCGCAACCCTTTGACGTTGTCCTCCAGATAGTTCTAATGGGAAACTATCTATCTTATCTTCTAGTTCTACTTTTCTTAAAACTTCTTTTACCTTATCTTCATTATTTTCATTTAAAATGTTTAAGCTTAACATAACATTATCTTTAACATTATAATCATCAATTAAAAAATGGTCTTGAAAAATAAAGCTTACATAAGTACTTCTATATTTATTATAATCAGAGTGCTTCATCTTTGATAAATCATTACCATCAACTATTACACTACCTGATTCAAAATCATCTAGTCCACCTAAAATATTTAGGATTGTTGATTTACCTGAACCACTTTTTCCAACAATAAAAATCATACCACTATCAGGCAAAGTAAAAGAAATGTCTTTAACGGCATGTGTCGAATTTTTCTTATTTAAATTATAAGTTTTGTTTAAGTGTTCAACTTTTATCATTTAAACACCTTCTATCTATATCGTATACTTCGCTTATAATTATATAACGAAAAAGATTATTTTTGGTAAACTAATTTTATTTTTTTATAAATTAAGATATAATTTATATGGTGATGTTTATGAAATATGAATTACTTTCTCCTGCAGGAGACTATTCATGCTTTCTACAAGCTATATATAATGGTGCGGATGCCGTATATTTAGCTGTAGATAAATTTGGTGCTAGAGCTTATGCGAAAAACTTTAGTTTAGAAGATTTAGAAAAAGCATTAATTTTAGCTCATGAATTAAAAAAGAAAATATATGTTACAGTTAATACAATGCTAAAAGAAAATGAATTAAATGACTGTAAAAGTTTAATTAAAACTTTATATGAAATGGGTGTAGATGGATTAATATTATCCGATTTATCCATGATTAATTATGTCATTAAACATTGCCCTAATATGGAAGCTCATATTTCAACACAAGCTGGTTTAAAAGATTTATTAGACGTATCTTTTTTTAAAGAGTATGGCGCTAATAGATGCGTTATTGCTAGAGAAACAAATATAGATGAAATTAAAAAAATTAAAGAAAATATAGATATGCCTCTAGAGGTATTTATACATGGAGCGCTTTGCGTAAGTTATTCAGGTGGATGCTTATTTAGTTCAATGTTAAGCCTACGCTCAGGTAATAGGGGTAGATGCAGTCAAAACTGCCGTAGAGAGTATTCACTTTACAAAGATGATAATCTTTTAGGTAAGGGATATTTCCTTTCTATGAGAGATTTAAATGCATCAAATAATTTAAAAGAATTAAAGAATGCATTTGTTGATTCCTTTAAGATTGAAGGAAGAATGAAAGATAGTGAATATGTTAAAATGGTCACTTCTGAATATCGAAAAAAATTAGATGATAATAACTATAATCCTAAATATTTAGATACCATATTCCACAGAAATTACACTAAAGGTTTTCTATTTAATGAAGATAGAGGTAATATTGTTGATATAAATAAGCATACTAATGAAGGCGCTTTAATTGGTAAAATTGGAAAGAAAAATAAAGATCTAACTATTCTTAAACTAGATAAGGAATTAAAGGTTGGAGATAGAATTAGGATTAATGATGAATTAGATTATTATTTTACTATTGATAAATTATATGATTTAAACAATAAAGAAATTAATAAATCAAGTTCTTCTTGTTTAGTTAATATTTATAAAGATATGAAAGAGGATAGTTTAATTTATAAGATGGTTGATTCTTCTATTGATTTAACTATTCCAAATAGTGCTAAAAAAGAAATTATAATTAAATGTTATGGATCAATTGATAAACCATTAAAATTAGTATGTAGAATTGATGGAATTGAATTTAATGGTTTTAGTGATACTAATTTTGTTGAAGCTTCAAATAAACCAATAGATAATGAAGTGCTTTTTAATCAACTAAAAAAATTAGGTGAATCTTCTTTTATCTTAAAAAAGATAGAAAACTATTTAGCTCCTAATTTATTTATGACTATTAAAAGTATAAATGAAGCTAGAAGAGATTTAGTTAATAATATAAATAATTATTATCAAAATAAGAAAAATGACTTTATTGAATTTGAAGAAACTAATAATATTTTATATAATAATGAACCACTTACAATTTCAGCATATTGTACTACAAAAGAGCAATACGATGCATGCGTAAAATGTGGTATTAAAGACATTTATTATGGTTCTAACCATATTAAATATGTTAATCCAGAATATACAAATGAATCTAATTTAGTATTAGTTTCTAATTATGGTGGAATCTATAATTATAAGAATAAATGTAAGAGATTAGTTTCTGATTATTCGCTAAATGTTGGTAATAGTGAGGCTGTATATAATCTTTTAAATTCAGGAGTAGATATTGTCACATTATCATATGAATTATCAATTAATAATATTAGAGATTTATATAATGGTTATGTTAAAAAATATAACAATAAACCAAATATAGAAATTATTACATATGGTAATCAACTTCTTATGACCACAAAATATTGTATGATTAAAAAGTTTGGTGAATGTGGTAAATGTGATAAGCACTTATACTACTTAAAGGATGATAAGAATAAGTTCTTAACATATAGAGAAAATTGTATAACTTATATCTATAATGAAAAAAAATTAAATCTAATTGATGAATTAAAAGAAATATTAAAATACACTAATAGAATAAGATTACAATTTACAGCAGAAAATAGTGATGAAGTTATTAAAGTTATTAATAACTATAAGGAAAAGTTAAGCAACTTAGATAGTTGCAAGAAATATTTTAACGAATATAATGAAACTAGAGGATATTATAAAAGAGAGATCTTATAGAAGGTGATATAATGGTTAGTTTGAGGGAAGCTAAAGAATTAGTAATGGATAACCCTAATTTTAAAAAATTAGAGATATTTAGTATTCTTGAAAGTAAAGAAAGCTGGATATTTGTTATTAATGGTATTGATAGCGAAGGAAATCGTTTAATGCCTACACCTTTTTTAAGATTGGTTGTTAAAGAAAGTGGCGAAATAAAGCAATTATCTTTATCCGCTGATATTGAATTAATTAATAAACACAAAACAATTTATTCAAGAAAACAAACATATATTGAATCTAAATTGTATGTGACTAAATGCTATGAAAAGTATAATATTAGTAGTTCATATGAATCAGAAAATTATCATAAATTTATTATCAGACATAGCATACTTAATATTAGACTTACAATCATAATTGATAGATTAACATATAGAACTGTTGATATAAAATCAATTGATTCTTCTAAAGAAGAATTTACAAAAGTTGAATAAAATGTCTAAAATATATAGATATTTTAATCATAAAGAACTATAATAGTTTTGTAGTTTAAAAAAGAGGGGGATAAAAAATGAAAAAAAGAACTGTATTAAGTTTCTTAATGGTAGCTACTGCTGCTTTAGCATTTACAGCGTGTAAGTCTAAAAAGAAAACTACAACAAAAGAAACTACAACTACACAAAGTCAAGTCACAACTAAAAGTGGTGCGACAACAAAAAGTAATGTTACTACTAGTAAAGTAACAACACAAAAAGCAACTACACAAAAAATAACTACTGCTGCTCATGTACATCAATTTGAAACTGCTTGGTCAACAAGTGAAACTGAACACTGGCATGAAGCTACATGTGGTCATGACGTAAAGAAAGATCAAGGAGCTCACGTTTACGATGATGACGATGATACTACATGTAATGTTTGTGGCTATGTAAGAACACCAAATGAAAATGGTATTCTTTTTGATGTAGAAGATAGAACTTATAATGGTGAGAAACAAGGTTTAGTTGATGGAGTTGATTTCATAACTAATAGTGGAATAGAACCTACTATTTACTACAAAACTAAAGGTGCTGATGATTCAACATATACACTAACTGAACCAAAGAATGCTGGTAACTATACAGCAAGAATAATTGTAGAAGGTAATGCCTTATATACAGGCATCGATGAGGAAGTAGACTTTAAAATCAAAAAGAAAGAACTTACAAATGTCTATGAAGAAAAGGAATTTGGGACAAACAATTTATCAGTTATAGTAGCTGGAAATTCAGCTAATACTAACTGGGGATTATGCCAAGGTGATAATGTTCAAATAAATGTAACATTAGCTCCTGATTATGGCAATATTGCATATGTAGGTGAAAACAAAACAATTGCAGATCTTCATATTGAAGTTGGTGGCGAAAACTATTGTTTAAATAATCCATTAAACATTAGAATTGATGTTACACCAAAATATCTATCATTAGCAGGCGGGCCAATAAACGCTAATGCATATAATAATATTTGGTTAAATGCAAGTTCTTCTATTCCTGCAATGAATTTTGGCTTTGGTTATATTGGAGAATCCGCTTATACTTGGAATACAGCTCATACAATCGAAATGTTTGACGAAGATTCAGAAAATTGGGTAGAACTTGAAGGAAATTTTGGACAACAATCTCAATTTGCATGCACACATGCAGGTTCATATCATTTAATATATACTATTACACCTAAAGAAAATTCAAATTATGCAATTCAAGGAAGCAATTCATATACAATTACATTTAGTCCTAAAGAAACAATTGCTGCAACAACATCATCTACAGTTACACTTAATGAAGGCGACTACGTAGTATATTCATTTACAGCACCTGCTAATCACTTATATCAAATTGGTTACTATATCGATGCTGATACAGAAATATGGTGTTTTAATGGTAATACAGGATATTATAGTGACAAAGCAAAGCCTGTTATTGGTAATTATATCTATGAATGTAGCAAAAACATAAAATTACTTATTAAAGTTACAGCAAATGATGATTTTGTTGACAGACCATTTATTCAAGATTTAAGTTATAGTGATAGAATTGAATTAACAAGCACTGTCACTTCTAATATTTCAACAACTAATGGTGCAGGTAAATATATTGAATTCTACTTCGATGAAGACAGATTTGGTAGTGGAGAATTCCTTGTTGGATTATATCATTTTGGTAATAGTGATGTTTATGTTTGTGATGAAGGCGGTTATTATTATTCTTTAATAGATGATGAGGACGGCCTAGAATTTATTGGTGAAATTTGGTACCAAGGTGGAGAGATAAGAATAATTGTTTGTTTAGATAATGACCTTACAAATGCACAAATTGAGTTTGTACCAAATGATTAACAATTAGATATGAAAAAGACTTAGCGAAAACTAAGTCTTTTTTTCTTATATTAAATTATTATATAAATCATATGTTTCATCATCAAAACAAACAATTAAAACTAATTCTACACTACTAGGATCATATTCCTTAATTGCTTTTAGCGCAACCTTACATGCTTTATCTTTAGGATAACCATATACACCTGTTGAAATTGATGGGAAAGCTATACTTTTTAAATTATATTTATCGGCTAATTCTAAACTACTAACATATGCTTTTCTTAGTAGTTCTTCTGCTTCAGAATCACTCTTACATAAGAAATATTTAGGCCCTACTGCATGAATAATATATTTAGCCTTTAAATTATAACCACTTGTAATTGCGGCTTCTCCTGTTTCAATTGGTCCTACTTTATTACATTCATCTTGTAGTGCTTTATAGTGTCCTGATGCATGAAAGATAGCACCACATACACCACTTCCACCCATTAATTGTTTATTGGCTGCATTAACTATTGCATCAGTATCACACTTAGTTATATCGCCTTTAATTAATTTTATTTCCATTTAATCACTCCTTATGATAAAACGGCTAAATTAGCCGTTTTTATTCTTTTCCGTTATATTCTAAGCAAAGCATTGTAATATCGTCAAATTGAGGTGCATCACCTACAAATTCATCAACAGCCTTTTTAACTGTTTTAATGATTTCATTTGGTGATTTATTCTTATGTTTATTTAAGACTTCAACCATTCTTTCAATCTTAAATAATTCGTTATTACCATTAGTTGCCTCTGGTACACCATCAGTGTATAAGAATATCTTATCACCTTTTTCTAACTTAATATCATAGTTAGAATACTCTGCTTCACCCATAGCTCCAACAATTAATCCATGCTTATCTTTAAATATTTCAAATGTATTATTTGAATAAACAACTGGATCATCATGTCCTGCATTAGATGCAGTAATTACGCCTGTTTCTAAATCTAATATACCGACCCAAATAGTTACAAACATATTAAGTGGGTTTCTAGCACAAATTCGATCATTAACATAAGTTAAGGCATCAGCCGGTGAATCACCACCTCTTAATCTTTCTGTAAGTAAGATATTAGATACCATCATAAATAGAGCAGCTGGAATACCTTTACCAGCAACATCAGCCATAACTAAGGCTAAATGGTTTTCATCAATCAAAGCAAAGTTATAGAAATCTCCACCAACTTCTTTTGCTGGATGCATATAAGCAAATAAATTGAAATCAGTTCTATCTGGGAATGCAGGGAAGACATTTGGAACAGATGCTTCTTGAATACTCTTGGCGATGTTTAACTCAACGCTTATACGCTTTTGTTCTGTTGTTGCTTGAGTTAAGCTATCAATGTATTTAATCATATCATCTTCCATTTTATCAACAGCATATGATAATTCATTGATTTCTAAAATTCTACTCTTCTTTGATTGACTTAATTCACCCTTTGTATTATCTTTAGCAAAGTTTCTTGTTTCATCAATAATGTTTCCTATTGGTTTAACAAATTGGAACTTTATATATAAAGCAGCTATTGTACAAACAAATAGAAGAGTTATAACTGTTGAAATAGCTATAGTAATCATATAAGGTCTACGTCCACTAACTAACTCACTCATTGGTCTTTGAATACTTAAAATAGCAGTAACATCCCCATCTTCATCTAAAATAGGAACCATTACGGTAATGTGTGGTTCTTTTCCTCTAAGATTTTTTGTTCTATAAGCTACAGCATAATCTATTTCTTTAGTATATATTTGTTCATAGTAGTCTCTATAATTTCCTGTATATTTTTCACCATATTTAAATCCTAAATCCCATTCAGTATATGTTCCGCCATTGATTTCTAAATCTTTATCATTAACGACATTGAATATGTTAGTACCATTTAAATATTCCATTTGATCTACTTTGAAAATATGAATTAAAGTTACATCCATGTAGTTACAATAACTCTTTAGATTTGTTCTTCTATATTCATAATCTGCACGCATAGTATCATTTAAATAGTCATCAATTTTAGTTTCATCAACTAACGCCTTTGCGGCTTCAGTCATATGATAAGTTGTTGTTTTATATTCTCTTTTTAGAGTATCAGTAAAACTAACATATCCTATTGAACTAACTATTAAACTAAAAACTAAAAGTAAAATAACTATTGCTGAAATAATATTAAATGATAAACTACTTATAACCTTCTTAAATTTACTCATATAATCACCACACTTATTCTAAAATATACTTAACACTATAACCAGCATCGTCAAATGCTTTGTTAATAGTAACTAATTCGCTTTTTATTACTTCGATATCATTTGTAGAATATATTGTTTTAATTGCTGTAAAGAAGCTTTTTGCAACTAAAAAGAAAGATTTAACATAATATTCTTCAATGTCATTAATCAAGTCATCAAAGAATCCTTTTTCTAATAATTCAGGTGCATCAACATCATCATCAGGAATGAAATACCCAGCAAATTCTAATAATTCATCCTTAAGAATATCAATGCTTTTAATGTCCTTAATCTCTTTTTCACCATCATATTCTAATATCAATTTCATATGTTATCACCTATTTTTATTATAATATATATAACTAAAAAATAGAAGAATTTTTTCAATTCTTCTATTCTATTATTATAATACTTTGTAAGTTTCTTTGATTTTTTTCTTATTTTCATACATTTGATGATCTGCGTGACTAAATACTTTATCTACATCATCACCATCAGTATATATTGCCATACCTACAGCTGCAGAATACCTATTCCAAGGGTGCTTCTTTTCATCATTCATAGTTAATCTAAATTCTCTTCTAGCATTTTCCAAAAGTGATTCTCTATTTTCATAGTCGCGACCTTGAAGTAGGACAACAAATTCATCTCCACCTATACGATAAACGTTAGAGTGAGCATATATATCACAAATAATCTTACAAGCACCAATGATATATTCATCACCTTTTTCATGACCATATTTGTCATTAATATCTTTTAATGAGTTGATATCAGCCATAACAAAACCAAATTGATTATTCCCATTTTGAATATCATTAGCTATTTCTTCACGCTTTTCATCAAATGCAGCTTTATTCTTAACATGAGTTAAAGCATCATGATAAGCTATCGCATTGATTTCACTAACGTGCTTCTTTAAACCTTTAGCTTCTTTTTCAGCTTCAACAATACCTTTAATATATTCTTTCATGTTGATTGATAGCTTTTCATAAGCATTAGCTAAAGATTCAACTTCATTTTTAGTATTAATTTGTAAGCTAATATATTTTAATTCATTTGGATCACGTAAACCTGCAGATGAATTAGCAAAGTCTGTAACAGAGTTTTCTAACTTCTTTAAAGGCTTTGTAACATTCTTTCTCATCCACATAATTAATAAAACGATAAATAATATACCAGCAGCAATCATTACGGAAATATTAATGATGATATTTCGATAAATCGTTGTGTTAACTTCATCAATTGCTATATCAGCACATAAAAGTCCATAATAATTTCCGTTTGAATCACATATAGGGCGAGCTAGAGTGTAATCAACACCCCATGTAGTTGTATTTCTAAAATAAACATCTTTCCTACCCTTTAATATTTCTCTATATTCTTTTATTTCTGATTCTTCAAACCAATCAGCCTCACCATCACCTAAATGCATTTCCATATCAGTACCAATTTCATCTTTAGCATTTGCGGCACATATTTCAAATACAGCAACTCCATCAACTTCTTGTCCTTCATCTACTACCTTCATGATGTATAAGTAATGCATATCAGGATAATTATCTATTAAATTATTGAAAAAAGTTTGAAATTCTTTATATGTTTCTGATTCAACAAATGTATCAGCACATATAGCCATATCATCATGATCAATATTAGCTTCAACATATGTAACAACACTATCTAATTGCTTTTTATATCGCTTAAACATATTTGTAGTGTATACAAAATAAATCAATACACTAGATATAGCACAAAGTAGCCCAACGAATAATGAACAAACTAAGATGATACTTCTATTAAGTGGTCTTTTCACTTTTGCCATATAATCACATCCTTTAAAATGTTTTATTAAATTAATGCAATATGTCTATTATGAGTTTATTATACATACATTTAATTAAGTAAATGTAAATTTTTACAAAAAAAATAATAAAATTTTTTCCATATCTTGTTTTATCGCGTAACTAAGAGATTTTTTGAATAAAAAAAGAGTAGAAAAATCTACTCCTTTTTACTGTTTTGTTTACTTTTTAGACATCAATTTACTTTAATTCTTTAATTAGTTCATCTATTATTTCACAAGCTGAATATACCATTTTTGGGCAGAATTCTGTAAATAAATTATTACTTCTAGCATAATTAATTCCTTCTACTGTTCTTACGTCACAACCTAGTAAATTATTGCATAAGTAAGAACCATTTCTTCTACTAAACCTATTTAAGAATTCATCATTTACTTTATTAGCTAGCTCTCTATCTAGTGGTTCAGTTTTACCAAATAATAATCCTAAAACCATTAGTGCACCTGTAGCAGCACCGCATACTTCACCTTTACGCATACCTGAGCCAAAGCATGCACCAAGCTTCAATGCTTGTTCTTCACTTATACCGCACTCATTAGCGTAAGCAGCTAATACAGCTTGTGAACAGTGATATCTTTTACTAAAATATTCTAAAGCTTTATCTTTATTTTCCATAATTATTCACCACAGCAACAACATTTTTGTTCATCATTTTCTTTAGTTTTACAAATCTCATGTAAGAAATAAGTTAGATCACAAATTGCTTCCTTGTTTAAAGTATAATAACACCACTTACCTTCTTTTTTGCATGAAGTAATGTTTGCTTCACAAAGTAACTTCATATGATGAGATAAAGTACCTTGTGTAATATTTAGCGCTTCTAATATTCTACAAGCACACTTTGTTCCGTTATCAGATAAGTATTGTAGTATTTGTAATCTAGTTTCATCACTTATTAATTTTACTCTTTTTATAAAATCTTGATTTGTCATAATTTACGCCCCCATCACATTGATGTCTATCAATATGTTAACACAATACATTGATGATTGTCAATGTGTTTTTTAAAAAAATTAAAAGGGATTTCTCCCTTTAAAGTTAGATTATAAATATAATCTCATATTCGTATATTTTTGTTTTAATTCTTTAAAACCAACCTTTTTATATAAGTTAAGTCCACTTTCAGTAGCCTTTAAATCTATCTTTGTTAAATTCTTTTCTCTAGCATATTCTATTAAATCTTCTAAAAGTGTTTTAGCAATGCCTTGGCCCCTATAATGAGGATCAGTATAAACACTTAAAACCTCTCCACAACGCCCATTTCTAACTGTTGGATTAGGTATTTTTTCTATAATTAATAGATAAGCAGTCGCAATAATAGTTCCGTTTTTTCTAGCGATAAAACCTATTAGGTTTTTACCTAAGTTATTTTTTAAATGACTTCTTACTTGCTCATCATAATAATCAAGTTCATTTGTTGCTTCTTCTTTAAAATCTTCAACTAAATAATCTAATCTTAATCTAACTAAATCATTGATATCACTTAATCTAGCTAGTTCATAAACTATTTCTTTCTTTTCACCAGTTTTAATAAATTGTATTAAATCTTCTATATTACTAAAGCCATCATAATCACCAATAATACCAATACGGTGATATATTATACCATTTTTCTCATTTTCTTCTAGACGATCTAGTAATGTATCCACACCATATCTTTTTGCAAATTCAGCAAAGGCTTTTGCTTTTATGTTTTTATCATAGATACCTTTAAAGCATTCTTTTGGATGGCATTCATAACAACCCCTTAAGTTTCTTTCTAGAACACATTTTCTATTAACGCACCATTCAGCATCCTTACACCAAGATAACTCTTTAAAGCCATCACGTCTACATCCTTTACAAAATTCATTTTCACTACAAAGACAACAAGCAAGTCCACATCTAGCGATTCCTAGTTCTCTTTTCATATAATCACCTTCTAAACAAAAAGGTTATGAAATCATAACCTCTTATTCCCAACGACCTCTTGTGAATGTATCGAAATCATTTGGTTTATCTTCATTTTTCTTTAATTCGATTTCTGATGCTTCTAGCATACTTTCAACCATAGGTACAACACCTTTGAATTTAGAATCATCATAAATAGAATAAATTACATTTACATTTAGTGATTCCATGTAGAAAGATACATCTTCACCTTCATCACGAGTAATGCATACCATTAAATCAACAAATACTTCGTTTGATTTAATTGCACTATGTAAAGTCTTCTTTAATTGATCAATAGGAACCTTACTAACAATTTCAGTACGTTTGCCGTTAAAGTCTAGAATAAAATGATACTTATAATCAGCAAATACCCCGCTAGCTAAATATGCTTTAAATTTCTCAATTCTGTTTTCAATCTTTTGCTTAATAAAATAATCCATATGTTTATCACTCCTTAATTTATTATACCATAAAAAATGTTATTTTTTTATACCTTTTAATCTATAATATTCTGCTTTATCTGCATACATCATTTGATCAGATATCTTAACCATTTCTTCTAAGTTTTTATTTTGACTATCATTATAACAATAACCTATAGATACACTATACTTTGTTTCACTAACTTTATTCTTAATTTCTTCTACTAGTCTTTTTAATTCATCTTCATTAGTCTTCTTACAAACAATGATAAATTCATCTCCACCAAGTCTAAATACTGATTGTCTTGATTTTGAAGCATCTAAGAAACAATTGGCTACAGTAGTAATTGCTAAATCACCTGCTAAGTGCCCTTCAGTATCATTAATTACCTTTAGGCCATTCATATCAATTGATATAATTGCGGTAATATCTTTTGCATTATTTTTAAGCAAAGCATAATATGCTTGTCTATTCAATAATCCCGTAAGGGCGTCTTTTTTCGTTAATTGTAATATTAAGAAAACATAATATACAAATAGAGCTATTGCTATAGTTGTACAGAATATTTTAGAATAATCTTTTCCTATAGTTAGAGGGAAGATTAAACCAGTAAGTAAGGCAAATGCTAAGAAGATAATAGGTAATATTTCCGCAATTTGTTTATTACTTTGTTTATATAAAATATAAATTAAAGCAACACTATACGCACCTACGCCTATATAAGGTAGGTAACCTAAAAAACCACGCTCTAGAGTTCCATCATTATCCAAGCTAAATACTATTCCAGTGAATATTGAAATAATATTTATAATAGTTAAAACAAACGCAGGAACTAACACATACCAATGTGTTCTTTTAACTAAAGCATATATAATTAGGGCAATAATAATTGGCGTAGCACTATACCTTATGGCAACTAGCCATTCTCTAAGTTCATGATACTTACCCTCTTCTCCTAGATGGAATTCAAGAAAAACAATAATTGATAATACAAATACTGAGCATATTAAGATATACATTCTTTTAATTGTGCTTCTATCTAAAAAAACAGTAATCAAAAGCATAATAATGAATGCCATTAAAACTAATATCAGTGCCCAGTTTTGTAAAATGTATTCTTTCAATACATCCAATACCATCACCTCCAAATCGTCTTATTATATTTATATTATAACATTTTAAGAAAAAAAGAAAAACCCACACGGTTTTGTGGGTTTACATATTATAAAGTAATATTGATGGTCTAATGCCAAATGATGTATTATTTACATTAATTCCGTTTCCATATTATTTTCTTCTATCTAAATTATGTTCTACATAATATCTATTTTTATCTATATACATTTTTTTATCAGCTAAAGATATTAAATTTTCAATACTTATTTTTTCATTATCAATTGCTTTTTCATAGCCTATTGATAAGGATAAATTAGGTGCTAATGTTCCTTTCCATTTATCTGCATTATCCCTTAGATTAGCCATTAACTCCTCTATCTCTTCATCGTTATTACTATTAATGAAAACAATAAATTCATCTCCACCAGTTCTATAACATTTACCATGATTTTTAAATATATTTGAAATACATTGTGATGCACCACATATAAGCTCGTCACCTGCTAAATGTCCTAAATTATCATTGACTTTCTTTAATCCGTTTATATCAATTGAAATAGCTACTAAATCACTTGGTAATGTTTTTAATGATTCTAAATTCATTACTTCTTGATTATATGCATATCTACTAGATATACCTGTTAGAGGATCAACAGATATTTTAATTAATTGCTCATGCATCTTATCATCAGCCGCAAGTTCAGAGAACTCTTGATTATGAATATAAAGTAAAGCTAAACATAAAACTAAAGAAATATAAGCTGTTCTAACAGAACGTCCTAATATTTCTTGCATTATTATACCTGTTAAAACAAATAATAATATCGCAAGTAAAGATATTCTATTTTGTTTTCTAAACTTCTTACCATATATGAAGAATTCAATAATAACTAATACTGTTATAATTAAATATGTCACAACATATACATTATATCCATTACCATGTGAATAAACATTTAAATCATCTATCTCTATCATCCATCCTGTGAAGAATGATACAAATTGATAAAGGATATTAAAACCAATAAAGATATATATTAATTTTTTAAATATACCTTTTGTCTGGAATTGTAGTACTACTACACCTCCAGCAATAGGAGTTAATATATAATCAAATAATTTAACTGCTCTAAGTAACCAAGGAGAAAAATCCATATTACCATTTAACTGAACACCAAGCCATTCAAATAATGATGCACACCCAAGAATTATATATGTGAAATATAAAATATATTTTTTTTCTTTTGTGAATCTATTATTTTCATGTACTAAAATGCACATAACAGCTAAAGATATCCAAATTAAAATAGATATGGGAGTGTAATAATCCATATGAATCCTCCTTTCATAGTTAAAAGTTAATATATTTACATATTAATTATACTACTTAAAAATGACAATTTCACTTAGATAATAAAAAAAAATAATAAAAGAAAAAGTCCTAATAATAATTAGGACTCTTTACTATCAATTGCCTTTTTTTATAAATTAATCCAACAAGCTGGGCGAACACCATAATTTGTATAATATATAGCACCATAAGCAATACTTCCATCATATTCAACTACATTACTTTTTACATAGCTATAATCTGAATTAGTATTCCAATGAGGTGAACGTAATAAATATCCTCCCCAGTCATAATTTGAGGCGTCTTTATGGCATTCTAAACCTTGACATTTTGCATAATCTGTAGGTCTAGCTGTTCTTTGAGTATCTTTTTTGAAGTAATTATTAGCTTCTTCATAAGATAATAAGAAAATCTTATCATTTGTGTTGTTACATGCATAAGGATTTGGCTCAGTAAATGTAGATGATGCACTATTATCTACTAGTGTATCTCTTATTATTTGTTTTTCTAAAGTATTGAATGCCATATTATAGAAATCATTAATTAAGAATTGTCTTATATTAGATAATTCATAATTATTACCATAACCAGTTCCACCATTATGAGAATATTCACCTGATGATTGTTTTTGATAAAATTCATTTGAATCAAGTATTAGATTCGCAAATATTAAGGCTTTATCTCCATCTATTTCTAAAATAGTCCATTCAATTGGTTCATATTTAAACCAATAAATAGTACCTGTGCTATAACCATTTGCATATTGGAATGAATCATTTTGATTTTGACTTCCTCCAACATATTTTGCCCTATATGAGGAAATATATACACCTCTATAATCATAAGCGCCATCACCATTAGTATCTACATCTCTATAATACATAAAATCAGTTTTTGTAGAAGCTGATGCATTATAATAATTATAGCTTGTCCATGTATTTAAATTAAAAGTATTATAAGCTGTTAGGCCGTTAGCTGAAGTTGCTTCTACTTTCATTTGTGGATATGTACCAAAAGTAATTTTTAAATTATCTCTTGTATAAGGTACACTATAAGAATCAACTGTAATAGTTAAATTACCTACTACATTAAATGAATATTCTTCACCAAATTGAATTACACCATCATTTCTACTCCATTTAACTACATAACCTGTAGGAATATTGGATGCAGTTAGTGTTAAATATTCTAGATAACCATATTGTGTTCCACTAGTAACACCACTTATAGTTACATCTTCTGAATTATTAACAATAGTAACTGTATATTGATTTCTAGTGTATCTAGCTTCAAGTGTAGCATTATCTGTAATTGTATAATTAAAGCTAGCATCTTCATTAACTAATTCATTATTTAAATACCAACCATTAAATGTATAACCAGCTGCCATACTTTCATCTATCGTAGTTGAAACTGTAACAGTCTTTTCATATTTATAAGATCCTGCGCCAGTTAAAGTTATTTGTGACATATCAATACTTTTTGTTAAAGATAGTTCATAACTATTTCTAGTGTAATATAACTTTATAACTGTAGATCCATTTTCTTTAATATTTTCTTGTGTAACAGATGGCGATGTAAAGCCATTATATGTATTAGCTTCTGCGCTAGTTAATGTATTTTTTAAACCAGATAAATTATCAGTTTCATATGGAGTATTTGGGTAAGAGTCATTATCAACATTTTGTAGGTAATGTTCTACCTTATAAGCTGTAAGCATAGCCCATTTAGCAGTAATCTCCATATCATTTGCTGACATAGTAAATGAACATGATGGTGATGTTGATAATTCAGTACTTCCCAAATACCAACCTATAAATACATAACCTAAATTAGGTTCTGCCGTAATAGTAACGCTTCTACCAAATTTATAGCTTCCAGCACCACTTAATGTTCCTGCATTAGTAATATCACTAGTTAAACTAACTGTATATGTATTTCTTGCATAATATAGCTTAATAACTGTTGAACCATCACCTTTAATTTTTGCTTGAGTTACTTCTGGTGATGTATAGCCATCAAATGTTTTGGCTTCTGCCATAGTTAATGTATCAGTAGTACCAGTTAAGTTATCAGTCTTAAATGGAGTAGTTGCATAATTATCATCATTTAGATTTTGTAAATAATGTTCAACAATATATGCTGTATCTGCATTAGCAGTCCATTTAGCATAAATAGTTGTAATACTATTAATTACTTCTTCGCTAAAATCAAATTCTGTATTTAAGCCTTGATCCTTAAACCAACCACTAAATGTATAACCATCTCTTGTTGGATCATTTGGTTTAGTTACTTTAGCTCCTTTAGCTACATCAACTGAATCAATATTTGACCCACCATTAGTATTAAAAGTAACTTTAAATGTATCATCTTTTTTACTTGTAGTAGTTATGCTTTGTGTTGTTTTTTTGCTTGTAGTATTAGGTTTACTACTTGTTGTATTAGATCTAGTTAAAGTAGTTTTATCATTTGTTTTCTTTGTTGTTGTATCATTATTCTTCTTTTTACATCCAACAAAAGAAAATAATAGTGCAAATGATAGAATTGCATATAGTGCTTTTTTCTTCATAAAATACATCTCCTTTATATGAATAAAAGTTTATCTATCTTTATTATATAGTAAAATTTCAGCAAAAAAATCATTCAAAAGTATGAGAAAAAGAAAAAAACTCGTTAAAAACGAGTCTTTATTTCTTTAATTTTAATAAGCAAACTGATTCGATGTGCGCTCCAAATTTTTTAAAAGTGCTCCACTATTTAATTAATCTAAGCATAAATTTTGACACGCCAATTATTGTAAAACCATTTTCGTCTCTATGTTCAGATATAGGACTATTTATTACAATTATTTTTTGAATTTGATCATTTAAAGAAATATAAGGTTTAAGAGTAAATTAAGTATATCATAAAATCGATATATTTACTATCGTTTGGTACTATAGTTAAAAAGGATTAGTTTTCTAATCCTCTTCATTATTTAAAAATCCTCTTATTTCATTTAATTTATT
>JAGCWW010000019.1 GCA_017961685.1 Acholeplasmatales bacterium | reverse complement strand
AGAAAAGCTCTAGCAATAGCTAATCTTTGCTTTTCACCCCCTGATACTGGGTCTTCTTTAGCTCCAACTTTTTCTTCTTCTACTTGAGTTTCAGCATTTGGATCCCCATCTTTTTTTTTCTTTACATTTACATTAAGACTTGCCTTTTTTTTCTTTTTTTCAAAGTCAAGAACTTGATTCATTTTTTCTTTTGTAAAGAATTTCATTATATTAGCTTGTCTTGCAGCCTCAATACACTCTTCATCAGTTGCATCTAATTTCCCGTATCTAACATTTTCCAAAACACTTCTTTTAAATAATACGGGCTCTTGACTAACTAATCCAATTTTTTTTCTTAATTGATAAAGATTGTAATCTTTTATATTAATATCATCAATAAGTATTTCACCTTTGCCTTCTTCAATATCATAAAATCTTGTTAATAATTGAATGACTGTACTTTTACCACTACCAGAATATCCTACTAAAGCAACTTGCTGACCAGGATACACAGTAAAAGAAATATCTTTTAAAATAACTTGTTCAGGTCTTGTAGGATATGCAAAATATACATGCCTTAATTCTATTTTTCCTTTAATGTTTTCAGCACTTATTTTGCCTTCATTATCATGCTTAAATGGATTAATTAAAGTTGGAGTATCTAAAGTACTATATATTGATTTAAATGCAATAGTTGCCTTTTTTAGATCACCTAATTGGGCTAAACCATTACCTATTCCACCAGCACTAGTCATAACAATATTCATAGCAAGTCCCATATCTTCTGAATCAATTTCTCTATTTAATATATAATGTTTAGCCATTGCCATAACAGTAGAATTACCTGCAAAAACACAAAATTGTCCTAAACCAACAAAAATACCTGCAATAATTGAATCTCTTAAAAATTGCCTTCTATGGTATTCTAGTACTCCCATATACATATCAACAGCTGGCTTTTGGAAATTAAATGAATAAATGGTTTTGGTATTAGTAACACATTCTGATAAAATGCCTCCTGCTTCAACATTTACTTTAACACCATGCTTGCCAGAACCTCTATTAAGTGATCTTCTAACTATAATTGCAATCGCTATAAAAGGTACAAAGCAAAACATTACTAATGTTAATCTATATTCATATATACACCCTAGAATTATTCCAAGTATAAATGTTGCACCACATTGAACAGTAGAGCCTAAAATTGACATAACTAAATTATTTAATTGCATTGTATCTATTGATAAACGAGTTAATAAAGCTCCTGGTGCATTTTTTGTTATATCATAAAATGATAAATGATATTGTAAATATTTTCTAAGTACCTTTCTTCTATAAAGACGAGCCAAGGCAACACCAACTCTAGTAAACATCCAAATCATTAGAAAATTAAGAAAGCCTTGTATGACAGCAAGGATAAGAAATATAATTGAATATTTTAATCCTTTATCATAGCGTATTGTTTCATACATTGAATTTAAACCATTCATTGCATGGGCCATAATTAAGCCATTAAGAGGTTGCATTGCTCCAACTCCAAGAGCACCTATAACGGCTAAAACTAAAACAAAGCAATGACTATCAACTACTTCTTTTAAAACTCTACAAGGATTGACTTTAACTGTATCTTCTTCAGTATATATTTCTTCATCCTTTCTTTCAAATTGAACTTCTTCATCAGTATTTCTTCTTTTTAAAGATGATTTTTTAGATTCCATTTCCATTTCTTCTTTAGTTTCTATTTCATCCTGGGCTAATTGAGATCTTACTAATCCAGCATAATATCCATTTTGTGCTAATAATTCTTTATGAGTTCCTTGTTCAACAACATGCCCTTCTTTAATTGCATAAATTAAATCTGCATTTTTTATAGTACTTAATCTATGAGCTATTATAACTGTTGTTACGTTTTTTTGAGAAATATTATCTAAAGCTCTTTGCACTTCTTTTTCAGATTTATTGTCTAAAGCTGATGTAGCTTCATCTAATATTAATATTTTAGGCTTAGCTAATATCGCTCTGGCAATTGCAATACGTTGTTTTTGCCCGCCGGATAATTTACTTCCTTTAATACCTACTACATAATCTAATTGATCAGGTAATTTAGATATAAATTCAGTGGCATAGGATTCATCACAAGCATTTTGTATCATTTCATCTATATTACCTAATTCTCTTAAATTTTCTTCTCTTCCAAAGATTAAATTCTCTCTAATTGATTTATTAAATAAAACTGGCTCTTGCTGAACATAACCAATTAAACTTCTGAGATATTTTACATCATATTTTTTTATATCCATTCCATCTATTAATATTTCCCCACCAGTTGTCTCATCTAATCTTTCAATAAGATTAACTGTAGTACTTTTACCACATCCTGATTCTCCGACTAAAGCAACTTTTTT
>JAGCWW010000018.1 GCA_017961685.1 Acholeplasmatales bacterium | reverse complement strand
ATTATAAAAGAGTGGTGCTACAACTATTCATTTTTCTACTCTTACTTCTAATTTTATTTCTTGTTTTATTTCTTATCTTACTACTTATAATCTTTTTAGTTTTACTTTTTATCGTTTTAATATTCATTTTTCTACTATTAAAGCTTATTTTAAAACTACTATTATTTCTACTATTAAACAATATATTATTTTAAGTAATAAACAATGGAGCGATTTATGTGCTACAAGTACTATTAAAGTTAATAAAATATAAAATATTATAAATAATATTATAATAAAATATAAAACATATATTCTGTTATCTATTAAAAATTAACACAAAGTAAATATTAAATATAATATTAAATATAATAAAGAAAGCAAAGTGATAGATAAAGAGAAGAAAATAATGTATTAGATAAAGATGAATGTGAAAGTAAAAGAGATAAAAGATATAAAGAAAATGATAACAAAAGTGAAGATAATACAATAGATAGAAAGTAGAATAAAATAAACTGAAAGAGATAAAGCTAGAAGAAATAAAAGAGATAGAAAAAAAATAAAGATAAAAGATATAGAAAAGGTAGAATAAATAGAGTAAATAGAAGAGGAAAAAGAGAAAAATAGAAAGAATAAATGTGAGAGTGAAGCTATTTACTCAACTCCCTCCCACTTAAATAATTGAATTGACTACCCCGTCATCTTATTCCTCATTCTCAACAAACAAGTACTCCAAAAATCAAAGATTTTTCTCGTAATTCTCTTTCTCAACATAACAAGTCTTGCAATAGAAGGACTATTGCACTTTTCACTTAATTATTTACAACTATGGAATTAATGTATGCCGAGATTATTGACAACTTTGTCATAATGTGTTATCGTTTACGTGTGAGAGATGATGTATTTAAGTATCATTATCAAGCTGTTGGTATTGGACATATAGAGACTATTGTAATAGCAGATGATTGTGTTGATGCAAAAACAGCATACGAAACATTGCTATTTAACGAACCTGAAGATTAAAGTAGTAGACGAGCCACTACTATTTTTAATGTTTAACACCTTAATGTTTAAATTATGGCAACAATGAAAGATGCAGTTAGCACTCTGCTTAAAAATGGTGCTAAGAGAGTTGAAAACATTGTAGTTAACAACGTTAGAGTTACTCCTCTTGAGGAGTATACTCGTATTGCTCTTACCTTGGATAAACCTGTTGCAGGTTATGGTCTTGGTGAAGATGGCATTTACGCTCGTGGTGAGACAAATGTCATCTTTGTTTCTCTCTTTTCTATTGCAAACTTGCTCAAAGAAAGTGATGAATTTGCTTGGGCTGTTAATGCTATTGTTAACAATCCGAACTCTCTGCAAGTAATCTTGTCTAGAGCTAAAGTTACACTTCTTCAAGAAGATGTACCAGCAGGTCAAGTTCGTGTCAATCCTTTTACTGAAAAGGAAGATGAACATGTTCCTGACCATGATGCTATCTTCAATCATATTGTCGATGTCAAACTTGGCAATATGGGTGAAATTGGCTTGGAGAAGATGTTGGACAAATTGCTTGATGTATAGCAATTATTGTTCAAGGTTTCGGCAGTTGTACCTTAACAGCTGCCACTTTTTATTAACATCTAACAATTACAATTATGAAACTCTCAAAACTTCTTGAAATTAAAGCTCGATTAATAGAGCTATAGATTTATTTCCTAGAAAACCTTTTAGTGGTGATATTCAAGATGATGTACTTGCAAGTTATTCTATGGTTATTGGTGCAATAGCTTACGTTAACGCTCTCATTGATGATTGTGGAAAACAAAATTAATTACAACTATGAAAACTTGTTCAAATTGCAAACATTTCGATGTGAGTAATGCCAATGGTGACGGTTATTGTTACAAAAAGCATTGCATTGTGTGGTGTAGAACTACTGCTTGCTGTTCTTATCAAAGTAAACCTATACACAAAACAACTTAATACATTCTGAACTTCCTACTGATTGGCGATGGGTTGAAATTTAATATATTAGAGGGAGTGGGCTTAGTCCTGCTCCTTCTTTTCTTTCTTACCTTCTCATTCTCAACAAAACAAGTCTTGCTCATCCTCAACAAAACAAGTTCTGCATTACTTCTTATTTCATCATATTTAAGTGTTCTAGTATTTCTAGACATTTAAGTGTTAATGGTTATCTTAGAAGTATTGTAGATTTAAATGTTCTTACATAAACTAATACAAACTAAAATAAACTATAGCTATGAAAAAATTTAAATCAGTTTTAGCAATAATGCTAATAGTTATATTATGTATGCTTCCAGCAATAAGTTTACTATTAGTATTAACACTAACTTATGACATTTGTTTTGTGTTAACTGTTTTGATAATAAGTTCTATGTTTAGTACTTATTGTATAATGAGTATCACAAAGAACTGTTGGAAAAAGCTAAAATAATAAAAAAGAGAAGTAGTAAGAGATAGTATTCGATATTATTCGTACCATAAACCTAGTATTTGCCATAATATTAGCACTAAGCGTAGTGCTTTGAATATGAAGAAGAATAATAGTATATCATATTTCAGTTTAGTTGATATAAAGGTTAATAAATTCGGGTTATTTGTTTAGTAATATGATGAATAATACTATAAGTAGAAGTATGTGGAGCACTATCTCCTCCACTTCTTTTTCTTCTTTTCTCTTACTACTTTCTCTTTATAATATAATAATTACTGTTCTATTTAGCTCTTTATTATCAAAATCAAATCATCACTTGTTTATTCAAGTTGACTCACAGCATAATCTATACCATTAGTAAAACTATAAAACATACCGTTTATTACTGCGTATAAATATTTGCTATTGTTTACTTTACTTTAATATTATTTATAACATTTATATTTATACTATAACTATTTATTACTATTATGTATAATTATAATTCTAAGTGTTAGAATGTGTATAAATGTATACATTAGTTTATAGTTATTGTCTATTATAAATTTAATATTAAAATAAAAATAATAAATAATATAAACAAAACAAACATATATAAAATAACTCTTTAAAAATTTATTAAATTATGAAACCTTTTAATTTAGAACTTGCAAAACAAGGTCATCCAGTTTGTACAAGAGATGGGAAACCTGCTAGAATAATTTGTTTTGATGCTAAACACCCTATTTATCCTATAATAGCATTAATAGAAAACGGCGGTAGCGAAGAACCGTATGCTTTTTCTATTGATGGTATATATTATGTAGAAAGTATTATAAAAGACAAAGATTTAATGATGGCTTCTGTAAAACATGAAAGCTGGATTAATATTTATAGAAACGAAAATGGTGTAATTACTCCAGGTAGAATTTACGAAAGTAAAAAAGAAGCAATAAAATGTAGAATGCCTGATACAATTGATACTATTAAAATAGAATGGGAAGAATAAACTACATAAGATAATTATGGAAAATATTGAAAATAGTATCTTTGTATTAGGAGTTGTATTATCTATTGAAGCTATAGGTATTATAACAGCTTTAGTAGGTATTATCTTTCAACTTTTTAATATTACTACAGTTTTAAGAATATTAGATTCTTCTTTAAGAGACGTTAAAGAATTAAACAATAAAGAGAATTATACTGTATATTCATAAAACATTTTAGGTGCTAAACCTAATATTAATAATTTTATTAACACTTAATTTATTTTAATTATGGAATCAAAAGAAATTATTGCTCAGTTGCTGAAACAAGGAGCGAAGAAAGTTGACAATCTTGTTATTCGTAGTGTAACAGTTACACCACAACAAGAGTATGTACGTTTAGGTATAACTCTTGATTCACCTGTTGATGGTTATCAGCAAAATCATGAAACCTTGGAGTATGAATCTGCTAAAGTAAATGTTATCTTTGTATCTGCTTTTAGTGTTGCTGCACGTTTAAGAGATATGGAAGAAGTAGCATTTGCTGCAAATCATTTGCTTTCTAATCCTGAAGGTCTTGGTATTATTCTTAGTCGAGCTAAGATTAATATTATTCAAGAGCATGTAGCAAAAGGTACTGAATACAGTAATCCATTCTCTTCAGATAATAGTGTAACAAAGACATTTGACCATGATGCTATTATTAATCATATAGTTTCTATAACTCTTAGTGAGTTTGGTCTTAAACGTCTTGATAAACTTGCTGATAAGATGATGGGATTCTAGTAAATAGAACTAATCATTATTCAGTTCCTCTACGGGGGAACGATAGTCAAACTATATTAAAAATTGTTAAAATAGTTGATTATTGCTCCCCTTTAAGAAGGAGATATTGTTATTATTATTATCTTTGTATCATAATTTGTAATTTAATTTAACTTATATGTGTTACTCTGATACTGATAATTTCGATGATTATTCTATTGAAATAAATACTGCTTTAATTTTTGAAGATATTGATATTGTTGAAGAACAACAAATTGAAGAAGAAAATAGTAAAACTAAAGAATCTAATATTCTTTTTGAATAATTTACTTTAATTTATTTAATAACTTAAACTTATTACATTATGTCTACAAATGTTTCTAAAACTAAAGTTAATAATGATTCTAACTCTAGTTGTATTTCTGGTAGCAGTTCTTCTTTAATGAAGAAAACTAAAAATCAACTTGTTGAAATTATTTTCCGTAAGGATGCTGTTGAAAAAACACAACAAGATGATTATAATGAACTTAACAAAAGTTATAAAAAAATATGTGCTGAAAATGATAAACTGACTAAAGAAGTTTCTCATGTTAGAGCTGAAAATGATAAACTTACAGGTATAATCAACAATCTAAATAATCAGCATAACAATGATAAAGTACAATCAATTAAGTATTCAAATCAAAATAAAGAACTCAATAAAACTTGTAATGATTTAAGAAGTGAACTTGATGAAAATGCAAGTGTTATTGCTGAACTTAAACAAAAATGTAATCGTTGGAAGGAATCTTGTATTACTTGCGCTGCTATATCAATTATTCTTATTATTGTTATAGCTTTAACTAAGATTATATAATTCATAGTGTAATTAGTATAGTTGTTAATTATGAAATAGGTGTTTATTATAGTAATACAGTAAGCACCTATTATTTATTTTTATATTTACACTACACAATAACACTTATTTTTCTGTTCCTTTTTGCTTGTAAGCGTTTAAAATATATTTTGTGTATAATTATATGTATTTTAAATTTTAACGACTTAAAACGAATTTTAAAAAATTAAATAAACTATAATATTACAATTATGAAAGTTTTTAGTATTAAACCACATAAAGAATATAGTGGTGGTATAGCATTAATTGCTGCTAATACACAAGAAGAAGCTAAAAATCTTTATATAAGTGCTGATGAGTTTAATGAATGTTTATATGATGAATATAATTGTGATACTCAGCTTGTAGAAGGTTTATATTATGAAAGTAATGAAGTATTTATATTAGATACAATTTATGTAGAATGATACAAAAGCGTTATCAACATTATAATAAAGATAATAAAATTGTTTGGACTGATTGGTTTAATATTTTAACTGATGATAAAAATATTGAACAATTAAGAAAAGAACAATATTGGCAACTTAAAGGTAAACTTAAAAATGAATTTAGAATTGTGTAAACCTAATAATAAAATATATGAAACCAACGGAAAAGCAAATTCAAGTTATTGATGTTATTCTTTCTATAATTAAGACTTGGAAGAACACTAATGACATAAATAGTCCAACACATACCGTAGATATACATGAGTTCTTGTATGCAGATTTGGAAATTGAAGATTTAATTTATTCTGCGGAAACTGAAGAGTTGGAAAATTCATTATGTAATTTACTTTATACAATACAAACGATATGACACCCCAAGAAAAATTGAATAAAATTAGACAACTTGCCGATGCTATGTATGAAGCTGCACAAATGATGTCAACCGATGCTTCAAGGTTAAGGAAGGCAATGCAAGATTATAGACAATTTGTTATTAGTGAACTTAAAGAAGATTGAATTATGAAACTTGAAAATTTTATAGATTATGAAAAAATTATTATTTTTATTATTAGTATTTACATCTTGTAAATCAAATGTATATAATTTTAATGATGTTGTATATGAACCTTGTAAAGTTACATATTCTACTGTAACTTCATATAATAATATGTATAGATATAGACTTGAAGTATGTGATGCAAAAGGTACAACTCATATAATTTTTACTAATAGTTTTCTGCCTGTTGGTAGTATTTATCTTATAAAGAAAAATAATTAAGTTAATTGTTGCCTTGATGGTGGAATTGGTAGACACGACAGACTTAAAATCTGTTGAACATTTAAAGTTCGTGTGGGTTCGAGTCCCATTCTAGGCACTAAAGTAGGTGTTCATTTTTGCAAGGTTATTGAACTTAATAGAGGAACCTCAGCTGCTCTGCCTACTTATTTTAATTTTATTGTTTAATTTATTAAAATTTGTTGTAAAATGAAAAAGCATGATGAAAACAAAGATTTAAAACTTTTTTCTAAAGTTGGAAAAGTTGAAACTGGAACTAAAACTCTTAAACTTTCTACTTCTGCTACAGTAGGAATTCGTATGTGGGGAAGAATTGATTATTTAACACATTATTGCGGTTATGTTCTTATTTTTAATAATTTTGCTGGTGTAGGTATTAATACACCAGCACCTTCAGATTATTATACTTATAAGAAAACTAAGAAAGATTATCAAGATACTTATAAAACTAAACGTAATAATAAAAGAAGTCAATTATGAATAAAACTTTTTTTACAGGTTTTACTTTTAAACCTGTTATAAATAAAAGAAAAAACACAAATAAGACTAGTTTTAAAGAACTAGTCTATTGTGTTTGTATTGAAGAAAAACCTCATACATTTATAGCTTATGTTAATCCAAAGGAAAATGTAAAATTTCTTAAAAATTATAAAATTCCTTTTACTAATAAAAGTTATAGTTTATTAGGAAGAGTTAAAGTTTTTGATGTTAGAAAAACTAAAAGTAAAAAACCTATTATTTATATTAGAGACAAGTATGATGCAATTCATCATCCAGGTACTTCAGCTGAATATACACCGTTTTGTCATAATTATGTATATTCTGGATATATAATAAGATATGATGATGGTTATAAATTTGATATTGTTGAAGTTATTGATTATATTGATAGGTGTAAACATCTTGTATCTAATATAGATTTTAATGATAAATAACACTTAAAATATGAATATAATTCCAACAGCTCAAATAAATGGAAAAACTCCTGTTAGTATATTAGATTTTACTAATGATCAAAAAATTGCTTATAATAGTTTGATTGAATTTATAAATTCTGATTATAACGAAAATGATTATAAAAGAGCTCTTATCGGTCCTGCTGGAACTGGTAAAACTTATTTAGTAAAAGCTCTTATTAAGAATTGTAATCTTTCTTATTATGTTATAGGTCTTGCTGCTCCTACGCATAAGGCGTGTCGAGTATTAGCGGAAAGTATTCAATTATCTCACGTTAAAATAAATACTTTACAATCAGATTTAGGTCTTAAAATTAATTTTGATGTAGAAAAATTTGATATTACCAACCCTCCTTTTGATCCTAAAGGTCGAATTAAAATTGGTGACTATCAAGTGTATATAGTAGATGAAGCTTCTATGATAAATAGAGGACTTACTATGTTTCTTGAAAAAACATGTAAATCTAACAAATGTAAGATAATATACATTGGTGATGGTTCTCAATTATGTCCTATTAATGAAAATTATAGTTCTGCTTTTAAAAACATTAAAAGTTATAAATTAAATCAAATAGTAAGGCAAGAAGAAGATAATGCTATTTCTTATCTTCTTAAATTACTTAGATATGATATAGAACATAAAAGTTTTACATTTTTAGAATATATTTCTAGAAACAGAGAACATTTTGATTCGAATAATACTAAAGGTTATAAAGTTTGTTCTACTAAAGAATTTGAAACTATAGTATATAATAATTTTAATGATGAAGAGTTAACACGTAATATAGATTTTGCAAAAATTATAGCATATACTAATACAGCTGTTTCTAATTGGAATAAGTTTATTAGAAATATTGTAATAAAAAATGCAGATAAATCTGTTATTACTAAAAACGATTTAATTATTAGTTATATAACTATAGTTGATAATTTTAATAGTCCTATTATTAAAAATTCTGAAGAGTATATTATAAAGGATATTGTTAATTATACACATCCTACATACGAACTTAAAGGATTTCTTGTAAGATTTCAAGCTATACATGGTGGACAAATAACATCTCCGCTTTTTATATTAGACCATAAGGATATTCATACAATGCAACAGTATGTTAATATTTCTAATTCTATGATTGAAAGTGCTAAAAGTGCTAGTACTAATACACGCAGTCAAAAATGGAGAGATTATTATGCTTTTAAAGAAGGCTGTCTATTATTAACAAATATTATAAACAAAAACAATAAACTTTTATATAGTAGAGATTTGGATTATGGTTTTGCTTTAACTTCACATAAAAGTCAAGGTTCTACTTTTGATACAAGTCTTGTAGATGTAAACGATATAGTTTATGATAGATTTGGTCATCCTTATGCTAATATTGAAGAAATTAATCGTAGACTTTATGTAGCTTGTTCTAGAACTAAATCAAAATTATATTTAAAATATGGATAATACTGATAAACTTAAACTTGCAGGTATTACAGTAAAGCCTGTTGAAGCTACCACTCAGAAAAAGGGTAAATGTTGTGGTAAAACCCTTCCTATTGAAGATTTTCCAATATATGGAAAAGGTCATAGAAATACTTGTATTTCTTGCCTTAGAAATGAATCTGGTGCAACCGAAAAATTCAAACAATATCAATCTGTTGAACTTATAGATGAACTTCGAGCTAGAGGTTATCGTGGTAAATTAGAAAAAGTAATTGTAAAATCATTTAATTTATAATATTATGGAATACAATAAAAGTTTAAGTGCTAGAATTAAGCGTCGTAATAAAGCTGGTTTTAAAGGTGTTGGAAATCATAGTAAAAATCCTAAACTAGTAACTGTGTCTATAAATGATGATTTTATTAATTATAAATATGAAGATAAACAAATAAATTCTTATCAAAGAAGTCTTATTAATTTTGCCAAAAAGCATGGTTATTCAAAACACGCTGGTAGTAAATTTTTAGGACAACTTAGACATTATCTTTGATGACTAATTGGTGTAAAGATTGTGCTATTAGACTATTTAATACAAAGCACTATAATCTACAAGGTATTGGTAATTGTTGGTGTAGCCGATGTATTATTTTACCTAATGTAGATTATAGTGCTTATAAGTATGGGGATATGTCTTTTAGTACACAGGTTGAAATAATTAAAGATATTCTTCCCTCCTTTACGGGGGAGCTAGAATCAGACTTATATCTTTTACCTATGATTCGTTGTAATGAAACAATTAGTTGTAAACTTGATAAAGAATCATATAATAGATGTCTTAATTATTTTGCTAGAGATGTACATAAATATCAATTTAAAGATATTCTTCTATTAGGTAGTGCTGCAACAAGATTTTTAAATATTGATATAACATCTTGGTTAAATACAGTTTTTATATCTAGTAATAATAGAAGATATGTTGTAAATTATTCTCCTCTTGTTAGCTATATAGATTCTGATAAATTTGAAACATTCAAACAAAATCTTATTAAATGGTATAATTCTTCAATTAACAATAATTTTGAACTTTATGAAATTAAGAAATTATGATTGATAGTAAAGCAATGGATGTAGAATGTCTTATAAATCTATTTAGTATAACTTTTATAGATTTAAAAGATTATTTTAATAAATTTGCAGATTGTATAGATGATAAAGGTAAACCTATAGCATTAACTGAAAAACTTCCTGTTGCTGAAATTAAAAAACGTCTTGATGAAGTTAAGAATGATGTGTTTTGTATAACAGATACTAATGATACACAGCTTCTTGAACTTGTTAGTTATATAAATAGTATGGAAGCTCATTATATAACTAAACTTGATGAAGATGGTAACGTATATCAAGTACCTTTTAGAACTGATTTGTTTGGTTTTAATAATAGTGGATATGATGATTTAATGGTTAAAGCATTTCTTATGTATTTTAATCGTTTTGATAAAACTAAATATCTTATTGAAAAGTTAAAAGAAGTAAATGATAAATATTTTAGGCTTCAAAATGATAAAGATGCTTTTTATGGCGATAAAGAACTTGAACTCATTCGTAAATATAGATTGCCTTATGCTACTGTAGATTTACAACAAGTATTCGCTTTACATTCTGCTGGTGTAAATATAGACAAAAATACAGGTGAAAGAGTTAAATTTGGTAAATCACTTAAACAAACTTCTATAAATCTTAAATGGTATGAATTATTAGATTTTAAACTTCCTCCTATAGATAGTGAAGAATATAATCTTTATTGGTCTAAAAAAGAAACATATAAAAAACTTACATTAGAACAATTAAATAAAACAAATATAGAAGATTTTGATAGATATGTTCTTCCTAAATATGTAAAACCTCTATTATATTATAATAAAAACGATGTTTTTATTGTATGTGAAATGGCTCGTCAAAAGCCAGATGAAATTAAACTTAGATATAGTATAGGTGCAGCATTTAATATAAATGTATTATCTAGTTCTAGAGCTAATATTGCAGATAAACTTACTGTTAAGTTTTATTCAGACATGAGTGGATTAAAACCTGATAAATTTATTAAACTTAGAACTGAAAGAACTCGTATGAGTTTTAATAAAATTATATTTCCTCATATAAGATTTAAAACACCACAACTTCAAGAATTACTTGAAGATATGAAAAAAGTATATGTTTATCATACTAATAAAGATGATTTTTGTAGAGAAATCACTTTTTATGGCACAACATATACTTTAGCTTGTGGAGGAATTCATACGCAAGATGTTCCTGTAATATTAGAATCTAACGATAATTTTATTTATAAACATTTCGATTAACTTATAGTTGAAATAAAACAGGGAGAATTGCTGGAAAACCCTTAGAGATTATTACACCAAATAATTATAGTAATATAAATTATGGCATTAGTAATGATAATGGTATGGTAAAAGTTAATAATATTGGGCAATCAGCAGCCGAGCGTCTTATATTTATATAT
>JAGCWW010000017.1 GCA_017961685.1 Acholeplasmatales bacterium | reverse complement strand
GTTCTAGCATTATTAATGGACTTGATTGGTGCGGTAGAAAAGGTAGCATTTCCATTTCTAATGCTAATTCAAATGATTCCTATTCTTGGTCTTGCACCCATTATATTTGCAATGACTAACAATGTAGATGTAACAAGAATAACAATTGCAGCAATCTTAACATTTTATCCAATTTCAACAAATGTTCTTGCTGGGTTTAAGGCGGTTGAGAGTGAAAAAAGAGATTTGATGAAAATATGTGCAGCTAATAAATTTACTATTTATCGAAAAACTATGATTCCGTCAGCGATGCCTTATCTATTTACGGGATTAAAGATAGCTGCACCATTGGCAATTACAGCTGCTATCCTAGTAGACACGTTACAAGGTGGAAAATCACTAGGATGCTTACTTAGCCAATCTTTAAAGGGTGGTATGAGTAGGTACATATTTTGGCAAATTGTGTTCTTAAGTGCATTTATTGGAATTGGTTCTGGCGGCTTGATGGGACTAATCGAAAGAATTGTATGTCCTTATAAGTATAAGGGTAGTCAGAAGATTAGAAAACTATTCTTAAAATTCATTAGATTATTTAAGAAACAAAAGGACTAGAATGTGTGGTGATTGATGATGAAGCTACTCAAATTAATGAAGCATAGGTGGAGAAATATATCATCGGTATTATATCCACTAATTGCATTTTCTATATTAGTAATTTTATGGCAAACACAAGTAATAAATAAGGTGTTTTCCGTAGATTCACAAATATTGCCACAACCATTTCATATTATCGGAGTAATGAACGATAATCTAGGGAAAATGGCTGACGACATTTGGTCAACCTTATCATCAGTATTGATTGGGTTATTAATTGGATCGTTATTGGGATATTCTCTAGCAATAATAGCAGCTCTATTCCCTGTAGGTGGAAAAGGTGGAATTAGTTTAGTAACAGCATTTAATGCAGTTCCTATTATTGCATTAACACCTGTGTTTATGAATTTAACTAAAATTGGTGGAGGATCTTCTGATTTTAGAAGTATGTTGGCAAAGATTTTAGTTATCACAGTTGTTTCGATGTCTAGTATGTCGATTACAGCTTATAGAGGTTTAACAGAATTAAAGCCATTTTCAAAAGACCTCTTGTTATCATATGCATGTAACAAGAGAACAATACTATTTAAATTAAGAATACCAAATAGTATTTCATATGTGTTTACAGCACTTAAAATCGGCATTCCTACAGCTGTTATTACAAGTGTTGTATCTGAATATTTTACTGAATCAACAGTAGGAGTTGGTTATCAAATTAAGGCAAATATCAATCTAATGCAGTTCTCAACTGCTTGGTCTTATATATTTGTAGCTTGCATTATGGGTATTTTATTATACATGCTACTAATGCTAATTTCTGGTATTACATTAAGACATAGAAAGTCTTAATTTAATATAAAAAATAATTTTAAGGAGAAGAGAAAAATGAGAAGAAAAGGATTAATTAAGTTAGCTGCAATTGGTGTTGCAGCAGGAGCTACAGTATTTGCTGTATCATGCTCAAAAGCAAAAGGTATCGCTTGGGAAAAGGGTACTTCATCAGAAACTATTGTAAAGGAAGCTGCAGCAAGCAATGCTGTTGGTAACTGGGGCTTAGGTAATGAGTATGAAATTTTAGCTTTATTACAAAAGTATGGTCAAGAAAAGAAGTATGTTTCACAGGATTTTACAATGGATTCATTTGATGATGGAACTATCGCATTAGCATCAGCAATGACTTACAACGAACTAGGTTTAGTTAAAAATTCATATACAGGTGGATTAGGATACGGAGATAGTGTTGGTGTAATTGATATGAATGATGAGGGTGTTGCAATGCTTGAAGATAATATCTTTACAACAAAAGCATTCGCTGAAGCAAATCCTAATACAACTGCAGCATTTATTGAAGCATCAATGAAGGGCTGGGCTTATGCATGTGAGCATACAGTGGAAGCAGCACAAATTGTTTATGAAGCTGGTTCTTCAGTATCACAGGATCATCAAAAGTATATGGCATCTGAAGTTGCAAAGCTTGTAACAAAGGATACATCAGGTAACACAGTTGCAGTAGATGGTACTTTATATGATACTGCATTAACTACAACATTAACACAAGCAAAGAAGTATATCACATTAGATGATGCTGCCGCACAAACAAAGCTTAGTGGAATGACATTAGATAGCTTCCGTGATTCTACCTATGTAGAAATGGCAAAGTCAAAGACATATGGCGCATTAGAAAAGACAAGCGTAAGCATTCAATTAAAATGGTTACCTCAAGCACAGTTTATGGGCTACTATGTAGCTAAAGCAAAGGGTTACTATACTGAAGCCGGCTTTACAAATGTAAATATCGTTTCAGGTGGTGGTGACTTATCTGAAACAACAGCAGTTTCAAATGGTTCAGTTGATTTTGGTGTTACTTGGGTTTCTAACTTAATCGCTGCTAATGCTGCTGGTTCATCATTATTACAAATTGCACAGGTTTACCAAAGATCTGGATTAGTATTAGTTTATAAGTATAAGTAAGATTTAATAGTTACTTCTAAGGGTTAGGAAAATCCTAGCCCTTAGAAATATTAATAAGGAGGGAATGAATATGGATTTATTAATTAAGAACGGTACTTTAGTATCTTCATCGGGGAAATATAAGGCTGATATTTCAGTTGTAAATGGAGTCATTAGTGAGATTGGTAAGAATCTAATTCCGGATAAAGCTACTAAGGTTGTTGATGCAACTGGAAAGCTAGTATTACCTGGAGCTATTGATTTACATACACATTTAGCTATGCCATTTGGTGGTACTGTTTCTGCAGATGATTATTTTGCTGGAACAAGAGCTGCAGTATGTGGTGGTACTACAACGGTATTCGATTTTGCTCTACAAGATTTTAATGAATCAATTCTAGATACAGTTAAGCGTAGAGATGCAATTTGTGCTCCTGATGCAGCATGTGATTATGCATTCCATGTTGGTATTAAGGATTTATCAAATGGTTTATTAACTACTATGGACGATGCAGTAAAATTTGGTGTTCCAACATTTAAAGCATTTATGGTTTATGACTTTGGTGTACAAGATGGTGATTTATTTAGATTACTTGAGCATTCTAAAAAGATTGGTGCAAGAGTATCTGTTCATGCTGAAAATAGAGATGCAATTGCTGTATTAACTAAGAGATTTTTAGAAGAAGGAAAGACATCAGCTTGGTACCATTATATGTCTAGACCTGAATGGGTTGAAGAGGAGGCAGATATTAGAGCAATTAATTTTGCTAAGGCACTAGGTGCACCTTTATATATCGTTCATGTCGGATCTAAGGGTGGTATTGAAGCAATTGAGCGTGCAAAAAAGGAAGGTGTTGAGGTGTATGCAGAAACTTGTCCTCAATATCTTGAATTTACAAGTGATGTTTATAAAAGAACTGATGCACGTGACTTTGTGTGCTCTCCTCCAATGAAGGGTAAGAAATCTAAGGATGCCTTATGGAGAGCAATCAACATGGGTGTTGTAGATACAGTGGCAACTGATCATTGTCCTTTCCAAAAGACTGAAAAGGATTGGGGTAAGGATGATTTTACAAAGATTCCTAATGGCTGTGCTGGTGTTGAAAATATGTATCCTTATATGCTTAGTGAAGCTAATAAGGGAAAGACAACAATTGAAACTGTTGTAAAGCTATGTAGTGAAAACCCAGCAAAGCTTTCTGGTTGTAAGAAAAAAGGCTTCTTAAAGCCTGGTTATGATGCTGATATCGTAATATATGATCCTAAATTAGATTTTACGATTACAAATGAAAAGATGCACTCAGATTGTGATCATACAATTTGGGAAGGTAAGAAGCTTAAGGGATATCCAGTTATGACTTTTTCTAGAGGCCGTTTAGTATATGAAAATGGTGAATTTAAAGGTGAAAGAGGCTGGGGAAAGATGGTTAAGCGTTCTTTAAAATAAGAAGTAAATGGGGATGATAGATATGGAAAATAAATACAAGGATAAGATTATTAAAACTGAAACTTTTAAGTGCATGCTTTGTCATAATGCTGCATGTACAAAGGCTTGTCCTAATGGATTTGATCCTGCTAGATTCATTAGATCTATAAGATTTGAGAATAAAGATGGTGCATATGATATGGCCGATGCCCAAATATGTGCTACATGCAATGCACCTTGCGAAAATTCATGTATCCATTATGATGGTAAAATTAGAATTAAGGATATTATTACATCACTTGATGCTAAAAAAATTGATACATCTGATGTAGATTTAGGAATTGATTTTGCAGGTATTCATTGTATTAATCCATTTTTCCTATCATCATCTGTAGTTGCTTCAACTTATGAGATGTGTGCAAAAGCATTAGATATGGGTTGGGGCGGAATTGTATTTAAAACATTTGGATATTATATTCCAGATGAAGTTTCTCCTAGATTTTCTACATTAGAAAAAGAGGATAATCCATTTGTTGGCTTTAAAAATCTTGAACAAACATCTACTCACTCTTTAGAAGAAAATTTAAGTATTTTAAAAAGATTAAAGGAAAATTATCCAGATAGAATCATTGGGGCTTCTATTATGGGTGAAAATGAAGAAGAGTGGACTTCTTTAGCAAAATTATCTGAGGAAGCAGGAGTAGATATTATTGAATGTAATTTCTCTTGTCCACAAATGGCAAAGAATGGTATGGGTTCTGATGTAGGACAAAATATTGACTTGGTATCAAGATATGTTAAGGCTACAAAGGCTGGATGTAGTATTCCAGTTTTAGCAAAGATGACACCAAATATTGGTAATATGGAACTTCCAGCTTTAGCATCTATCAGTTCTGGAGCTGATGGTATAGCAGCTATTAATACAGTTAAATCCATAACTGGAGTAGATTTATATTCATTTGAATCTTATCCAACAGTTGCTGGTAAAACTTCTATATCGGGTTATTCAGGAAAAGCGGTTAAACCAATTGCACTAAGATTTATTACTGATATGAAGAAGAATGAAACATTAAAGAATTATCCTATTTCAGGTATTGGTGGAATCGAGACTTGGCAGGATGCATTAGAGTTTATGGCATTAGGATGTGAAAACATTCAGGTGACAACAGCTGTTATGCAATATGGTTATAGAATAATTGAGGATATGATATCTGGTGCCAAAATTTATCTAAAAAAGATGGGGTATAAGTCTATTAGTGAGGTTGTAGGAAAAGCTTTAGATCAAATTGTTTCTGCAGATCATTTAGATAGAAGTACTGTTGAATTCCCAGTTATTGATAAGGAAAAGTGTATCAAGTGTGGTAGATGCTATCTATCATGCTATGATGGTGGACATCAAGCAATTGATTTTAGCGATGATGGACCTAAAATTATTGGAAAGAATTGTGTAGGTTGTCATCTATGTAGACTTGTATGTCCAGTAGATGCCATAAATAAATCAAAGAGAATAAAGAAAGTAGGTAGATAAATATGGCATTAACACTTAGAGAATTGCTATCGTATTCAAATCATAAATACGATATTAAAATTATTGCAGGAACTCTTGGTCTTAATAGACCATGTAGATGGATTCATGTAGTAGAAGATGATGATGTTCCATCATTTCTACATGGTAATGAATTGATATTTACTACCGGTATTGGTATTTCATCAAAGCCAACATTTTCGTTAACAAGATTTGCTGAAACTCTTTTAAGTAGAAAATGTAGTGGATGGGTGTTGAACCTTGGCCCATATATTACTAAGGTTCCACAAGATGTCATTGATCTTTGTAATAGAAAAGGATTACCTCTATTTACAATTCCATGGGAAAAGAGATTAACAGATGTTACATATGAGCTTTCTCATATATTAATCGAAAATGAAAAAATAGAGATTAGCGTATCAAAGGCTTTTTCAAATATTATATTCTCCTTGGGAGAAGAAAGTGTTAATTATTCAACAATCGAAAGAGTAGGAATAAACTCTACTGATAGATTTAGAATATTAAATATTAAAGTTGATAAATCTGATACAGTTACTTCAATTACCGGAATAATTGAGTCTATTGAATCAAGCTTTAAACGAAGTGAAGTATCAGTATTTTCAGAGGCAGATAATTTAATTGTTATTTCAATTGATAATGAGAAGAAATATTACAATGATTTAGTTGAAAAGATAATGAGTATTCTTGATGAATACAAAATTAAATATCATATTGGAGTGTCTAATTCTAAAAATGGATTAGATCAATTACCACTATTGTATTCACAATCAAATGATGCACTTAAAACATCACAAATATTGGATAACGTAATAACTAAATACAGCGAATGTGGTATTTATCAGCTACTATTTAAGGTATCTGATAATAATGTAAGAATTAATTATGTAAATTATGTTCTAGGAAAAATAGTCGACTACGACATTGAAAACTCTACAGATTATCTAAAGGTTTTAGAGGATTACATTGCAACAAACGGTAGCGTAAATAAGCTTGCTGAAATGTATGGTGTTCACAGAAATACTATTAACAATAGAATTAAGTTTTTGAAGGATAATTTTGGCTTGAATCTTAATTACGAGGATATTGCAGAACTAGTAATATCATTCAAACTAATGAAAATAATAGATAAAAAATGGAGATAATAATTATGAATGGTGAAGAGATTAGAGAATTACAAAAGAAATATGTATTACAGTCATGGAGTAAGCAAGGAAATTTAAATCCAATTGCTATTGAGAAGGCAGAAGGGATTTATATGTGGGATTATGATGGAAACAGATATACTGATATGTCGTCACAATTAGTTAATTTAAATGTTGGTTTTGCTAATAAGGAAATTAATGCTGCTATCGTTGAGCAGCTTGATAAATATGCTTATTTAGGGCCATCATATGGTGTTGAGGCTCGTGCAGTGTTAGCTAAGATGATCATTGATAGAATGCCTGATAATATGGGAAAGGTGTTCTTCACTAATGGTGGTGCTGATGCTAACGAAAATGCTATTAAGATGGCTCGTATTGTTACTGGTAGACCAAAGGTATTTTCTAGATATAGATCATATCATGGTTCTACATTTGGAGCTGGTTCATTAACTGGTGAACCAAGAAGAGCATCTATTGAACCAGGTATCCCTGGATTCGTAAAGTTTTTTGACCCATATATTTATCGTGAACCAGTTATTAAGTTTGAATCTGAAGAGCAAGCTACAGCTTATTATTTATCAAAGCTTCGTGAACAAATTATTTATGAAGGTGCAGATCAGGTTGCAGCTATTGTTTTAGAAACTATCACAGGTTCTAATGGTGTAATTATTCCACCAAAGGGATATTTGCCAGGAGTTAGAAAAATTTGTGATGAATTCGGCATTATGATGATTTGTGATGAGGTAATGGCTGGCTGGGGAAGAACAGGTAAATTATTCGCATTTGAAAATTTCGGTGTTAAGCCAGATATTGTATCATTCGCTAAGGGTGTAACATGCGGTTACGTACAGCTTGGTGGTGTAGTAGTATCTAAAAAAATAGCTGAATATTTCAATGATCATACTCTATTGTGTGGTCTTACTTATTCAGGACATCCTCTTGCATGTGCTGCTGGTGTTGCATGTGTTAAGTATTATGATGATGCAAAGATTCTAGATAATGTTAATAAGGTCGGTAAAGTTTTAGGTGAAAAGCTTGAAGAATTTTCTAGTAAGCATCCTTCGGTTGGTGAAGTAAGATATATTGGATTATTCTCTTCATTAGAGCTAGTTAAGGATAAGAAAACAGGTGAACCATTAGTTCCTTTCGGTAAGGATCCAGAAGGTACAATGGGTAAAATTGTTGGAATGTTAAAGAAGAAGGGTTTTATGACTTATTCACATGAAAATATGTTATTTGTTAACCCACCATTAATTATTACTGAAGAACAAATATTAGAAGAATTAGTTAAGTTAGATGAGGTTTTATCTGAGGTAGATAAATTAATTTAAAGGGATGGTGTAATATGAAATTTGCTTTCAATATGCCTACTAAAATTATTAGTGGCAGAGATGTAATTATAAGTAATTATAAAATATTTAGTTCTCTTGGAAAGAAAGCAATAATTGTAACTGGTAGACATTCAGCTGAAGCAAATGGATCACTTGCTGATGTGTTATCAGCGTTAAAGCTAGCTGGAGTTGGTTATGACATTTTTAACAATATTATGTCTAATCCAACTATTGATATTGTTTACGACGGAGCAAAGTTCGCCAAGGAACATGGAGATGATTTTGTTGTTGCTATTGGCGGTGGTTCACCAATGGATGCAGCAAAGGCAATAGCGTTACTTGCAGCACAGGATATTTCTAGAGAAAGCTTATTTTCTGGAAAGTATACAGATGAAATATTGCCAATGGTATTTATTCCAACAACTGCTGGAACAGGTAGTGAGGTTACTCAGTACTCAATTCTTACTAATGATGAATTAGAAACAAAGACAACATTATCATCGCCAATTATGTTTCCAGATTATGCATTCCTTGACGGAAAGTATATGTGTAGCCTAGGAAAAAATACAACAATAAATACTGCGATTGATGCATTGAGTCATGCAATAGAAGGCTTTTTAAATAAAAAAGCTAATGAAATGACTGCAATATATTCAGAAAAAGCAATAAGAATTATTTCATCTTTATTTAAGAAAATTGAAGAAAATGATTTATCGTTAGAGGATAGAGATAATTTACTATTTGCATCAACATTAGCAGGAATTGTAATATCCCATACAGGAACAACTGCAGTTCATTCAATGGGGTATTCGTTAACATATTTCAAAGACATAGATCATGGTAGGGCAAATGGATTGCTTCTTGGAAGATATTTAGAATTCTTATATGATTATATTCCTGATAAGGTTAACGAAGTATTATCGTTTATGAATATGAATAGTGTAAGTGAATTTAAAGATAAACTAGATTCTTTATTTGGAGAAAAAGAAAAGATAACAAAAGAAGAAATTGTTATATTTGTAGGCAAAGCATTGGCAGCAAAAAACTTACAAAATAGTTTAATTGTACCTGGAAATGATGACTTAATTAAGATACTTGAAGATGTATTTTTAGGAGCGTGATGTATTATGGCAATTAACAAGCCACCTTTAAAGAAAGTTAATATATTAGAGTTAATATTCTTTAGGTATTTTAGAACAGTCACTAATTTTGAAATGCCTCGTGCTGACAGTGAATATCCAGTAGAGATTTTTATTAAGGATCCTTTTAGAAAGTCATTGTCATTTAAGACACCTTGGATTGGTCGAATGTATGCGTATGCTCATATTACAAAAAATATGAAGGAATTACTTAAAATAAATGATGTTGATTTCGAAAATATTAGGGTGCATTTATATGACTGGGATAAGGAATTTGTGCTTTCAATTGAGGAACCAAAAAAAGCACGAGAGTTACAGTTCTCATGCGATAGAAATGAAGTAAGAGTGTTACTTGAATGGTGTGTAAGAGTACCAGAACAAAGATATAGAAATGATATGGAGGATTAGTTATTATGTATAAGTGTAGTTTAGAAAGAATGTCAGATAAAATTAAAACTTTCTCTAAGTTTGGTGATGCTGGACATGGAGGAATCACTAGATATTCATTATCACCTGAGGCTATTATGGCTAGAAATGAATTTATTAAAAGAATGACTGCAATTGGTGCAAAGATTGAATGTGATGACGTTGCCAATCTTTATGCAACAATAGAGGGTTCAGATCCTACAGCAAAGAGAATAGTTATGGGCTCTCATTGTGATTCAGTAAAAAATGGTGGTAACTATGATGGTATTTTAGGTGTTATGTCTGCAATGGAGGTATTAGAGACAGTTGTTGCTGAAAATATTCCTCATAAGCATCCGTTAACAGCTATGATATGGACAAATGAGGAGGGCTCATTATATCCGCCTGCAATGATGTGCTCTGGTATTGTATGCTATGACTATTTACCAGAGGATATAAGACAAAAATTCAAATATGAGGATATGATGAATTCAAAGTCAATTCTTGACCCAACTCAAACATTTGGTATGGCACTTGAAAAGTCAGGGTTTAAGGGTGATAAGAAGTTCCGTTTATCTCCTGATAGATATCAATATATGTTTGAAACACATATTGAGCAAGGACCAATTCTTGAAGATAATAATAAAGAAATCGGTGTTGTTGACTGTGTATTAGGTATGTTCAATTACAGATTAAAGTTTTATGGTCAAACTACACATGCTGGTACATTCCCTATGCCAAAGCGTAAGGATGCTTTCTTTGCAGCAAGTGAGGCACTAGTATATTTACATACAGAAATTGATAAGCTAGTTGAAAAATTAGGTGTTCCTGAACTTGTATATACTACTGGTGAAGTTGTATGTCACCCATGTGTTCATACATGTGTGCCTGATTTCTTTGAATTCTCATTTGATTCAAGACATGAAAAGCCAGAAGTACTTGAGCAGGTATTAGCTATTGTTAAGAGCTGTGCTGATAAGACATGGAACGGTTGTAAGTGTGAAGTGGTGAAGGCATGGAATCGTGATACAGTTTACTGGGATAAGAAATTAGTATCATATGTTAAAGCAGCTGCAGAAGAAACTGGTGTATCTCATCAGTATATTCATTCAGGTGCTGGTCATGATGCACAATTCTGTGCATATGTTATTCCAACAACTATGATTTTCGTTCAATCAAAGGATGGTCTTTCACATTGTGAACCAGAATATTCTAAGCCAGAGCATTGTACAGATGGTGCAACTGTTATGCTTAATGCAGTATTAAAGGCTGATGCTGAATAACAAAAGATAAATAACAACCCAGAAGTAAGGCTACTATTACCTTGCTTCTTTTAATTTGTGCTATAATAATAATACATAGATTCGGGTGATACAATGAAGAAAAAGATTTATGGTTCATTATTATTAAATATATTTACAATGATATCAGTTATTGTTTGTGCAATTATTCTCACATTAAGAGGACCTAAAACATTTAGGATGTTTACAACACAATCTAATATTATTGCTGGTATTGTTGCGACAATAATAGTGGTATTCGATATTTTAATATTATTAAAGAAACGTAATGAAATACCTAATTGGTTAAAGATTTTAAAGATGATTTCTACAACAGGTGTAACATTAACTTTCTTTGTTGTTGTATTTTATTTAGGATTTGTTGCGATAGCGGAAGGACATAGCTATTTCATCTTATTTAGAAATACAAATTTATTTTTCCATTTCTTAACGCCTGTTTCTGCAATACTATCATTTATATTATTTGAAGGAAGAAGTAATATAAAATTTAAATATACATTCTTAAATATGATACATATGGTTGGATATACTATATTTTATTCTATTAATGTTTTTACACATTTAAATGCAGATGGAAGTGTAAATAGAAATTATGATTGGTATTATTTTGTCCAAGGTGAAAATTGGACATTTATATTTGTCGTTTTAGGAATGCTTATAGTAACATATGGTATTGGACTCGGATTATGGTTTATTAATAAGAAATTAGATTTATTTAAAGAATAAGGAATTTAAACATATAGTTAGAAAATGTTCAAAATTCAACTGATATGTAGTAAAATAATATTGGTTTTGTTTTATTACAAAACAATAAATATGAAATGATTGGTGCTATTATGGTTTTAGGTAAGGCTTATAGAGAAGATATAATATTAGTTATATTTTTATATTTAATTTTATTAATTGCAGCTATTGCTGGAATAATATGCTTAATATTATTTATGGATAAATTAAGCTTAAAAATTGCATTAGTTGTTGTATTATCTTTATTTATAATGCTAATAACTTATTTTCCATATTATTCATATAAAAATAATAGAACACCAGAAGATGTTATTACATATAATTCAGTAGAAGAAAGTATTACTATTAATACACATAAGAAAAAATATTCTATTCTAATATCAGAGATTAGTGCTATAACAGTTCATAATATTGGAACTAAAATATTATTTTCTAGCTATATTGAAGAGGGTAAATTATATTTTTATTTAAATGATGGTACTAAAATAAAATCACCAGAACTAGATAATGTATATGATACCTATGAAAAATTAGATGAAATAGTTTTTAAGGATAGAGAATATGAAACAATAATAAAGGATCAATTAATAAATAAATTAGATGGATGGGGTGCTAAAAAAGAATATCCTGCTATAGTTAGTATTTTAGTTGCCATATTTTTGCCATTTTTTGGCATATTTTTTGTTATGAATCAAAATAAATTTAGAGAATTAAAAAATGGTAAAGCAACAGGCTTAATGGCTGTTGCGTTTGTTATAAGTGCAATATGGGTTTTTGGTATAATCATTGCGCTTGCTTTAATATGATGGTGGTTTATGGATGCTTTAATAGATATTGTAGTAGAAATATTTGGTGAAATTATATTGGAATTATTTGTCCATTTTTTAGCTTGGCTAATTTCGTTTTTTGTTGCTGATATAGATTCAGATTCAAATAAGAAAAGAATCATTAAAATTTCTACTTACGCAATTTGTTTCATAGCTTGTATTGTTTTATTTATATTAAGTTTTATTTATTCTAAAACAGCATATGCTTTACTTGCTTCAATATTCTTATCTATCAATATAGGTATATTAGGAATTAGATTAATAAATAAAACATATTTTAATAATAAAGCTATAACTCTAACAACAATAATATTAACAAGAATATCTAGAATAACATTCTATGTATTAATGTTTATATTCCTAGATACATTAAAAACAGAAGCGGCTAAAATAACATTAATATCAATATCATCTACATTAATGTTTATATTTACATGTATAGATATTTATAGAATTTGGAAATATCGTAATAATAAGAAAATAGAAGAAAAAGAATAATATTTATTGAAGTTTTATATGAAGAATAATACATATAAAATATATTTAATAATAGAGTTATTATTATTGATATGATATCTCTAAAGTAGACAAATAAAATAATTAAAAGAGATTAGGACAGGGAAACCTGTTTTTTCTTTACATGTACAAATAGTTATGATACAATTTCGTTGAATAATTATTCAATGAAATGAGTGATAATATGAATAGAAAAGAACAGAAGGAACAAAGAAGAATAGATATTTTATATAAAGGATTAGAACTATTTGTTAATAAAGGCTATAAGGCCACTAAGATAACCGATATAGCATATGAATTAAATATAAGTGTTGGATTATTATTTCATTATTTTAAATCTAAGGAAGATTTATATTATGAATTAATAAGATTAGGAGTAGAAGGAACTAATAAGCCTATATTAAAGGAAGGATTAGAGCCACTAGATCATTTTAGAGTATTTGTTAATGATATATTTAATGCTATTAAAAATGATATTAATATAGCTAGAATGTTTGTTTTAATGCCAGAGGCTACAAGAGTAGGTACTCCAGAAAAGGTAAGAGAATTAGCCTTAAATGTTAATATTATAGATTCATTTATACCAATAATAATAAAAGGACAAGAAAATAATACAATTAGAAAGGGAGACCCTAAGGTATTATCAAATGCATTCTTTAGAAGCGTATATGCTGTATGTGAGGGATATGCTATAAATCCTAGTATTGGTCTTCCTGATCCTGAATGTATGGTTAATATTTTGAGGGCATAATTATGAATTCTAAATTAGCTTTATTATTACCAATAAGATGTATCTTATTTATATTATCATTTCTATTATTAACATTAATATTAAATGAATCATTAGAGAATTTAACATATACCTGGAGTATTGTTTGTACAGTAATTAATATCATTGTTATTTTAATTATTATGTTATTAACTAAAGTAAAGGGCTCTAATTTATTAAGACAAATAAATTATGATAAGGGGAAAACTAAATTTAAAGAAGTAATTATTACTACATTAATTGTATTAGTACTTGGTATGGGTGGAATGTATTTATCTGGCTTAATATTCTATCAGAAATTTCCATATCTAGCTCCAGATATGATTTCACCTATTCCACTTTGGCTAGCAATTATTAATTTCTTTATTATGCCTATATCTACGGCAATCGCAGAGGATTCATTATATTTAGGATGTGGTGTTAATAGCATTAATAATAAATATTTAAAAATAATAATACCTGGATTTTTCTTTGCGTTGCAGCATTCATTTATTCCATTTTTACTAGATATGAGATTTATAGGATATAGATTCTTTTCATTTTTACCTTTAACATTATTATTAGCTTATATTTATGATAAAAGAAAGAATCCTATTCCTATTATGATAGCTCATGGAATAATAGATTTATTTACAGTTACTTGGATATTAATAACATCTATTAATCCAGATTTCTATAATTCATTAGTCAGTCTATAGTTAAAGACTGACTTTTTATCATATATGTGGTAATATTAATTAGTGAAGATGTTAAGGAGAATACAATAATGACAAAGGATCTTATTGATGGATTTATAATCTTTTTATCATTAATCATTCCGTTAATTGGAGTTTTTATTTTTGGATTAATAGATAGATTTGTTGATATAAAAAGAAAGAGAATATATATAGCCTTAGTAGTATTAGTGGCTTCATTAGTATTACAGAATTTTTGGGTATACTATTTAATTGAATATAAAATAAATGTTGCTTTGAGAACATTTGTGTCTGTTTATGGTTATTCTGTTAGACCTGTAATCATGGCATTATTCATATATTTAGTCGCTCCAGAAAAGAAACATATACCTGTAAGTGTATTAGCAGCTATAAATTTCTTAGTTTATACAACTGCCTTTTATTCTAAGCTAAGTATTAGCTTTTCTGAGGATAACCATTTCATGGGTGGTCCACTTAGATATTCATGCTTAATAATAAGTATT
>JAGCWW010000016.1 GCA_017961685.1 Acholeplasmatales bacterium | reverse complement strand
CCACCGAACCCGTAGGGATCAGATTTACAGTCTGACGCGTTTAGCCTCTTCGCTACCGCTCCAAATGGTGGAGGTTAACAGGCTCGAACTGCTGACCCTCTGCTTGTAAGGCAGATGCTCTCCCAACTGAGCTAAACCTCCGTAATTTTTAGAACCTCTTATATTATAACACATACATTTTTAATGTCAATAAAAAAGAAAATAGAATTATTCTATTTCCTCATTTTTCTTACTTTCGATATTTTTATTGTTTGTTTCATCGCTTGTTAAGAATTTAAGTCTAAGTGATAATATATATGCTAAGGCAAGTTTTACTCCATCAGGAATTATAAATGGTAAGACACATATAGTTAAAACTTTCCAAATAGATGTTATATTTGATTGGTTAAAGAATAAAAACCATATTGAACCAAATGTATAACATATAATTAAACCAATTATAGCACTTGCTATTTTGTTTTTAATTATAAATGGAACTAAAGTCATTAAAATAAATCCTAAAATATATCCTCCTGTAGGTCCAGCTATAACACCTATACCTGATTTAAAATTAGAAAATACAGGTATACCTATAATACCAATAGTAATATAAATTAAAACTGATATTAAAGAATCTACTGGTTTAAGCATAAACATACATAAGAAAATTGCCATTGTTTGTAATGTAAATGGAACTGTTGTAGGAATAGAAATTAGAGACATTACACATATAATTGATGTGAATATCGCTATATAAACTAAATCTTTTACCTTCATATTATCACCTCATAAAAAGGCTTAATTTAGCCTTTTTTTATTCTTTAGAAAAATTAGACTTATCTGCGCCACATAGTGGACATGCATAATCTTCAGGTAGATCTTCAAATTTAGTACCTGGATTGATTCCGTTTTCTGGATCGCCTACTTCTTCATCATAAACGTATCCACATAATTCGCATACATACTTTGCCATAAGTTTTCCTCCTTTTCTAAATAATAAACTTAATTAGTTGGTATATTGCTTCTATATAAGCAAATACTACTAATCCTACTCCCGCAAATGGAAGTATAATATCAAAATCATTATTATTATGTGTTCTAGTATATGAGAATAACATAATAAATGGTATTGCTAAGAATAGACCAATGCACTTACCAAATTCAAAGAAGGAAAGCGAAGGGAATAGGGCAACACATATTAAATCAATAAGAGATATTGATAAAAACAAAATTGATGTAAGAATGGAAAAAGATAGAGAGTTTTTATTTGTATTTAAGAAAGTTTGGTATTCTTTTCTTGTCATACCTAAACCAATAAATACTTTTTCTCTATTTTTAATCCAAATAGACATTATAATAAATATTACATAAATTAATACTGGTTTTGTTGTTAAGAAAGGATAAAATTCAAATGGTAATTTTATTGTTCCACTTAAAGTTAAACCTTTAAGAATTATTGATGTTAAAGCAAAACCAATAGGTATGATTATTAAAGTTCTAAATAAAACAATTCGTTTTTTTCCCCACTTGCCTGATGGAGTATAGTTTAAGAAAAAATTAAATAGTGATATAAAGAATAAGTCTGCAAAGACATTTATATCCATCTTTTTGTCATATAAAGATAATATAACATCTTTAGCTTGTTCCTTACTATCTGATACTTCAACTAATATTCCACCAATATATCTATCATAAACAAATATAATAGCTAAGGCAACAGCAAGATAAGCTGCCCCATAAATGATTAACAATTTTTTGAAGGTTCTCTTCCTTGTTAGTATTTGCGAGAATGTCGCAACTAAAAAGAAAGGAATTGAAACAGAACCTACAAAACTAAGTAGAGTTAAATTATCTTCAGAGATCATCTCTATTCCTAGAAAGCCTTGCCCCATTGCAACAACTAAAACAAATTGCGTAATCGCAAAGGCTATCCAAGCTATTACTCTAATATACCTATAAGAAAGGGGACCACGATATTTTATATCCTTATCTGATGTATATTTTCTAACAATTTTATAAGTGTGTTTAGCTTCACCTTTTATTTTTTCTGTTTCTATATTAGATATATCTGTTTCTTCTTCCATAGATGTTTGTAATTCTATTTCACTAATATCTAAATATTGTTGTTTATATGATTGTTTAGTTAAATTAATGAATTTATTATCCCATAGAGGAACTTCTTCTCCTTTAATTAAACTCTTAGAACCTATAACAACATTAAACTCATCCTTTAATGCTTCGTTTTCATTATAATAATCTTCAAATGTATAACCATTCTTTTTATAAAAGTTAATTGCAATATCATTATTATCTTTATCTGTAAATAATCTAATATATTTATATCCTAAACTACCTGCATACTTTTCAGTTAGTTTAAGTACTTTACTGCCAAGTCCAGAATTACGATATTTCCCTTTTAAACCAAAGAAACCTATCCATGCACTATCTCTATCGTTTTTATAAGCATAAATACCTGTTACACCAATACAAATATCACCTTCACAAGCCATGAAGAATTGGCTTTGTGAAGAGTTTTCTAGTGAGGATAGATAATTGTTTTTGGCGTTATATTCTTCAAAGATTTCGTTTTCTACTCTAACAGCATAATCTAGATTTTCACTAGTTATTAGTTTTAAATCTAGCATATAACCACCTCTTTAACGTATGTATACTTTTATTATACCATATATTTAAAAAGAGGAATTAATTTTCCTCTTTTTCTTCTTCAACATTTTCTTGAACTTCAGAAGTAGTTTCTTCTAATTTTTCTATCTCTTCTGCTTTAGCTTTGTTATATTCTTCATAACTTACTTCTTCAGCTTTTTCGTTCTTAGCACTCTTCTTACCAATACCAGCAGTTTCATCAACAGGAACAGTGAAGATTATACCTTGACCTGGAGTTTGAAGTCCAACTTCTTGATATAAAGCATGTAGGATTTGATCTTTTATTTCAAATGGAACAACAAGTAATACTATTTCTTTTTCAGGAGTTACGATGTAATCAAATCTTTTAGCAACATCTTCTTTAGCTGTACCTCTAGCATTGATTACTGTACCTCCTTTAGCACCACAGTTTTTAGCGGCAATCATTACTTGTTCATTAAAACCTTTATTTACAATACAAACAACTAATTCATATCTCTTATCCATATTACTTCTCCTTTTCTATACCTGCTAGGAATTGATATAACATAACACCAATCATTGATTTGACTGGAATAGTAAAGGCAATACCTTTACCATTTTTAGTTTGGAAATATTTATCTTCATAAGTAGCTAGGATTTCTTTAATTCTATCTTCTCTAACCATTGAAAGTAATACTGCCTTCTCTGATACCTTTATACCAAAAATATCTTTTCTTGGTGTAGTACCACTAGCATATATTATTTCTTGTACATTAGCTCCAAAACCTTCAAGGTTTGATACATAAAAGTCAACCTTTTTTCTATCGATGATAGTTACTAAAATCTTTAATTTTACTGGAGCTTGTAAACCTTCAGTTTTTACTTTACCTAAGGTATTTTCTAATTCTTTCTTTTTACCCATAAGAAACCTCCTTACATAAAGTTAATGATTTGTTCATCATCACTAGAAATAATAGTCTTTAATCTATGTTTAGCAACTACTTTTCTTTGTACTACTGACTTAAATCCAAGTAATTGGATTGTAATAAGTGGTGTCATAGCAACCATTGCTACGATACCAAAACCAGTACCAAGTAAGTTCTCTGATTCTAATCCATTTACAGATATACATGCGCCTATCGCAAATGGTAGGATAAAGCTTGATGTTAGTGGACCTGATGCAACTCCACCTGAGTCAAACGCAATACCTGTATAGATCGATGGAACAAAGAATGCTAATCCAAGTGAAATTAAGTATCCTGGGATAATGTAATATAATAATGAGAAGTTGAATATAATTCTAATCATTGCAAGCATAATTGAAATAGCAACACCTATACATAAAGCAATAAGCATTGTTCTTTTCTTTATAGCACCGATTGTAACTTCTTCTACTTGTTTTGTTAAAACATGTACTGCTGGTTCGGCTAAAACTACAACCATACCAAGTACAAATCCAAATATTGCTAAAGCTGTTTTATTTTCAGCCATTAAACTACCTAATTTATAACCTATTGGTAAGAATCCAATTTTTGCTGCTGTTAAGAATATTACTAAACCAACATATGTAATGGCCAAACCTACACCGATTCTTGCTAATTTAACTTTTGGAAGTTTAATGAAGATAAAGTTAATTACTAAGAATACAGCAACAATTAATGCTAAGGCAACTAATACACCAACACCTTCTTCAAGTAATCCTTTGAAGAATTCTACAACTACATTACCAGCTACTTTATATGATTCTAAATCACTAGTGATAATATCTGGTCCTAAATTTGAACTATTAATAGTTAAACCTAAAAGTAATACTACTAGAATTGGTCCAACACTACATAAAGCAATTAAACCGAATGAGTTTTCTTTAGAATCACGTCCACCAACAGTTGCAGCTATACCAACACCTAAAGCCATTATAAATGGTACTGTAATAGGTCCTGTTGTTACACCACCAGAATCAAAAGAAATGGCTAGGAAATTAGAATTTCCAAGTTCTATTAGTAGTGCTGTAACAGCAAACATTGCCATATAGAAGAATAGTAACATCATACTTAAATTAGTCTTTGTTATCATCTTTAATACAGCAAGTAATAAGAATATACCAACACCTAAGGCAATAGATATTATTAGTATCCATTTATTACCATTAAATACTCCTTTTATTTGCCCAGCTAATACTGATAAGTCAGGCTCTGCGATTGTTATTAATAGCCCCATTATAAAGGCTACTAATAAGATGATGAATATCTTCTTCGTCTTAACCAAAGATGATCCAACCTGTTCACCCATATCAGACATAGAAAAATCTACACCTAAACTAAATAAACTAATTCCAACAATTAATAGTAATGCGCATACTCCAAAAACTATTTGTTCTTTACCATCTAGTTTTGCTAGTGGAGTAAATGATAGAATTAATACTATTAGTGTTACGGGTAGAACGCTCATAGCTGATTCTTTTAGTTTTTCTAAAAATACTTTTAACATAATTTTCACTTCCAAACGATTCTATCATAGAAGTATTATAACATATGAAGTTATAATATTACTATTGTGATAACTTAATATTTTCATATTTTTTTATTATTGTTTACCTTTACTTTAATTCTTTATTTATTATTTAACACAAATAATAAAAGTATCTATTATTCTCCAAATAAAACAATAAGTGATTCTATTTTAAAACTAATAGTTACTTCACTACCAGAAAGTATTGTTTTTAAATCAACACCTGTATTGTTAATAATCTTACCAAGTTTTGTATAACTATAAGTATTTTCATCATAGAATAAGCATAATTTATTTCCTTGGTATAACATTACATCATTAGCTTCTGCTTTTTGTGTAGAATCATTAGTAGTTAAAGTAAAACCTAAGTTTCCTACTTTCTCAAAAGTATTATCCGTAAACTTAATAGTTAAAGTTTCATTTTCATTAATCTTTTGATAGAAAGCATTAGCACTAGGATTATTATCTAATCTAATGTATAAAGTATAATCATTAACCTTCATTTCTACTCTAGGATAGATAAATGAAGGTACGAAATATTCTTCCTCTTTTTTTGAATTAATTAATCCTATAATTGCAAGAGCAATCATAAGGGCAAAAAGAATAACAATAAATATAATATTACCAACTTTTCCTTTCATATTAAACCTCCTATAAACCGCTATTTTGAGCCTTTATACTTAATTCCATAAGTATTAGTATAATAATCTATTCTCTTTGAATTGTTATATATTTTTTCATATAAATTTTCACTAGGATTTATACCTGATAAAATGCATACTTCATCATGACATCTATTAGCTAAATCTATAATTTGTTCATGTTTATCTAAGTCTTTATTAATAAATAGTGGTTTTCCAATAGTTATATTAATACAAGCAATTTGTCTAAATATTTTTCTTCTAATAATATTAGGTTTTCTATATGAAAAACCAATAGGAATTATTGGTTTATCAAATTGTTGAGCAAGTTTAAAGGCACCTAATTTAAATGGTCTAATTGGTTTATAATATTCCCACATAGATCCTTCCGCATATAAATGTAACCAATTACCACTATCTAGTAATTCATTTATATCTTTTAAATATTTTTTAGTTCCACCAATATTTTCAGGTATTGGTATACCACCAACATACCTTACATTTTTACCCTGTTTATCATTAACGTTTTTATTCCATACTAAAACATAAGGCCAATTGTAGTGTCTAACTGTTCTCATGATAGCTAAATAATCCCACATGTGAATATGATTAGATACAGATATGACACCTTGTTTTATTAGTTTCTTATTATTTTTTAAGTTCTTCTTTCCTTTTACCTTTAATCCTAATCTTATTTTGGTCATTAAAAAAACTAATAAGACTATAATTAATCTAATCCAAAATCTCTTGAATCTAAAGCCTTTAGATTTATCAACATAAGGATAATTACTATCAAAGATAATACCTCTATCTTTTTTAATAATTATATAGTGTTTATCAGTTTTTTCTGGATAAGGAAATTTATTTGTTTTAGGATCATAATAATCTAATTTCATAATATCCCCTCTAAAGATATTATATTATATATCTTTATTTTTTTAAATTGAAGAAAAAAAATAAAGGTGTAATTATTTAGTCATTAACAATTACACCTTTATTTAACGATGGGCGATATAGCCCTAATTTATATGGTTTGTTGTATTTTTATTATAACACGTTTTTTTTAGTTTGCAAGAGTTTTTATTTTATAAATTCTTTAATTCAATTGTAGAATAATAATTTAATATTTTACCTTCTACTATTTCATTACTACTATCAACTGATACTTTTAAATCTTTTAATGAATCGCAAAATCTAGATCCACCTGATGTAGCGAATAATACTATTTTCTTATTTTTAAAATTATAAGTTTCTAAGAATGTATTAATTATTGTTGGGGCTGTATACCACCAAATAGGAAATCCTACATAAATAGTATCATATAAATCTACATCTAAATCTTTCCTTATAATTTCAGGTCTAGATGATTTATCATTCATTTCTATACTAGATCTAGAACTCTTATTAGTCCAATCTAAATCTTCACTAGTATATTTTTTTACTGGTTCTATTTCAAATAAATCAGCATCTTTTGCTTTAGCTAAATCTAAAGCTGCTTTTTTTGTTACTCCTGATGCGCTAAAATAAGCAACTAAACTTTTCATATATATCACTCCTTGTACATTTCTATTATAACTCATTTAGTTAGCTATTTTCATTATTAATTGTATTTGATCAGCTAAAATCTTACCTAATTCTTCTATATCAGTATACGCATCTACAAAATGGTTGCACGCATAATTTCTAATATGTAATGGAATTATTTTTCTGTTTTCGTGATTTTTTATTTTTGGATCACAATTTAATATTTGAATAGCTTTAGCAAAAGCCTTAAGAATATATGGGTTATTGCCCAACACACACTCTTGAATAGCCTTAAATGGGTCTATAAAGTCCCAAGCAACCTGTAACAAGTCAAACCCGTTATTATAATATGTTAAATCAGCTAAAACCCATAAGAATCTTAATCCAGTTCTGTCAAGCTTACTCAATCCTCCAATATTAAAATAAAATCTTGCTATTTTATCTCGTAATGCCTTCTTTTCGCTATCAGACATACTAGATATATCTTTTAAGTCATCAAAATATTTTTCTTTGATTAAGTCAAAAAATATAGTCAAGTTCATATATGCCCAAAACTCTTTTTCATACATTAGTTTTGTAGGTACTTTTTCTCCATTAACAACAAAATCTTCATACAGTTTCTTTGCTATTGCAACAGAACTTTCTCCAGAGTTTTTAGCATTTTTATTTATGTTTTCATACTCAGCTATATTTATTTCTATGTCAACTTCGCTTCCATTAACAATTATTTTTTCACTTGATGTCTCGACCAATGATAAAATAGAATTTGTGTCTTTTTTAAAGAACGATTCAAGTTCTATGCTATCTAGTTTATCTAGCAACTCATCGTATGAGGAATACTTTATTCTTTTTAAAGTCATCATCTAATCCTCCTCCATGTATCAATTGTTTTAAGTTCCAATTGATTATTCATAATAGCTTGTGCTATACGCATTATTTCATCAACATCGCACTTATCTTGCATAGCAGTGATAAAACTTTCAAAGTCATCATACTTAGGGTCGTCAAAATTATAATCTAAAGCTTTAAACCACACATTTTTAGAGTATTTGTCAATCGGCTCATCTTCCATTACCATTTTATTGATTGCATAAAGAATTGAATTAAATGCCAAAAATGAATTCATTATGTCCTTTACGCATACTTTTTTCTCTTCGCTTTGGAGCTTATTAAATGACTCATTATACTCGTCGCCAACTTTGACTTGAATCATATTTTCTTTTGCTATCGAGAATAATAGACCTTTATTGCTTTGATCTGATGCCTTACATATGCTAATAAATGAACTTCCTGCTTCCCTATAATTTGTTATTTCTTCGTTTGACTCCCCGAGGATCTCGTTAGGTAATAGTTCAAATTTATAGGACTGTTCATATATCTCTTTTAGCTCCTCGTTCCAATCATAAATCACTTTTTTAGAAGTTAAAATATATCCTACGATTTTAATCTTATCAATTCGTTCCAATTGTGTTACTGGTATCTTGACCTCTAAATCTTCTGAAATGCCTGAATACTCATTGAAAAATGTATGTAGATTTGTGCTTATTCTTAACCCTATTTTTGCACTTAAGCTGTTTAGATAATTGTTTAATGTTTCTGAATTCATATCAACTTTTACACTAATAACAGCAAATTCTTTTGTTGTTCGTTGATCAACTATTGAAATATCAAACTTATAATTATCTCTATATGCTGAATTTTCTTCACTTGTCAATACTGGTATAGAATATCTTTTAAGCATCTTGCTCCACCTTCTTTACATCGGCGCTTATATCACAATCCAAACTATAATCAAGCCCGTCTTTTATTTCAATCTCTAGAACATTAATTTCATCTTTGTTGATTTTAACTTTTTCAATAAAGTATCCATTTACTTTCATTTTCTTTCCATTTTTTGTGGCAGACTTTATCAAATTATTAACAAATGTTACCTTTCCATCAACCGAAAAAGCCTGAACTCTAATTTTTGCACTCTTAACATTTTCAGAGGCAGCAAACTTAAGAACATATTTATTTTCAACTTTGAAAAATACTGGTTCCATAGTGTAGTTTTTTAATAAATTAGCCTCAAAAGTGTCTCCTTCTTTTGCAGGATTTCTATGCCCTTTATCCTTATGTTTCTTATCACCGTCTCCTGAGCCGCCTGTTCCATCATCATAGTTTTTAGCTCTTTGAGCGCTACCGCGTTTAGAAGTCTTTTTCTTGTTTTTCTTTTTCACAACTGATCCCCTATTAAGAGTTGCTTTAGAAAGAATTGAAGGCATTGAAATCATATCATCAAGTCCCTCTAAAGGAGTCTCATCTGATACATTTATAACAGTTTGACTAATTATATACTCCTCAATTTGTCTATACATTGACTCAATTAGCACTTTTGTTCTTTCTTCACAAGGTATTTTTTCGTCCTCTATAACAAAATCGTCATGTGCAGCATTCTCTCTTGCTGCTAAAAGACCGTTAATTCTCTCTTTTTCTTCAATTTCTGGTGAATTAACATCAGTAATTAAAGCAACCCCAGAAAATGCTGTTTCTGCATTTGATATTTGACGATCTTGAATTTTCATTCCATGCTCTCGTACTATGCAGTAGTACTTTTTATTTTTTTCATTTCCTTTGTCAAAAAACAAGTTTACATATCCATAAGTAATTCCCTCATATTCCAAAGGAAACTTCATTGGTTCCTCGCAATAAACTCTATAATAGTCTCTCAAGTTCCCATTAAAAACATTCTTATATTCATCTATTTTCGAAAAATTTTTCTTGTTTGTCTGATAATACTTACTCATTATAATTGAGAAATTAGCCTTATTTACTTCTTCTCCAAAAACGTTACAAACAAGTTTTTCTTCAAGTATGGCGACAAAGAAATTTTCTAATATTGAATTTATTATCTTCTTTTTGCTTTCTTCTAACTGATCATTTATTTCTACGCCTGCTATAATAACATCTGTTCCTTTTTTATCTCTTCTAAGGAAAAAATCATCAATATTTGTGTCATCTGTTATAATTATCGGTTCTACTTTCTTACGTCTATCGGTTTCGTCATCGTTTACTTCCCCATACCACCCCTCAGGATCATATGTTTCTCCATCAATGTCAAAATTAACGAAAGATGTTTTGCCTTCAAATAATGATTCAATATCATTTTTAGTGCTATAGAAAACCGTGTTGATTCCACTAATCATAAACGGAACTTTTTTACCAACGCCATGGCTTCCTGCTGAACCAGGCCTATTTTTTTTGGATACTCCTTCGTCATAGACTAGTGCTCCCCAACCATCATCAATTCCAGAAGCTGTTCCGTTAGTATTCTCATCGCTTATTTTTAATAATTGAATAGTCAATTGATCCAATATTTTTTGAGCGTTCTGGTACATTGCTCTTGTTTGATGATTAATATTATTCATCGATAGACAGGCATCCACAACTTTTTTTATATAATCTCCTCCAGGCATTTGGTCAAGAGAGATTTCTGTTATGTCAAAAGAAACCTTGACAGGATTGCCTGAATCGTCTCTCGCATCAAGGGAATTTTGTATTATTTCTCTGGTAAAGGAATTCCATTTATCTAAACCAAATTTAGAGTCAGCATATTTGTCAACGCCAATGTTTTTTGGGCTTGTAGTTTTTGTAAAATACCATTTTTCCATAATAATCACCTCTTATAAAGTGAATTTTTTTGATTTGTTTGTACTGGCTGCATAAGTCTTTTCTAAATCAGAAACAGCATTTTTTAATGCCTTTATTATCTTATCCACGTCTTCTTTAGAATACTCATATGCCCTTGTATTTGATAAATTGCTTAGTAGCTCAATTTGTTTTAAAGCATTGTTCATTCTGCTTTCTGCTAGTCTCACGAATTTTTCTCTTTTTGTTTCTTCCATTACAATCACCTTCTACCATTATTATAGGAATATTTTCAAAATATGTCAATTATGTTTGCAATATTTTTGCTATATTTTTGTAATATTTTAAAAATGTTGCACTTTATTGCATAAGAAAAGACCACATTAAAGTGGTCTTACAGCGTTTTTTTAATTTTATTCTAAATTACATTTTTGCATAATTTTGGACTGTTATGATAATTGTCCATCATTTTTCTTAAGCTCAAGCCTATTGCCTTGCCTAAAAAACATGGAACAGCATTACCAATTTGAACTAATTGCCATTTTTTACTTCCTTCAAATATAAAATCATCAGGGAAAGATTGAAGTGTTGCAAGTTCTCTTGGTGTCATTGGCCTACTCAAGATTGGATGGATGTTAACTCCACCATGGTTTTCCTTTACTGTGCATGAAGGTTTATTCCAGTCAACCTTTTTCCATGCATCTGAATAATTTGAATAAAGACTTTTGCCAACCGGTACAGCTTTTAGTCTTTCTTGCATTGTTGGACTTGTTTTTGCGAAAATATGATTTATTGATTTATCCTCTGGGCAATCCATATATTTACCTATAGCTTGTCCTACTGTTCTATAGTGCTTTTCATCAAGTAATGGTTTTGGATGATAATTAGTTACCCCAATTCTATTACCAATAAAGATAACTCTATGTCTTGTTTGAGGAGTATAGTAATCTGCACTATTTAGAACAGTAATATTGATATTATAGCCAATATCTTTATAATCCTCAATTATTTTTTCCTCAACTTTTCCGTTAAGCATAGAACGAAGGCCTTCAACATTTTCCATAACAACAAAGTCTGGTCTTAAGTGTTCAACAATGCTTTTCATCTCTTTGTAAAGGCTATTTCTCGGATCATCCACAACTCTATATCCAGACATAGAGAAGCCTTGGCAAGGGAACCCACCTGCAATTACATCAATATGTTTTCCTTCTACTGCTTTATATAAATTTTCTTTAACACATTGCTCTCTTATATCTCTTGTTTCAACTTTTTCGTCAAACCCTTTTGCTTTTATAAAATTTCTTTCATAAGTCGCAACTGCTTCAGGCATAATTTCTACACTAGCTACTGGGTTTAATCCTGCCATAACTAATCCGCATGATAATCCACCTGCTCCAGAAAACAAATCAATAAAATTATATTCTGATCTATCTTTCTTTTTATTCCATCCGTCTATTTTCCAACTATCAGAAATATCAATCCAGTTAACTTCATCTTTTTTATATGAATTATTATCTTGTTCTTCTGTTCCACAGCAACCATTTTTCATCCACTCATCAAAATCGTCTTTTTCTATTCTTGTTTTGTTTTGAATTTTAGTCGATTTTAATTTTTTAGCAGCAACCGCTCTTCTAATGGTTTTCTGACTCTTTCCAGCTAACTCAGCTGCTTCCGCAATAGTAATAATTGACATATAAATCCTCCCTTTCCCAACATTGTATGTCCACAACGCATGTCTATATGTCCATTATACATGTTTTTTTGATAAAATTCAAGGTATCTAAGAAAAAAAGAGCATTATTTATGCTCTTATACCTTCTTTTTATATTCTTTTGATACGACTTCGTTGAATTTTAACGGATCATACCAATAACATCCAACACAAGATTTTGTATTTTCGTCCCCATACAAAAATGAAACAGAGTATCCTAAACGTTTTGCATCATATCTTTTTCCTGTCTTTTTACATTTTGTACAATGATCTTTCTTTGCCATATTAGCTGTCTTGCAGAGAGGCTGAAAATCATCTACCACTTGCATTTTAGGATCTGCTACTTTCCAATCATCTTTCAATCCGTCCTTATGATCACATTCAACATTAGATGCAATATCAAGTATTACACAATTCTTTTTCGTTACTTTATCCCAAATATCCTTTCTTATCTTTACAGCTCTTGGATTTTTTAAAGGGCCGTCGCATCTAACTGATGAAATCTTACCGCCAGTATGTCCTCTTACCAAATTATACTTTCGCCCAAGATAGCTAACATAATCTCTATTCCAAGTTGATCCGTTTTTTGTCCTAAATGCTGGATGGATGCCAACAAGATCTTCTATATCAATATCAGCACTAAATCCTGTATCAGTAACATATAATTTTTCAAATACCATTCCAAGAATGTCACTAGTTATTTCATATTCTCTATATTTTCGAATTAAAGGAATAATATCTTTTACATCCGACTTTTTAATCTTGTCAATTAAAAAACTTTTTTCTTCTTTGGTTAGTTTCATAATTGTGTCCTCCAAAACGTACATTACCTTTTAATTATATCATATTTTTATCAAAAAAGATAAAAAACGCCTTGTAAAAAGAAAATATACCAATATTTTTATAAAAAATAATACATTGTTTTCTAATTAGAAGATCAAAGAATGGGCAAGAATATCTATGATTGACTATTTCTTTAGTTTTCTTTTTATAAAAGGAATTATTGAATTAAGAATTATTGCCGTACATTTAGACAATTGTCTTTCGCTAGGATTTCTTTTGTTAAACATATCAAGCAAAAACTGATAGTCCTTATAAGGGTCATTATTATTATATCTAGTTGGTTTTATTGCGCCTTCTTCATATAGTTTTCTCAAAAGTTTCCTTGAAAAAAGGCCAGAATCTTTTAGATTAATAAAACTATTTGTGCTTACAGCATGATATAGTTTAAACTCCTTTTCCCATATACTTGCCTCATCATATAATTCACTGTCGTTAAATTTTTTTATGCATGTACTCCCAATAGGAGATAGTAGATTTCCGTTTAGCATGTTTTTTATAGTAAAAACATACCTTAACCCTTCTTTACCACATATACAAATAGTAGAACGAGTATTATCTTCGACACAATCAAATATTTCCCATTCCCTAGAAGCTGACATCCAATCCTTTGAATCAGACTTGTCTAAAACAGCCTTAGTTAAATTATCATAATAAATCGACATTTTTTCCTCCTTGCTCACTTTTTTAATTCTGCAGTTAAGTATACTTTCCCAACCGTTCTAGTCACTGCAGTATACATATTATTTAAATTCAACGTTTTACCTATTATGACTATATCTTGGTCAATGGTCATCCCTTTTGCGGTTTTTATCGTATATTTATCGCCTGACCAATTATCAATAATATTCTTTGTACTATCAGTCTTTAATTGATAAAGTAGTGTTCTTTTCCCATTGTCATATTCTAACACATCATCAACAGATACTTTTGTTACACCGCCTGAATTATTGTTGCCAAATATATTAACTTTTAATATTTCTCTTATCCATCTACAATTATCTTCTGGACACCTAAAACTATAATTTTTAGTTTTAGTAGCTGTTAGACCGCAAAACCAATCACCGCCTTGATTTATTCTTTGGTTATCATCTCCTAAAACAATCAATTCAATTTTTGAACTGGAAAGAAGTTTTGCAAATTCTTCCCTAAAACCACTTAAATCTTGAGCTTCATCAATTATTATAAAATCAAATCTGCTTTCCAATAATTTTGTTATATAGTTAGAATAGTTATTAATCAAAAAAGCGCACAAGTCTGATCTTAATTTATCATTTAGTCGCATTTTCCCTTGATCAAATATATATTTAACAAAAGATAAATTAGTCCTAAATGGCATATTATGAATTGTATTATTATCATTCGATATAGTAAATCCTGTGTCATGGTTATTATTAAAAATCTTGCCAGATAAATCAATATTTATTGTAGAGACCCCTTTCATATTGCCAGGAACGTTATTTATATCAAAATATTCTATTTCTGAAGGATTCGAAGCAATTGGTATTACAGAAATCATTTTTGGAATTATGAATGATACAAACAATGAGTCTATTGTTTTACTTAGGAATCCCTTTGAAGAAATGGTATCAACAACTTTATTGTTAAATGCGAGGTAAATACCGTTTTTCTTTGACTTTAGTATTGTTTCAGATTCCGTTGTTTTACCACCACCAGCTACAACTTTAATTGTTTCCAAACTCATTTTTTATCTCCTTAACAATATGCCAACTATCAATTTTAGTATCAAAATCATCATCTAATATTAGCTCTTGCATTATAAGCGTTTTTAATCCCTGCTTTGCTACATAAATATCACAATCCTCTTTTTTTATTAGATTTTTCCCAGATATTATTCCATTTTTGTATAAATCCGATTCAAGAGTATTATATGTATTTACGATAGTAACTCCTTTTTTATTACAATAATTTTGCAATTTTATATAACGTGATGATGGCGTTTTTTTGTCGCTTGATAAAACAACATCATCATCACTTACCACTATTATTTTTTTCTTAAGAATAGTTGCTAATTCGATATATGGTTCAAACATAATTCCGCCTACGTTTACAACAGTCCAATTATAATTATTAGTGTATAGATAGTTTTTTATCAACAATTCCTCTGTATATCCCTCAACAAGAATTATATTATCACCAAAAACAATTTCACTTCTACCTGTGTGTAAAAATTTCTCCAGCTTTTTAACATTTTCCTCATCTATGTCAGAAATTTTATTTCCAGATATATCAATTAATTCATCAGCACGTACTTCATTAATAATTACTGGTGAGTGTGTTGTCGATATAATCTGTGCATTCTCGTTTAATGATTTAATCTCTCGAATTAAAGTTCTAATTAATGATGGATGAAGATGATTCTCTATTTCATCAATTAGTATGATGCTAAAACTATTATCCATTGAATTTAAAATGATGTTTGCAATGCTCTTATACCCTGATCCAATATTATAATTATATTCATTATCACCATCAACAATAAATACTTTCTCATCAGTAATCTTAGGCTCAGTTAATTCAATATCAAAATTCTCATTAAACTTGGAACAGAAATTTTTAAATATATCAATTTTATTAGACATAGCCGTTTTTATATTCTTTTTTGATTCAGCTTTAATATCTTTATATTTTTCCTCAGATTCAATGAACGCTGATATTCCTGTAGAAAGCCAATCTGTATATATTTCATCTACCCTAATTAATGGTATAACATATATGTTAGGCAAATGTTCGTCCTCTCTCAAAATCTCATAATCCACTGTATTTCCGTCATATAAAAATACTTTTTTAGTATATCTTCCTTTTTGTGTTTTCGTTATTTCAACAATAAACCCGCACTCAATAGTATGTCCATTAACATAGTTTAAACTTGGGATATCATCTGGATCCATTTTGACTTTTATGACTATTTTTTTGCTATCATCACTTTCAGCAAAATCGCTCTTTTTTATTTTGCAATAATCATTTGTTATTGCCGAAAAAGCTATTCTAATTCCATCTAATAAATTTGTTTTCCCTGAATTGTTTTTCCCAAAAATAACATTTAACTTGTTATCTATCCTATAAACTCTATTTAAATTACGAAAATTATTAAATTCAACTGTTCTTATCATTATTATTCCTCCTGGCAGCTCCCAACCTCCATTCTACCATAAAACAAACCTATATAAAACAAAAAACCGATACAATTTGTATCGGTTAAATAATCCTAGTGGCGGAGTAGGAGGGATTTGAACCCTCGCACCGGAACCGGTCTACACCCTTAGCAGGGGCGCCTCTTCAGCCTCTTGAGTACTACTCCAAGGGTAAGCACCATAGGTGCTACTTTTTAATGATATAACAAAATGCTTATAAAGTCAAGATTAATCATATTTATCTGTTACACTTCTTCATAATAATATGAATAATCAATTCCCTTCATGAACACTTCCCTATCTTTAATACCATCTACAAGTGCATTAAAAAGCAATTCTTTTATTCTTTTTGAATCTAAAACACTTTCTTTCATTGCCTCAAGATATTCTTTCTTTTCTATTTTTGACCAATCTATACATTTATTTAAATTTTTCTTTAAGATTAAATCAAGCCATATTCTTGTTGCTCTTCCATTTCCTTCCATGAATGGATGTGCTATATTCATTTCTACATATTTCTCTATTATTTCCTCAAATGATTTTTCACTCATTTTTTCTATTTCTTTTAATATTTTTGGAAGAAAATCACCATTTGCAAAATTAAACCCATCTTTTGAAATTGTAAGTGTTCTTATTTTTCCCGCAAAATCATATAATCCACCAAATATATAAGAATGTATTTGTTGTAATCCTTTAATTGTTCCAACTTCTATTTCATCTAAAATATTATTATCAAACAAGCTGTATGCTTTTTGTTTACTCTTACTATCTATACTATTTTCTACGCTAATAAACCATTCAAGAAATTTAGCACCTTGATTTGATGGAAAGTTTTTAGCAAGCAAAATAATACCATTTGAATCTAAAACATCAGTTTTATATTCTTTCCCATCGGGCGCTTTAATCTTAAGTTGGGTAGTGTCACTAACCAACTCATTTTTTTCTTTGTTTAATTTTGCTTTTAAATATTTCCAATAGTTTCTTGTTTTATTATAATCTTTTTCGTTTCTAATAGCAGAAACAATATCTAGGACGCTAAAAAACCAGCTGTTTTTCTCATCATTCCAAACAGCTCGAACAATTATATCATTGTAAAAACGTATTGATATTTTACTCATTCTTTTAACATCCCTTCTGTATTAATAATTATACCACAGAATGGTATTTTTATGCATAAAAAAGTCGATACGTTAGTATCGACCTAATAATTATTCATGTAACATAGTTAAACTAACCTTATGTCTAACTAAGTCTACATCAAGTACCCAAACCTTTACAACATCTCCAACACTTAATACTTCTGATGGGTGTTTAATGTAGTTTTTAGAAATTTTAGAAATATGTACTAAACCATCTTCATGTACACCACAGTCAACGAATACTCCAAAGTCTACTACGTTTCTTACAACACCTTGTAGCTCTTGACCGATTTTTAAATCTTCTATTCTTAATGCTTCACATCTAAGAAGTGGTTTATCTAATTCATCACGTGGGTCTCTTTGAGGTGCAATAAATGCATCTAGAATATCTTTAATAGTATATTCGTTTTCTTTACCATATTTACTAATAAGCGCATCAACATCCGCTTTTTCAACTATTTTCTTAGTTTCTTCTGAACCTAATTTATCAATACCCAAATCTTTAATTAGTGACTTCGCTAGTTTATAACTTTCTGGGTGAATTGAAGTTGAATCTAATACTTCTGTTGATTCAGGAAGTCTTAAGAAACCTACAGCTTGTTCAAAAGCTTTAGGTCCAAGCTTTGGAACTAATTTAATTTGTTCCCTATTTTTAAATTCACCATTTTCTTCTCTATATTTAACAATGTTTTCTGCGATTGCTTTATTAATACCTGAAACATAACCAAGTAAAGATTTACTTGCTGTATTAATGTTTACACCAACTTGGTTAACAGCAGTAGAAACTACGAAATCAAGTGAATCACTTAACTTACTTTGAGTAACATCATGTTGGTATTGTCCTACACCAATACTTTTTGGATCAATCTTAACTAATTCTGATAGTGGATCTTGAAGTCTACGTGCAATTGATACAGCACTACGTTCTTCTACACTATATGTAGGGAATTCTTCTTGTGCAAGAGCGCTAGCTGAATAAACGGATGCTCCAGCTTCATTTACGATAGAGTAAAATACTCTTCTACCATTTAAACTCTTTAAAACATCTTGAATAAATTCTTCTGTTTCTCTTGAAGCTGTACCATTACCAATAGCAATAATCTCTATATCGTATTTAATGATGAAATCAGTGACTTTCTTCTTCGCATCAATGATTCTATCCATTGGTACCTTTTCGCCTTCAAATTTTTGGTTTTGATAAATTACAGTTTTAGCTAATACTTTACCTACTTTATCAACTACAGCAATCTTACATCCTGTTCTAAATGCAGGGTCTACTCCTAAAACCATTTTACCCTTCATTGGTGCTTGAAGTAATAAGTTACGTAAGTTAACTGAGAATACTTCAATTGCTTTATCTTCTGCACTTTCAGTTAATTCACTTCTAACTTCTCTTTCGATTGAAGGGAAGATTAATCTATTAAAGGAATCAACAATAGCATCTTTTACAATAGGAGTTGCAAAAGATTCTTCATTTTTGATTACTTTACTATTTAAGTAATTAATTGTTCTATCAGTATCTATTTCAATAGAAACATTTAAAACATCTTTATCTTCACCACGGTTAATAGCTAAAATGTTATGACTTTTTAGCTTTTTAACTTCTAAAGAGTAATCATAATACATTTGGAAGGTAGGATCATCTGCTTTCTTCTTTTTCTTTGTTACAATCATACCTGTTCTATAACATTCAGTTCTAATAGATTTACGATAATTAGCATTATCACTAATCATTTCAGCAATAATGTATTTAGCTCCTTGAATAGCACTATCAAATGTAATATTTTTTTCTTCGTTAACATACTTATTAACAATATTTTCTAATGAACCTTTAGTAGGGAAAGCAAGTAATTCTTTTGCTAGAGGCTCTAAGCCTAAAGCAATAGCTTCAGTTGCTTTTGTCTTTTTCTTTTCTTTAAAAGGTCTATATAAATCTTCAACTTCAACAAGCTTTTTAGAGTGTTCAATCTTTTGCTTTAATTCATCAGTTAGCATTCCCTTTTCATCAATTAATCTAATTACTGCTTCTTTTCTCTTTAGTAATGCTTCACCATATTCATATTGAGTTTGAATTTCTCTTATTTGATTTTCATCTAGAGCACCTGTTTGTTCCTTACGGTATCTAGCAATAAAAGGAACTGTATTACCTTCTTTAAGCATTCCTAAAACAGTATTAACTTGTTCTACCTTAATACCTAAGTTAGCTGCTACTTCCTTTTTTAAATCATCATTAAAGAATTCTTCTACCTTTATTTCTAATTCTTTTTCTTCCATATATATAACCTCCTATTGCAAGAAAAAGGGGTTTTAGCCCCTTTTTTTATTATTTAGATTCTGTATTATTTGTTAAACTATATAAGTATGAAACTTCACCTTTAATGATTGAACCCCATTGGTTAACCTTAACATTTCCATCAGCTATCTTTAAATCTGGGTCATTCATACCATCATATTTTTCTCCATCAATATAATGGAATAACATTGGTGCATTTAAGCTTTGCATACTTGTTTTACCATCATGCATCTTAAAGTATTCTGGATTCTTTGCTAAATCATCATCACTCTTTTTAATTGATTGGAAATCAACTACATAGAACATGATATCCTTACCACATTGTTGTAGTACATCTAACATTGGAGTAAATGAAATATCATCTCCATTTTCTTTCTTAGATCCTGTTAGGAAGGCATCTAGGTTAGTGTATGATTTATATTCATCAGTTTTAGAATCCATTTCTGTTTTCCAAGATGTATCATAAATTAAAATATAACATTCACCAGCCCAGTTTTCAATTTCATTTACATCTAGACCAGATAGTAATTTAATACGATAATTACTTTTTGTTTTATGACTATAATTATCAATGTATTCTAGTAATGGAGTTGTTTTACTTTTTTCTTCATTTTTTGTTTTTTGAGTTAAGAATAAAATGATAACTACTATTACTGCTGTTGCAGCAATTAATAGGGCAAGACCAACAATAAATGATGTCTTACTTACTGTTACTTTATTGTCTTTATTTTTAGTAGCGATTACTTCATTATTTTGATTAATTATACGTGCCAATCTAACCACTCCTTTAAAACACTATACTTATTATATATTATATAAATAATATTTGCAAGAAAAATAAAATGTGATATTATCAAATTAAGGTGATAATATGACATTGGAAAGACATGTGGGAATAAAAGTAAGAAAGAGAAGATTAGAGTTAAAATTAACTCAAGTAGAATTATGTGATATAACACATATTAGTAGACAATATTTATACGAAATAGAAACAGGAAAGAAAAGTATGACTATAGGTACATTACAAAAGCTTAGGAAAGCTTTAAGAGTATCATATAACTATTTCTTTTCAGGATCTGATGCTAATTCGTGAATTCTTCTAAAACGATGATTTAGACAAGATTTTGTGATTTCTTTTCCGTATTCTTCTTTATATACTTCTAATAATTCAACAAGCGTAGCTGTTGGATTTTTTTTACGAATTTCCATTACTTCTACTAGCTTTGGATCTATATCTTCATTATTCTCAATAATCTTTATATCTTCTATTTGTTGTTTAGCTGCGTTAATTGCTTTAACTTCGTTAGCAATTTCGCAGTTATTTTTTCTATTAACTAAATTAGAGATATCTTTATCAACTCTAATATCTTCATAATCAAAATATGATTTATTTGCTCCAATGATATATAAGAAGTCCGCTATTGCTTGAGCTTCTTTAATATATACAATTAACTCATCTCTTCTTTTAGAGATTCTAGCATTTAATCTAAATGAGTTTAATAACATTTGAATAAATATAGCACATTCATCATTACGACATTTTATTTCTAAATGATAACTCTTCTTTGGATCATTAATTGATCCTGTAGCTAAAAAGGCTCCTCTAATATATGATTTTTTACAACAATCTTTTTTAACATATTTATTATAGTGAGCATAATCTTTATTGAATAAATCAAAATCAGTAATAACACTATTAGCGTTATCTACAACAATATTAAAGACATCATTTTTAGTTAGATTTTGTTTACTAACTAAAATGTTTATTGGTAAATCATATTTATCTTTAACTAAAGACACAAACAATCTAGCGATTGTATTATTCATTGTTTTAAAGCAAACATGAGCACCTTCACTATTAATACTCATCTCACCAGACAGCTGTAATAAAGCTGATAAGCTAGCCATTTTGCAGCAATCATCAATCTTAAGTTTTGCTAATTCAACTTTTACATCGCTTGCAAATGACATAATTACAACTCCTTACTTTTTATCATCATCTGCCTCATAGTCATCAACTATATATTTTGATTTTCTAAAAGGCGCATCTGTTTTAAGTTCTTCTGGAACTTCATATTGTTCTATAGGTTCTTCTTTTTTTACTTCTTCATTCTTTTCATTAGGAGAATCCATATTAAGCATAGCTTCTTCTAAAGCTATTCTTTCATCTCTAGCAATTAATCTTTCATTCATCTTTTTATTTATTACTGGTTCAAATTCAGGAACTAAATAATAAATATAATACATTGGTTTAAGTTTAACGTATTTAAAGATTAGATAAGCAATACCTAAAACAATTAAAACAATTGAGATTAATTGATTTTGTTTAATACTACCAATCATTAAAGAGTCTGTACGCATTCCTTCAATCCAGAATCTACCAATACCATACCATATTAAATAAATTCCAGCGATATCACCTAAACGAATTGTTTTTGTTCTTCTTAAAACTAATACCGCAAATAAACAAACTAAATTCCATATTGATTCATATAAGAATGTAGGATGATAATATACTCCATCTATTTCCATTTGTTTAACAATAAATTCTGGAATAGGTAAGCTATGTAGGAAAGCTAGAGTGGTTTCTCCACCATGAGCTTCTTGGTTAAAGAAGTTACCCCATCTACCACAGATTTGACCAACAAGTAGTCCTATTGCAACAAAATCTAATACGGCAAGTACATTTATCTTCTTCTTTCTACAGTAGAAGAAAGCGAAGACGAAGGCCACAATAATCCCTCCATGAATGGCTAATCCGCCATTCCATATCGCAAATACTTCAGCGAAATTATTCTTATAAGTATCCCATTCAAAGATTACATAATAGATTCTTGCGCCTAGTATACCTAAGATAATACCTATTACTGCACCATTAAAAATATCATCAGTACTTATTTCCATTTTCTTGCATTCTCTAATACCTAAGATGATTGCAATAATCATACCAAATAAAATACATAGTGCATAAAATCTAATTTGAATACCTGCTATTTCTATACCTTGTGGTAAGAAAGCATCAAGATCATTAATTACATGCATTATTGTTCACCTCTTTTTTTATTTTTAAGGTTTCCTATGTAAGAGTGAGCAACTCTTACGATAATATATCTAAATAATATAAACATCAAAATGAAAATGATTAGTTGAGGTTGTTCATCAAAGGAATAACCTGGTAAGAAGTAATACATTAGTTCTATATAGATTATTTGTAAGACTACAAATATCAAACCAAATGTCTGCATAACAAGTTTTAGTAAGAATCTTATGAATAACCACTTAACTAATACTTCTACTACGCTAAATAGAAGAATAGATATTACAAACATATAGAATTCATCATAAACTACAAGCTTAAAGAAGCCTTGTAAGGCAAACATTAATAAGAAATTTAGAACTAAAGTAATCGCAAAATGAATAAAGATATTCTTATGAACTAATAAGCCAAAAATATAAGCAATTGTGTTATTGTTTTTCTTTCTTTTGATTTGTTTGCTTATACCTTCAACAAATTCTTCTAAACTTTCTTCTGATTTTTCACCATTAACGATATCATCTAAAAGCTTATTGATTTCTTCTTCATCTACTTCTTTTTCTTTTTTCTTTTCTTCTAAACTTTTTTCATCCTTTTTTTTAGCCATAATAAAACCCCTAATCAAAAGTATTATAACACACATCCGTGTGAATGTAAAAGAAAAAAGGGAATTAGAAAACTAATTCCCTACATATTATTATTTAAAGCCATTTCTATAACTAACCATTTATTACCTAAAATTTCATATGTATCAGTAATACCATTTTCTTTTAAACCGCACTTTTTATAACAATTATAAGCTTCAATATTATCCTTAAATACTCTTAAGTTAACACTATCAGATTTGAACTTACTAAAAGCAAGGTTAATGGCTAAATCTAGCATTTTTTTGCCAAAGCCTTGACCTCTATATTTAGGATTAATAATAACAAATCCTATAGTTAAATCATTAACACTTTCAACCCTATAGCGCAAAGTGAAAAAACCTATTACTTCTTCATTATGTTTTACTACATATGGATAGAATAATTTAGTCGATTTTAGTTCTTTAATTCTATCATTAAATTTATTCTCATCTATAGGATAAGAGCCAAGTACATTGGCACTCCACCTATAATATGATTCTTCATCATTTGTAAAGCTTAAGATAGTTTTAGCATAAGAACTACTATATGGTTTAATTATTAGTTCACTATTCATTATAAAACCTTCTTTAAGTATTCTCCTGTAAAGCTCTTCTTATTCTTAGATACTTCTTCTGGTGTACCTAAAGCTATTACTTTACCTCCACCATTACCACCTTCAGGACCTAAATCAATAATATAGTCAGCACACTTAATCATATCTAAGTTATGTTCAATAACTATAACACTACCACCTAGATCAACTATTCTTTGTAAGACTTCTATTATTTTTCTTACATCATAAGCATGTAAGCCTGTTGTAGGTTCATCTAAGATATATAAAGTTTTACCTGTAATACGTTTTTGAAGCTCACTAGCTAGCTTTACTCTTTGTGCCTCACCACCTGATAATGTTGGGGCTGGTTGACCTAGCTTCATATAACCTAAACCAACATCTTTTAAAGTTTCTAGTTTTGCTTTTATTTTAGGTTGGTTGATAAATAAATCATAAGCTTCATCTATTGTCATATCAAGTACATCAGATATGTTTTTACCTTTAAATTTAATCTCTAGTGTTTCACTATTATAACGTTTCCCTTTACATACATTACAAGGAACATATACATCAGGTAAAAATTGCATACTTATGCGCTTTACACCATCTCCAGAGCACGCTTCACAACGTCCTCCTCTAACATTAAATGAAAATCTTCCCTTATCAAATCCATGCATCTTCGCATCATTAGTTTGACTGAATAAATCTCTAATATCATCAAATACTTGAGTGTATGTTGCAGGGTTACTACGAGGTGATCTACCTATTGGATCTTGTGATATTTCAACAACCTTTTCGATGTTTTCAACACCTAAAATCTTATCACATGCACCTGCATCTTCTTTTACTTTATAAAGTAAGTTTTTGATGTTTTTCATTAATACTTCATTAACTAAACTAGATTTACCTGAACCTGATACACCAGTAACACAGATAAAGGAATTTAGTGGAAATTTTACATCAATACCTTTAAGGTTATTACATCTAGCATTAATTACTTCTAGGTACTTACCATTACCTTCTCTTCTTTTCTTAGGTACTAATATCTTTTCTTTACCACTTAAGAATCTACCAGTAATACTTTTATCATTAGCCATGATTTCTTCAGGTGTACCACTAGCTACAATTTCTCCACCATGTATACCAGCGTATGGTCCAACATCAACAATATAATCACTTCTACGCATGATTTCATCATCATGTTCAACAACGATTAATGTATTACCTAAATCACGCATCTTTTCTAGTGAATTAATTAATCTATCATTATCTCTTTGGTGTAGACCAATTGATGGTTCATCTAATACATATAAAATACCAGTAAGAGGTGAACCTATTTGTGTAGCAAGTCTAATTCTTTGTGCCTCTCCACCTGATAAGCTTCCAGCTGTTCTAGATAAAGTTAAATAATTTAGACCTACATCCATTAAGAAATGTAATCTTGATTTTATTTCTTGAAGTAATAAACTAGCAATTTGTGTTTTTTCTTCATCTAGCTTTAAATTATATATAAAATCATAGAATTCATTAATTGGTAAGCTTGTTAAATCATATATATTTTTTCCTTCAATAAATACGTTTAAAATGGCTTCTTTTAGACGCTTTCCCCTACATGTTTGACATGTAGTTTCAACCATATATTTTTCTAGCCATTCTTTAATCCATTCACTTGTTGTTTCAAAGAATCTACGTTCAAGATTAGTTAATATACCTTCAAAATATTTATTAGTTTTATTAACTCTACCACTACTAGATGTGATATTAAAACTAATAACATCACTACTACCATATAAAACATATTCTTGTTTCTTACGTTCTAGTTTATTAAATGGAATATCCATATCAATATCATAGAACTTACAAACAGTTTTAAGTTCATTTCTTTGAATGTTTGTTTCTTCTTGATTCTTTATAGGTACTATTGCGCCTTCATTTATTGATTTATCTCCATCAACACATAAAGCTTCGCTTATTTGTTGCTTAAAGCCTAAACCTGCACAATCTGGGCAGGCACCAAGTGGTGAGTTGAAAGAAAACATAGATGGTTCTAGGCTAGGTATAGAATAACCACAATATTTACATGTGTAATTAGAATTAAGAATTACTTCTTCATTCTTATCTAAGTTTTCTATTACAACCTTACCATCTGCTTTTTTAATACACAATTCAACAGATTCAAAAATTCTTGATTTGTTTTCATCTTTAACAATAATTCTATCAATGACAATATAGATATTATGTTTAACATTTTTATCTAAATCTATTTCATCATCTAAGTCATATATTTTACCATCAATTTTAGCTCTAACAAAACCATCTTTTAAAGCTTCTTCTAGAATCTTTTTATGAGTACCCTTACTATTTGTTACAATAGGTGCCATAATTTGTATTTTAGAACCACTTCCAAGCTTAAGTATGAAATTAACCATTTCATCTATTGTTTGAGCTTGAATTGGTTCATGGTGAATAGGACAATAAGGAATACCAATTCTAGCATATAAAACTCTTAAATAATCATAGATTTCAGTTACTGTACCTACAGTACTTCTAGGGTTATTAGATGTTGATTTTTGATCAATACTAATAGCAGGCGATAATCCCTCTATTGAGTCAACATCCGGTTTATTCATACCACCTAAAAATTGTCTAGCATATGTTGATAGGCTTTCAACATAGCGTCTTTGACCTTCTTGATAGATAGTATCAAATGCTAGACTAGATTTACCTGAACCAGATAAGCCTGTCATAACTATTAACTTGTTTTTTGGAAGCTCGACATTAACATTTTTTAAGTTGTTTTCTCTAGCTCCTCTAACAATAATTTTATCCATTCTATTCACCTATCATTTTCTTAAAATCATCTTCATAAATAATCTTTACACCAAGCTCTTTAGCTTTATCAAATTTTGAACCTGGTTCTGATCCTACTAATACATAATCAGTTTTTTTACTTACACTTGATGAGACATTACCACCTAATTTTTCAATTATAGCTTTAGCTTCATCTCTAGTGTAATTATCTAAGGAGCCAGTTAAAACAACTTTCATTTTAAAGAAAGCTCCTTCAATTACTTCATCTTTATATTCCATATTTAATCCTAATTCTTTTAATTCATTAATTAGGCTAATATTTTTTTCATCTTTAAAGTATTCTACTACACTTAAGGCAATGATTTCACCAACATCATCGATGTTGTTTAAATCATCAAATGTAGCATTTATAATTTTATCCATTGTATTAAACTTACGACAGATAATTGTTGAAACTTTACTTCCAACATGTCTAATACCTAGACCAAATAATAATTTATCTAGGTTATTAGTTTTAGATATTTCAATTGCATCAATTAGATTGATATATTTTTTTAAACCTAATCCTTCAAGACCTACTATTTCATCTTTATGATCTTTAAGATAATAAATATCTGAAATCTTTTTGATTAAGTTTTCTTCATATAATTGTTCAACTAATTTTTCTCCTAATGTATCTATATTCATAGCCTTACGACTAGAAAAATGAATTAATGCATTTTTTACACGTTCTTCACAATATTCATTAGGACAATAATAATCAGCTTCCCCTTCTTTTCTAATTAAAGGAGTATGACATTTAGGACATTCTTTAATCATCACAAATGGCTCTAAATCGCCATTTCTCTTTTCAAAGTCAACCTCAAATACTTCAGGAATTACATCTCCTGCTTTTCTTAGTTTTACGTAATCTCCTATTCTTATATCTCTTTGTTTAACATAATCTTCATTATGTAGTGTTGCACGAGATATTGTTGAACCAGCAAGCTCAATTGGCTTAAGTTCAGCAACTGGTGTAATATTACCAGTTCTACCTACTTGGAAAGTTATGCCAAGTAATTTTGTTGAAACTATTTGGGCAGGGAACTTATATGCGATAGCCCATTTAGGATACTTTGCTGTATAACCTATCTTATCATAATTATCTAGTTCATTAACCTTAATTACAATACCATCAATTTCATATTCTAAGTTTGGTCTATTATTAGTCCAGAATTTAATGTAATCTATTACTTCATCAATATTCTTACATTCTCTAAATTCTGGATTAACCTTAAATCCTAAATTCATCATATGAGTTAAAGCGTCTTTTTGATACTTTACAGCATCAGTTTCATCATCACTAACTAAAGTGTATAAAAAGGCATCTAGATTTCTTTTAGAAGCAACCCTACTATCAAGTTGTCTAACTGAACCTGCGGCTGCATTTCTAGGGTTCGCAAATGGTTCTTCATTTGCTTCTAATCTTTCCTCATTAAGCTTAAGGAAAGATTTTTTAGGCATATATATTTCTCCTCTTATTTCAAAAGTTTTAGCCTCTTTTAATTTAAGGGGAATTGATTTAATTGTTTTAACATTTAAAGTTATATCTTCTCCAACTACTCCATTACCACGTGTAGCGCCCCTCTTTAAAATACCATTTTCATATTTTAAAGAAACAGATAAACCATCAATTTTAAGTTCACAGACATAACTAACGTTATTTACTTCTTTTTTGATTTTATTATCAAAATCTCTTAAGTCTTCTTCACTAAAAGCATTAGATAAACTCATCATAGGTTTTTCATGATAAACTTTATTGAATTTATCTAAAACTTTTCCACCAACTCTCTCAGTTGGGGATGATTCAAGTTTTAGTTCAGGGTGATTTTCTTCAATTAAAATTAGTTCATGCATCAACTTATCATACTCAAAATCAGATATAGTTGGTTTATCTAGAGTATAGTATTCGTAATTAGCTTTTTCTATTTGGTTAATTATTTCAAGCATTCTCTCTTTAATATCCATAAAAATCACCTTCACTTTCAACTTTATTTTAACATATTTTAGATAATCATTGATGACTTTTTAACTAATGTATAATTATAATTATTTCCCCTATACCAGAAATTAAATGTAAAGTCATTATCTCCTGCATTAACTAAAATTATTTTTACTTCATTATCATAAATACGTGCAAATGCATATTGCATATTCCAGATATTTATTTTTTCATATCCACCATACATTAAAGCATTTGAACTCTTCTTTATTTTAATTAGTTCTTTGATATGATTTGTTAGATCATTATCCTTCATTTTTGTAATATCAATATATGGTCTTAAATCATTATCACTACCGTTATGTTTAACTCCTTCAATAGCCCATTCTGAACCATAATAAACAGAAGGGATTCCAGGAATCATAAACATTAAAGTATAAACATTCTTTAAGTTTTCCTTATCTTGTAAAGTATTTACAATTCTATTAACATCATGATTATCAACAAAGTTATATAATAACTTATTTTTATATAATCCATATGGACCAAATTCACGCTCTACTCCATGTGCATATTCAAACATGTTTTTAGAGTTAAATGCGCTAAACATAGATTTATATAGGGCATAGTTTGTTGTTGAATCTAATCTATCCAAAAATCTTTGATAATCTCCACTTACTATTTCACCCATTAACCAGAAATCAGATTTAAGTGATTTACATCTATCTTTTAGTTGATTAAAGAAATTTAAATCAATTTGATCTGCAGCGTCTAAACGTAGTCCATCAATATCAAATTCTTTAATCCACATTTCTACCGCATTTAATAAGTGATCACAAACGTATGAATTTCTTAGGTTTAGTTTTACTAAGGAAGTATAACCTCCCCAAGTATTATATGAGAAACCATCATTTCTATCGTTGTTAGAATTAAAATTTAAGCCATTAAACCAATCACAGTGATAACTTTTCTCTCTATATTGTTGTAAGTCCTTAAAAGCCCAGAAATCACGTCCTACGTGGTTAAATACACCATCTAAAACGATTTTGATACCTTCCTTTTTAATTTCCTTACATAATTCTTTAAAATCTTCATTAGTTCCTAATCTTGAATCGATTTTATAGTAATCTGTTGTATCATAACCATGAAATTTAGATTCAAAGATAGGTCCAAAATAAATTGTATCAAATCCCATATCCTTAATATGAGGAATCCACTTAGAAATCTCTTTAATTCTATTTACTGGTTCTTTGTATTCATTTTCAAATAAAGCATTACAAAGGCCTAGTGGATAAATATGGTAAATAATCATTATTATCTTCCTTTCTACACATAACAAAAAATAACTACACTCAAAATGAGCATAGTTATTTGTTGTATTTTGAGTCTAATTATTTTTGAATTCCAGCTTCAACCATTGCTAGATACTTTTGTGGATTTAATGATGCAGAACCAATTAATCCACCATCAACATCTGGTTGCTTTAAGAAATCAGCGATGTTTTCTGGTTTAACACTTCCACCATAAACGATTCTGATTTTTTCAGCTTCAGCACCGAATAGTCCAGCGATTACGTCTCTACAGAATTTGCATCTAGATTGTGCAATTTCAGCTGTAGCAGATTTACCTGTACCGATAGCCCATACTGGTTCATATCCGATAACAATCTTTGTTAAATCTTCTTTCTTAACGCTCTTTAATCCTTCAGTAAGTTGTTTAGTTAATACTTCTTCAACTTTTCCTTCTTCCATTTCAGTTAAAGTTTCACCGCAGCATAGAATTGGCTTTAAACCATGTTCTAATGCAGATAATACTTTCTTGTTGATTAGAGCATCATCTTCTTTGAAGATCATTCTTCTTTCTGAATGTCCTAAGATAACAAATTCAACATTTGTAGAAGTAAGCATCTTTGGAGAAATTTCACCAGTGAAAGCTCCTTCTTCTTCATAGTACATATTTTCAGCACCGATTCTTACATTATCTCCTTGTCTTTTAACAAGATCTCTAAGCATAATAGCAGGTGCACATACAACTGATTCAACTAAATCTTTTGAAGGAACTGCTTGACTTACTGAATAGATAAAATCAAGTGCTTCTTCTCTAGTCTTATACATTTTCCAGTTTGCAATAATAATATTCTTTCTCATTTTTTATATACTCCTTAAATTATTTGTCATCTACACAAGCGATGCCTGGTAGTTCTTTTCCTTCTAAGTATTCTAGAGATGCTCCACCACCTGTAGAGATGTGGCTCATCTTAGAAGCATATCCAAGTTGTTCTGCAGCAGCAGCTGAATCTCCACCACCGATGATTGTCTTAGCTCCACTTAAGTTAGCTAATAATTCACATACACCGATTGTACCAGCAGCATAGTTCTTCATTTCGAATACACCCATAGGTCCATTCCATACAACTGTCTTAGCTCCAGTTAATTCTTTCTTGAATAAATCTAGTGTAGCTGGACCAACATCTAGACCCATATCATCTGCATCAAACTTATCAATAGTCTTTACAGTACCTTTTGTATCTTCGAATGCTTTATTACATACAGCATCAACTGGTAAAATTAATTTTCCTTTACCCTTAGCTAGTAATTCTTTAGCTAAATCTAATTTATCATCTTCACAACGAGAAGCACCAATGTTATAACCTTGAGCCTTTAAGAATGTGAACATCATAGCTCCACCGATTAGTACTTTGTCAGCCTTATCTAATAAAGCTTCAATAACACCAATCTTATCAGAAACCTTAGCTCCACCAAGGATAGCTACATAAGGTCTAACTGGATTATCAACAGCTCCACCGATGAATTCGATTTCTTTTGCTAGTAGGAATCCAGCAGCAGTTTCTTTAACGTTAGAAGCAATACCAACGTTTGATGCAGCTGCTCTATGAGCTGTACCAAATGCATCGTTTACGAATACCTCTCCTAAACTTGCCCAGTAAGCACCAAGTTCAGCGTTGTTTTTTGATTCTTTCTTAGTTTCTGTGTTTGTTGTTGCATCAAAATCCTCATAACGAGTATTTTGGAACATTAGGATTTCTCCTTCTTTTAAGTTAGCTGCAGCAGCTTCTAGTTCAGCACCTCTTGTAGCGTTAACGAATTTAACTGGTTTACCAATTAATTCTTCTAATCTCTTAGCAACTGGTGTGATATCATTTTTTGCGATATCTTCAACAGCTTTTACTCTTCCAAGGTGAGAGAATACGATTGCCTTACCACCATTGTCAATTACATACTTAATAGTAGGTAGTGCTGCTCTAACACGTGTATCATCAGTGATGACTCCGTTTTTCATAGGGACATTGAAGTCAACACGAATTAAAACTTTCTTTCCTTTAACATTTAAATCTGAAACAATTTTTTTCATGAATAAAGTCCTCCAATTTCTTTTTTATTCCATAAAAAATTATATCATTTATCTAAATCTATTTCTATATAAAAATTTTAATTTTTAAGTGTTTACGCTTTCAGTACTTAAATTCTTAAAATATTCTTTTATAATTAAGGCATTTTGTATAATCCTTTCTAGTTTTTTTATAGGAACATCAAATGCCTTAATTGAACCATCATTAAACTTTATTAAGGTTTTACTACCTGATGAAATAAATGTCTTAATCTCTACATAATTTATCCAAATACAGTCATAAGAATTAAATCTTTTAATAGGAAGTAAAATAATTGATTCGTCTATAAAAATAGGAACATTTGTATAAATTTTAAATTTTTCTTTAACAATTTTATTATAAGATTTAAAATCTCTTATTTTTTCATGTAAGAGTTTATTTATAAACCTTATTCCTTCTATTTTAGTTATATAATTCATAAATTTGATAAAAAAGGACCGCTTTTTTTTAAAGCAGTCCTAATCCTTTCTAAATTTTGTTTCTTTATCAAAAATGTATTTCTTATTTATTTTTATTTTTTCTTGTGATTTAAGTTCAACATTATTATCAACAATAAATCTTATTTGTTGACTATCAAGTTTTGCAAATACTTTCTTTTTACTTCCAAGTAATTCACTATCAATAATATCTACTAATAAGTCTCCATCTAAACTTACATCTTCTTCCCTAAAACCAATGATTTCTGAATCACTTTCAATGAAGTTCATCTTACCTATGAAATCCGCAACAAACATATCTTTTGGATTATCATATAATTCTTTAGGACTACCTATTTGAATTATTTTGCCCTTATTCATTAAAACAATTCTATCGGCTAAACTCATTGCTTCCTCATGATCATGAGTTATATAAATCATAGTGTTATTTTTAAATTTATGAAGTTTCTTTATGTCAAGTCTCATATCTTGTTTTAGCTTAACATCTATGCTTGAAAGTGGTTCATCAAGGATAACTATTTTATTATCTAAAACTAAAGCTCTTGCTAAGTTTAATCTTTGTCTTTCACCACCTGATAATTCATTAGGCATACGGTTTAAATATGGCTTAATAGAAAGCATTTCGGCAATTTCTTCTACTTTTGTTTTTATTAATTCTTTATCCATTTTTTTTACCTTTAAACCAAAAGCAATATTATCAAAAACATTAAAGATTGGATATGGTTGAGCTTTCTGTTGCATAAAGGAAATTCCTCTATTGTATGGCTCTACATCATTAATTTTTTTATCATCAAAATAGATGCTTCCACTAGTTGGTTTAATTAATCCTGATAGCATTCCAACTAAACTAGATTTACCACATCCAGAAGGCCCAACAATGACTAATAATTCGTTATCATTAATCTCTAAATTTAAATCTGTAATAACATCAGTTAAACCATCATATGATAAACTTACATTTTCAAATTTAATCATTATAAAACCTCCTAACACATTTATTATAAATTAATAAATTATTTTTTAAAAGTGATTTATAAATTTTTCAAAAAATAATTAATATTTTTTAAATTGTTAGTAAAAAGTCAAGTTATTTCCGTATTATATATTAGAGGTGAACAATATGGAGTTAATTGATAAAGATTATTTATTTGATTTAAACAAGATTAAAGAAACGATTAGAGAAAACCAAAATAAGACAATGGTTATTGTTAATAGTTCTATGATAATGACTTATTATGAGATAGGTGTAATCATAAACAAAAGAAAATCCTGGGGTAGTAAATATATAGAAAAACTATCTAACGATTTAAAAGAATATGGAAAGGGATATTCTATGCAAAACCTTTATAGGATGTCTCAAATAGCAAACGAATATACTTATGAAGAATTGTTCTCGCAACCTGCGAGAGAAATTCCTTGGTACACATTAGTAGAGATTACACATAAATCTAAAACTCATGAAGAAATGTTATGGTATATTAATGAAACGCATAAATTTGGTTGGAGTAGAAACATGGTTTTGAACCAATTTGAACTAAAAGCTTATGAACGCAGTTTAATAACTCCTACTACATCTACTTTCATAAAAAAAGACGATTTAACTAAAGAATTATTTAAAGATACTTATGTTTTTGACTTTTTGGATAAAGAGAAAATAAAAACAGAAAAAGATTTAAAGAATCAAATGATAGATAACATAATTAAATTCTTACAAGAATTAGGAAATGGTTTTTCTTTAGTTGGTAAAGAATATAAACTAAAAACTCCATCAAGTGAGGAATTTTATATTGATTTATTAATGTATCATATTAAAATACATTCATATATCGTGATTGAAGTTAAATTAGGAAAATTTCATCCCTCAGATTTAGGACAATTATTATTTTACGTTAATGCGATTGATGATTTAGAAAAAAGTGATATAGATAATGAAACAATTGGTTTAATACTATGCAAAGATAGTGATAATTATACAGCTAAAACCACTCTAAAAAGCATTAATAAATATATATCTATATCTAAGTATAAAATTATTGAGGAATTACCAGAATACTTAGAAAAGAGACTAAAAGAGATATAAAGAAAACAGCACGATTGTGCTGTTTTTTATTCACCAATTAATAATTTATATGGTTCTACTTTTCTGATCTTTAAGCTCATTAATATTGCGGAAGCTATTGCTAGTACTACGATGAATACTACTGTTAAAATTGGATAGTAGAATGGTAGATCCATTGTGCACTTCATTATACCAAAGCTTCTCATCATTAATCCAATATATGGAGCTGCAATAACACTTGATATAACTGTTCCTATTACAGTACCGATAATGATTGTAGGTAAGAATGATAATACATTTTGGATAATTAAATCTTTTGATTTAAAGCCAATAGCTTTTAGAATACCATATTCATATCTTCTATCGAATATAATTGTTTTCATTAATAAGTATAATACTAAAATAATTACGGCTGCAGTGATAACTGCAATAATGATTAACATTAAGTTAGCAATTCCAACGAATGTTCCGATTTGACTCTTAATGATTTCATCAAATACAATTGTAGCACTAATCTTATCACCGTATTCTGCTTTTAATTCATCAATAATAGGTCTAGCTTGGCCATCTTTTTCTGTATCAAACCAGATAGAAGCCATATTAATCTTTTCAATATCATAAAGGTGAGCAAATGCTTCTTCTGTCATGATAGCTTCTCTACCTTCATTATTAGTTGATTGCATAAATCCAGTAATTAGATATTTATATTCTTGATCTCCAAATATCATTTTAATAGTATCGCCTTTTTTATATCCATACTTTTTAGCATATTTTCCTGAAATTACTATTTCATTATGATGCATTGGTAGGCTTCCTGTATATACACAATCTGTATTGTCATATCTAGTTGTATCATCAATTGCCATAGTATAGAATCCTAAATAATTTTCATCATAAATAGTTGTGCCTGTAACTACTCTAATAGTATTTGGTTTTACATTTTCTGTATTTTCTAACTTTTGATATACTTCATCTCTAATAGATGAATCTACAGCTACTACACCATTACATAATTCACTAGTAAGTAGACTTAATTTAGGTTTAACACTAAAGTTTTGGAACATTATAAATGCGATAATCATTAAGAAACTCAAAAACATTACTACTACAAAACTAATAATGTTTTGTTTTAAATTCTTAAATGTGTTCTTTAAAGATAATCCCATATTTAAGCCCATTCTTGACTTATCAAGTGGTGCGTGATTTTTCTTAAATGAATGATTTGCTACACCATCTCTTAAAGCTACAATTGGTTCAATTTTCTTTAATTTTCTACTTGAGAAAATAGTAATTAATACTACAAATACTGGGATAATTACAACTGTTAAAATTGTTGCAAATAAACTAAATCCTGTACAATAAGGAATACCTGATTGAGCTACTAGCATTGGAGTAATAATGTTCATAAATAAGTGTCCAAGTATTACGCCAAGAATTAGGGAAATTGCTGTAATTAATCCAAATTGAACAAGTAAGCTTCTTCTTAAATCTTTTGAAGTATAACCCATAGCTTTTAAAGCTCCAAGGCTCTTCATATTTTCTTTTACATAATTTGATATGTTATTGAATATCATTAATAAGACAATTAATATTACTACTATTGCTGTAAGTAAGAATGATACGAAGAAGATCATTGAAATGAATGTACGGCTACTTATTGTCATAGTAAGTGAATGACTTCCAATAAGTGCTCCTGTTTCAACGAAGATCTTGTTTTCAAATCTTGAATTTGTAATATCAATATCAACGCCATCTTTATAATTAATATTAACCATGAAACCTTTTGTATCTGGGTTATCAGCTAATATTTGATTATACATTTCATCACTAACAACAAATAAATATAAATTCATATTATAACTACCAGCATCAATATTATGAATATATCCTCTAATAGTAAATGTATAAGATTCTTTTGGATACTGAATAGTATAAGTATCTCCTATATTAAATTTACCTCCAGTATGAATATGGTTAGGTAGATAAATATAGTTTTCTGTAATTGATGTATCTTCTTTTAATATTTCTGTTTTGCCGATCTCCTTACTAAAAATAGAACTATTACCAAAAAACACATATGGCGTTACCTTTCCTCCGTTAAATTCTACATCTGTTTGATAGCTTAATATATCTGTATATTCATAGCTTTCTACTTCATCTATATTCATTATGCTATCGATATATGCTTTATCTACATTTTTCGCATCTGAACAAGTATAAATATATCCATTACTTGTATTTAATCTTTTAGCTTCTTTATTTGCATTTTTAGAATAATCATTTGATAAAATGAATGATAAGCAAATAAACATAGAAGCTATAGTGATTAATAGAAGGATACAAATAGATAATCCTTTATTCTTTCTTATGTTTGACTTTGCTAGTAATAAACTCTTCATATTACCACCCCATCATATTTAAGAAATCTCTTAGCTTTTGATGACGTTCCTTATCACCTGATACATATTTGCCTAAATCGCATACTCCAGCGATTTCGCCGTCCTTTAAGTAGATTATTCTATTACCTCTTCTAGCACTAGACATATCATGTGTAACCATTACTATTGATTGACCATTATTATTACAATTAGTTAAAGTATCAAGTACATCCTTACCAGTTTTTGAGTTCAAAGCTCCTGTAGGTTCATCAGCAAAAACTAGCTTTGGTGAGTTAATTAATGATCTAGCAATACCAACTCTTTGTGCTTCACCACCAGAAAGTTGACTTGGGAATTTGTTCCATAATTCTTCATTAATATCAACGCTCTTTAATAATTCTTTAGCTTTAGCAACTACTTCTTTTTTATTTTTATTTACTAGTAGTCCTGATACTAATACATTATCAAGTACGCTCATTGAATCAATTAAGTATGTTTGTTGGAAAACAAATCCACAGTTTGTTCTTCTAAAGTATGCAAGTTCATCAATAGACATATCTGTGATTTCACTACCATTAAAATTGATCTTACCAAGAGTTGGCTTATCCATTCCAGAAAGTGAATAAAGTAATGTTGATTTACCAGCACCACTAGCACCCATGATAATTGTGAAATCTCCTTCATAAATTTCTAAATCTAAATTTTTAAGTACATGTTGTTGTAATCCATTATTAGAAAATGATTTACATAATTTTTCTGTTTTAATAATATTTTTCATATTCTTCAACTCCTTACAACTCCATAATACACTTTTATTTCTTAACCATCTTTAATTAATTCTTAAATAATTCTTAAATCGAACGAATGTATATTTTTACGCCAAAACCAGGTTTATTATTATATAATTCTAACTTTCCATTCATCTTATCCATAAAATAATTTGATAAGTGTAACCCTAAGCCGGCACCATCTTCATCTTTTACATTAGAACCTCTTTTATATTTTTCTTTTAATAAATTAATTTCTTCATCTAAAACACCAGGACCAAAATCCTTAATATCTATTATTAAAAATTCATCTTCTATATTTATACTTACTTCCATATTTGTATTTGCATATTTATATGAATTAGTAAATATATTATCTAAAGTTTGTTGCATACGCATTTTATCTATATATATATTACAATTAGGAACTGTAAAATCATTTAATTTATTTAAATAATCAGCATTCTTAATTAAGGTATATAAAATATCAGAATTATAATTAGATGGATTAACATCTATTTCTGTTATTTCACTAATAGATGAATTAAATAAGTTATCAACTAATACTTTAATTTGATCTGATTTAACATTAATTTGATTAAAATAGTTTTTACATTTTTCATCTTTACTTATTTCATATCCTATTTCACTAGTTGATTTAATAGATGCAATAGGTGTTTTAATATCATGACTTAACTTGGCAATGATTTCTTTTTTATCATCATTAGCCTTTTTTTCCGCAATTCTTGCTTTTTTAAGCTCACTACGCATTAAATCAAATGATTCGGTAAAAGAACCAAATACATGCTTTCTATCCATGCTAAGTGGAATATCTAAGTTACCTTGAGCAACTCTTTGGGCAAAACTACTTAAATCATTAAATGGCTTAATTAAGACTTTATTCATATGATAAAAATAACTAATTAATACTAAACATTGTATAGAAGAAATTACGACAATAACAACAATAATATAGCTCTTTGTATTGTTTAAAAGTTTATTTGTTGTATTTTCTATTAATATTTTTCCTATTATTGTTTCATCTATAGTAACATCTAAGATTACATCGTTATTCTTAATCGCATCATTAATTGAATTTGATCTTGCCGAATCTGATTTATATATAATTGTACCTTCATTATCTATTATGGTATATTCTAAATCATCTAAATATTTAGATTCATCACCATAATTTTCTTCTACTGTTCTAATAATTCTATTAATAGTAATTGTATCTTGTTTAACTGAACTTACTCTATTAATGGCTAAAATACATATTGTTAATTCAACAATAAATAAAATTATAAGAGTTCCTATTACAAACCTTTTTTTCATTTAGATTCACCTTCAAATCTATATCCTTCTTTCCATACAGTAATTATGTATTTAGGATTGTTTGGATCTAATTCAATTGCTTCTCTTATTTTTCTTATATGAACATTTAGTGTTCCATCTTGAGTGAATTTATCTTGCCATACATTAATAAATAATTCATCTTTAGAAACTAATCTTTTTGAATTATTTGCAAGATAAATTAGTAATTTATATTCAATGCTTGTTAATTTAACTAATTTATTATCTACATAAACTTCTTTATTTATATAATCAATTTTTAAATGCCCATCATTAAAACATTTAGCTTCATCCTTCTTAAATCTCTTTAATACTGCTTTAACTTTCGCTAGTAAAACTCCAAGTGAATATGGTTTTTCTACATAATCATCTCCGCCTATATTTAGGGCAATTATTTTATCATCATCTGTATTTCTAGCTGAAATAAAAATAATAGGAATACTTGTTGATGTTCTTAATTCCTTACATAAATTAAAACCTAATCCGTCCTTAAGATTTATATCTAATAAAATTAATTCAGCTTCGTTTTCTTTTAAAAACTCCATGCATTCTTTATATGAATTAACACTATAAGTTTTTACTTCAAAAAGATTAAAATAATCTTTTGTGCTATTAGCTAACATTTCTTCATCATCAACAATTAAGCAATCATATTTCATAATATCACATCCTACACTCATATTTTACCTTATTTTTCAATTATAATCTTTAAATATTTCTTAAATATAAGAAAAAATCCCTAGATTAGGGATTATTTATTTTCATCTTCTTCAGTTTCTTCAACTTCTTCACTAATTTCTTTTGATAAATCATCATCAAATGAGAAACCGCCAAATACGAAATCATTATTTTCGCTAGCTTTTTCATATTGTTCATCAACTGATGGTTCATTAACTTCTGTTTCATAATGATCTTCAAAGTTATTAGTTGAATTAATTTGTTCTTCTTTTTCTAATTGTTCTTTTTCAATAATTTTTACTGGTTCAGCATAATTAGTTGCATCATATGCGATTGGTTCTTCTTTCTTATGTTCTTTACCATCGATATTAGCTTTTTCAAATGTATCTTCAATTGTATGATTAAGAATTTTCTTCTTTCTATCTTCATACATATGTTCTTTCTTAAGCTTCTTTTCTTGTTTTTCAACAGGCATGTTTCTAACCTTTTCAATATATTCAACATGTTTGAAATATAGCTCAACAAAGGCTTTTACATCTTTTGCGTTAATTAAACAATAATTGCCATAAACATCAATTACATAAGCTTTAAACTTACCAATCTTAGTAGTATTAAGCTTAGCCTTTAAATCATTTAAATCAATAATAGTTTCAAGTGAATCTCTTGGAGAAATTACTATTTTTTGATATACAGGAATATTTCTTTCATCCTTGTATGTTCTTAAATAATCATAATCTCTATTCTTATGTTTGAAACCAAAACCTCTAATTTCAATACTATGGAATCCTGTGTTTGCGATAGTCATCTTAACACATTCATCACCTGTAATAGCATCTGTTTCAATACGTGAAACAATATCAATTGATTTAGTTGATAACTTCTTTTGGAAGATAAATTGTAGAATAAATAGAGCTATTACTAATACAATAATTACGATACCTAACACAACTACGAAATAAGGTGTGTTCTTCTCACTGAAAAATTCATAAAACATATTTATTTGCCCCCTTTTAAACAATATGCACATAATATCTAATTTTATTATATCTTTATTTTAATAAAATAGCAATTTTTTATTTTAATAAAAAAGTCACTTTGTTTAGTGACTTCTTACTTTTTTTACATTCTTATTCATTTTATGTCTACCATAATGTCTAAATAAGAATCTTTTAAAACGAGATAATTCTTGTTTATAACTATTAAATAATAAATCTGGATTATCATAAATTCCAAAGTCTTGATTAATACCTTCACTTTGAATATATGTATTATTTTTATTAAAATCTATTACTGGATTTTTAAAGTCTTTAACCGCTACACCATAGCCCATAAATGTACCATTTACTTCTATAAATTTATTTTGTAGATGTGTTAAATATGGCTTATCTAAGATAAATCCTTCAAGTTCAAACCAGTTATTATCATAATAAACTTCTACCCAACTATGTAAGATATTTTTAGGGGCTTTCTTATAAACAAAACCTGTCATAGCTCCTTCTTGAAGCTTCTTATCAATTGTAAATCCATGTATTCTACAAGGTATATTACAGCTTCTTAATAGAGCCATAAATAATATACCTTTTGTATTACATTGACCAAAACCATCTTTTAAAACTTTAGAAGCTTTTATTTTATCATCAACGTTATAACCAAATAAAATATCATCTCTTATATAGTTATATATTTCTTTAATTCTATCAAGTTCTTCTAACTCCATCCATTTTTTTGTTTGAACTAATTCTTCTATTTTCTTATTATGGAAATCTAGTAGAGGAGTTTCTTCTAAATATTTATTCATATTTATACCTCATATTTTTTTGATCCAACACGCATAGCGTTAAGTATTGCAAGTATTGCAACGCCAACGTCTGCAAATACAGCAATCCACATATTAGTAATACCTAATGCAGATAAAATTAATACGCCAATTTTAATAGTTAATGCAAAGATGATATTTTCTAAAACAACTCTCATTGTCTTTTTAGCTATTTTCTTTAATACTAATAAGCCTTTTAAATCATCTTTCATTAAAACTATATCGCTGGCTTCAATTGCAGCATCGCTTCCTAATGCCCCCATAGCAATACCAATATTAGCTGTAGCTAATACTGGAGCATCATTTATACCATCACCTACAAAGCAAGTTAATGAATCATTATTATCCATAATATTCTTTAATTCATATACTTTATCTTGTGGTAAAAGTGATGCCTTAAAATCGCTTAAGTTTAGGCTTTCTTTAACAAAACTTGCTTGTTTAAAGTTATCACCTGTTAGCATTATAGTTCTACTAAAGTTATTAAGTGAACTAATAACATAACTAGATTCTTCTTTAACTTCATCAGTTATTAAAATATAACCTAAATAATTATTATTTCTAGCAACATAAATAATTGTTCCTACTTCTTCAACTTTATCAAATTCTATGTTGTTTTCAAGTAATAATTTATCATTACCACAAAGAATTATTTCTTCATTCTTCTTCGCAATTATACCTTTACCAGAAACATTAGTTAAAATGTAATCTGTATCTATTTCATTATTATAAAATTCTACGATACTTCTAGCTATAGGATGACTTGAATTATATTCAGCAATAGCTGCATATTTAATAATGTCATCTTTCCTATTTTCTGGATAAATCTTAGTTACTTTAAAGTTTCCTTTAGTTAAAGTTCCTGTTTTATCAAATACAAAAGTATTAACTTTATTAAATTGTTCTAAGTAGTTAGAACCTTTAATTAAAATACCATTTTTACTTGCGGCTCCAATACCACTAAAGAATGATAATGGAATAGATATAACAAGAGCACATGGACAAGATACTACTAAGAAGTTAAGGGCTCTATAAAGCCATTCTTGATAGTTACTTGTGATTATTCCAGGTATTAAGAATAGTAATAATGCAAGAAGACAAACTATAGGTGTGTAGAACTTTGCGAACTTAGTTATGAAGTTCTCATACTTAGCCTTTTGGCTTGTTGCATTTTCAACTAAATCAAGTATTTTTGATACAGTTGAATCATAAAATTCTTTCTCTACCTTAACTTCAATTTGACTACTAATATTAACACATCCACTTATTACTAAATCATTAGTAAATGCATCTCTAGGCAAAGATTCACCTGTTAAACTCTTAGTATCAATTGATGTTTCACCTTTAACAATTATTCCATCTAGTGGAATCTTTTCTCCAGGTTTTACTAATATAATATCTCCTATTTTTACTTCTTCTGGATCAACTTCCTTGAATTCCCCATCTATTAGTAGATTGGCATAATCAGGTCTAATATTCATTAAACTTGAAATGGATTTTCTTGATTTATTAACTGCGTAATCTTGGAAATATTCACCTATTTGATAAAATAATAAAACGACTACTGCTTCTTCATATGCACCAATCGCATAAGCACCTATTGTTGCTACACACATTAAGAAATTCTCATCAAATATTTGACCATGACATATATTTCTAATTGCTTTAAATACAACATCATAACCTATTAGAATATATATTGCTAGATATAGACAAAATGGTAGGATTGGAAAATCCATATCAACTACATCATCTAGCCCAATTATTTTATCAACAGTAAATAAAGTTATAAATAAGATTAAAGATATAATTATCCTAATTAATCTTTTTTTCATTATCTTTTAACCTTACAATCTGGTTCTACTTTCTTAATATATTTTTCTACCTCGTCCATGATAGATTCAAATTTATCATCATCAATATCAATAATCATCTTTTGCATCATGAAATTGATATTACAACTATTTACTCCTTTAATCTTATTTATTCCTCTTTCCATTTTACTTGCACAATTTGCACAATCTAAATCTATTAATCTAAAACTCTTTTGCATAATATACCTCCTATTCATTAATGTGGTCAAGTCCACAGTCAATTATTTTTTCTACATGATCATCATCTAAAGAATAATATACTTCTTTTCCTTGCTTTCTAGATTTAATTAGATAAGCATTCTTAAGAATTCTTAATTGATGACTTACAGCTGATAATGTCATATTAAGTGCCTCTGCGATATCATTAACGCATAACTCACTAACCTTTAAGCAAGATAATATTCTTATACGCGTTGAATCACCAAATACTTTGAATAATTCCGCTAAATCATATAAACTATCTTCATTTGGTAGTTCTTTTTTTATATCTTCAACTGACATGTTATCACTCCTTACACTTGAACGTTTATTCAACTGTTCAACTATATTATAGCATTGTTTTATAAAAATACAATAGATAAAAAGAAAAAATGCAAGAAAATTTCTCGCATTTTATTTTGTAAAATATTTTTTATAATATGTTGTGGGATAATATGATTTCTTTGCTTTTCTAAGCCCTTCAAAACCTGCATCATCTTGTCTATTAATATATTTAATATTATAATTTTCTAATATATATTTAGAAAACAAATTATTAATCACTTGATATACACCTTTATATTCTATATTTGCTTTTTCTATATGAACATGTAAAATGTCAAATAAAATCTCACCTACAGTAAAAGCTATTACTCTGCCATCAACTTTTAAAAGCATTCCAATAAATGTGTTATCATCATAATGTTTTAAGACTTCAAGAGCCATATTAGCTTCATATATAGCCATTTTCTCTACTGGTCTTGTTAGATTAGAATATTCATTTATAATATCTTTAATATTATCTTTACTTATAATTTCATAACTATAATTAGGATATAGCTTATTAAACTTTTTTATATGTTCAAGCTTTTTTTCATATTTCTTATCCTCTAAATATGCTAAATCAAAAGCGTTATATACATAATCTTTTCTAAAATCAATTTCTTCTAATTTATAGTCTTTAAAATTATCTATGTATTGTTCTGGTATTAATGTTATTTTTTCTTCTTTTATTGCTTCAATGCCTTTTTTATAATCACCTAAAGGAAATAAATATCCATCATCTGATTTAATAATTAGATAATCATTGTTATAACATATTTCATAACCATAAAAGTCTTTCCACATGAATATCGCACCAACAGTTAAATCAGATATAAAATAATTATTAGTAGATACAAATTTTTTTATAATATCTAAATCTTTGCATGTAATCTTTTTAAATGTCATAACCTATTCCCATATAATTATTTCATCATTTACCATAGTCCAGTAATTACCATCATCAGTTGGTTTTTCGGCACTATAGTAATAGATTGTTGCATTAAATAATTGGCTATTATTTATACCTTTTTTATCACTTGGCCAATTATCCCATGTTTCTTTAGTACCTTTAAAGAATACTCTTTCTATTGGCTTATAATCTGAATTGTTTGGTTTGTAAAATGATTTTTCATCTAACTCTAATGTTTCTTCAGATAAAATAACTACATCAGTTAATTCAGAACAATAAGAAAACGAACCTATTTTTATATTTTTGACTTTACTACCAAGAGTTAATTTTTTTAACTCATATGACTCAGCAAAGGCATTTGCTTGAATAAATGTTACATTATTTCCTATTATTATTTCTTCTACTGTATCATTTCTTCTATGAAATTGATCATTAAAAATTATACCTTGTTCAATAGATGTTGCTGAATTAGAAATAATTACTTTTTCTATATTATCTTTATAAGCTAGCGCATAATCGTTTATAATGTATGAATCTATTGTCTCATTTCCAAAAACAAATGAATCAGGTGTTATAACAGTTTCTTCATTTCCTATATAACATGTTAAATATGCTTCATCACTTGTTTTTAAGAAAACATAATTATCTTTTATGACGATAGATGAATCCTCATTTTCTCCTTTTACAACTAAAGCATTTTTAGCAATACGCCCATTAGTTCTACTGCCCTTTTCGATATTTAAATCTGATTTATTAATTACTTCAACTAATCTATTACATTCATTATACATACCAACTGTATAAGCTTCATCAGATCTATCATCACTACCAAAAGCATGACTTTTTATTTCAGTTACATTTTTACCAACTATAACACTTGATAAATTATAGCAATCTCCAAAGGCATAACTTTCAATAACATTTACGGCTTCTGATAATTCAAGCGTAACCATTTCGTTATACATAAATGCTTTTTCTCTTATATCATAACTTGTGATATCTTCACCAATATAATTATAACTAGATGGAGTTGTCAAAAATTTATCAGTACCTGTATAATTAAATAACTTACTTACCTCATCTGTATGAATAAATGAATAGCCATTAAATCTTACAATATTTGATTCTTCACTTAAAGATTTATGAATTGCATAGGCATTTTCTGTAATATATGTTTTATCATTTTCATCATTTAAAGTTAAATTTATATCTGATAAATTATATATTTCCACTAACTTATTACAGCCTGCAAAAGACCCTTTTTCTATTTCCTTTAATGATTTAGGTAATGTTACTTTTTCTAGGTTATATAAATATCTAAAGCCATCATAGTCATCATCATCTACTATTTTAGTAACTCCTTCAGGAACCACTAATTCTTGGGCTTCTTTCTCTTTAACTCCAAGAATTATGACATCATCGCCTTTAACTTCATAGTAATAATCCTGTAATAATTCTTCATAATCAGGAGTTTTTTTAGATGTTGTTAGTTTTGTTGTTGTATTTAAATTTGTTGTAACTCTAGTAGTATCTTTACTAGTAGTTTTTGTCTTAGTTGTTTTTTTCTTACAACCTACAAAAACTAGGCATAAGGGTATTAAAGCAAGTAAATAACTCTTCTTCATAATTTAACCTCCTTTTAGGAAATAAAAACGGCTATCAAGCCGTCTTTTATTCTTCTTCCTCAACTATAGGCATATTTACATTATGATAAACGTCTTGAACGTCTTCGTTATCTTCAAGCATATCTAAGAATCTTTGGAACTTTTCCATTTGTTCATCATCTAAGTCAACATAATCATTTGGAGTCCAAGTAATCTTATCATCTTCAAATTTGATTTCTGGATCTGCATCTGTTAAAGCTGTTCTAACTGCGTTGTATGCTTCTGGTTTAGCTGTAACTGTTACCCATCCATCTTCATCTACATTAACTTCATCTACATCACAATCAGCCATTAATAAGATTTCAAGTACTTCATCTTCAGTCTTTCCTTCAAATGTGAAGATTGATTGGTTCTTGAAGCTGTGAGCTGCACAACCAGGAACACCCATCTTAATTCCACACTTAGAGAAGATTGTTGGAATTGTAGCTGCTGTTCTATTTCCATTATCAGTTAAACAGTCAACGATAACCATTGAGTTATTGTGTCCGAAACCTTCGAATCTCTTGTAGATATATGATTCAGCTGATCCACCAGCTGCCTTTTCTATTGCTCTTTTAATAACATCTGCAGGAACTTGATCTTTCTTAGCTCTAGCAACAACACCTCTTAAAGCAAGGTTGTTAACTGGATCAGGGTTTCCTTTAGCTGCCATATATAATTCTTTTCCGTATTTTGCGTATAATTTTGATTTTGCTGCGGCTGTTTTAGCCATTGATGCTGCACGTACTTCATGTGCTCTACCCATAATAACACTGTCCTTTCTATTTTTACATTAAGATTATACAAAAAAAAGACTTACATTTCAAGATTATATTATTATATATTATAAAAAAATATATAAACTAAATGTAAGGCTTATTTTAATTTTTATTCTTTTTCTTCTTAAAAACAAGTAAATACATTACTATTCCAATGCTTGAAGAAACAATGATTGCACCTAAAACAATTGCTACTTCAGCGCCCATAGATAACTTTCCTTCGTTAGTATCACTAACCTTATTTTCGCATTTTATTTCAATGCTGTTAGTATATGTTTTAGCTTTTGCTTTATTATTTTTAATTGAGATAAAAGATAAAGATATACAAATAAAAAGTGAAGCTATTAATTTTATTAATCTTTTCATATTATCCCTCCTTTAAAAATAATTCTTCTATTATAATTTTAGTCAAATTTAAGTTTAAAGTAATCATAACTAAGGATGATTTAATAGTAAAAAAACTCACCCAAAAGGATGAGTTTAACCTATTTTATGATAATTCGATAAGGTTTTAGTTCAATTTGTAGGTCTAGTTTGTTTTCTTTAGCAATGAATTTCATGTTCTTTATACCATTACCTTCTTTTATAACATTTGGTTCTACGCCATTATTTGTAATAGTAATAATTCCGTTTGTGTATTCTACTTTTAACTCACTAGCACCACCATGACGTAGAGCGTTAGTTGCGGCTTCTCTAACAATCTTTAAGATAGCGTTTTGTCCCTCTTTATCATTAAAGTCGCCTACAAAGTCAATCTTCATACCAATTAAGGCATAAGATGAAATGATGTTATTTTTAATTTCATCATAATTAAGTTCGTTTTCTTCTTTGATATCTTTAGTCATATCAATTAATAATTTCTTTATTTCTTCATTACTTATATTTTGAATATCTTCATTATCTAAGTATTGATGAATTATGGATAATCTTTGAGCAAATACATCATGAATTCTACCCTTTACTCTAAGTAGGGATTTTTGACGCTCAATTTCTTCAATCTTAACAATATAATCTTTTAATGATTTTTCTTGTTCTTCTAGAGTTTGATTAGCTTGTAGGATTTCATCAATGATTTCATATTCAGCTGAAATATTAGTTGCTTTAATTTGATATTCTAAATCATTTGCTTTATCTAATACTACCATGAATGTTTCATCATTATATTTAAGTAATCCTGTATTTTCATCATCAAATATAAAGTCTTTACTCTTTATTTCATCCCATAGATCAATAATCTTAATTCTTGATTCTATACCATTATAGTTTAAGATATTTATCATTGTTTTATTATTGAATATAATTCTATTCTTTTTATTCGCAAAACAAATACCTATAGGCAAAGAATCTAGAGCTTCTTTAATAGATAAGTTATTAATGGTCTTTTTATTATATTCATATAATGTTAAAACTAAATATATTGAATAAACAAGATAATATAATAAGCAGAAAATATAAATATAAGCATAACCTTTTTTAAATACTTCTTCAAATACTGGAAGTAATAAAATAGAAGTTATAGCAATTCCAATATTTGCATATTCCCTATTAAATATAACATTTAAAATAGATGTTATAACTACAGAAATTGCTAAATATCTAATAACTGTATAATATTCAAAAACAATTATTCCTTCAGTTAAATGTCTTTGAACAGATGCGATAATTCCACACATTACACAATAATAAAGTATTAAACTAATGTTAAAGATATGGCTTATTAAAGGCTTTTTCTTCTTTGGTCTCATAATAACTGAGAAAGATGTGACTACTACTTGAGTAAGTAATGTTACAACAGCTACAAATATTAAGAATAATATAGCTATTACAGGAAGTGTATATAAATATCTCATATTACATCACACTCCTTATTCTAAATATTAGCTTTAACATATCATCAACTTTTTTAACTTCATAATCGATTTGTTTATTCTCTATTAAAGCCTTAACACTATTAGTTAAATAAGTATCAACAATCTCTGAATTTTCTTTAAATAAACCAAAGACCGTAATTGATTCATTAACATCAATATTAACAAATAAATCACTATTATTTTTTAAAGCATTTTCCATCATCATATAAATGATATCAATTATAATTACACCTAAATTTGAATCAATTAATTCCATTGAATTACAAAGTAACCCACATTCAAGATTTAAGCTCTTCGCATCTTCCATTATTATATGAACAGCTAAAGCAATTGTTTGAATTTCTGTTTTTTCATTAATCTTAGAATTAATGTAACAATTATATTTTTGTTTAGTATAACTTACTAAGAATTTTATTCTTGCTAGATATGGATAAATTTCTTTTTTATCATTAAGTGGTTCAATCTTATTAATTAAATCAATAATTTCATCATTTTTAAGTTTATAATCCATATCAATTTCATTTAATATTTCATTTTGACTTGAAAGTGAATAATACTCAGCCATGATTTTATGTTCATGTTTTAAGGTATTATTATTCTTTTCTAATAAACTCTTTCTCTTTTCTAATTCTAGTTTTGCTTTATCTAAAACTGTTAAATCATCTTTTAATACTGCATAACCATTACTAATTTCATATTTACTATATCTTTCATTAGTAGATCCTTCATTAAAGTTATTTGTCTTAAATATTATTTCTTCTTCTTTTGATTCTAGTGCTAAATCAAAAGTCATATTATTAAATAGTGAATAGTATCTTCCACAGTTTTGAACTAAACCTGCACGAAGTGTAAATTCCCATAGAATTAGGGCGAATAAACATATGATTAATGTGTAGTCCATTTCAACAACATAGCTTACTCCAACGAAGTCACAAGCAATATATCCAAAGATAAATAAGAAAATGAGAATTGGCGCAAATAAGACCTTTTTACTAGTTTGTTTATAATTCTTTTTAATTAATAAAACAATACCTGCGATTAGTTCTGAGAAGCCAACTAAGCATATTACATAGAATAAGAATCCATATGAATAGCTTGACCAATTTTCAATACCATTTTTAAACACAAACGCAAATTCAAAGATATCATTTGCTAGAACTAAGAATAACATTACTATTGATATTATAAATAAGAATAAAGTTATCTTCATTACTTTCTTACTTCTCTTTAGTGTCATAACCAAGTTTGCATTTAAGAATAGGATAGGCGCAAATATTAAAGGTAAGTAATTTAAATACCAAATATAACGAAGTAAGACATCATTATACATATGGTTTTTAAAGTATCTTAAGAATAACCATGATAATACTATACCTAGGCAAACAAAGACGGCTTTTCTAAGTTCATAGTCATTAATTCTAATACCAATATAGATTGCCCAAGGAACCATTATGACAATAAATAAAATTAAAATAATTGATCTTTCATCACTATTAACACCTGAGAACTTATAAGTTCCAAGTACTTTTCTTCTAAATTGATTTACTCTATCACGCGCGAACTCACCGCTTATACTATAATCATCAAGAGTAAATGTATTTTCATATTCTGATACCTTTAAATTACTATCACTAACAGACTTTTTATAATTAGTTAAATCAAGAGAATCATCTATTACTAATAAACCAAAATTAGCTTCTAGACTTCCTTCATCTATATCATAAATATTAATATTCTCACCACTATCAAGTAACTCTTTAGCGTATAAATCACTTGTTAGAATGTAGTCAGCTTTTTCTAAATTATAACTTTTATGTATTAGATTATCATTATCATTTAAACTCTTTAAATATGTAATTGTATTACTTAATTTAAATTCATCAGTTAATGATTTTGATATAGATAAATACATTAGGCGTGTTGTAAATGATGAACCATTAACAATATTTACCTTTAAATTAGATTCTTCTAATTCCTTTAGGCTTGTTATAACTTTATCAGTATTTTTCTTATTTTGTACTAATACTACTTTCATATTAAATGAAGGTATAAAAGTCTTACCTAAGCCACTATCTAAATATGCTTTAGCGCTATATTCATCCATTTCAACAGCTTTTGCTTTATCTAGGTATGTCGCAAAATATTCAATCCTTACTGTTTTCGTTTTATATGAATTGTCTAACTTTTCACTGTAACTTGAAGAGAATTCTTTAGAAAGCACAATATCATATTTACTATTAAATTTTGATGAAAGTAAAAGTACTGTTGTAATTAATACTAATATGAAAGATAAAATTATGATAATGTAACTTTTCTTCATAAAATCCCTCCTCATATCACATTATAACATATAATCTTTACAATATAACAATTTATTTGTTATAATCTAATTGAGGTTTTGTATATGAAAAAAATAATAGTCGTTGAAGATCAAGGTATTTTAAGAGATTCTATCTCATACCAACTAGATAAAAATGAATATGATGTTATTTTAAAATTAGCGGATGCTGATTTAGCTTATGATGCATGTAATAGACTTAGACCTGATTTAGTATTAATGGACGTTTATACTGAAAATGGTAATAATGGTATAGAAGCATCAAAGAAAATAAAAAAAGACTTTCCTGATATAAAGATAATCATTATGACAGGAATGCCTGAAGTTTCATATATCAAAAAAGCTAAAGAAGCTAATGTAGATTCTTTTATTTATAAGAATACTTCTGGATCTGATTTACTATCTATTTTATCTCAAACACTTAATGGTTATCACATCTTCCCTCAAGAAGGTAATAACAAAATAGGTAATGTTGATTTAACTAAAAGAGAATTAGAAATATTACAGCTTATTTGTAATGGTCTTGATCAAAAAGAGATATCAGATAAATTATGTGTATCAATTAATACAGTTAAAACTCATATAGCCTCACTTCTTGCTAAAACAGGATTTGATTCTGTTCATAAACTCGCAATATATGCCGTAAGTAAGGGATATATTATAACTAACAATAAATAAAAGCACTTATTTAAAAGTGCTTTTTATATTCTATAAAACTCTTAAAATAACGCATTTAAGGTATAGTTGTTCTGTTGAATTAAGTAGTGTTGGATGATCTGGTGATTGTATTCTAAAGTCAATGATTTGTGCTTTTCTTTTACTATCTTTAATCGCATCATTAATCATTTGGAAGAATAAATCAGGAGTCATGTGCTGGCTACAACTAAATGTTAGTAAATATCCTCCGCTTCTTAAAATCTTAATAGCTTGTAGGTTTATTTCTTTATATCCGTTATAAGCCTTCTTTACAGAATCCTTATTCTTGGTAAATGCGGGTGGATCAAGTATGATACAATCATATTTATCCTTTATATCACTTCTTAAATAATTAAAGGTATCTTCACAAATAACATTAATATTTTTAAAGTTATTTAAATTAGCATTATATAATATATCATCACATGCTTTTTTAGATATATCTAGGGCATCTACTTGTTTAGCACCATTCTTTAAAGCATTTAAAGCAAAACCACCAACATTAGAGAAACAATCTAAAACTACTTTATCTTTACAGTAATATTTAACATTATCTCTATTTAGTTTTTGATCTAAGAAATAACCTGTTTTTTGTCCGTTTTCTACATCAACAATAAACTTTATACCATTTTCTAAGACTTCTATTCTAGGATTGAAATTTCCGTAAATGAAGCCTTTTTTTATTTCTAGACCTTCTTTATGTCTAACCTCTACATCACCACGTTCATAAATACCTTTACAGTTAGTTTCTTCTACTAATAATTTAACTAACATATCCTTTATTTTATCCATACCAAGACATAAGAATTGTACAGATAAATAATCAGCGTATTTATCAACTATTAAACCTGGAAGACTATCAGCTTCCGCAAATATTAATCTATAACAATTGGAATCTTTAAAATTAAGGTTTTCTCTATGAGCTATAGCATATTTAATTTTTCTTCTAAAGAAGTCTTCATCTATTATTTCATTCTCATCTAATGACAATATTCTAATCATTATTTTAGATATTGTATTAATAAAGCCATAGCATATAAACTTACCTTCAAAAGTTAAAACCTTTACTACTTCTCCATTAACAATATTACCTTTAAAATGATTAACTTCGTTATTGAAGATCCAAGGGAATCCATCTAATTTTTCTTTTTCTTCCAATTTGTTTAAATAAACTTCTAACATAAAACCACCTACATTATTTATTATATTAAAAAGATGGATAAAAATCCATCTTAAGAATTTATATTATGAATATCTTGTTTCTATTGTGCAATCATGCGCAGGAATAGTAAATGTGTATTCTGAAGAACTACTTACCTTTTCCCCATCAACATACCATCCCATAAAACCAGACATAATATGTTCTGCGACTAATGTTAAGGTAGTTCCACACCTTAAAGTCTTTTCTTTTGAATTACTACTACCAGTTGCCATACGTCCTATAGTTTCATCATCTGTCGTTCTCTCTGTATTATTTGGAATCCTAATATATCCATAAGATCCTGCTTTAATAGTTACTTTGTATGGATTTCCTTCCCAGATTGCCTTAAATGTAACATCTTGTGCAAGATCATAACCAGATAAACTTTTACCTTCATTATCTGTATATCTCTTATAAGATATTCCATATCCTTCAAAAGTATATCCTTCTCTTTCAGCAGGAACTGGTAATATATAATTTTTTCCTGAAGTTACAGGAAATCTATTATCTACTAATTCTTCTCCGCCATTTGTATCAACAGTAATAATATATTCATTAGCTTTCCAATGAGCAATTAAATAAATATCACCTGTTTGATTAGAATTAAATGAATAATTCTTTTTAAGTTCATTATCGTTTTCAGTAGTCCAACCTAAGAATGTATATCCTGGCCAAACGGCATTAGGAATACTAACAGTTCCTATTTCTTCATACGTATAAGTTTTTGGCAATGTTTGATATTCTTCTGCTTTTGTTGGTAAATTACCATAGAAAATAGAATATTCTATTTTATTATATTCAGCCTTTAGTTTTAAATCTAAAATATATTCTTTAAAGTCTATTTCATAATTATTAATAGTCCATTTAACAAACTCTCTACCTGTTGCTGTTGGATCATTATTTATATATAGTTTTTTTATAACTTCATCTGTTTTTGTTGCTGTACCTTCTTTAGAATCATAACTAACATTAGTTGTTCCACCAGCATTATAAACATAATCAATTGCTTCCTCATAATTACCATTTTTAAGCCAATTTTCAGCTTTTAATAATTGCCTTAATATATCTGAATCTTTATATTTTAAACCTTCTAGTTTTCTTGAAGCACTATAATAATCACCCTTATCAATGAATTCTACAGCTTCTCTATATCTCTTTTGTTTTTTCTTTCTAGAAGAAACAATTGGTGTAATTATTATTGTTAACATAAGAGCTAAAGCTATAGCTATTATTATTGCATTACGTATAATTATGAAATTTCTTCTTCTATTTTCTGCACGAATTTCAACTGTCTTAGCGTTTGCAATTGTATTCATATAGCCAACATAATAATTAATACGCTCTGTATAAGTATCATATTCTTTAGTTAAAGACCTATATCTTGTGGCATATGTCCCATAATATGCTACATCACTGTCATGTAATTCTTTAGATTTATATCTACCAATAATTAAATCCATTTTTTCTGATAGCTTAGCTGCTTCAGCTAAATTATCATCTTTGATTTTCATTTTTCTGCAGAATTTAACCATCTCATCAGAATCTTTATAACTATATAGTAATGAATAAAGTTCTATTGCTCTTTCATAATAATGAGCATTACATGCTTCTTGAGCACGTTGATAGCATTTTTCTTTTAAATCTTCGACCTTCTTATTTACATCTTTATATCCAGTTATTTTTCTACTTAATCTAAATGCATCACTAAAGTTATCTTCTATAATTCTTCTAACAAATACTTTATAGACTTCTTCTAAGGCATTTAGTATTCTACTATCTTGAATATTCTTACTGATAGTAATTAATTGTTCCTTATATTTTTCATCCGCAAAATTTAAGGCTTTTTTAAAGTCAGGATCTTCTTCAATAGCTATTTTATTATTAACAAAATCATCTAGAGTACTTGCGTTATTATTAACAAATACTTTTAAATAATATGCTTTAGCACATTTATAATCAATATTTAATGTGCTTTCAATTAATTCACTTGCTTTCTTAAAATCTTTTTCTGCTATACAGTATTTAATTCTTTCAAGCATATTATTAATTGTACTATTATACGGTTGATTAACGGCTTCACTAGAAGATTTCTCAACCTTTTTATTAAGTAGTTTATTAATTCTATTAATAATAGTTTCAGTATAATTAGCATCATTTAAATTAACTGCTTCAAATACTAAGAATTCATCTGGCATATTAAATGAATCCATATCAAAGTAACATGGAATTACATACTTTTTATCATCATCTTGCATAAAGCTTAAGAATCTAGACCATTCATTCTTTTCCCAAATAGAATTAAAGTATTCAGGTTTAGAACCAATAGGAATCATTATTCTTGCGCTTCTTAAAGCCGCAAAAATAATAGGTTCATACATACTAACATCTTTATTCTTTAAAGCAATTTTAGAATAGAATACTCTATAACCTTTATTAGTTAGGGCATTATATATTATTTCACCCATCATAGAATCTTTTGTTCTAATACTGTTTTCATCGTTTTCTTTATAACTGATAAAGATATCATAAGGTTCTTCCTTTTGTGATATTTTTAAAATATCTTTTTGAATCTTATCAATTACTTTAGCTTCTTCTTGGTAATATTTTTTAGCAACTACATCAGCATTTTCAATACTTTCTTTATAATCAAGATCATCAAAAATACTTTTCATAGCTGTTCTATGACAAATTGGTACTCTTTTATTATTTGCTTCAATATATTCAATACCATAACGGCATAGACAAATACCCCAGTGAGCTTCTGAGTTGTTTGGTTCATCTATTAGGATGTTATCATATGTTAATTGTGCTTTATCAAATTCGTTTTGAAGTCTAAGACTGTTGGCTCTATTAAATAAACTTAATCTTTTAGCATCATCACTTCTAAATACAGTTTGTTCTGTACCACAGAATTCACATGTTGCAATAGATAAATTATCGTCATAATGAATATGACCACCACACATCTTACATCTACATGATCCCATAGAATCACCTCCAACTTAACTATTTCTTGGCTAATATAAAGACAACTATAACTATTATAATTGTTACTCCTACTAAGCCTAAGGCTACAAACAAACTAGCCTTTCTACTTTTTTCTCTTTGTTCTTCTAAGTCCTTAAATTTCTTTGTTAAAGCTTCATGCTTTTCCATAGCATAAGGACATAAATCTAAATCTCTTATTTGAGTTAATCTTTCTTTTATTTTCTTTATAGCATCTTGATCATATACTTTAGTGTTATTAATATGATTAATAGATGCATTAACTGATTCAACTAATTTGTCGCATTTTTGACAAGCTTCTTCAACTTGAATAATATATTTTATCTTTTCAATTAAAGAGTTTGAATCTTTATATCCATCTAATAATGAATATACAGAAATGGCGTCTTTATGCTTTTTATCAGCTTCTAATCTATTAGCCGCTTCATATATTTCATCTTTAGTTTTAATGATGAAATCATCAGTATTTTTATAATTATATAAACTCTTTAAAGTATCAAGTGCTTCGCTATATTTTTTATTATATAGATATGATTTAACTTTTTGCATTAAATCATTCTTTTCTTTTTCTATAATAGCTTCCTTAACCTTTGCATTAATATCTTCTATTTTATTTTTTAAATCATTATCCGCAAACATTAATGCTTTTTCAGCATTTTTATCATTATCTAAAATAATTCTTCTATCGATTAATTCTTTTTCGTTTTTACATCCATAAGAAGCTAACATTTTATAATAATATGCTAAAGCACATTTAAAGTCAGTATCTAATACTTTTTCACTTAATTCTTTAACTTTAGCAAATTGGCCATCCGCTAAGAATAAACCAATTCTACCAATATTATTTTCTACAGATAATTTATTAACAACCTTTTCTCTAACCTCAACTTGTTCAGTAGTAACTACTACTTTTTCACTAGTAGTAAATAATCTATCAACTCTTTTAACTAATTCTTCAAGATCATCACTACTAATATCTTCAGCTTGAAGCATCATGAATTCTTCAGGTAGATCTTTTTTATCCATATCAAAGTAACATGGGATTAAATATTTCTTTATATCATCTTTCATTAAAGTCATGAATCTAGACCATTCATTCTTTTCCCATGTGGCATTAAAGTAATCCGCTTTTGAACCTATAGATAACATAACTTTAGAACTCATTAAAGCCGCAAAGATAATTGGTTCATATTTAGATACATCAATATTATTTAAAGAAACTTTAGAGAAAAATACTCTATAACCCTTTTTATCTAAAACTTTATAGATATTTTCCGCTTTAATAGAATCTTTTGTTCTTTTTTTTGATTCATCATGTTCCTTATAACTAATAAAGATGTCATATGGTTCTTCCTTTTGGAAGATTTCTAGAATATCTTTTTGTACCTTATCTATTACTGTTGCTTCGTTTTCATATACCCTTTTAGCTACAACATCAGCATTATTAATTGCTTCTTTGTAGTCTAAATCATCAAAGATACTCCTAATTGAAGTTCTATGACAAGTAGGTACTTTTTTACTACCAATAGTAACATATTCTATCCCATAACGGCATAAGCAGATGCCCCAGTGGGCCTCTGCATTATTAGGTTCATCTATTAAAATGTTGTCATATGTTAATTGTGCTTTGTCAAATTCATTTTGCATACGAAGAGTGTTTGCTCTATTAAATAGGCTAACCTTCTTTGAATCATCAGATTTAACTATTGTTTGTTCTGTACCACAGAAATCACAAGTAGCAACTGATGCATCAGCAGCATAATGAATGTGACCACCACACATCTTACATCTGCAAGATCCCATAGGATCACCTCTTCTTATTTTTCTAACTTACAAATTCTATTTCTCTTATCCATTAAATCATTAATTTCAACTAATGCTTTTTTAGCATTTTCGATATCATCATTTAATACTAATTCTTTTAATTCCATGTATTTAACATTGATTTCATTTTCAATGTCAACTAGCTTATCGCTTGACATTGGATCACTATATTTAACTTTTTCAATAAACTTATAAATGTCTTTGTTTAGCGCTTCATCGCTTGTTTTATTACTTAAAGATTCAACTTCAATTTTGAAGTTATTAAGGAAAGCTGTTCTTTGTTTTTCTTCTTTTTCAACACTTTCAATAAAGTCTTTAACAGCACTAGTAAGTAGAATACCAATAGCTGCAAATCCTAAGATTACGATATTGATACATACAGGAATCCATACAGGTACGCATACAAATGCATTAGCTGCGATTATCGCAAATGTTGAGATAAATTGGATCATTAAGTAAATCATACTTACTCTAATAACTGGTATTCCATAAATCTTACTCTTTAAGGAACTTGATTTTTTGAATACTAGGAAAGCTACATATCCTTGACATAATAAAGATACTAATAAGAAAATGTATGAAGTAATAAATGTTGCATAACATTTCTTATCAAATGGTATAACAAATACTAATACAGAAACCATAATAGCTAAAATAGCTACTATCGCAAAATATATCTTTAATGCTTTACTCATAATTATTCACCTTTCTTCTTTCCGCAGTTTGGACAGAATTTGCTAGTTATATTCTTTTCACCACATTCACAGTCCCAGCCTGCATTTTCTTCTGGTTTTTTAGTTCCGCATTCAGCACAGAATTTTCCAGTGTTAATTGTTCCACAGTTTGGACAAGTCCATCCTTGAGGCTTTTTAACTTCTGGCTTCTTTGCTCCACATTCTGGGCAGAATTTAGATGTGATTCCTTGCTTACCACATGCAGGGCAAGTCCAAGAATCCTTTAAATTAGCAGCAACATTTGCGCCCATTTCTTTAGTTTCTTCGATAACTGGCTTCATAGCATCTTTAGCTACATTTACTACTCCACCTAGGGCACCTAAAGTAACACCTAAACCTACAACATCAGAGATTCCACCAGCGCCAGAGCCTGAACCTCCACCTTTGCCCATATTTTCAACAGCTCCAACACCAACTTGTCTTTGAGTTTCTTGTTGGTATGTGTAGCCCTTCATTTGCATTTCTTGAGCTTCTGCTTGTGCTTTTAATCTATAAGCCTCAGCTGATGCTTGAGCCTTAATGATTTCTTCTTGAGCACCTGTTTGAGCTTGAACAATTCTTCTTTGTTGTTCAGCAAGCGCAACATCCTTCTTGATTTGTTCATCCTTAACTAATAGATACTTTTCAGCATATTGTTCTTTTAGCTTTCTAAAGTTAGGATCATCATCAGGTGTAGCAATGTTATTTACATAGAATTCAGGAATATATAAACCATATTCGTCAAATACTTCATTGATTTCATCCTTTAAAGCATTACCGATTTCTTCAACATGTGCATCTACTTCTAGAATGTTTATATTATTATCTTTAATAATTCTAGATAAAATAGATTTAACTTTACTTACAACTAATGCTCTAAACTTACCTGTTAATACTTTAACGTTATAAATACTATCAGTATCTACGATATCTCCAGTCTTTAGACTATTTGTTGTACCTACTAATTTGATTAATAATTTTCTTGAATCACTAACCTTTAAAGTGAATTCTCCACTTGCTCCAAGTTCTACTACTAGTCCTGAAATAGGATCAAACATTCTAACCTTAGAATCTGTTCCCCATTTAACATTAGTGTGGAATACAGTATTTACATAATAAACCTCTGTATGGAATAATTCTTCTCCACCTGTAGGAATTTTATAAAGCTTATCTAAAAGTGGTAGCTTTTGAGTAGTTAAAGTATGTCTACCTGCTCCAAATAAGTCTAATGCTTTACCGTCTCTAAAGAAGATAGCTTCTTGAGATTCGTGAACGATTAATTGAGTTCCTAGATTAAAATCTTCAGTAGGATGCTTCCAAATTAATACATCATTTGGTCCTTCATATTTAATAACGCTAATTATTTCTTTTGCCATATTCTTTTCCTCTCTCTCCTTATGGTTTAATTTCAATATTCTCTAGAGAAAACTCTAAACATAAGATTAATACTTCATTTCTGGTTCTCCCTGTTTCTTTAGCAATTCTATCAACTTCCTTAATTAATTCAATTGGAAGTCTCATTGAAACAACATTTGTTTCACCCTTGTATTTTTTTGGTTCAATTGTTAATTTCTTTTCCATTTTCATCACTCCTAAACATATTATAGCACAGTTGTATTACAAATGTAAACATTTTGTTAACGTTTAGAAGCTAATATCTAATAAATCAAGTAATCCATCAATTTCAAAATATAGATATAATGGCTTAACTCCGCTATTAAAGTCTATATCAATTTCAATTGTTTTAAAGTCACTTTCTGGATTAATTTTAACTTTTTTTATGAATTTATCAGGTAAATCATTACTAATTGATACATATCCATTAGCTAAACCACGATAAGTTAGTTTTATTTTTTTATTGTGATCAAATAAGAAATATTTAAATCCTATTAAAGTATTATTTGTGATTTCCCCAATAAAACGATTATCTTTATCGTTATTTACATTTGGAAAATGCTCACTAAATATTTTATTAGATCCATGTGGCATTTTACCATTTGTAATATTACAAGCTATACATGCGCTGTATTTTCCTTTAGCAATTAATGGTCCACCGTTAAGTCCACAACTTGTAATTTCAACTTGGTCAAATGAACCATCACTATTCATCTTTATTTCTTCAGCACAAGCTTGTCTACTATAATCTGATTTATGAGTTAATCTATGGTAGAATACATAATATTTTCCGTTTATATATTCTATAGAACCATGAGTAGTTCCCGTCATGTTTAATCTATTTTCTTCACTTCTACCCTTATATCCAATATCTCCATTAGATACTAAAGTTCCCATAAACTTAAAGTCTTTATCAGGATAGTCGCTTATTGCATAACATAATTCATGATTTCCTTTTGATGAATAAATGAAGTAATATTTATTATTAAACTTTCTAATTGATGAAGCTTCAAAGAATGGATGATCCTTAAAATCATTATTTCTTGTATTGTATTCAAAGATATGATGAGGTGCCTCTTTAACTGTAAGCATATCATCTTCTAGAGTTGCCGTTATAGCTCCATTTACGCTATCACGTTTAGCATATTCAATTATTTCTTCTTTTGTTTTACCAAACATGTTAGCTTCTAAAGTTATTAATTCATCATTTTTTAAGAAAGTTTCTATATCTTCTTCATAATCATATTGTGTACCATAATAAAGTCTAATAACTCCATCATCATTCATTACAGCTGGGTCAAATGGAACATAATCTAACATTAAATCTCCATTTTTGTATCTCACAAAACCAATGAATTTAAATTTTCCATATGGCCTATCAGATACCGCAACACTTATAGGTCCAAAATATCCTCCAACACCTCTATTACCACTCATCGCATAATATAAGTAATATTTTCCATCATTACCCTTTACGCAATCAGGTGCATACATATATGGGCGCTCTTTATAGTTTGGATCATTTTTAGCTTCATAGCTTATTCCTTCAAATTTCCATGTTTTTAAATCATAAATACTAGCGGAATATACAGCATAATCTAGCATGCAAAAAGTATCTCCACCTTCTTTATCATGAGATCCATATAGATAAACCCTATCATCAAAAACGTGTGGTTCACCATCTGGAATAAACTCATTTAATGGTAAAAAAGGATTAAATATTTGCTTTTTCATAAAATCACACTCTCAATAATAATATTATACTATATTTTATATAAAAATAAAAATGGAGATTTAATCTCCAATTTTATTCTTTCTTTTGATTTCTTGCGATTAATCCGAAGATTGCTCCTACTAAATTTACCATTACGCTTGATAATACAGCAAAAACGATGTTTAAAACTAGTAATCCCTTTCTATCAGTACTTATTGCCTTAAATGATAGAGCAGCGTTTATTATACTGAATAAAGCAAATATAGCAAACATTATTCCAACAGCCATTAATGCAGCCTTAGCAGTTTCTTCTGTTACATCTGGATGTTCAGCTATGTAATCAAGAATGTATTTATCGCTATTTGCACAAACAAAGAATGCTCCTGCGCAGATAGCCCAGATAATAACCATAAAGATTGATAAAGCACCAGCAATAATCATTAAAATCTTTTGTGCAGTTTTCAAAAATATTCATCTCCTTTAATATTATTACAATATTACAATAAAAAAAATAGAAGAGTTTTTCTTCTATTCTTCTACTATTTGTTTTTTTCTATTGTTTTTTCTACTTATACTAATTAAACCAAGTATTCCACCAACAATACTTACTTCCATTGCGGATAATGCCCCAAAAACAATATTTAAAATCATCATTGATTTACTATCACTATCTCTTCCCTTAAAGGCAAATATAGCACTAAATATGCTCATAACGGAAAAATATAAGAAAAATGCGCCAAACATCCCAAAGAATATTTCAAAGAATCCCGCAACTACCTTTTCTTCAATTTCTTCAGACATTCTATTCATTAACTCAGCGTTATTTGCGATACTAATAAAAACAATCCCAAGTGCTAGCCAAACAAAGATCATAGCTATAGATAGTGCACCAGAAATGGTAAGTAATATTCTTTTTGCTTTTTCCATAATAATCACCTCATATTATTATACCATAAAAAGAAAAAAACTGACCAATGTCAGTTCTAATCTATTCCAGCAGTCCTATAATCCCACCAACACTATTTACATAAACACCTGATGCTACACCAAGTATAATGTTTAAAACCATTACACCTGTTTTCTTTGTTTTAAATCCCATAAATGATAAGACAACATTTGCTAATTCAAGAATAGCAAATATTAAGAATATAATACCGAATCTAAATACGAATGCTTTATCTTCATCTACTGATTTAGATGTTCTATTTAATCCATCAAGCATTTTTTGAAGTAGCTCTTCATTGTTCATTGAAACAAAGAAGGCTATAGCACAAATACCTAATAGTAATGCAAGTCCAATTGATAGAATAGCTGCTATAATCATAAAGATTTTTCTTGCATTTGACATGCTATCATCTCCTACGGATAGCATTATAGCACTTTAATTATGAATGTAAAGAAAAAAGCGTTCTCATAACGCTTTTCTCCATTTTTTTATAGTAAATGACCTAAAATTTCTTCATAATCCTTATCAATTAAATACTTAGGAGCAATATCAAATGCTGTTAAGCATCCTGATTTTCCTTCTTTATTTAATCTATAGCATGCTCTAGCATAACTAATTAGAATTGAACCTGTAAAGAATGGGTTAGAATCAAGCTTTAATGTTAATTCAATACTATCTTTATAGTTTAATCCAAGTCCTGTAGCACCAGTTCTAATTACATGTCCTCCATGAGGCATTCCTGAATGCTTTTCTTTTAATTCTTCTAAAGAAATGAAATGAACTGTTGTATCGTAATCTGCAAAATAATTTGGCATTTCTTTGATTTCTTTTTCAATTCTTGCTTTATCAGCACCTTCTTTAGCAACTACATAGCATAATCTAGTATGCTTTTGTCTAGTTGTAAGTTCAGGATTAGATCCGCTTCTAACTGCATCTAATGCTTCTTTTACTGGTACTGTATATTGTTTAGCATCTAATACTCCTTCAATTCTTCTAATGGCATCGCTATGACCTTGACTTACACCCTTACCCCAGAATGTGTAATCATTACCATCTGGTAAGAAAGCATTTGAGTAAAGTCTAGCAATTGAGAAGAAACCTGGATCCCAACCTACTGAAATAACACCAATGTGCTTAGTAGCTTTAGCAGCCTCATCAACATTCTTAAAATGTGTTAAAACTTTAGCATGAGTATCAAATGAATCAATTACGTTAAAGTTTTTTACTAATTCTGGTGTTTGTACAGGTAGGTCAGTTGCTGAACCTCCACATAATACTAAAACATCAATTTTATCTTTGTAATCTAAAATATCATTTGCGCTAATAACATTAACATCTGTTTCTGTTTTAACTGTAGATGGATCACGTCTAGTGAATACTCCAACTAAAACCATATCTTTACTATTACTAATAGCGGCTTCTACACCTCTACCTAAATTTCCATATCCATAAATTCCGATTCTAATCATAATAAACCTCCTTAAAACCAATAAAATTATAACATTATATATTTAAAAAAACAATAAATCTATATATATGTATTTATTATTCTATATATAAGGCGAATTTATACCATATATCTTTATGATAATATTTAGTTATAAAAAAGGAAGTGAAAATTCACTTCCTAATTTTAATTAACTTTATACTCTGTATATCCATTTAGTGTTTCAATACTTGGGAATGAAGACCAACTAATTGTGTTATTATTAAATGTTACATCTGCGCTAACACTTACAACTGATACTATCTTTGTACTAATTGATGCACTTGATAAGTAATCTTCATTATTGATTTTTGTTGTCTTTAATCCTAAGCTAATATCACCAAATAGAGTAGATCCTACTAGTTTTTCACCATCTAATGTTACATTATAGCTATTATCACTTCCACTATAAGATTTTAATACTTCTTCAATCTTAATCTCTTTAGCCTCTGTATTTCTTATTGTATCTGCGATTGTATCAGTAAAATCTAATAACCAAATAATTTGTTCTAACGCATCTTTACCAAATTCAGATAAAGTCATCTTTCTAGTTGATGTTGAATTAGTTTTACGACTAATATAAATCATATTATTTTGGATATAGATTTGTGATGTTGATTCATGACTAATAATAATTGAACCAAGTAAACCTAATCCTAATTTTTCAACGCTTAAGTTAATTGCGCCTCTAAGTTTTCCTTCATAATCAAAGTCTAACTTAACATCGAAATTAATTTCAACACCACCAGTTAAGAACTTAACTGTTGCGGAACCACTAAATGCTATTTCACCTTTACTATAGTTATTTAATGCTGCTTTAACTAATCCACTAATACCAGTGAAGTTTAGACATCCTGAGTAATTAGCATTAGTAATATTTGCATCTTCTAATAATTCAAAGTTAGCATTTAAGATATCATTATTTATTTCAAAGTCTTTTACATTTAATCCCTTAATTGCGCCATTTTCTCTTAAAACTTTTAATATTTGAACATTATTTTCACTATTTTCTCCTAAGTTAATAGTTAATTCATTATCATCAACATCAATATATAGCTTAGATAAATCAATCATATCATTAATCATTGATAAATCAATTGATTTTGCTTTATCTTTTAATTCATTGAATAGATCATCAAAGTTACCATCAGTATTAACTATTGTACCTAGATAAGTAATAGCCATCTTAATAGTATCATCAGTAATTCCAAGTTTATCAACGGCATAATTTGCTAATTCGATTAATTCATCAAAATCAATCTTGAAGTTGATATATTGGCTAGTAGTACTCTTAATTGGATTAGTCTTATTAAGGTTAGTAATTGTTTGACTAAACTTTAAGTAAGCTATATCTTTCTTTACACCTGAAACCATTTCTTGGATAATACTTGCTTCAACATAATATTGTTTCTTACCATTGAAGATAATTAGTTTTCCATATAATGCTAAACCAGCGTTTGGTTTATTAGTTACGATATTAACATCTGCATAAACATCATGATTATTAACATGAAGTTCAAATCCGATATGATATCTCCACTTTTCAACTACTTCTCTTAATTGTTCAGCATATTCAATTAATAACATTACCTTAGACTTATTAATTACAGCTTCAGGCATTACTAAATCTTTCTTATTAGCACTTGTTAAAGTGATGTTTGCCTTAATTGTATCGAATTCAACATTTAAGTTAAAGTCTTTATTAATGTTAATATTAATGTTTTCTAACATACTATTAATACTTGATAAATCAAGTTTAACGTTAACTGTTTCATCATTTACGCTTAATACTAAGCTATTTAATACATCATTAATGATTTGTTTTACATCAAATTCTGTATTTAGACTATCAGTACTAATTGTTAAATTGAATGTTGTATTAATCTTTTCAATAATATCATTAATATCATCTTTATTAATCTTTATAGACATTAATCCATATGATAAGTAAATATCACCATTTTGATACATTAATACAATATCATTAAATGCCATACCAAGGTATGTTACATTTAAATTAGCTTCAACATTTAAATCTTTATCTAGATAAATAGTTCCAGTTACAACTAGATCTTTATATTCTAGATTAATATTAAAGTTATATGCTTCAAAGTCTAATACGTTCTTAATATCATCAATTAAGAAACTAATTTCTGAATAATTAATATAATCATTATTAATAATAATTTCTTGTTTAGTTGCTTCTTCTAGCTTAATATTTGCGCTAATATCTTTTAAATTAATGCTTGCGCTATAATTATTATCTAGAATAATACTTACATTTTCTAACAAACTATTAACACTACTTAAATTAGCATTTACTGTTAATGTATTATTAATAGCTGTTAAAGTTAATGAACTTGTTAAATCATTAATAATTGAATTAATATCAATATTATTATCTTCTAACTTAACATCAAATTTAGCTAATACTTCTTTAATATCATCAACTGTTAAGCTAAACTTTAAGTTCTTGAATTCAACATAAATTACATCATTAGTATAAATTAAATTAATTCCGTTAAATTCATAATCTTTATAAGTTAAATTAATAGTTGCTAATACATTTAAATCTTTATCTAAGTAACTATTACCATTTACTTTAATATCTTTATAAGTTGCATCAATTGTGAAGTTATATGCTTCATAATCTAATGCTTCAAGCACTTCATCAATTACAAAACTAATTTCACTATAACTTATATAATCATTAGAAATTGTAATTTCTTCTTTTTCTGCCTTACTTAATACTAAGTTAGCGTTAATATCTTTTAAATTAATACTTAACTTATTATCCTTTGTTAGAGTTACACTAACATTTTCTAATAAGCTATTTACGCTTAATAAATTAACTAAAATATTTATTGAATCTTCTGTGTTTGTAATATTAAGTGATCCATATACTTCATCAATTAAAGCATCTAAATCAATATTTGTATTAGTATCTAATTCAACGTTGAACTTAGCTAATACATCTTTAATATCATCAACTGTTAAATTGAATTTTAAATTAGCATATTCAACATAAATTGTTTTATCTTTGTAAATTACTTTTACATCTTTAAATGAATAATCTTTATAATCTAGATTAATGTTTGCTTTTGCATTTAAATCTCTATCAAGATAAACATTACCATTTACCTTTATATCATTATAAATTAAATCTAAATCAAAACTATAAGCTTCATAATTGATAGCATCCATTACATTATCAATTACCCACTTTAAGTCAGCTACATCAACATATTCTAATTCAGGTTTAGTAGCAACCTTACTTGTAGCTTGTGCTACACTTAAATCTAAGTTATAATTTTCAATTCTAACATTTAATTTATCAGTCTTAGATACCTTTAATTCTAATGTTCCAAAGTCTTTAACAAACTTATCTAAATTAGCTTTAATACTAAAAGACTTAGAACCTAGCATATCAATATCTAAAGTCTTTAATGTATCAAGAATATCTCTTACGTTAAGTTTAAATTCTCCTAAATCAATCTTAGTATCAGAGAACTTATCAATATCATTAATATTAAACTTAAACTTTAAGTTATTACATACGAAGTATACATTATCTTTTTCATAGTAAATGTTAGCTTCATATTTATCATTAATTATAATATTTCCACTAGCTAAGCCATTATCATAAATTGCATTAACTTTAATATTAACATCTTTAATAGTTGTTTCTAAATCAATTTCAACTGGTTTATCGATTAATGCTTTTACTTCATCAACGATATAGAACATATCAGTTATATTTTCATATGTGCTATCAACAGTTGGATATGAGTAAGCATTTGATGGCTTCATTGTGAAGATGAAATCTTTATTAGCTATAGTTAATACAGCATATAAATCAGTAAATACATATTCTTCTTCACTATTTAGAGTTGCATTGATTTTTGCCATAGCATGCATACCCATCATATTTAAATCGATTGTAACTGTTACATTATTTCCATCTTTTTTAATAACTGCGTTATTTACTTGGGAAATTAAATCATCAACATTTACAGAACTTTGAACATTAGTTCCACTAAATTGTTTCATTAATTTATTTACTTCAAGTTTGTATTTGTTATTACCTAACTTGACATAAACATATGCGCCATCATATTTAACAAATATATCATCTAATCTAACATTTGCGGATATTCCATTATCTAATCTTAAATTCAAATTACCATTTAACTTAGTATCTAGAATATCAGCTGTTAAATCAAAGTCATTCATTTCACCCTTAATAAGTGGTCCAAATATTTCTTGTAGATAACTTATTGTATCTTTATCATCATCAACTGAATCATTATTAGTTGTGCCTAGATGTGATTTAAATTCATCTTTATTTGGAATTTCAAAATCACCATATTCAAATACTTCAACCATATCACCCTTACAAGTGATAGAACCAATACCTGGCATATTAATATCATATACTTCTTCTGTAGCAATTTCTAATGTTCTCCATGTACTATCAAGAGTAATTGTTAGAATTGCTTTTTTATATCCTGGGTAGCCTTTAGCTCCACCTGTTGTTTTTGTTTCTATTTGTTTCTTAGGTGCTGAAGATACAGGATCTAGATTTAACGTAAGCTTATAATTATCTCCTGCTTGCTCAATAGTTGCTTCTAAAATTGTTTCTTCATTTAGGATATATGCTTGATACTCTGTTGGGTGCCAACCATATTCACTTAAGAATTCTTCTGTTGTTACTGTTCTATAAGAATCTTTCTTACAGTTTTTAATAACTACTTGATCATCTTTTAAATATTTTTCATAATGAACCTTTACTAATGAACTGTTACTTATTGTTTCAATATAGCAACCATCATTAGTAACTATTCTTGTATTCTTTATATCTTGTTTGTAGCTCATACCTACAACCTTAGCAATAGCTGCACCAGTTGTAACAGTCTTGAAGCCGCCCTCATGTTTTATAACCCAGTTACATATAGCTGCGTTATCTTTACCTGAATAATCAAGTGGAGTACCAGTCTTTGGACGTTCAATCTCAAATGATTGTGTCTCCTCTGCCAAAGCGTACTTCTTTGTGTTGAATATTTTTATAATAAATACTGTTGCAACAACTAAAATTGCTGTAAATAGTATGATTAACTTTTTGTGTTTAATTCTTGGTGCTTTTTTAGTCTTCTTAGGTTTTTCGTCCATAATATTACCCACAAGCATCATCTCCTTTAAAATTTAGGCATAAATATCCTACGCCCATAAATATCAATTATATTTTATTACTTTCAGTAAAAAAAGTCAAATTAAAGCGATTTCCTTTGCATTTTCTTTACAATTTGTAACATTTTTCTATACAAAATGTATAAAAAAAGACCTCTTTAGAGGTCGTTTTATTATAATTATTTTAACCACAAATAGAATGTTAAAGCAGATAGAATAGTTATTAAAACAGTTATTCCATACACAATTAGATTGTGTTTTGAAATGTATTTTGTAATCTTTTCACTATTGATATGACTTGTTACTTTTCTAAATGGATCAGCAATAAATCCAAAGATGATTGATAATATCTTCATAGCTACCTCCTACTTTAAGAACATGTCGATGTATTCAACAAGTTTTTCTCTATCGCTTACTCTAAGCATGATCCCTTCTGTTGTAATACTAATATGTCCAGTTTCTTCACTACATACGATTGTTAAGGCATCACTTACTTCACTTATACCAAGCGCAGCTCTATGACGTGAACCCATTGTCTTATCACCAGATTCAGATTGAGTTAATACATAATATGCACCAGCACAACGTATTTTATCTCCTCTAATAATTACGGCACCATCATGTAGTGGTGTGTTAGGTTCAAATATGTTGATTAATAACTCTTTAGAAATATCAGAATTCATTTGAATAGCTTTTTCAGCATATTGATCTAATGAGTTATGCTTTTCAATTGTAATAATAGCTCCTATCTTTCTTTCTGCTAGATAATATACCGCATCAATTATAGCTCCCTTAGAACTTTGTGAACTAGAAATAGTCCTTATTGTGCCAATTTCTTGAGGTCTAATGTTATCTAATTCTAATCTTAATTCTTTACCAATTAAAACGATAAATAAGAATGGAATGTAGAATCTTAAATTAATTCCATGTTCTTGGTCTGTAAATAACCACTTAGCCATCTTTAACTTTCCTTCAGGGGCATAGCCAACTAAAATAGCTATAGCAAGTACAACACCGCAGAATAATGAATAAATAAATATTTTCTTGTTCTTAAGTACTATTGATAGGATGAATAGTACTACGACAAAGACGATATATACGTCTAATATAATCCATAAAGCGTCCATATTCTATCACCAATTTAATTATAACATTATAATTAATTTAAAACAAATACATTTTATGCTAAAATAGTATTATAGGAGGCGATTTATATGGAAGAAATTTATGATGCTATAATAGTTTCCATTGATTATGATGATGGTTTAATCGATTATTATGAAAAAGAATTAGCTAATCTTTGTGAAGCTAATGATATAAATCGTGTCTATAAAATAAGACAAAAATTAGATAAACCTAAAGTAGGTTATTTTGTTGGAATGGGTAAATTAGATGAGATTAAAATGGTTGCTACAACCTATGATATTAATCTTGTAATCTTTAATGATGAACTATCTCCAAGTCAAATTAGAAACATTGAAAATTGCCTAGATTTAGAGGTTATCGACAGGTCAATGTTAATACTAAACATCTTCGCTTCACGTGCTAAAACAAGTGAAGCAATGATTGAAGTAAGCTTAGCACAATATAAATATATGTTACCTAGACTTATAGGTTTATCTAAGAGTCTATCACGTCAAGGTGGTGGATTCAATGCTAAAGGTCCAGGTGAAACACAATTAGAACTTGATAGACGTAAAATTGAAAAAAGAATTAATAAATTAGAAGCTGATTTAAAACAAATAAATATTAGTAGACAAAATAGAATAAAAAAACGTAGTGATAAAACTGTAGCGCTTGTTGGTTATACTAACTCTGGTAAATCAAAAATCATGAATGCTTTAATTGATTTATATCAGGATAATAAAAAGAAAGTATTATCTAAGGATATGTTATTCGCAACACTTACTACTTCTAATAGAAAAATAACATTCCCTGATAATCAATCATTCATTCTAACTGATACAGTTGGTTTTGTATCTAAACTTCCTCATCATTTAGTTAATTCATTTAAATCAACATTACAAGAAATTACCGAAGCTGATTTAATACTACATATAGTTGATTGTGCTAATCCTAATTATAAGCTACAAATAGATGTAACTAATAAAGTATTAGAAGAATTAGGTTGTAAAGATATACCTATTCTATATGTTTATAATAAGTGTGATTTACTTGATGAACAGTTCTTCCCTGAAGAAGAAAACTCTATTATGATTAGTGCTAAAACAGGATTTAATTTAAAGTTACTTGCGATGACTATTAAGAAAATGATTTTAAATGAAGTTACTACTTTAGAATTATTTATTCCATATGATAGAGGAGACTTAGTAAGCAAGTTAAAAGAAAATGAAAACATCATTAGAATGGAATATTTAGATAACTCAATTAATGTTTTAGCAACTATTAAAAACAAGAATTTACACATATATGAAGCATATAAAAAATCCCTTGATTAAGGGATTTTTATTTAATCTATTTTTGCGTAATTAAATGGAGGAAATTTAACATCTACCTTATATGAATAAAGCTTACCACCAGTACCATCACTAGCCTTAGCAGAACTAATAATTATCATTCCTTCTTCTTCATTAAAGGTAAGTGCTGTAGGGTTAGTAATAGGTGTATCTATTGTTTTCTTAAGTAGACCTGTTTTACTACTTCTAACCTCAATTCTAGCTCCACCCCAAATGGCTACCCACAAGTTTTCATCCTTATCAATAAGCATACCATCAGGTACTCCATCATAAATGTTACATAAGATTCTTCTATTTGTAATATAACCTGTATCTAAATTATAGTCATATACAAAAATACAGTGAGCTGCTGAATCAGCTAAAAACATTCTATTGTTTTTCTTATTAAAACAAATACCATTACCTAATTTTAAATCAGGATCCATACATATAACTTCTTTATTTGTATAACAGAATAGTTTTCCTTCAGGTGCATGAATACCATCATCTACTATAGATGAGAACCATAATCTATTAAAATCATCTACTTTCGCATCATTGCATCTTTGAGATGGATCTAATACGTTAGTTAAATCATAAAGTTCTTTAATACTTCCATCTTCATAAGTATATAATGCTTTTGTACCACAAACTAAAAATGAATTATTATTTTTTAGTGGTATAGCCGCACCTATTTTTTCATTAAAGTTAATTGTTGAAATCTTACCTCTTTTATCTAGAGTATTAAGTGTACCCTTAACTATATCTATCCATGAAACTAATTTATTTTTAGGATCATAAATAGGAGATTCGGCAAGATTATTTTCAAAATCTAGAAATAATTCTACCTTAAATTTATCTTTCATTATATCGCCTCTTTATATTTATTATAACACGTTATAATATATATTACAAATGTATAGAAAAATCCCTAGATTTAGGGATTTATCTTTTCTTATTATGTAATTTTAAAATTATAATATTAATACCTAAGAAGATAATTGTTGAAATAATTAGGTATACAAACATTCCAGTTTGATTAATATTATTTCCAAATAAATTAAGCTTCATAGAAAAATATTCATTTAAGGATTCCGCTACATCAACACTCTTAGTTTCCGCACTTGCTATATAGTTATTTAATAAAGCACTTCTACATATTCCTGCAGAATGACTTCCTGGAATAATGCCACAAATATATTGTATTGGTTTAGGGAATGCTGATAGAGGCATATATGCACCAATTAAAAATCCTGATATAGCACAAATTAAACCAGTAAATGCTCCATGAGCTGCTGTTGTTTTTATAAAGCTTGTTAATGCATAAGCAAATAGTGATGCATTAAAGCTTCCAAGGATTACTCCAAGTATAAATACTAACACATCTTTTAAAGCCATATTTAGGGAACCTGATATAGCTAAAAATAATATACCAGCTATTGAAACAATTGCCATTATTAATAATGTTGAAAAGAATACTCCTAAAATATATGAAATATATACTTTAGTATTAGATATAGGACTAGCTTTATAATCATTTTCTATTCCTTTTTCTCTATCTGTAATAATTACAGCTAAACAAGAAAATGATACAGTTATACAGCTAACACCTATAACTCCTGCAATTAACCAGTTGTAAGCTACTTCTTTTGGAAAGCTACTATTAAATAATTCTGAAACACCATAATTTTCTAATGTGCTTCTAACAGAATCTATTTGTAGATCTCCTAAGAAAAGAATGAATAATACTAATACTAATAATGGAGAAAGTAGAGAAAAGAAGACACCTGTTTTATCTCTTAGAAATACTTTCATATTTCTTTTAGTTAGACTAAGTATTTGTCTCATTATTCCAACTCCCTTCCAGTAACATTTAAGAAGACATCATCCATATCTCCTTTAATTACTTCAAAGTCAGTTAAAATATCCTTATTCTTTTCGATAAATTCAATTACTTCATTTGAATTATCAAATGGAATATAATAAGCATTAGTTTTATATTCAAAACTATTAAATCTACTTTCTAAATTACTATCTTTTTCTACATATATTTTTAAATAGTTTTTAGTATACTGTTCCTTTAAGTTTATTGGTGAATCATTAACTAAAATATGTCCATGATCTATTATAACTACTCTATTCGCATCCTTAGTTTCTTCCATGTAGTGAGTTGTAAGAAAAACAGTTAGATTAGCGTTTTTTCTTAATTCATCAATTACATTCCAAACCATTATTCTACTCTTTGGATCTAAGCCTGTAGTAGGTTCATCAAGAAATAAAATACTAGGTTTATGAATTAATGCTCTAGCTATATCAACTCTTCTTCTTTGGCCACCTGATAAAGTCTTATATTTCTTATTAATTATTTCATTTAAATCAAATATTTTAATTAAATAATCTATTCTTTCTTTAATATAATCTTTATCTAAATTATAATAAGCTGCTCTAGATTTTAAGTTTTCTAATACAGTTAATCTATCATCTAGAACCGATCCTTGAAAAACGACACCTATTTGTTTTTTAGATTCAATATTATTAATATCATTACCACAGATTTTAATTTCTCCGCTATCTGGTTTAGTGATATTACAAATCATATTGATTGTTGTTGATTTACCAGCACCATTAACACCTAAAAAGGCAAATAATTCACCTTCGTGGACATTAAAGCTAATATTATCAACAGCTTTTAATTCACCATATGATTTTGATAAATTATTAACTTCAATTACATTCATATTATTACCTCCAACATAATAATATTATTGTTTGATTGTTTTTGATAGAATATTTTACTTTACATCTCGCAACTATCAGTTTCGTAACTATAGTTGTCAAAGAAATCATTAACTATTTTAAAGAATTCTTCTTCTGTTTTAATATTACAAATTGCTTGTTTAAAATAAGTATTATTTCTTAATCCTTTTACATAGTAAGTTGCTAGACTTCTCATTTCAAGTATCGCAACTTTTTCTCTTTTGATTCTCTTTAATTCTGTATAATGTAAGATTAAAGTTTCTTTTATTTCTTTAATACTTGGTCTATCAATTACTCTATTATTTTCTATAAGTTCATAAGCTTCATTAAGTAAAAATGGATTACCTAAACATCCTCTACCTATCATTACAGCATCACATTTAGTTTCTTTAATCATTCTTAAGGCATCATTTGCACTTCTTATATCTCCATTACCTATTACAGGGATATTTACAGCTTCTTTTACTTCTTTAATAATATTCCAATCAGCTTTACCTGAATACATTTGACTTCTTGTTCTAGCGTGTATACATATAGCAGATGCTCCTGCTTTTTCAATAAGTTTTGCTACTTCAACTGCATTAATACAGTTTAGATCAAAACCGCTTCTTATTTTAACTGTAACAGGTTTATTTACCGCTTCTACAATTGCTTTAACCATATTATAAATATGTTCAGGTTCTTTGAGTAAATAGCTTCCTGATTTTGATTTAACTATCTTATGAACAGGGCATCCCATATTGATATCAATGATGTCTGCATTAGTCTTTTCTACAGTCTTTGCGGCCTTTACCATTAAGTCTATGTCATAACCGAAAATTTGCATACTTAAGGGCTTTTCTTCGTCATTGACCTTTAACATATCTACTGTTCTTTGGTTAGAAAATTCTAAGCCATTAGCGCTAACCATTTCCGCATAAACTAACCCAGCATTATACTTCTTACATACTAATCTATAAGCCTCATTAGTTATACCAGCCATAGGAGCTAAAACTATTCTATTTTTAATTTCAACATTACCAATTTTAAACATAGTTCACACCTACCAGCAATTATTATACCATATAATAATTAATTGTGATATAATTATTGATGGTGATAAATATGGATACATTAGCAAAGGCTTTAGCCTATGATAAACAAATAAGAATATATGCTTGTGTTACTACTGAATTAGTTGCGGAAGCTCAAAAAAGACATGGCTTATGGCCATCAAGTAGTGCTGCTTTAGGTAGAACAATGACAGCTTCCCTTTTAACTGCGGTTTTAAAAGAAGAAAATGTCACAGTTAAAATTAATGGTGGTGGACCAATTAAAGATATTGTAGTTGAAGCTACAAAGTACGGTACTGTTAGAGGTTATGTAGGAGATCCTTACCAATTCTATCAATATAATGATAGTGGTAAGATTAATGTAAGCTATGCTGTAGGTACTGATGGCTTACTTGAAGTTAAAACTTTAATCAACAATGAAGTATTTACATCATCTTCTCCACTTCAAACAGGAGAAATCGCTGATGACTTTACATATTACTTTGCATCTAGTGAACAAATTCCTTCATCTGTAGGACTTGGTGTATTAGTAAATGATGATAACACAATACTTGCTTCAGGTGGTTTTATTATTCAAGTTTTACCTAATTGTAGTGATGAAGTAATTACAGAATTAGAAAACAAATTAAAAAATATTAAAGAAGTTTCAACAATGGTTAAAGATGGTTATACTCCTGAAGATATCATTAAAGAATTAGTTGGTGAAAACAATTACGAGCTACTAGATTCTAATATGCCACTTAAGTGGTATTGTAGATGTAGTAAAGATAACTTTAGACGTGGTTTAAAGATGTTAAAGGTATCTGATTTAGAAGATTTAATTAAAGATGAATCTATTGAAACAGTATGTAATTTCTGTAATACAAAATACATTTTTACTAAAGATGAATTAGTAGAAATATTAAATGAAAAACAAAATAACAAGCAATAAAAAAAGGCTTACTAAAAGCCTTTTTTGTTTGTCTTATTTAAAAAAGATTATTCAGCAGGTGCTTCTTCAGCAACAGCTTCTTCTACACCATCGGCAGCAGCTTTTTCAGCAGCTCTTTTCTCTCTGAATTCGTTTCTCTTAGCAGCAGCTTTGTTAGCAGTTCTAATAATGATGAATAATACTAATGCGATAATTAAGAAACTTAATACTGCATTAATGAATGCACCCCAGTCAATAACTGCAGACATATTGTAAGTGTAAGTTTGACCATGTAAAGTGTACTTGCTAGTTAATGCATTTTGCCATAGCATAAAGTCATCACTGTCAATTGTAATTGTTTTTCCTTGAGCAGCAGCAAATTTAATTGTTGCATCAACGATTTCCTTAGCCTTGAATGATTGACCAATTCCCTCAATACCTCTTTGTGCACTATTTGCAGCTGGTAATACAGTTACTAAACCTTTTAAGCCTCCTGGTACTGCCCATAAACAAACACTTAGTAAAATATTAACTAATGCAGTAACGATAGCACCAAAAGCATTACCAATTACAACACCTACAGCCATATCTAGAACGTTTCCTCTAGAAATGAATGCCTTAAACTCTTTAAAGAATCCCATAGTTTTTTCCTCCTTCTACTTTCTATAAAGTTTCTTTGCGTAGAAATTAGGTTCGCATGTTAAATTGATACCTAACTTCTTGAAGACATTTGCGTCCACACTTGGTAACATTACTGTTGAGTGAACTTGACATCCTCTTAATTTATCTAGCTGACTTAAAGCAAGTTCAGCAGTTGTATTTGTTGTTGCACATATAGCTAGTGCAATTAATACCTCATCTGAGTGTAATCTTGGATTGTGATTACCTAATTGTTTAATCTTTAAATCTTGAATAGGTTTAATGATATTCTTTGATAATAATAACATCTTATCTCTAATTCCTGCTAAATGCTTAAGTGCATTTAAGATTAATGCTGCACTAGCACCTAGTAAATCAGATGTTCTAGATGTAATGATTGTTCCATCAGGGAACTCTAAAGCCATAGAAGGTGTTCCAGTTGTTTCAGCTTTTTCTAAAGCAGCCTTAACACACTTTCTATCATCTACTGATATATCTAATTGTCTCATAAGTAAGGCAATTTTGTCAACTGACTCTTCTTTAATTTTACCATTTCTATAATCACATAATGAATCTAAGTATCTTCTAATGATTTCAGCCTTACTTGCTTCACAAGCTGCTTCATCATCAATAATAGCAAATCCAGCCATGTTTACACCCATATCTGTAGGTGATTTATATGGAGATTCACCATAAATTTCTTCAAATATAGTTTTAACAACAGGGAATACTTCAACATCTCTATTATAGTTAACTGCTAAAGTACCATAAGCTTCTAAATGGAATGGGTCAATCATATTAACATCGTTTAAATCAGCAGTTGCTGCTTCATAAGCAAGGTTAACTGGATGCTTTAGTGGAATTGACCAAATAGGGAATGTTTCATATTTAGCATAACCTGCTCTAATTCCTCTTTTGTGTTCATGATATAACTGTGATAAGCATGTTGCCATCTTTCCTGAACCAGGTCCTGGTGCAGTAACAACAACAATAGGCTTAGTTGTTTCAATGTATTCATTCTTTCCAAACCCTTCATCAGATAGGATTAGTGAAACATTGTGTGGATATGAAGGTATTGCATAGTGTAGATAAGTTTTAATATTTTGGTTGTTTAATTTAGTGATAAATTGATCAACACTAGGGAATGATGAGTATTGTGTAATAACAACACTACCAACATAAAGTTCAGATTCTCTAAATGCATCAATTAATCTTAATACTTCACTTGGATAAGTTATTCCTAAATCTCCTCTAACCTTATTGTTTTGGATATCATTTGCATTTATCGCAATACAAATTTCAACCTTATCTTTAATAGTCTTTAACATTCTAAGTTTTGAATCAGGACAGAAACCTGGTAAAACTCTAGAAGCATGATAGTCATCAAATAACTTTCCACCAAATTCAATGTATAATTTGTTGTCAAATTTATTTACTCTATCTAATATGTTTTTAGATTGTAATTCTAAATATTTTTCTACATCAAATGCTTGTCTCATATTGCCACCTCATAACACTAACAATTATACAACATCTTATATTATTCTTAAAGAATAAAAAGAATAATTTTTAAAATTATTTCTTATATAATTTATAAGAAAAAGTAATGGTTCATTTTGCCTAGTAAAATAAAAAACAAGTCAAATCGACTTGTTATCTATTCAATAATCGCTTTAAATGGCTATTTACTAAATCTTTAGGCAAACCAATAATTGTATAAAGATCACCTTTATAGCTTTCAACTAATGAGTTACCAACACCTTGAATAGCATATCCTCCAGCCTTATCAAATGGTTCTTTAGTTTTAATGTAATTATATATTTCTTCATCAGTCAATTCCCTAAAAGTAACATATGCTTTTTCAAAAAATGATATAGGTTCAAAAGGATTTGCAATATATACTCCTGTAATAACTTCATGAGTTTTACCTGATAAACTTTTAAGCATAAAGTAACATTCTTCTTCGCTTTTAGGTTTATTATAAACTTTACCATTATAATAAACGATTGTATCACTACCTATAACGATACTATCCTTATTGTAGTTATAAATTCTTAAAGCCTTTCTTTTTGCTAGCTCACATACTAATCTTTCACCTGTTAAATCAATATTTTCATCAATATCAGCTGGTGCTATTCTAAATTTATAACCTAAGGATTCTAATATTTCTTTTCTTCTTGGAGAATTAGACGCTAAAATAATATCCATTTTAATCACCAAAAATATTATACAACAATTTATCGTTTTTTCATTATATTTTTAAAATATAATTATTTATGTTATAATATAAAGAGGTGAATTCTATGATTGATAATATTAAAGATTTTATTAAGCAAGAGAAATTAATCGAAAAAGATGAAACCATTGTTGTTGGTGTATCTGGTGGTATAGACTCAATGGTTCTTTTAAACGTGCTTTATAATCTTGGTTATAAAATTGTAATAGCTCATGTCAATCATAATGTAAGAGTTGAATCTGATAATGAATTAATCTTTGTTAGAGATTATGCGAAAGAAAAAAATATACCTTTTGAATCTATTAAACTAGATAAGATTGAAGGTACTAACTTCCAAGATGAGGCTAGACGTTTAAGATATGAATTCTTCTTTGATGTTGCTAAAAAATATATGGCTAGTAAGATAGCTACAGCACATCATTTAGATGATCTACTTGAGACTATTTTAATGCGTATGTCTCGTGGTAGTAACTTATATGGTTATGGCGGAATAAGGCCATTAATCAACTATGGTAATGTATCAATAATTAGACCATTGTTATGTGTTACTAGAAGTGAAATTAAAAACTATCAAGAAGCAAATAATATTCCATTTATGGAAGATGGATCTAACTCAAAAGATAAATACACTAGAAATAGATATAGACATAATATCGTACCTATTTTAGTTGAAGAAAATCCAAACATTTATCAAAATGTTTTAAGATATTCTAAACAAATGTATCAGGCATTTGATTTTATTAGAAAACAATCAATTAAACTTTATAATAAAAACAGAGGCGAAATAAATAATGATGAATTTGCTAGTTTAGATGATGCTGTTAAACTAGATTTTATTTCATATATTCTAGAACAAAATCAAATACCTTGTTCATACAATAAGATTAACTTAATCAAGAAAATGATACTTACAGGAAAGGCTCATGATACAGTTCATATTTCTAAAGGATTATGTTTTATGAAAAATTATGAAACTTCTTCTATCACTAGAATAAATGAGTATGAAAATTATGAATTTGTCTTAAATTTAGAAGAACAAGCTGAACTACCTGATGGGTCAATTGTGAAAATAACTAGAAATATTAAAAATAATGAAGAAATCTTTTTAAAATTATGTTATAATACTTTAGTATTACCGCTTAAAATTAGAAATAGACGCGATGGCGATTATTTCAAATTTGTTTTCGGTAAGAAAAAAATAAAGGATTTATTCATTGATATGAAAATTCCTATGGACGTTAGAAAAAAGGTTCCTATTGTTTTAAACATGGATGATGAAATATTAGGTATTCCTGGTATTATTAAAGGTCCAAAGGATGTCATAGATCCTATTTATGTAGTTTATGAGGTGAAAAAAAATGATGACTGATGACATAAAAGATGTACTTGTCTCAGAAGAGCAAATTGAATCAATGTGCAAACAACTTGGAAAGCAATTAAGTGATGATTATAGGGATAATACTACTCCACCACTTATAATAGGCTTACTAAAAGGATGCGTTCCTTTTATGACAAGTTTAATTATGCATATGGATATACAAATTGAAATGGACTTTATGGTTGCATCTAGCTACCATGGCACTAGTAGCGGAGACGTTCAAATTAAAAAGGACTTAAACTGTAGTGTTAAGGATAGAGATATAATCATAGTTGAAGATATCGTTGATACTGGTAAGACATTAAAAACTATTAGTGAAATCTTATCTGTTAGAGGGGCTAAATCGATAGTTATAGTTACACTACTTGATAAGCCAGAAAGACGTATCACTGATATTAAGCCTAAATATGTTGGATATCAAATCCCAAATGAGTTTGCGGTAGGATTTGGTCTAGACTATAATGAAAAATATCGTAACCTTCCTTTTATAGGAGTTTTAAAGGAAGAAATTTATAAGAGGGGTGATTAACATTGAATAATAAAAAATCGCTTATTACAAGCATAATCATGTATTTGATTGTTGCTGCAATAGTTGTAGGATGCCTTCTATTATTATTCGGTAATAAATCTAAGAAAACAAAATTAACTTATCAAGAATTCTACCAACAAGTAGTTGAATTCCCTGAAAGAGTTAAGTCTGTTAATGTTAAACCAGCAACAGGAAATAACGATATGTTATATTATGTAACTGGTGTATACACAACATCAACTGGAAAAGAAAATAATTATTATGTATATGTATCTCAAAATACATTTGAAGATACAATTGAACCATTATTACTTTCTACTTCTACTATTACATTTGAGTATGGTACAGTAAGTAATACTAACGTTCTATCAGTAATTATTAACTTACTTCCTTTAGTTGGATCAATCATTATATTCATCCTACTATTTAGAGCATTATCTAGCGGTGGGGGAAATAGTAAAGCATTTGATTTTGCAAAATCTAATGCAAGATTAGCTAAAGATAAAACAGTAACCTTTAAAGATGTTGCTGGTTGTGATGAAGAAAAACAAGAACTTGAAGAAGTTGTTGACTTCTTAAAGAACCCTAGAAAATATGTTGAAATTGGAGCAAGAATTCCAAAAGGTATTCTACTTTTTGGTTCTCCAGGTACAGGTAAAACATTACTTGCTAAAGCCGTAGCTGGTGAAGCTAATGTTCCATTCTTCTCAATTTCAGGTTCTGATTTCGTTGAAATGTTCGTTGGTGTTGGTGCTAGCCGTGTTAGAGATTTATTTAAAACAGCTAAAGAAAACTCTCCTTGTATCGTATTCATCGATGAAATTGATGCAGTAGGTAGACAAAGAGGTGCTGGTTTAGGTGGTGGACACGATGAAAGAGAACAAACACTTAACCAATTATTAGTTGAAATGGATGGATTTGGTAATAACTCAGGTATTATCGTAATGGCTGCAACAAACCGTCCTGATATATTAGACCCTGCACTACTTCGTCCAGGAAGATTTGATAGACAAATTACAGTTCCAAATCCTGATGTAGTAGGTAGAGAAGCAATTTTAAAAGTACATGGAAGAAATAAATTATTTGCTCCAAACGTACACTTTAATGAAGTAGCACAAAGAATTCCAGGTTTCTCTGGAGCTGAAATTGCAAACCTTTTAAATGAAGCAGCACTTCTTGCTGCAAGAGCTAATCGTAAAGTAATTGAACTTGCTGATATCGATGAAGCTGTTGATAGAGTATTAATGGGTCCTGCTAAAAAGAGTAGAAAATATTCTGATAAAGAAAGAATTATGGTTGCTCATCATGAAGCAGGTCATGCTGTAATAGGTGTTAAATTAGAAAATGCAAACATTGTTCAAAAAGTAACAATCATTCCTCGTGGTCAAGCAGGAGGATATGCCTTAATGCTTCCTGAACAAGAAACATTCTTTGAAACTAAGCAAGGCTTACTAGATAAGATTACTGGTTTCTTAGGTGGTAGAGTTGCTGAAGAAATTTGCTTTAATGAAATTTCTACAGGAGCTCATAATGACTTCCAACAAGCAACAAAAATTGCACGTGCAATGGTTACTCAATATGGTATGTCAGATATGGGTACTGTACAATACGAAAATGGCGGAGGTAACGTATTCTTAGGTAGAGATTATCTAGCTGAAAAGAACTTCTCTGATGCCGTTGCTAAAGAAATTGATGATCAAGTAAGAAAGATTATGGATGAGTGTTATGCTCGTGCTAAAAAATGTATTACTGAAAATAAAGAATTATTAGAAAACATCGCTAAATATCTTCTTGAAATTGAAACAATCAACAATCAAGATATTATGGAAATCGTTGAAACTGGTCATTTAAAGTGGTGGGATGATAAAAAGGCTGCTGATAAAGCTAAAAACGAAAAAGAAGAAAAAAAAGTCACAGTTGATAACCAAGAAGTTTCAATTGATGAAATTAAGAAAGCTGCTGAAGAATCAATTAAAAAAGATGATTCTGATAAACCAGAAGTTATAGAAGTTGAAGAAACTCCTAAAGCTGAAGAGACTAAAGAAGAAACTACTTCTAGCGATGAAGAAAATAAGGAAGAATAATGAGAGTAGATAAATACTTAAAGGTATCTCGTCTTATTAAACGTAGAACTGTTGCTAAAGAAGTCGCAGATCATGAAAAGATTAAGATAAATGGAAAAGTTTGTAAACCATCTACTGAAATCAAAATAAATGATATTGTTGAAATAAGATTTGGTTTAAAAATAGTCACATTTAAAGTCTTAAATACAAATGAATTCGTTAAGAAAAATGAAGCGGATTTAATGTATGAAATAATTAAAGAAGAAAAGGTAGAAGAATAATTCTTCTACTTTTTTTATTCATATGTCCATTTTTTATGTACAATTTGTGTCTTTTTATTGTATTATTAATAAAATAATTATAAAATATTATACAAAGGAGGTTTTCGCTATGAATGGTTTTGAAAGATGGTATAATAACATCAATAAATTTTTAAAGGTAATTTTAGCTTTATTTGGAATTGGAATCGTTGCACGTATTTTTAAGTACATTGAAACAAAGGATTCATCTCCTCTTATCGGTGCAATCCTAATGTTTGTTCCTATTCTTGGTACTATCATCGTAATCATTGACTTCATTACTCAAATTTGTAAAAACGACTTCACTTTATTATATGGTGCAGGTTCAGTAAACGAATTTACAGGTAAGAAAGAAAATAAAGATGATGTAGTTGATGCTGAAGCAACTGAAGTTAAGGAAGAAGCTCCTGCTGAAGAAACTAAAGAAGAAACTGCTACTGAAGAAAAAGCTGAATAAAATGAAAACGCCTCTACTTTTGTAGGGGCCTTTTTTTGTTATAGAATTATTATAATTGTTATGTTATAATAATTAATGTTTGGAGGTATTAGTATGGAAAGAGAATATACTGAACAAGAATTAGTAAGAAGAGAAAAGGTGAATAAGCTTAAAGAAATGGGTTTAGATCCATTTGGTCAAAGATTTGATAGAACAGCTTATTCAGAAGAAATTAAAGCATTATACCAAGATGATGTTAATAAAGTTAAGGAAATCAAAGCTAAGTATCAAGAAGGTCTTGATAAGAGAGATCCTGAAGTATCAAATAAATTCAAAGAAGAAATTGAACCAATTAAAGCTAAATATGAAACTAACGATGAAAAATACTTTGTAAAAGTTGCAGGTCGTATTATGACTAACCGTCGTCAAGGAAAAGCTGGTTTTATGAATATTCAAGATAAATTAGGAAACATCCAAATTTATTTAAGAAGCGATAACGTTGGTGAAGAAGCTTATGAATTATACAAAATGAGTGATATTGGTGATATCGTTGGTATTGAAGGTTATGCATTTATCACTAATACTGGTGAATTAAGTGTTAAAGCTATTAAATACATTCATTTAACAAAAGCTTTAAAACCACTTCCAGAAAAATTCCATGGTTTAACTGATAAGGAAGAACGTTATAGAAGAAGATACGTTGACTTAATTATGAATGAGGATAGTAAGAAAGTTGCTTTCCTTAGACCTAGAATTATTAGATGTATTCAAAACTATTTAGATAATCAAGGTTATACAGAAGTTGAAACTCCAATTTTAACTAACCTTTTAACTGGTGCTTCTGCTAGACCATTCGTTACACACCACAATGCACAAGACTTAGATATGTATTTAAGAATTGCTCTTGAATTAAATTTAAAGAGACTTCTTGTTGGTGGTATGGAGCGCGTTTATGAAATTGGTAAAACATTTAGAAATGAAGGAATGGATTTAACACATAACCCTGAATTCACTCTAATGGAATTATATTGTGCTTATTCAGATCTAAGTGGTATGATGGATTTAACTGAAGGAATGTTTAAAGAAATCGCCAATAAAGTTTGCGGTAAAACAACATTCAAATATAGAGGATATGATATTTCAGTTGATGGAACATGGAAGAGGGTATCAATGGTTGATTCTGTAAAAGAAATCACTGGTATTGATTTTAAAGATCCTTCTATGACTTTAGATAAGGCATTAGAACTTGCTAAGGAACATCATATTGAAGTAGCTGAACATGAAAAGAATTTAGGACATATCATTAACTTATTCTTTGAAGCTTATGTAGAAGAAACATTAATTCAACCTACATTCTTATATGGTCATCCAGTAGAGATTTCACCACTTACAAAGAAGAATCCTACAGATCCTAGATTTGTAGATAGATTTGAGTTATTCATTGGCGGTAAAGAATTTGCAAATGCTTATACAGAATTAAATGACCCAATCGATCAATTAGAAAGATTTGAAGCTCAATTAAAAGAAAAAGAACTTGGTAATGATGAAGCAAGCGATATCGATTACGATTTCGTTGAAGCTCTAGAATACGGTATGCCACCTGCTGGTGGAATTGGTTATGGAATCGATAGATTAATGATGTTATTCACAGAAAACGATTCTATTAGAGATGTATTATTATTCCCATTAATGAAGAATAGAGACGCAAAATAAAAAGGCTTATTAAAGCCTTTTTTTATTTCTCTATTTCAAAGAATTCACCATCATCAGTATCTTTTTCTTCAATACCATAAGTTATCGCATCATATAACATTTCAAATGTTTCCATGAAGCCGTGATAACCTTTCATAAATATCTTCTTTGTGACATCATCTAATCTCTTATTTAAATCATCCTTTAATGGAGTATTCTTTTCTATTGAAGTTAATACTTCTTCTTCAAGGTTTAGTAATTCAGCTGGATTTATTTCTTCTAGTTTTGCATCAGTTACAAAATCCATTATATAGAATAACATATCTAAATCACTATAATGTTTCTTTAAATTTGAATCATTCTTATATACTCTTTCAAGTAAGCTATTCATATATAAGAATTTCTCATTTAAATATCTATAACCAAAAGTGAATAGATCAAATAAATCATCACTTATTTCTTCTCCTTGTTTTTCACATTCATAAATGTATTCTATAACATCATAAATACATTCAAATGATTCACTAAAAGGAGCATCACTGAATCTTTCAACCATTAAGTTATTATATTCTTTTTTTAAGCTATCGAATTCTATAAAACTATCCATAAAATCTCCTTAGTAAAAAAGAGGAATAAATCCTCTTTAAATATTATTTGTCTTCGTATAAATCCTCGTAGTCATCCATCATATCATTATACTTTTCTTCTTCGTCGTCATCCCATGAATTTTCTTCATCATCGTCCCATGAATTTTCTTCATCTTCGTCTTCATCGCCTTCAGATTCATCGATTTCATAAGTACTTTCATCTTCTTCTTCATCTTCATCTGCTTCTTCAGCATCTTCATCAGATTCTTCATCTTCAACGTAGTTGTAATCTTCCATAGAAATGTTGTCTTCATCATCTTCATCATCGATTGCTTCTGCATTTTCATTTTCGAAGAATGATTTATCCCACATATCTAATGATTGTCTAATCTTTAAATCCCAAAGATCATCTTCTCCACCACAATATACGAATTCAGCACTTGTAGTGATATCAATATATAATTGAGCTTTAGCTTGGAAGTCATCTCCATAACCTAGCTTTTCAGTTACCTCATCAATTAATTTATAAATATTTTTAGGTTCGTTTGAAGCTTCCATAATTTCAATGGCTACTTCTAACATTGATTTATCGTTCATTAAACTCACTCCTTAAATGACTACTATATTTTATATGAAATATAAATTTTTTTCAAGTACTTTTTATATTTTACTTGATATTTCTTCTTCCTTCTAAAGCTTTTTCTAGTGTTTTACTATCTGCATATTCTAAATTTCCGCCTACAGGAAGTCCATACGCAATACGTGTGACATTGCATTTTTCATCCTTTAACATCTCTTTAATATATTGAGCTGTTATTTCACCTTCAATAGATGGATTAGTTGCGATAATTATTTCATCAGCTTCTTTTGCTCTAGAAAATAGGGGTTCTAAATTTAAATCAAGCGGAGTTATTCCTGCTTGATAATTTATAACACCATCTAATATATGATATACACCATCATATGCTTCACATTTTTCAATCGCAAATAAGTCTTTTACATCTTCAATGACCATTATTTTTTTATTAGATCTACTATTACATATTTCGCATACATCGTCTTTTGTGATATTACCACAGTATTTACATCTTTTAAGTTTTTTAATATCAACTAAGGCATTAATGAAGTTATCTATTTCTTCATTATTCCATTTAGTTACGGTATTAATAGCTAATCTTTCAGCAGTTTTAGGGCCTACTCCTTGATATTTAGATAATGACTCTATTAAGGCATTTATTTCATCTAAATATTTCATTAAAAGCCAAATCCACCAGGCATTTGGAATTGAGACATAACTCTTTGAGTTTCATTATCTACATTTTCAAATGCGTTATTTAAGGCAGCAACAATTGTATCTTCAATCATTTCTAAATCATCAATTGAATCAATTGCGTCTTTATTAATGCTTACCTTTAATACTTCCTTTGAACCTAAAACTGTAACTTCAACAACACCAGCAGCTGTACCAGTAAATTCTGTAGCTTCTAATTGCTTTTGTGCTTCCATCATTTCTCTTTGCATTCTTTGAATTTTCTTTACCATATTTGGATTCATAACTCATCACTCCTCAAATTTTATATTTTCTTTGCCAAATAATTTTAATCCTGCTTCTTCAAATTCTGATATTGGTTCTTCTTTAGCTTCGATAACTACTTTTTCTTCAATATCAAGTTGTTTAGCATTTGGTTTTTTTAATTCTTCATTTAATTTATCCCATGCTTCTTTAGTTAAAGCAACATAGTCATTAATTAAATGTGATTTCCTGTTTAATATTTTTTTAACTAATGCTTTATTTTCTACCTTTTGTAATTGTCTACAAATATATTGTTCTTCAAATACTAAAATCATATCATAGTCATTCATACATACTAAGTCACCCTTAGAAAGCATGTTTCCAACTTGTTTTAATTCTATATCTGTAATTTTTCCTAAAGTAGACCATCCTCTAAGCATTAAGTTCTTCTTATCCTCATTAGGATTAGATAGAATCTTTTTAATCATATCATAATCAGATTCATAAGTTTCTTCTGAAGCTTCTTTTATAGGTTCTTTAATAACTTGTTGTACAGCTGGTCTTTTTTCTAGTTCTTCAACTCTTTTTTCTAGTTTATATAACAATTCATTATCATTAACATTCTTTAGTTCAAATGCATCAGTCATTTTAATGATACCTAAATCAAGATATGCACGTTTTTGGTTAGTCCATTTAATATTATTTTGAACTTCACTTAAAATGTTAATAAATAAGTATATTCTTTGGTTAGATAATTCCTTTGATAAAGTAACGAATTCATTATTTTTATAAATGGATGCATCACTATTATAATTAGGAACATTTTTATATAAAAGTAAGTTCTTAAAGAAAGATATTAAGTCTAATACTATTCTTCCTATTTCCTTACCATTATTTGTTAAGCTATCAATAATATTCATAGCTTTAGATGGATCCATATTTTTAATTGCTTTTATTAATTCAATTAAATCAGTTGCTGTTACACTACCACTAATTCTATGAACATCACTTGCGGTGATTTCACCTGTAGAGTAACTCAATGCTTGATCTAATAAGCTTAAAGCATCTCTAAGTCCACCTTCAGCATTTATCGCAATTACTTCAATTGCTTCATCTGTTATTTTGATGTTTTCTTTACTACAAACTTCATATAATCTCTTTTTCAAATCTTCATTTGAAATAGCTCTAAAATCAAATCTTTGACAACGTGAAAGAATTGTCGCAGGAATCTTATGTATTTCAGTTGTTGCTAGAATGAAAATGGCGTGTTTAGGCGGTTCTTCCAAAGTTTTAAGTAGTGCGTTAAATGCACTTGTAGATAACATATGAACCTCATCTATAATGTATACTTTATACTTACAAATACTAGGAACATATTTTACTCTTTCTCTTAAATCTCTGATTTCATCAACACCGTTATTACTTGCGGCATCTATTTCAATTACATCGCCAATCTTACCTTCTGTAATACCTTTACAGATATCACATGTGCAGCAGCAATCACTTGTTGGGGCTTGTTCACAGTTTACTGCTTTCGCAAATATTTTAGCGATACTTGTTTTACCTGTACCTCTTGGTCCACTGAACAAATATGCATGACTTATCTTTTCATTCTTTAAAGCATTCATAAGTGTTCTTGTAATATGCTCTTGTCCTGCAACCTCTTTAAAGCTTTGAGGTCTATATGTTCTATACAAAGCTTGATAAGACATGCCTTCACCACCCAACAAAAATATTATAACATAATTACTTAATAATTAATATAATAACAATTATATAATTATTTTCCTAAACAGAATCTTTGGAATAATCTATCAATTACTAATTCTGTATTACTTTCACCAACTATTTCACCTAATGAATCTAGTGCATTTTTAATATCAATACTAATCATATCTACTTCAATCATTAATTTAACCGCATTTTTAGCTTCATTTAATGACTCTAATGCTTTTTCTAATAACGATATATGTCTAACATTAGATAAGTAGTTAGAATCATTGACATTAAATTCATTTAAGTTTAATATTTCTAATATTTTATCTTCTAATTTATCAATTCCTTCGTTATTATTTATAGACATATAAATATCTGCCTTATAATCATTTTCACTTGATAAATCAGTTTTATTCATAATAACAATTCTTTTTTTATTTTCTGTTTTATTTAAAATTTCTAAATCTAAATCAGTTAATTTTCTACTATTATCTAAAAGTACTAAAACTAAATCAGCTTCATTTAATTTAGATAAACTACGTTCAACTCCTATACGTTCAACTTCATCAATAGACTCTCTAATACCAGCAGTATCAATTAAGTTTAAAGTAATACCACCTATATTTAAAAATCCTTCAATATAGTCACGTGTAGTTCCCTCAATATCGCTTACTATAGCCTTTTCTTCGTCTAATAAGGCATTTAATAAACTAGACTTACCTACATTAGGTTTACCTACAATAACAGTCTTAATTCCTTCTCTAATCATCTTACCACCAGATGACTTTTCTAAAATCTTTTTCATCTTTAAAATGACTTTATCAATTCTTTCATCAAGTGACTTATATTCTATTTCAGGTATATCAGTATATTCAGGGTAATCAATATTAACTTCAATATCTACTAATATATCTAAAACTTCTTGTTTAAGATTTTTGATCATTAAAGAAGTGTTTTTATTTAAACCATTATTCGCAATACCTAAAGCAAGTTTATTTTTAGCGCTAACCATATCCATAATTGATTCAGCTTGAACTAAATCTATTCTACCATTTAGGAATGCGCGTTTACTAAACTCACCTGGTTCCGCTAATCTAAAACCATTTTTAAGTAAAGTTCTTAAAACTCTATTAGTTACATATACTCCACCATGACAGTTTATTTCAATACTATCTTCTGTTGTAAAAGATTTAGGCGCTCTAAAAACAGCTACCATTACTTCATCAATTAATTCATCATTATCAAAAATATGACCATAATGGATAGTATTAGCTAAAGCATTATTTAAATTACTTCCCTTAAAGCATTTATTAACTAGATTAATACAATCATCACCGCTACATCTAATAATAGATATAGCGCCACTGCCATAAGGTGTACAAATAGCGCAAATGGCTTCGCTCATAGAATCAGTCCTCTTCTTTTAGTATTTCTCCATCTTCATCATCATAATCTTCATATGATGATTCTTGCATTTCTAATTTATGTTTTTCAATACGACGTTTTCTATTTTCTCTAAAGCTATTCATTGTAAATGGATTTACACCTCTTACTAAATCTCTTAGATATACGAATAAAACGCCAAAACAAGCCATTATCGAACCTAAGATTAAGTAGTTCATACCTAAAATAATAGATGTTATAATACAGAACCAAATAGTTGACGCTGTAGTTAAACCTCTAATCTTATCGCCTGTTTTAATAATAACACCAGCACCTAAGAATCCCATACCTGTAAGTATTGCGGCTATAATTCTTTGGCTGTTTGTTGATGGGTCAAATTCGTAAATATATCTTTGTAGAAGTGCTACAGCACATGCACTTACAGATACTAATACGTGACTAGACATTGATGATCTAGTTCTAACTGCTTGTCTTTCAAATCCAATTAGGAAAGAAAATATAAACGCAACGGCTAAAGCGATTATACCTTCAATATCAATATACGTTACTTGTTCAGCTAAATAAAACATATCTTATGCCTCTTTTCTCTTATATTCTCTAACTACCTCATCAGCATCAGCACTAAATTGGTATACTTCTTTTAAGTTATATATTCTACAACCACTAGCAAGTTTATGACCACCGCCACCATATTTATTGGCAAGTAAATCAATTCTAGGACCATTAGATCTAAGTCTAATACGATATTCACTACCCTTTTCTAGAATTAATGCCCATACAGGATAACCATAAATATTTGCGAGTGAATTAACGGCATTACTTGCTTCTTCATATATGACATGGTATTCTTCCATTGTTTTTTTAGTGATTACACAATAAGCAAAGCCTGTATCAGTTACTTTCATATTTTCAATAACATAACCTTTAATTTTAAGCTCATTATAAGATACCATAGCAATCTTTTTATTTAATTCAACTATATCAGCACCTCTTTCAAGTAAGAATGCAGTAATTTTAAATGTTTCATTTGATACACCTGTATATCTAAAACCACCTGAATCAGTAATTATACCTGTAAGTAAGCTTGTTGCAGCATCTGCACTAACTACTAAATCATTTTCAATTGCTATTCTTGCTATTATTTCAGCACAAGCTGATACATTACAATCTACATAACAAAGTGAACCAACCTCTTCACTATTAAAATGGTGATCTATTTTAATTAAATCAACACCTGTATTGTATCTTTTATCCGCAGCACGTTCCATATTAGCTAAGTCAACTAAAATAACTAATGATTCTTTAACTACTTTATCACTTACTGTATCTAACTTACCCATATAAGCAAGTGTTTGTGACTCTTCTCCAATTGCATATACTTCCTTCTTATTGAAAGTATCTTTGATGATTTCTTTTAAACCAAATTGACATCCAAGACAATCACCATCTGGAGTAACGTGACCAATAATTACGATAGATTTAGCTTGCTTTATTTTTTCTAACATCTTCTCAATCATATAAACCCTCCTTTATTAACTCACGTATTAGAGTATTATAGCATATTTTTTAAAATTACAAAATAATTTTAATAATAATTATAATTTCTAATTTCTGTCTCCATCCTTATAATTCCTATCAGTTTGCTCCCCATAAGCCTCATCTAACGCTTTATTATTACGCGTTTTATATTCTTTTTTAACTTCATCAATATCAAATAAATCGCCAGATTCCAAGATTTTACACTTGTTCTTAAATTCTTGTCTAAATAATTTTTCATGACCTGAACAGTGTATTGGACAAATAAATTCTAAATCATATTTTTTTAATTTTTCAATTATCTTTTTAGCGTATTCAACACTTTCTTTTGATAAATGTAATCCGCCAATTATGCCTCTAATTTTCTTATTAGTTCTTCTAATTACTTCATCAACTATATTACAAATACCCACATGACTACATCCAACTACTAGTATTAATCCTTTATCTGTATCAACAGTCATAACTGTTTCTTCTAAGAATAAATCTTTAACATAGCTCTTATCTAGAATAAAGAATTTACTATTAATTCTTTCAAACATATTATTTTCTGTGAAGTTATTATGTAGAACTATATTTTTATCTATTTTTAAATCATTTTTAACATACTTTAATGTCTTTAATTCATCAAGCTTAAATGGAATACCTTTATAAACATAATTATCATCTTCAAAAGAATATTTATTATCTAAAAAATGTTCCCCAACGTAAATATTACCTTTAAAATCATAATCTTTAATAAAATCAATAATTCCACCTGTATGATCAAAATGAGCGTGTGAAAGAATAACTGTATCTATTTTAGATAAATCAATATTTAATTTTTTCGCATTCTTTATAAAATTTGGTGTAGAACCTGTATCAAATAATATATTTTCGTTAATTAATAAAGATAAACCATGTTCATAAATAAAAAAGGGTGTTTCTTTATTCTCAATTAAACATCTTATTTTCATCCTATCACCTCAAAGTTAATTATAACACAAAAATAAAAGGACTTATATAAGTCCTAATAATTAATTTTCTTGTTTATTGTATTCATCAATTATTGCTTTTTCAAGTTGTTCTCTTGTTTCAGCATTGATTGGATGAGCTATATCTTTAAATTCTCCTTCAGGAAGTTTTCTTGAAGGCATAGCAATAAATAAGCCATTATCACCATCAATAATTCTTAGCTCATGGATTACGAAGCAATCATCAATTGTAACAGAAGCAATTGCTTTTAATCTGTTGTGTCCGTCTACTTTCTTTAATCTTACATCTGTTATTTTCATCATCAATCATTCCCTTCGCACATATACACCATTATTATATCATACTTAGAAAACGTTTTCAATGTTTTTTATGAAAATAAATGCAAAAAATGAAAATATTTTTCTTACATAGTTTTAGTCTTAATTTCTATGTAATTCTTATTTGATTTAAACTCTTTTTTATCAAATGAAAAATAAGTTGATCCACTACCACTTAAGTGTAAGTTTAAACCTTGTTTTTCATAATATTCTTTAAAATCTTTAATACTTGGATATAGCCTTAATAAAGCCATTTCTAGTTCGTTTTCACCTTCATCAGATTCTTTGTAATTACTAAAAACATCTTTTGTTTTTACTTCTATTTTTGGATTGAAAAGTAATACATTTCTAGGTGCGTAATCTACAAATTCTATTACCTCTCCTCTACCCTTAATAATAGCTGGTTTATTATACATACAGAATAATGTATCTGAACCAAATAGTAGAGAAATTTTACCTAGTTCATCAATACTTAAATTAAGATTCCATAATCTATTTAATCCTCTTAAAGTTGCGGATAAATCAGCTGATCCTCCAGCTAGCCCACTTGATAAAGGTATGTTTTTATTTAAAATAATTTTTACATATTTTTTAATATTATATTTTTCTTTTAAATAATTGATTGCTTTAAACATAATGTTATCTTTAATATCAATATTAGATATAATTTCATCTTTACTGCTATCCATAAATTCTAATTCATCAAATAAATCAATTGGAACCATTAAAGATTCTAAATTATGATAACCATCATTTCTTTTTCCTAAAACTTTTAGATAAATATTTATTTTAGCATAAGCAATTTCTTTAATCATCTAATTCCTCTAATAATTCAGGATGTTTAGTGAATAGATCCAAATCTTTTAATTCTTCTTTTGTTACCCACTTATAATTTATGGCTTCATGTAAAACTACATTATTATGTACAGCATCTGCAAAGTATACACATCTAATAATGTATTTACCTAAAGTTCTACCTAAAAGTTTTATATTTTTAATATCTAATTCTGTTTCTTCTTTTACTTCTCTAATTAAGCCTTCTACTTCACCTTCACCACTATCTAAACCTCCACCTGGAAGCTCATATAAATTAGGACTTGTTATCTTATAAGGACTTCTTTGTTGGATATAATATAGGTTATTATATTTAATTAAACATGAAGTAACCTTAATGTAGGCATTTGGCTTATCTAAGGCATTTCTATGAATTGTTAATCCTAGTGGATTAGCATCCTTATCATATAAATCTACTAATTCACTATCCATAAATTCAGTTAAAATATTATCAGCTAAATCAACGAATTGATCTACAGTTAATTCTTCACTTCTTGCTGTTTCTTTAATACCCATCTTATTTAAAATTTTAGTTATTTTTTCCTTTTCAGGACCAAATCTATTCATTAAATTATTGATTAAAGTTTTTCTTCTTTGAGCAAAGGAATTTCTAACAACATCAAAGAATAATTCTGGGTTTCTTGGCTTATGTTTTATTTCATCATATGCCTTAATTTCTATTACAGCACTATCTACATTTGGTGCAGGTTTAAATACAGTACGAGGTACTTTGAATAATTTTCTTACACTTGCTTGATATTGGATTGTAATAGATAGGGAATTGTAATCTTTTGTACTAACCTTACCACATAATCTATCAGCTACTTCTAATTGCATCATAACTACATACTTATCAATATGCACTTTTTGAAGTAAACCAAGTAAAATTGGAGTAGTAATATAATAAGGTAGATTAGCAACAACATATACTTTATCACAGTCACATAAATATCTATTGATATCTGATTTTACATCAGCTAATAATATGTCTTTATTTATTAAAGTTAGATTAGAATAATTACTTAAATTTTTCTCTAAAATTGGGATTAATTCACTATCAATTTCATATGCTAAAACATGCTTAGCTTTCTCTAATAATTTCTCAGTTAAAACACCTAATCCTGGACCTATTTCTATTACGCCAATAGAGTCATTAATTTCAGCTGCGGAAACTATTTTTTCTAAGATTTGTTTATCAGTTAAAAAGTTTTGTCCAAACTTCTTTTTGATATGAAACTGATTCTCATCAATAATCTTTTTTGTGTTCATTCTAATCATCCCTTTGTTATTGTATTATCGCTTATCTAAAGCATTTTTTATTGTTTCTATGCTTATATTAAACATATTAATTCTCTTCAAAAATGTCTTTCCGTTAGTATGTCCAATGTTTAATTTTAAACATACTTCATCCCTTAATTTAGCACTATTTTCATTACCAAATAATCCTAAATCATATAGCTCTAAATATGTTATTTCACCAGTAGTTTCAGATGGTGATAAGACACTTTCTAAAGCCTCAATAATGTCTTCTTTTTTAGCATGTTCAATGCCTACTTTTTTATGGTTTTTACTAATAGCTAAATCCTTCTTTAAAAAGGCATGTTTAGCATTTGGAATTACACTTTGAATTTTCTTTCTTATTCTTTCTCCAGGATAGTCTGGATCTAAGAATAATATAATATCTCTTTTTTTTGATGCTTCAACTATTGTAGGTAAGAATTTATCAATTTCACTACCATTAGTTATTAAAACATCAATATCAGGATAAATACTCTTTAATCTTTCTAAATCATGCAAACCTTCAACTACAACAATTTCTTTAAATTTCACTGTAGTAGATTAATCTAGATGTATATTTACTACTCTTACTAAATGCTTTTACAATTGGTGAGAATTCAAGTAAATCTACTTCTTTATCTCCTGGAACTAAAATAGTTAATTGTTCTTCTATTTGATAATCATAAGCTGATTTAGAAACGACATCTTCTTTATAATAATAGTTTTTATTATTTTTAAGCTCTTCAATTGCTTTAACTTGTTCATCTGATGCATATTTTTTATCAATATGGTTAAATAATTTTCTATTGAATAATCTATATGCTAAATCTTTTAAAATTGGATCATTTTCGTATTGGAATTGTTGAATACATCCATTTACATAAAAATCATCTATTTTTAAGAATGAATCTACAGTTTTATCATCTATTACATTAATTAATAGACTTACATCAGTTTTAAATTCATAACCTGACTTAATTAATTCATACCATCTTGCATAAATCATTTCAAGCATAACCTCAAAACATCTAGATACTGGATGATAATAAACTTGATAATACATATGATATCTACTCATTAAATAATCTTCAATGTTTGGAACGGAATTGTATTTAAATACAATCTTACCATTTCTAACTAACATTCCTCTTAAAATCTTTTCAATATCAATATCTCCAAATTGAGCACCTGTAAAGTAGGCATCCCTTCTTAAATAATCCATTCTATCAACATCAAGTTGAGAAGATACTAATTGTTCAATTAGTGGAAATTTATGTTTATGATCTATAACAGAAGAAATATCTTCAGGTAATTTTGGATCATATTTCTTTAATATTAAATTTACTTCAGTATCGCCTAAAATAATATTTGTTGTCATAGTCTCATGACTAATGCCAAATATCTTTTCAAAGCTATGAGAATATGGACCATGTCCAATATCATGTAATAAAGCACTACATAAGAAGACGATTTTTTCATAATCAGATAAGGCATTGTTTACATCAATAACTTTTTCTAAAACCTCTCTAGCAAGTTCATAAGCACCTAGAGAATGAGAGAACCTTGTATGGTCGGCCATATGAAAAACCATGGACACTCCACATAACTGTTTTATTCTTCTTAATCTTTGAAATTCAATGGAATTAATTAAATCATCAATGATTTCATCATTAACTCTAACATATCCATAAAGTGGATCTCTAAATACTTTATTAACCATATGTCCTCCTATAAAAAATGTCTTATTTAAGCCTTATTTTATATTTTTCTTTAATTTAAAAAGAAGTAGTAATAGCATATTACTATGTATTAATTTTACCATTTTTTATAACTATTTACAACAAACTATTATTTAAACAAAGTTTTAAATAATTGTTCAATAATAAGAAGAAGTATTTTTATAGATAAATTTTATGTTATAATTAAGTTGAGGTGAATATATATGTGCGTATTTTGTAAGATAATTGAAGGTAGTATTCCTTCAACAACAGTTTATGAAGATGAAAGAGTAAAATGTATCCTAGATTTATCGCAAGCAGGAGTAGGTCATACATTAGTTATACCTAAAGCTCACTATGCGAATGTCTTAGAAATAGATGATGAAACATTTGGTTATGCGATGAAAATTGCGAAAAAAATAGCTAAAGCTTTAAAGAAAACTTTTAATTGTGATGGTATTAATATTTTAAATAACTGTGGTGAAGCTGCAGGTCAAACAGTGTTCCATCTACACATTCATGTAATACCAAGATTCTTTAATGATACAGTTGATGTTAAATGGGTAGATCATAGTGATAAATTTGATCCTCAAAACTTTGAAGATATCAAAAACGAAATTGTTAAAAACTTACAATAAAAATCCTCGTCTAATGGAGGTGATGCTATGAATAAAACAATCATTTCTAGATTTAAATACGTTAGAATTCAAGGACAAGAACTAGCTCAAAATACAATGTATGCTAGAGGTATTTTTAGCATGTGCTGGGACTTAGTTCAAAACGATATCATGGATGAAGAAGATAGCGGCTTATTCAAAGAGATTGATGATTGGTTCGCAACTAATTTACCATGGCCCCCACAATGCACAAGTCAAGAAAAAGTTATATGTTTTTTCAAGACAGAAAACTCTGAAGAAATGCTTAATATGATACTTCCAGCTATGTGGTTACTTGAAAGATACAACCATCCATTTTACCTAGTTTATACTAATACATTACCAGGTAAAATTGTATATGAAGATAAGTATCAAGTAGCAGTAGAAGTAAGTGGTAAATTAGATATCAGACCACTTCAAAAAAGTTGGTCTCCTGAAGAATAATCTCGAATTTTATAAAAATAAAAAACGGCTAATTTAAGCCGTTTTCTTTTTTATCTTAATAAATATAATTGAAAATATATATTAATTATTTTATAATTAAAATGTATGGAGGAATACGTTATGCATAATAATGATAATACATTTATATACTTAGTTAATAAATATGATTGTTTATTAGGAATTTATAATCCCATAGAGTTTGATTTAGAAATAAAAGAAGAAATAAATAAGAATCAGAATTTAAGTATTACTCTTGATAGTAACACCATTAATATACGCACAAAAATTCTTTTTACTATTGAAAATATTAAAGGTATTAGTGTTACTAGAGATAGAATAATTAAAAATAATAAGAATGGTCTATTTATTTATATAAGAATAGATAAAGAAGAAATACCTAGTGAAAATAAAATAGAATTTGATAAATATTTTAAAGTAGTTAATGACATTAATAAAACTAATATTTGTGATAAATATTATCATAAATTCTTAAAAAAGATAGAAAAACAAAAAAACAAAATAAAACATAATATTCAGTCAATAGATATTATCGCAGTCTTAATATTTATTATTAGTGCTATTGCTACCGCAATATCTTATGATAGAACAAAAATATCAATTATTACTGTTTTAACATTCTTAACAGCTATTCTTCCAATCATAAATAAAATTATAAGTTTAATTAAAGATAGGAAAGTATTTAATAATACTTTTTATGGGACAAAGGATATAAAAATATCAGATGATATTAAAAAGAATATAGCATTTAATATTGAAAAATCCTCTAAAATTAATCGAATTTATAAAGACTTTATATGTAGTAACTTTATAGATGATAATATTAATGAATTTTCTTTTATGTTTTCTAATATAGAAAATGAAAATTTAAGAAAATATGCTAATAATATGCCAGTTATATTAGATAAAATATATAAACAAAAGACATTTAATGAAAAAACAGCGTATGGATGTATATTATCAGAGAAAATAGATTCCAAACAAGTCTTATTTGATTCTAAATTATGTGGAATTAATAGTGATTTAAACTTCTATAATGGGAAAAAAATACATATTAAAAAAGTATTATATAGTGATTATGTCACAAATGATGAAATGATTTATAGAAATATCACATTAAATAGTGATCCAACATTTCTAATTGATGGAAGAAAAATAGCCTTAGATCAAGTAACTAATGGGTTTAGAGATATTGAAAAAAGTCCATTAACTAACCTAATAGGTATAAATATCATTTTACAATTAGAAGCAAATAATAAAAAATATTATTTAGTTAATAGACAATGTAGTTTTACTGATGTAAATCAATCAAAATTTGTTCCATCAGGATCGGGTTCTATGGATTATAACGATTATAAAATGAATAAAAATAATAGTTTTAAAGATTTATTAAAATATGCCATGCTAAGAGAACTAAATGAAGAAAGTTATATTGATTCATATCTATTCCATAATAATAATGATTATCTAATAAAAGAAGATTCCCTTTTTGAACTACTTGGAGTTGCAAGATTATTTTCTAAATCAGGAAAACCAGATTTCTTTGGCATAATAACAGTAAAACTAGATAGCGAAGAAGAACTAAATAAAACAATTAATGACATTCTATTACACTATAACAAACGCCAATTTGATTATCTAAAAACGGAAAAAGAAGGATCATATTTAGAAAGTACTTTTATGAAGATAATTGATGAAAAAACATTTTTGGATATGAGTAAAATTGAAAAAGATTCTATCCAATTAAGATATGTGAAATACCTTATAAATTATTATAAAAATAAAAAAGATTGTGAATAATCACAATCTTATATAAAGGCTTTATTAAGCCTTTTTTTATATAATAATAGTCATACCACCCATATATGGTTGTAGAGCTTTTGGAACGTTGATTGAACCATCTTCATTGTAGTTGTTTTCAAGCACTGCAATTAGTCCTCTTGGAGTAGCTAAAACTGTGTTATTTAATGTATGAACTAAGTATGTTCCATTTTCATTTTTAGTTCTAATTCCAAGTCTTCTAGCTTGTGCATCACCAAGTGTAGAACATGATCCAACTTCGAAATATTTCTTTTGACGAGGAGACCAAGCTTCAACATCACATGACTTAACTTTTAAGTCAGCTAAATCTCCACTACAGCACTCTAAAGTTCTTACTGGAACGTCTAAATTTCTAAAGAATTCTACTGTGTAACTCCACATTTTATTATACCATTCCATTGAATCTTCAGGCTTACAAATAACAATCATTTCTTGCTTTTCAAATTGATGTACTCTATATACTCCACGTTCTTCAATTCCATGAGCTCCAACTTCCTTACGGAAACATGGAGAATAACTTGTTAGAGTTAATGGTAATTGATTTTCTTTAATGATTTGTCCTTTAAATCTACCAATCATTGAGTGTTCAGAAGTACCGATTAAGTATAAATCTTCACCTTCAATTTTATACATCATATTTTCCATTTCAGCAAATGACATAACTCCATTTACTACATCGCTTTTTATCATAAATGGTGGAATACAATAAATGAAACCTTTAGAAATCATAAAATCTCTAGCATAGCTTAACATTGCTGAATGAAGTCTAGCGATTGGACCACATAAATAGTAGAAGCCGTTACCTGAAACTCTACCTGATGCATCTTTATCAAGACCATCAAACTTAGCCATAATATCTGCATGGTATGGAATTTCATAGCTTGGAACTACTGGTTCACCAAATTTTTGATTTTCTACGTTTTCTGAATCATCTTTACCAATTGGAACAGAAGCATCGATGATATTTGGAATAACCATCATTTTCTTTAATAATTCTTCCTCTAAAACAACTTGTTCCTTTTCGATTTCAGCTATTCTTTCATTATTTTTATTAACTGTTGCTTTAATTTCATTAGCTTCATCAATTTTCTTTTCTCTCATTAAAGCTCCAATTTGTTTAGATAAATCATTACGACTTGCTCTAAGTGATTCAGCTTCACCTTTAAAAGCTCTAATTTTCTTATCAAGATCAATTACTTCATCAACAAGTGGAAGTTTTTCATCTTGAAATTTCTTTTTGATGTTTTCCTTTACGATTTCGGGATTTTCTCTTACAAATTTAATGTCTAACATATTATTTCCTCCTATATAAAATAAAAACGCCTTTCTTTTGAAAGGACGTGTATTAACGTGGTGCCACCTTTTTTACTTCTTAAACCCTTAACGCGGGATACGGATATTATTAATATCACTAAAGGGTAGATTTCATATTTTTCTATTACTAACTTACACCAACCGTTAGCTCTCTATAAATAAAATAAATATTACTTAGTCCTTATCATTGCTTTACATATCTATTATAAATCTTTTTAAAAATAATACAATAATTAAAATATTTTATTTTAAATAAAAAAGAATAAGGGCTTAAATTAATAAGCCCAAAATCCTTTTATTTAGCGATTATTCAGCACTTTCTTCTAATTCATCTTCATCTTCAGAATGAGGGATAATTGATACTGCTGAAATCTTTTGGTTACTATTCTTATTGTTTCTCATATCAATTAGAATAACACCTTGAGTTGCTCTTCCTGTTGTTGGGATATTCTTACTTGAAATTCTAATTACATTACCCTTAGAAGTAGTGATTAGTAAGTCTTCATCATTAGTTATAGTATGTAAGCTTACTAACTTACCATTCTTATCAGTAACATTTAATGTCTTAACACCCTTACCAGCACGAGATTGTAATCTGTATTCACTTGCTACAGTACGTTTACCATAACCATTTTCAGTTACAATTAAGATTTCTTGGTTTTCATCATTAATTACTGATACACCAACTAATTGTTCATCATCTTCAATACTCATACCCTTAACACCAGAAGCAGTACGTCCTACAACTGATATATCATTTTCATCAAATCTTATAGCCTTACCATTAGATGCACCAAGGACAATTTGACGCTTACCATCTGTCTTAACAACATCTAATAATTCATCATTTTCCTTCATACCAATTGCTATGATACCACTTGATCTAATATTTTGATAATCACTAACCTTAGTACGTTTAACAATACCACGTTTAGTTACGAATAATAAGTATTCATCATCTCTATCAAATTCATTTACAACAGTAATTGCTCTAAGTTCTTCATTAGCTTTACCGTCCACTCCTTTTTCTAGAGGTACGATATTTATTACTGGTATACCTTTACTTGTTCTAGATCCTTCTGGGATACGATATGCTTTTTGTTTATATACTCTACCCCAAGTAGTGAAGAATAATAGATAATCATGACTTGATACAACCATTGAATCAACAATCATATCATCTTCATGAGTCTTCATTCCACCATGACCAGTACCTCCACGGCGTTGAGTCTTAAATTCATCTAGGTTTGTACGCTTTACATAACCACCCTTAGTTATGATAAGCATTACATCTGTACGAGGAATTAAATCTTCATTATCAATATCGATATCACTAGTTAAATCGATAGTAGAATGTCTTTCATCATTATATTTATTCTTAATTTCAGTTAATTCATCTTTAATGATTTGTTTAATTCTATCTGGATTAGCTAAAATATCATTATAGTCTTTAATAGCTTCTTCAAGTTGAGCTTTTTCTTCTAAAGTCTTTTCTCTAGATAAACCACTTAAGCTCTTTAATCTCATATCTAAAATTGCTTGAGCTTGTCTATCAGATAAACCAAATCTAGACATTAATTTATCTTTTTCTGATCCATCAGTAGTATTTCTAATAATATTAATTATTTCATCAATATTATCTAGTGCTATAACATAACCATTAACGATTTCTAATCTATCAATAGCTTTCTTTAAATCAAACTTAACTCTATTAGTAATTACATTGATTTGATGTTCAATGTAACATTCTAAAATTCGCTTTAATCCAAGCTTTTCTGGTCTTTGGTTAACAATTGCTGTCATGTTAATACCATAAGATTGTTGAAGTGGAGTTTCTTTATATAAAGTGTTTAAAATAACAAATGAATTAGCATCACGTCTTATTTCAATTACTAATTTTAATCCTTGTCTATTTGATTCATCACGTAAATCAGTAATACCATCAATAACCTTATCTTTAACAAGTTGAGCTATCTTTTCAATTAGTGCACTTTTTCTTACACCAAAAGGTATTTCAGTTACAACAATTGATTCCTTACCGTTATTTTCAACTATTTCAGCTTTACTTCTAATTGTAATAGAACCATTACCTGTAGTATAAGCACTAGTAAGTCCACTTGCCCCTAAAATAATACCACCTGTAGGGAAGTCAGGACCTTTAATGTAGTTCATTAAATCTAGGGAATCTAATTCAGGATTATCAATTAAAGCAAGTGTACCATCAATAACTTCACCTAAGTTATGTGGTGGAATATTTGTTGCCATACCTACGGCAATACCAGTAGTACCATTAATTAGTAAATTTGGTACTCTTGCAGGTAGGATTTCTGGTTCTGATTCACTTGCATCATAGTTATCAACAAAAGGAACAGTTTCTTTATTGATATCTCTAAGCATTTCCATAGCCATTTTACTCATACGTGCTTCAGTATAACGCATAGCCGCAGCTCCATCACCGTCAACTGACCCAAAGTTTCCGTGACCATCAACTAAAGGATATCTATAACTAAAATCTTGAGCCATGTGTACCATAGCTTCATAGATAGAAGAATCACCATGAGGGTGATACTTTCCCATTACATCACCGACGATACGTGCACTTTTCTTATGTGCAACGCCTGGAGTTAAGTTAAGTTCACTCATACCCCATAAAATTCTTCTTTGAACTGGTTTTAAACCATCTCTTACATCTGGTATAGCACGGCTAACAATAACACTCATCGCATAACTTAAGAAAGATCCTTCAAGTTCATGCTTTAAGCCTATATCTTTAATCTTTCCATGATTAAATTCAACATCCATTAAATCATTCTCATCCATTTGCTACACCTCCTATGCATCAATTTCAGCATATTGAGCATTTTCCTCGATAAACTTTCTTCTTGGATCTACTTCATCACCCATTAATGTAGTGAATAAGTGGTCTGCTTCAATTGCATCATCTACTGTAATTCTAAGTAAAGTACGTTTTTCAGGATCCATTGTAGTTTCCCAAAGTTGAGAAGCATCCATTTCACCTAGACCTTTATATCTTTGTACTTCATATCTTGCATTTTTAAATCTATCATCTTTCTTTAATTTCTCTAATTCATCATCTGTATAAGCATAATCAACATACTTACCATTACCAGCACTAATCTTATATAGTGGTGGACATGCACTATATACATAACCTTCTTCAATTAAACCTCTCATATAACGGTAGAAGAATGTTAATAGAAGTATTCTAATATGTGCACCATCGACATCGGCATCGGTCATGATTACTACTTTATGATATCTTGCTTTTGTTACATCGAATTCATCTTTAATACCTGTACCAAATGCTTGAATCATTGACATGATTTCATTATTTTGTAAGGCTCTAATTTCACTTGTTTTTTCGACATTTAAGATTTTACCTCTTAAAGGAAGAATGGCTTGATATTCAGGTTCTCTACCATTTTTAGCAGAACCACCGGCAGAATCACCCTCGACTATATAAATTTCTGATAATGCTGGATCTTTACATCTACAATCAGCTAATTTAGAAGCAAGCTTAATAGAATCAAGTGGACTCTTTCTAACTGTTTCTCTAGCCTTTTGTGCAGCTAATCTTGCTCTACTTGCCATTAAAGCTTTATCTATAATTTGTTTAGCTTCAGCTGGATGTTCATTTAAATATCTTTCTAAACCTTCACCAAAGATTTTAGAAACTATTTCTTTAACTTCAGCATTACCTAATTTTGTTTTTGTTTGT